>JBBQTB010000031.1:0-66865 GCA_038213375.1 Bacteroidales bacterium | reverse complement strand
ATGTCTGCTATGTACGAATAACAATCATCTTCCGTTTTAAATCGTTGATTGAACTTTATTGAATTCACTCCTGTAAATATTGCTCTTTTTTCCATCAATCAAAGGTAACCAAAAACGGGATACCTAAACGCCTATTCCTATTTTATTATTTGCAAGATGTGCATCCAGATCGTAGTCTAGTGACTTTACATTCTGAACCAGTTCATCCGTTTTTTCTTCAAACGCAATAAATACAGCAGGTTCGTTATACATTTCAATTCCATTAATAAGGAATTCCATCGCCATAATTGTTTTCCCGCATCCAGTATTTCCAAGCAAAAGAGTTGGACGATTTTTTGGTAAGCCACCAAATGTAATATCATCCAAACCTTGAATACCTGTTAACGTTTTAGGAAATTTATAATTATTTTCTTTTGATTTATCAACTTCGAGCTGCTTCATATAAAATTTAATAAAATTTATCAATGCTGTCTCAAAAAATGGATTACCCCACCCTAATCCACTGGACAAACTCCAATTTACTACACAAAGGTGAATATATAAAAGGGGGGTAGCGTTATACAATTATTAAAAAAAATTACATCATTCACACTAAATCAATTCAATATTATATAATTGATTTTCTTGTAATTAAAAACAAATGAGTTTAGGGTATCTCTGGCTTTGATAAAAACATATATTAAAAAGGAATTCTTTTAAAATATTTCGGCTAAAGAAGTACAGAAACAACTTGAACACAAACGCTACGAGCCAATTTGAGCAATGCTACATAAGCTATGGCAGGCAATGGACAAGAGGGATGGGTAGTACCAACTTGCCGGTTCAATAGAGCTAGATAAGGGATATTTTTCAAAAAAAATGCCTAAAAAAGATAAACCTTTAAAGCGTGGGAGGGGCAGCCAAAAAAAGACTAAAGTTTTGGTGATGGCTGAGAGCAAAGCAATTAGAGGAGAAACTACCAAAAAAGAAAAACCACGAAAGGTATGATTCATAAAGATGCAAGTGATTAGCGATTTGAAGGCCTATACAATTACTTCAATAGCTCAAAAAAATGAATTTAGGTACAATTAAGTATATTCATTAAAAAGAATACACTTAATTGACCATTTTGAAATTGACATATGGGAAATTTAGAAAAACGAGCCTTCAATCCATTTATAAACTATTATTGAAACAGCTATATTTCTGAAATTATCTAGGTTTAACCTGTAAAATTTTTATGACACAAATTTCTCCCGTTGCTGCAAATTGGTAAGCCCCCACAGGATGGAAATAATGGAACCAATCATCATCATCAACCGGTTTTGGTGAACTACATTTGCCCAAATCGAAAGATTCATGCCTGACGGGACTTCAAACGGATTTAAAAACAGGTTCCATTTGCTTTTCGAGAGGTTATCAGCTAAAATGAAAAATATCAACCCGATTATTACCATCACCACGGCCGTCCCATTTCCATTTTTTACAATTGTCGAAAACAAAAAGGTTAAGCAAGCAAGAAAAAACATAGGGTACATCAATTGAAGCACTATTTGGAAAATAGGGATTTTTATTATCGTAAGCCAGGTAAATGAAGCCATAATCAAAAGTAACATAGAAAGCAACAGCAAGGCTATAACTAACCGTATAAGATAAACTTTGTATCGATAATTTGGAACCCCAAAAATGATTTCAAGCATACGGGTATCCTTATCGCTTTGAATATTGTAAACAACTGGATAGAACATTATCAGGATTCCAGGGAAAATAAGAACATTGTAAATATCCTGTATGTCGGGATTGCCATCACCGAAAAACATAATTCCTATAACGATAAGAAAAAACAACCAGGCAGCTATTAGGAAATAGATAAACTTATTGGCAAATACAATTTTGAGATTGTAGTTTAAGACGTTAAGTGCTAGTTTTAGTTTTTCTCGAATATTCATGACACTAAGATAAATTTTGGTTCAACAAACACAAATAAGCATCCTCCAGGTTAGCCTTAACCGATCGGGCGCCCTCAATGGGACAGCTGTTTGCCATGCACCTGACTCGTATATTATCTCCATCACGCATATGATGAATAATGGTGAATTTCTCTTTAAACTCTTCGAATGTTTCGATGCTTAAATCGGCCATCCATACTTTGCCCTCTGCAATTTGTGCCATGTGTAGCGGTTTGCCAAGATATTTTAAAACTCCGTTTTTCACCACTGCTACCCTGTTGCAGGAGCTGGCTACATCTTCGATGATGTGGGTGGAAAAAATGACAATACGTTCCTTACTCAGCTCAACTAACAGGTTTCTGAAACGGATTCGCTCCCTCGGATCAAGACCTGCAGTTGGTTCATCCACTACCAGAATGCGGGGCAGGTGAAGCAATATTTGGGCAATGCCAATGCGTTGTTTCATCCCGCCGGAAAATGAACCGATTTTTTCATCCCTATGAGAACTCATGTGAACAGCCTCTAATGCGTAATTCACCCGTTCTTCGCGAAGCCCGGTGTTATAAAGTTTTTTCAATATGCCCATGTAATGAAGAAAATCATTTGCAGATAAATTCTCGTACATGCCAAATTCCTGAGGCAGATAACCGATCAATCCCTGTAATTCCTCCCTTTTTTCCTTAATATCGATCCCATTGATGGTGATTTGTCCATAGCTCGGTTCCAGAATTCCGCAGATGATACGCATCAAAGTTGATTTTCCTGCACCGTTTGGGCCTAATAGACCAAACATTCCATTTTCAATTTCAAATGAAACTCCTTTTAATGCTTTAAACGGCACTTTTTTCTTTCCGATAATGGGAATGACCATTACAATCCTGTAAAAAAATTTTCGGATTCCTTTAAAGCGACCTTGTATTCGGTTCACATTCAAATTTTCACGGTAAAGCTTGTCCGATGTTACCTTAATAATTATCAAAAGGTACCAGATAACTGTTGATGGGATGACTAATCCAATTAAACCGAATTTTCGTTTGAAAAGGATCATACCCAGGGAAGGGAATCCCCAGAAAAACAACAGGTATCCCCATTTTGCCCAGCGGGAAACCCATTTTTTGCCGTTGCGGGCGTTCCTAAAGGCAGTATATTTTTTTAAGGGTATGATGATTAGTAACCCCATAAAGTATAATGCTGATGGTAACAAAAACGACCAAAATTCATTCTCAAGGTAGAAATACAGAAAATATACGATAAAACCTACAAATGGCAATTGCCAGAACAAATAATCCATATCCCTTAACCGCTCGTATTTACGTTCAATTCCCAATCGTTTTCTGATCTTAATCCCCGATTTCCATTCACGCATAAAACGGCTATCGCGATCGTAAATTTTAACCAGATTGCGAACATTGATGTTCAGCAGGGTACTTTCATCTATCAGTTTTTCGTTTGCTTTGCGCAGGCTGTTTTGAACAAAGAAAAAACTTGCTGGTGTCAACACCGATAAAAGTATGTAATCGATAATCTGCCATACCAGGCTGTCTATTTTTTTGTAGATGAGATACCCGCCCAACGCACAAACCACAATCATGGTGATCTTAATCCACAGTTTTTGTTCATAAATCCAGTCCAGCGACCTTCGCAAACCGGTATAAAGGGTTGGAATAAAAACGAGCGTTAACAAGGTACTAAGTCCAAGTCCGCCAATGACTGTGATGGCAAAGGGAGCCCCAATTTGTGTCACATATTCGGCTTTTCCCATGGCCAGTGGGAACAATGCAATGACAGTGGTGATGGAGGTGATAAGTATAGGCCTTACCCGGGCAAGACCCGACATCATTAAGGATCGGGAAGGACGGTAACCCTGTTTACGAAGAACATTGGAATAATCGATAAGGATAATGCCATTGTTCACCACCACTCCAATCAGGATAATAAATCCAGTTAATGCATTGGCATTGTAAATAGAATTTCCTGTTAGGATTAAAGCTGTCAGTGACCCAATGGCTGCGAGTGGTATGGAAAACATCAATACCACAGGAGTGGAGAAGGATTCGAATACCGAGGCGAGGATCATATAAATTAGGACAAAAGCAGCGAGGATTAAAAAATAGAAGTCGCTCAAGTCCTGGGTATCATGAATAACCTCTGTTGCTATGCCTGATGGAAGCCTTATGTTTTGTACCTGATTATCCACTTCCAGGCGTGATGCAGTAAGAAGTTCTTTATCGTTCTGCACTTCGTTGATGAATGAATAAACCACTTCAATCTGTTTTTGCTGGTTGGTACGTTTTATCGATGGCAACCCTGAGGTGAAATTAAAACGGGCAATATTTTGCAATTCGAACTGCGAAGAATCACTTCCTCTAACCGGTAAATGTTTCAGGTCATTCAGGTTGCGTTCGTCCTGTTTTGCAGGAGTTTTTGTAATTATTTGAATGTCGTATTCGTTCACGCCTTGTTTAAATTTCGCACCGCTTGAGAACTGATGAGGAAATGAATTTAATTCCGTTAAAACAGAGGATGCAGGAATGTTATAGAATGCCATTAGCTGTTTGTCGAAATTCATAAGAATTTCCGGGCTGGCATCGGGTATGTTTATGTTTACAGCAGAAATGGATGATTGCGACGACAGGTAATATTTCACCAGGTTTGCCTGGGATACTATTTGATCGTAGTTTTCACCTTTAATAAGTACTTTTTCAACTTTGCTTCCTATTCCCATTAAATCCTCAAACCCCAGGTTGCCAGCTCCCTCTCCACTAGAAGTACCAAATCTGCCACCTGAAATGGGAGGTTCCCACGAAAAACTGGCAGGATGTAGTCCCGAAACACTCTTCATAATTTCCTGTTTGATTTTGGGAATTGAAAAGTTACGGACTTTTTTAAAGTCCTTTATCAGCGTAATGGTTATCACCGCTTCCTTTTCGTAAATCTGGCTAAAATATTCCTTTTTCTCCTTTAGCTTTTCAAGACGTTTTTCGGCTTCGGTTACCATCTTGTCGGTATTGTCGAGCGTAGTTCCACCTGGCATGTTTACGTATAAGGAAAGATTGACTACCTCAGGCTCGGTTGTATTGATCATGCTAATTCCTAGACTCATCAATAGGGTAAGAAAGAAAATGCCTAAAGCTCCCATAACTGTTCGTGCCGGAAACCTCATGCATGATTTTAGCAATACCAAGTAAATTTGGATGAGCCGGTTATGGTACGAAATGGTTTCGAATTGTATAGGTTTATCTTTCTTCCGGTATTTAAGAAAGGTATGGGTAATCATAGGAACCAACAAAAGCGCCACCAAAAGCGATACCAGTAAGGTAGAAATGATAGAAACACCTATATGTTTCCCCAGCACTTCCACCATGAAATTTTTAGAAAAAACAAAAGGCAGAAATACCATTACCGAAGTAAGTGTAGCTGCCAGGATTGATCTCCAGACTTCGGTGGTCCCCTGTGTTACAGCCGTTTCGATATTCACTTTTTTGGATGCCAGCCGATAAATGTTTTCCATCACCACCACACTGTTATCGAGCAGCATCCCTATGGCCAGCGCCATACCAAGCAATGTAAGACTATTGATGGTAATTCCGTAGGCGTAAAAGAAATTAAATGCCGTATACACCGAAATTGGAATGGCAAGACCAATAGCCACTACCAGGGTTAGGTTCCTCAAGAATATCCAAAGCACAAAAATAGCCAGCAGACCACCGATAAGTGCCAATTTCATAATCAGACTGAGGTTTTTTTCCATGGTTTCGGCTGAGTTCTCCTGGATAACAATTTCAATATCCTTTCCTTTCAGTTCTTTGTTGAGGACATCAATTTCTTTTTTTACCCGGTTGGCCAAGTCGATCATGTTCGATTGGGTGTCGCGGGTAAGTTGCATTGTAACCGCTTCCTTGCCATTTACACGGCTATAGGAATCCTGAGTTTTCACTCCGAAATTTATTTCCGCGATATCCTTCAGTTTTATTCGACCCTGTTCTTTGACAATTAGTTCACGAATGTTGGCTACATCGGCATATTCCGAAATTACGTTTACAAAAATCAGTTGGTTGTCGTTGGTCACTTTTCCGGCAAAAGTACGTGCTCGACTGTTGTTGTTTAAAGCACTCCGGATATCGGAAGGTCTTATTCCATAAGCTTTACAGACATCTTCGCGTAACACAATTTCAAGTGATTTTTCCTTACCTCCAAATGTTGCCACGTTGGCAATGCCATTGATGTTTTGTATCCGGGTTAAAATCTCACGGTTTATTACCTGCCTTACTCTGTCCACTCCACCTCCGCCACGCACCTGAAGTTTCATGAGGGTATTGTTCAACTGCTCCATGTCGAACTTTACGGCCTGCACATAAAAATCGGACGGAATCCTCTTCTTTGCTTCCTCGATTTTTTCGATCAGCTTGAGATAGGCGAATTTGATATTGGTTGACGGATTGTATGAAATTTGAATAAATCCCTGTTTCTGGCTTGCTGTGGATACAATTTTTTCCACACCTTTCAATGTGCCAATGATCCCTTCTAAAGGAATAATGGCCTGGCTTTCCATGTATTTTGGGTCTATTTCCAGCTGTGTCGAAATCTGAACAAACAGATACGGGATTTGAGTGTTTGGATACAGTTCTACAGGCAATTGCCTGTAAGAGAAAATTCCCAACATGGTAAGTGCTATGAACAGCATCGCAATAAATATCTTTCGCTTGATAATAAAGTTCATGGCCAGGATTTAAGCTTTAGATGTTGGTTCGATGGAATCCTTTTTCTGTCGTTCGAACACATAATAAACACATGGAATTACCACCAACGACATTACTGTTGAAGCAGTTAGCCCCGATATGAGCGCTAAAGCCATGGGTGATCGCAAAGCAGCACTTTCACCAATACCCAATGTAAGCGGCACCAGCCCAAGAATTGACGATAAACTCGTCATTAAAATGGGTCGTATTCGGTTCTGTCCTGCCTGTATGATGGCATCGCGCAATGATTTACCCTGTTCTTTAAACTGGTTAATGGCATCGACCAGCAAAATAGAATTGTTTACAGCAATACCCCCCAACATAATGATTCCAATATACGCCATAATGTTGAGCGGTTTTCCCAAAAGAAAAAATGCCCAGATGGAACCGGCACCAGCCAGAGGGATGGTTAACAATACAGTAAATGGATGGATAAGCGACTCAAACTGGGAAGCCATTACCATATAAACTAACACGATCGATAATAGTAATGCAAACCCTAGGCTGCTCATGGCTTCTTCGCGTTTTTCCTCTTCTCCAGTTACTTTTATCTGGTATTCCGCCGGCGGAGTGATGGTAGCCAGGGAGCTTTTAACTTTGGCAATAACCTTATCAAATGCCACATTTCCGGAAATATCGGCAGTGATTGTGCCTATTCGGCTCTGGTTATTCCGAAGCAACTGCTTGGGTGAAACCGATTTTTCGATTCGGGCAACTTCGTAAAGAGAAACTTGTTTTTCACCGCTTCGGAGCATAATGGAATTAAATTCGGAAAGACTGATTTCAGGCAACCTTACGGTGATGTCGTTCAATTCTCCTGAATTGTCAAATTTTCCGGCATTCTTGCCCATCAACATATCTTTTAACTGTGATGTAATGTTTTCGGCAGTGAGATTGAACATTGAAGCTTTGTAACGGTCAATGATCACATCAATTTCCGGAGCTCCTTCTTCGATGCTGGTTTTTAGGTTATAAATTTCCGGAATGCCGGACAGACGTTGTTTAATATCAGACGTTAATTCATCCAGCACCTTGATGTCCTTGCCTTTCACTTCAACCACAAGTGGTGATTCATCTGTTCCTAACGTGGATTGAAGGGCAGTTTCGTCACGCAACAGCGAAATTTCAGCATCGGGAATTTTATTGGTTATTACACCAATGTGCGCAATAATTGCTTCCGATTCCTTCACTGCTTCTGGTTTTAATTTAATTTTAATGGTGGCTGTATTCTCGTTTTGAAAAACTGATTTCTCGCTAGTGCCGCCTTCAGAAGGGCCAATCTGACAGTATACAATTTCGGCTTTGTCTTTCAGGCTTTCTGAAAGCATAGTCTCCAGGTTTTTTATGACTCCTTCGGTACGTTGTAACTGCGTCCCTTCTTTTAGTTTGATGTCAAGGCTAAACTCGTTGGTTCCGCTTTTTGGAATAAACTCGCTTCCTACATATGGCAATATCAAAACGGTTGATCCAATAATGGCAAGTGAAAGAAATAATATCGTTTTTCGATAGACAAGAATACGCGAAAGGAATCCCCCATACCATTTGAATTGAAGTGCATTGGTAGCAGTTACTGTACGTTTTTTCCGATACATCCGGTGGAACAGCATTGGGATGACCAGAATCGCAATAAACAACGAGGCCACCTGAGAAAAGGCGACTGTCCAGGCCTGGTCTTTGAATAGCGCACCCGATGCTCCATGCAGGTAAACAATGGGTAAAAATACGACTATGGTGGTTAGGGTAGAGGAGATGATAGCTCCTCCGACTTCTGTTGTACCTTTTATGGTGGCCTCTTTTACTGGCATTCCCAGCTCCAGATTTCGGAAGATGTTTTCGACTATCACAATGGCATTGTCAACCAGCATGCCTGCGCCTAATGCAAGCCCTCCCAGGGTCATGATGTTTAAGGTAAGTCCATAAAAGTACATGAGCGTAAACGTGGTGATGATGGATACCGGCAACACAAAACTTACAATAGCTGTGAGCCCTATGCGCCGTAAAAACAGAAACAACACCAGAATGGATAATATGGCTCCTGTTAAGGCGCTGTCCCGTAACTCGTCGATGGCATTCCGGATAAATTTCCCCTGGTTTTGAACCACTACAAACTGGTAACCCGGCAATGCTTTCTTGATGGTTTCTAATGATTTGTTAAGTTCCTCAACCGCTTTTACGGTGTTGTAACTTGTTTCTTTATAAATGGACAAACCCACGCATCGTTGGCCGTTTATTCGGACAATGTTGTAAGGTTTCTTATTCACAAAACTGACCTTGGCAACATCTTTTAAAAATACGGGTACTTTTTGGCCGATGGTGGTGGCTCGCGAAGAGGTTAATTTGCCGATAGTTGAATTGGTCTGAACTCTTTGTTTGTAGGTTATCACAATATTGTCAAGGTCGTGTTCGCTTGCCAGGAGTGACGTTCCTTTAATAATGTACCGTTTACCCATTTCTACAATACTACCTCCGGAAACATTGCGGTTCATGCTCACAATTTGCTGAACCAGATTGTCGGCAGTTAACCCAAACGCATTGAGCCTGTAGGGATCAGTCTCTACCACAATCTCTTTTTCCTGAGTACCGGTAAGTTTAACATCGGCAACTCCTTCGAGACGGATAAGTTCGTTGCGGATATAGTTTTCGCTCACTTTTCGAAGCTCGTTCATGTCGGTAATCTCGGGATTAAAAAGTGCAACAAGCATCACCGGCGATGCATTGGGATCGTGTTGGGTAATAACAAAATTCTGAATGTCGGAACTCTGACTGAAGGGTGTAAGTGCTTTTTGAATATCCAGAAATGCTTCATCCATATCTGTACCCCAGGTAAACTCAACTTTTACCCTTGCCGAACCAACCATGCAGACCGATGATACCTGAGATACCCCTTTTAACCGGATCACCTGCGATTCAATACCTTCCACAAATTGTTTTTCGATTTCTTCGGGAGGGCGTTCTCCAGCTTTTAACTCGACAAAAATACGGGGGGCATTTAATTCGGGAAATAAGTCCACGCTCAGTTTTCCAAGCGAAATATATCCCAACAACATAATTCCAATGATAATCATCGAAATAGTAACAGGAAATTGGACAGCGAATTGTACTATTTTTTTCATATGATGTGGCTAACCTATTTCATTTCTTTTACACTGGAATGTTCCCGGAGGGTTTCAAATCCCTTTGTTACCAGTCGCTCCTTAACTTTTAAACCCGAAACAACCTGCACTTCTCTTGGATTTTCAAGACCGAACTGAATAATACGTTCGTAGGCAATACCTTTTTCAACCACGAAAACACTATTTCCCCGCTGTTTCGACAGGATAATATCTTTCGAAATGACAATGGTGTTGGTTGCCGATGCAGCCACTATTTCACCTTTGGCATACATTCCGGGGCGAAGTTTCAATTTCGAATTATCGATCACCACGATGCCTTTATATGAACGGGTATCGGCATCGATGGCGGGTGAAAGTTGGGTAAGCAAACCTTTCAGGGTATCGTTGGGAAGTGTATAATTGGTGACTCGCACCAATTGACCTGGTTTGGTGGCATCCAAGGTTTTTTCGGGAAGGTTCACTTCCATTTGCAACCTGCTGTAATCCATTATTTTTACCAGACTCACATTGGCATCTACTTTAACTCCCGGTGTATAATAGGGCAAATCGACAATAATGCCCGAAAAAGGAGCTTTCACATGCATTTTTTGAAGACGTAGAAGTGCATCATCGTATGTGTATTTTGAGTTGATAAAATTGATTTCGGCATTTTTAACTTCAGTCAATGTTACTCCACCCTTTTCGTAAAGGGATTGCTGTTTTTCGAATACCTGTTTTGTGATGTCGAGGTTTAATTTTAATGAGGAGAGTTTGATATTGTTTTCATACTCTTTATCTTCCAGAAGAATAATCTCCTGACCTTCACGAACATTGTCGCCCAATACAAATGGTCTCCCGGTAAAAGGATTTTTTTGAAGGAAATAATTTCCCGACATGTCGGCTTTCAATTGAACTTCCTTGGTGGGTTTCACGCTTCCGGTAATATCAATGTATTTTTCGATGGAACTAAGTTGTATTTCAGTCACTGATACAGGTACCGTGATATCTTTGCTTAAATCTACCTGATTTTGGTTACACGCTACCAGAAGTGTTGCCACCATCAGAGAAAAAATAGTTTTTTTCATAATATGCTTAGTTAGTTGTTTTTATTAGTTTTTCCAGGTAATGTCATGCCTCAGGCATTTTAAAAAAATTTTATTTATCTTATCTAACGATATATCAAACCTTCGGTGTTTTAAGATGATGAATTCTATTTTAGTTTTGAAGCATCCGCTTTTCATATTATTAGGTTTTTTTAAAAGTTTTATAAATTTGGAAGAATTATAATTACCAAGCCGACAGGGCTGACATCCCGCTAGTATTAAAAGCAAACCCGATTTTTAAACCCCGTATGGGGTGAAATATCCTGGATATATTGTTCATCCTATTAATTTCTACCGAATGGTATTGAGATTGGTAATACAACATTTTCATGGCCTAACCCTTTGGTTATTTATATTATCCTGAATTTCTTTTGGAACAAACGTTGAATTATTTTCAAAATCCCATAACGATTGTATTTTCATGTTTAACAATTCGAGCTTATAGCTGATCAGGCTATTCGCCAAGTTCATCTTCTTGTCCGATAGCTGATTTTGATACCTGCTTAAATCCATGCTGGTAAGATCGCCGTTTTTATAACGCTCCAGATTGATCTCGTAAGTTAGCTGGGCATTTTTCTCGTTCTGTTTGGCAATATCAATTTGGGAATCGAGATTTTGCAAGCTCCGGTATGTTTGCCTGATTGCAAGCTCAACATTCGTGCGTTCATTGGCAAGGTTTATTTCTTCAATTTTTATCCCCGCTTCGGCAGCTTTTATGCGCGATTTGCGTTCACCCCAATCCCAAATAGGAATATTTAACGTGACCATTACTTGTGGACTACGTGTTGGTTTATCGTAAATATTTGGAAGTTTGGGGTCTTCACCAAACAATCCTACGGAAAGATCAACACTGCCGGCAAATTCGTTGGTTGATTTTGCCACCGTAAGCTGATCATTGCTATTTTTGATGCTAATTTCCCGTTGTTTTAACTCCATTCGGGTCTCAAGTCCGTTTTGAATGGCTTTGTCCATTTCTACAGTTACTTTTGTAAACTCAATATTCGCTATGATATCAAACTCTTCACTCAGCGGAATACCAATGTATTGCCTGAAATTGTCCTTGGCGTTATCCAGGTCCACCTGCTTGTTTTGAAGATTCGATTCGCTGGTTGCCAGGTTTAATTCACCCTGAAAGAGCTGATCTTTGGCGGCTAACCCTCCATCCACTTTACTTTTAATAATTTCATAACTTATTTTTTGGTTCTTAAGTTCATCTTCGGCAATGGATAATGCCATTTGTCGCTGGTACACATTATAGAAAAGCTGGCTAACTTGTTTTTCGAGGTACAGGCGTTGAATGGAATAACTCAGTGTGGCATTTTCAAGCGATAATTTAAGCTGGTTGATCTCCATCTTAAGCTTGTTATAGGTAAATACCGGTTGGGAATATTTTAAATACAGGTTGTTGTTGTATCCTTTGGAACGGGTATCGTTATATCCGCTGTAAGCATTCTGATACTCCAAATGGTTTTGAAGACTTATTCGTCCATCGCTGGGTAAAATGGGTTGCGAAACAATAAAATCGCCATAAACCCTTTTCGTTTCGCTGGTATTCCAGGTGGAAAATAAGCTGTTGAATTCCCTGCGTTGATCATAATAAAAAGGTGTAAGTTGAAACTTAATCAACGACCTGGTGGTTGCTTCCCTGGCTTTTAGGTTCTCCTTGCTGATGGTCATATTGAGCTCTGACTTGATAATTTCGGGGCTGTTTTTAATTGCTATTTCCATGGCATCGTTTAAAAATAATTTTTTTTGAGCATAACTATTACTCATGGAAAACAGCAACAAGATTATAAGTGATTGTTGGTTCAGATTTTTTATGAAATAAAAATTCATAGTGTTGAAATATTTAAGTTAGTTTCTTGTTTTTCATTTGCTAATGACCCACTTTACTGCATCGGCAAATACCATGTTACCACTTGATTGATTTGACAGTTCAATTTTGGCTGTATCTGACGATATTGCATAAGTTCCCAGCAAAATCCATCCATTTTCTTCGCTGTCGCTGTTTCGTTTGATTTTTTCAACTCCGCCATCGTGGTAAACCAATAAATTATAATCCGATGCTTTATCGTTGCGTTGCCACCCGAAATTGGCCTTATCAAGATAAAAGTAAACATCGTAGGAGGTTTTTTTCGGTAAACGGGCCTTCCAGGTCACATATCGGTCACCTGATCCTCCGCGAGTATAGGAGGCTGAATGAATATAATTTCCATGGAAGTCAGAATGCAGACACGTTTTCCATTCCACGGGAGGGTTCCATGACGCGATAGCGGAATATTTATAACGATTTTTAGAACCTTTTTTTACCAACGATTTCAAATACGCCTCGTTATTGGATTGATGAATGGAAAAACCAGGGTCTTCATTATCCACCACAATTTCGGTTTTATTGTTCGAATTGGGTTTAAAAGGAATTTCAACAATGGTATCCAATGGCCGGGTATTACGAGTTTCGTTAAACCCATGGAAATCATACCGGAAATTGGTAGGAAGATTTTTTGAGATGTCAGTGGCAATGGACATACGAGTTGGTTCGGTATCGAAAAAATAGCCCACCTCTCTTGATGAGCGAGCAGGAATGAAAATCTTTCGGGAGAAATCGTTTTTGAAATCATCTTCATACCACTCTATATATTTCTGGTTTGGCTTATTCAATTCCACGCTTAATGTAATAATGCCATCGGTATTTTCGGTATTCGAGATCGTAAAACGAATTTGAAATTTTTGAACCTCCCCGGAAATTACTTTATACGAAGTGACATTGTCAATTAAAAAAACTGGAGAAGTTCGCTGAGTGTACCATGTTTGAACAAATGTATTAAAGTCTGCGCCAAACCTCGATTCGAAATCGCTATTTAATTCATTTAAAGGAATGGGTTTATGCATGTGATTGCGAATGATCATGTAAATTACAGAATCTACTTCAGCCTCACCGTACTTTGCCCTAAGCACGTTAAACAGATTTTTGCCCTTGGTAATAACCACGTCGCGCAGAACAATTGGGTTTCGTTCCTTTATGTTTACTTTCATGCCGTTATTTACCAAATCTTTCAGTGATAAACGGTTAAGCTCCATGTTAATTTTTTCATCCTTGGTTAAATCGTCATCCCAACGCATATTGGAGTTGAAAATGTCGTTGCGTTCGATTAGAAATGCTTCCATAGCAGTAGCAAGCAATGGCCAATTTTCGGAAGATAGTTGGGTAATAAAGCTGTAGTATTGAGGAAACATAGAATAAGTAGCCCAGTTTACTGTCCTGAAAACAAAATAGCGATTCGGTTTTGCCACGAAATTATTCCGAACGAGATCTTTAAACATACGGCACTGGATTTCAACTGGAAGGGCTTCTTCGTTATTTCTTTTCATTTGCTTCTCAATTTGGGCTTTATGTGTTTTAAAGTCAGAATCGTCAAACAGAACGCCCTTTTCAGGATATAGGATCATTTCAGGCTGCACGGCATCGCTGGTATAAGTGTATTCGTGATTATCCAGCGCAAAATGAACCGGTACTTCTACCAAGGTGAACCGTTTAAAAGGATACGTCAATCCCAGGGTCAGCTCGTATTCTTTCCTCAAATCGTGGATCAATGTCGGCAAAGTATCGGCGATTTCGGTAAAACTCTGATTGAAATATTCGTGGCCTTGAATGGTGTATAAATTGTATTCCATAGAATCCACTTTCAGGCTATACTTCTTATAATGACCTATTAAAAGACTTATTTTTGGTAAAGCGTATTCCGTATCGAATTTGTAAACTCCTTTTTCAGGTTTGGTGACTTTCCCCTGAGAAATGGCAATTAATTCGGGAGATGTTCTAACTTTTAAGGAATATTGGGCAAAATCTACAGGATAATACATGGGTTTGGTGGTGGAGTAACCAACTCCGGAAATGGGATACCAAAGCGATTCGCTTGTTAAGCAGACGTAATTTTTTTGTAAGAAAGAGAAGGATTTGCGAAGGGTAAACACTTCAAGATTAAAATTATCCTCAAATGTTTTCGGGTCTTTATCCAGGAAACAGATGTTTTCATCTATCGATCCTGCATAGGTCATGGTAAACTGAACTTTGGTATTTGGAAGCAGAGGGTATGGGGCACGAAGGATGATGATCTGAGCTTTTCGAGTAAAGGGAATGACTTCTCCCCTGAACCGAATTTTATTCAGCACTAACCCAGGGTTGAGGCTGAAAATGAGAGTATCTATCGGTTTCGATGTTTGGTTTTCGATTTCAAGAAGGGCCTCAACTTCAATTTTATCAATTTTATGGGTAAGGTTTAACGCATACCTAGTAACTATAGCCCTTGGAAAATGGACATATTGATTGTTAAGATCAAGAGCCATTTCTCTGAATGATCGAGCCGAATATTTTATGTGCAGATAGGAATAGGTAAAAAAACCTCCTAATAGAAAAAAGAAAATGCCTACATACAATGGAATAGCTGCCAACTTAGGGTGTTGAGGCAATCGTTGCAGTTTAAAAATGGTGAATGAAATAAGCCCAATTCCCAGAAAAAAGTAAATCAAGCGGTGAAAAAGAATTTCGGTAAAACTGCTAAACCCGCTGATGGATGAATACATCATGGGTACATAATAGGCTATATAATCAAATAAATGAAACACTTTTTTATTCAAATAGAAAATGCTGAGTGCGATGTATCCCAACAACAGGATAAACGTAACAGCCTGGTTTTTGATAATCACCATCATAAAAAATGAAAGACCAAGGATAAATACAAGGGTGGGAAGACTTATAAGCAGAGGATATGCAAGATAAAACAAGACATTTTGAGAGGAGGAGCTGCCTAAAAATGAAAAACCAATTCCTATGAGGAGGACAATGATATTCAAAACAAAAAATACTGCAAGGATTCCCAGGGTTTTTCCGGCAATGTACTGACTGTTTGACATGGACCGTGCATAAATAACCTCTACTGAATCGTTCTTGCGATCCTGTTTTAAGAACTCAGAAGCCAGAAAAACAGCCACAATGGCCTGTCCTAAATTTAAGATAATCAAATTGGCATAAGGAATAGAGGCACCTAATGCCCGGTATATCCATGGTGCGCCGCTCGATTGTAGGTTCATGGCTATATTAAAAATTCCCAATCCCAAAATAGAAAGCCCTACAAAAATCAGAAAAAACCAACTGCGCAGTAATGTCCGCATTTCGTATTTAGCAATGGTTCGTATGAGGTGGGACGTCATAAGGTTTTGGGTTTCTATTAGTCAATAAATGATTCCATAAAATACACATACGCATGTTCAAGATTGGGCTCTATTTCAATGGCACCATTATGTTCGAACGTTTCAGCTACCAGCTGGATTTCCCATCCGTCATCTGAAGGAATTGTTGATGTAATGGCATATTTTTCTTTCATTAAATCATAGTCAATTCCAGAAACCTGAACCTGCCAGGCATGACCTCTGGCTTTTTCAATCAATGCTTCGGGAGAGCCATTAAATTTAACTGCTCCATTACTTAGAAGGGCCAAATCGCGGCAAACGCTCGAAATATCGCCAACAATATGTGTTGAAAGGATGATGATAATTTCTTTTTGGCTTAATTCGGAAAGGATATTCCGGAAACGGATACGTTCTTCAGGATCAAGACCGGTTGTTGGCTCATCGGCAATGATAATTTTAGGGTCCCCGATCAATGCCTGGGCAATGCCCAATCGTCTCTTCATTCCTCCCGAAAGATTGTTGGCCTGCCTGTCGCGTGCATCGAATAGCCCAACCTTTTCGAGCCATTCATCTACTTTCCGGCTACGGATTTGTTTCGAATTTAACCCTGCCAATGCGGCGGCATAATCTAAAAATTCCCAGGTTTTTAGCTTACTAAAAAACCGAAAATCCTGTGGCAAATAACCCAGCATTTTTCTGATATCTTCGCGGTCATTCATCAAATCATATCCATCAATTTTCACTGTGCCAAGTGATGGAGTAGAAAGGGTGACTAATATGCGCATTAAACTTGATTTACCTGCACCATTTGGGCCAAGTAATCCAAACATACCATTCTCAATAGTCAGGTTAATATCTGAAAGGGCATTTTTACCATTTGGATATACTTTGTTTAGTCCGGTTATTTCTATTTTCATATTAGGTTACCGATAACATTATTAAATATTTAGTTAGATATAGCATTGTCGTACAAGTTTAGTAGTAAAACTGTGTTACTAATATAAGACGATAAATTGAACAAGATATTACAACTTACCTGACTTTTTTTTGAGATACACGATACTTTAAAAGTGTCATTTTCATTGGTTTAACTTTTATATGTGGTTTGAATTACCAATTAACAATCCTACTGGTGCTATCGGAGGATATCCGTACTTCTCTTCCTCCCGGAAAATGTAACATGGAAGAATCAGACATTGCAATATCCATTTTATTTAAAAACTGTCCGCTGCAACTAAAAGAGGAATTATTCAAATACAATTTTATCTTTTCAAAATTATGCGGACGCTCAAATGCAAATGAACTGTGATTGACGCCTCTAAGCTCTATAGAATCTCCACTCATACATATGATGCAATCTCCATTATTCGCGTCAATTTTAACTATATCTTTAACGGACAATTGATAAGCATAATTTAATTGTTCGACATATTTTGGAAATTTAAAGACAACCAGCGTATCACCATTTATTTTCCAGAAGTCATTCAAATGATAATCGTTCGATTTACACCAAAAACCAATGTTGTTTTCTTTGCCGGTTACAACCCTGATGTGGCCACCAGGGCCTATCCTTATATACTTAAAGGATGGTAGTTGATATGTAATTTCTTTACCTTTTTTCTTTTTCTGTGATGAAAATATGAAAGAACCAAAAAAAAGGAACACAAGTGATAAGTATCCAATAAGAATTATCGTGCTAATTTTTGTTTTTCCCTTTGGTTGCATTGGTTTCATTAATTTAGTTTGTAAAATGGTCAAATAAAGGTTTAAGCTCCTCAGGGCTAATATCCAGTAGTTTTACGAGTTGGATAAATGACGGCAGTTCAGTTTCAAAAAACTCAGTCTTTCGTTGGTTCTGAATCATCTTTGGTGCAGATTCTGTCACATAATAACCTATACCACGGCGATTTTCCACGATGTTGGCATGTTGAAGTTCAATAAATGTTCGCATGATGGTATTATGATTTACACCCAGTAAAGCAGCCAGTTCCCTCACGGATGGCACTTTATCACCGGGCTTAAACTCCCCCGAAAGCACTCTGTCGCAAATGCTGTCGGCTATTTGTTGAAATATTCCTTTGTTACTTTTAAATTCCATCAGGAAATTTGTTTTTCTTTTAGTTTAAAAAATGCAAATGAAAAAACGCAAAGAATTGAAAAAGAAAGCAATGATAAAACAAATACTTTAGATTCATTATGATCGAAATATTTTAGAAAAAAAGGATCCCTATTTAATTTTAAAACTTCATAAATCACATATAAGTAACATATTATCATCGAAATGATTGTACCTACAAAAGCTATTGTTTTTATTAAAGGTTGTTTGCCAAATGCAGCGGCTCCAGCAAAGGCAAGTGATTGAGCAAAGGCTACAAAAAAAATAAAAAGTAGTGACTCAATCACCGTGGAATGGAAAAGAAAGTCAAATCTAAAAAATTTAACAGTAGCATCCGGAGAAATCCATTTCAGGATATAAAATGCAGAAGAGGCTGTGATCCGAAAAACTAAAGGGGTAATAATCCATACCGCCAAGTATTTGGTTAAAAACTCGACAATATATTTTTCTAAATTCGAAGCAGGAGCCGTGAGATAATCAATTTTTCCTTCTTTTGTCCTGAAAAGAGCAAAGGCATTACCAGAAATTAGTATTGATGGTGTTACGGTTAAAATGAAAAAGAGAGTTATCCAAAAACCTTCATTGGAAGTATATTTATTGCTAAACAGCGAAAACAGTATCACTAAGAAATAAATTACCGACAACATCAAAACAGAGAGCAGGTTGTTACGCTTTCCTGTAGCAAATTGCCAACGAAGCAGGTATAAAAAACGTCTTAAATTAAATATTGAATTAGCATTCATTTTAGTTTGGAAATAGGTTAATTAAATTTTGTCCCATGACAGATGGCATTAAAAAGAAGTTCCATATCTATTTCTGTGGATACTCCCGTAGTTGGGAGTATAGACTTATGGCCTGCAAAACCTTGCTCACTGTATATTATCTCGCTGGTTAGCATAGGTACTGTACGAAATTCAAACTTGTCGGTGATGTTTAGTACATCGTTGTTAAAAATAACTTTTCCATTGTCAATCACGATGATTTTATCAATTAGTGTCTCAATGTCCTTGACCTGATGCGTTGAAATGATAATCATCTGATTATCGGCAAATGAGCCAGCCACGGTTTTGCGAAAGATGGCTTTTGATGGAATGTCTAGTCCATTGGTTGGCTCGTCAAGGATGATCAGTTTGCAATTGGTTGCCAGGGCAAACGCAATTCTGAATTTTTTCTTTTGTCCGTGGCTAATCCGTGATAGATTGCTATTAAGATCCAGATCGAAATTTGTCAACAACATTTCCATTTTAACCTTATCGAAGCTTGGGTATAATGGTGCTGTAACTTTCACGCAGGTATCGATGGTAAGATGCGGCAAATTAAATTCTTCCGGAACATAATATACATTTTGAAGAAAAGCAGGTTTACGGTCCGCTGGATTAAATCCGAGAACTTTTATATCGCCGTATGTTGGGGTTAAAAGCCCTGTTAACAATTGGAGCAGTGTAGTTTTGCCTGCACCATTCTTTCCAAGCAAGCCAATAATCTTGCCTGATCCTTCCGTTAAGGCTAAGGATTCAAAAAGAGAGTTTTTCTTTTTGTAGGCAAAGTTTAGTCCGTTAATTTCAATCATTTCGGTAGTTTAACTGTTACACAATTATACTGTGCTATTGTGATAGAACAGTACAAATGTAAAACATTTTTATAAGTTTGCAAATAATTTTACTGATTTATGATTTTAAGCTTGAAAATTATTTTAAATTTTTTTTATTGTGAAGTAAATGAGTTTTTTATGTTAATTATTGACAAAATAGAATTAATCTCCCCAAAAATAAATTGTTTCTTTTAAAATATTTTTCCGTCACATTCGTCTACCTCAAAATAAGCAGTGTAATTGAGTTTTGATGAAAATTTGAATGTGCATTCTAAAAGGTTTAGTTCGTGACTTTGGTTTCTCGTGTTTTATTTTTTCGTTATTTAAAAAGCCACAGGCACATATTATCTTTACAAATATCCATGTCTCATACCTACAATTTTCTTTTTAATTCTATAAAATCTAAACTCTTTTCCCGTTTCTTTGTAATAGTAATTTAAGGTAAATTTCTATATGAGTAAAGATCAGAAAACCCCGGTTAAGGTATCCAAGCCGAATGTATTTAATTTGCTGAAACCCTATTCAGGGATGGTTGCTTTTCTGGTTGTGTTTGCTCTGGTGAGTAATGGGGCAAATTTGTTGGTGCCAAAAATAATTTCGCGGGGTATCGATGCTTTTACCGGAGGGCATTTTGTTTATAAAACTGTGGTTACTGAGTTTCTGGTTGCTTCGCTGGTCATTTTTGTATTCACCTATCTTCAGACTATTATTCAAACTTTTGCTTCCGAGCGTGTAGGTCGCGATTTACGAACAAGGCTGGCAGATAAAATCTCGCGACAAAGTTATTCGTATATTCTAAAAGCCAATCCTTCGAAGCTTTTAACCAACCTCACCTCCGATATTGATTCCATTAAGATGTTTGTGTCGATGGCAGTGGTTACCATTTTTTCGTCAGTTTTTATGATTGTCGGGACATGCGTGCTACTTATAACTATAAACTGGAAACTGGCAATTCCCATCATCGCAATAATCCCTGTTATAGGTGGTGTCTTTTTTATGGTACTTCGAAAAGTCCGTGTGTTATTCAAACGAAGTCGTGAAATTATAGACTGGCTCAATATGGTTATCAATGAAAGCATTATGGGTTCGGCTCTCATTCGTGTCATCAATTCGCAACAAACCGAATATCATAAATTTCTTGCTGCCAATACCGATGCCCGAAACCTGGGGCTTTCAATCCTTCGTCTTTTTGCAGGGCTAATTCCTATAGTTACGTTTGTTGCTAACCTTGGTATGTTGGCAATTTTAATGCTGGGAGGTCATTTTGTTATTTCGGGAAGTATGTCTCTAGGTGATTTTGCCGCATTCAACAGTTACCTTGCATTGCTTATTTTTCCAATTCTCATGATAGGATTTATGAGCAACATTATCGCGCAAGCATCTGCTTCATACCTGCGAATAAATGATGTTTTGGAAGCCCCCGGACCTTTGGAAACAGGCATAACGAAAGAAGTTCTTCAGGGTAATATAGAACTTACCCATATATCACTTTCATATGGAGATAAACCTATATTGAAAGATATATCCTTTTCGGTAAAATGCCGAAGTCATACAGCAATTATTGGCCCTACAGCGGCTGGAAAAAGTCAGCTTCTTAACCTTCTTACCGATTTAGTGAAACCCGATGCCGGCACCATAAAATTTGATGGAATAAATATTGAAAGTTATGACAAGGAGTCGTTTCACAGCCAGATTGGATTTGTGCTTCAGGATAGTGTTATTTTTAACATGAGCCTTCGAGAAAACATTGCTTTTAGTGATAAAGTAACTGACGAATCTTTGGAGAAAGCTATTGCCACGGCTGAACTTCAAGACTTTGTTGATTCTCTGCCAAATAAGCTCGACACCATCGTTTCAGAACGAGGAACCAGTCTTTCAGGCGGACAAAAGCAACGCATTATGCTGGCCCGAGCTTTGGCCATTAATCCAAAAATTTTATTGCTCGACGATTTTACCGCTCGTGTAGATCGTAAAACAGAAAAAAAAATCCTGTGCAATCTTGAAAACAACTACCCTGAACTTACCCTGCTATCCATTACCCAAAAGGTAGCATCCGTAAAGCATTTTGAGCAGATCGTTTTGCTAATGGAAGGCGACGTAATTGCCAAAGGAACGCATAAGGAGTTAATGGAAACCTGCACAGAGTATGTTCAGATACACGATTCACAACGAAGCACAAGTCACTATGAATTATAACCTCAGCCAGACTGCAACTGATACGGAGCAAAAGAAATCGACTCTATTGGCCCTTAAAAAGTTGCTTGATCTAATACAGGAAGAAAAGCGAACACTCATTCTGGCCATGATTGCCATTCTTGTAAATGCAGGGCTGAGTTTGCTTGGTCCTTACCTGATTGGGCATACCATTGATACTTATATCCAATCGAAACAATTTAAGGGTGTGATTATGTTCTCGGGGTTCTTACTCGGTATGTACATTGTTGCTTTTGTAACCAATTATCTGCAAATGATATTGATGGGTGGTGTTGGACAACGCATGTTGTTTAGTTTACGCAATGCGGTGTTTAATAAACTTCAGGAACTGCCCGTCGACTTTTTTAATCAAAACAAAGCAGGCGATCTCATTTCGCGTATCAACAACGATACCGATAAGTTGAACCAGTTTTTTTCGCAAGCGCTTATGCAGTTTATCAGCAGCATCTTTACCATGCTGGGAGCCGGAATTTTTCTGCTGTGCATTAATCCCGAACTCGGCGCTGCGGCTCTTCTTCCTGCTTTAATCATCTGGATATTTACCAAAGCAATTTCGCCCTGGGTAAAAAGCAAAAATGCAGCCAATTTAAAAAGTGTGGGTGGACTGAGTGCCGAAATTCAGGAGAGCCTTAATAACTTCAAGGTCATTATTGCATTTAATCGCCGCGATTATTTCCGTAAACGTTTCAACGAAGTCAACCAGAATAATTATTCTACATCGATAAGCGCCGGATTGGCCAATAACATTTTTACGCCGGTATATGGGTTGTCGTCGAACATAGGCCAGCTTATCGTATTGGCATTTGGTATATACCTTATCATGACCGGCAAATTCTCCATTGGTCTTTTGATAGGGTTTTTGGCATATGTAAATAACTTTTACAACCCATTAAGGCATATGGCAGGGCTGTGGGCAAGTTTTCAGGTGGCAATGGCAGGCTGGGATCGTATCTCACAAATTCTTTCTCTCAACACGAACCTTTTGGTAGTGGACGATCCAACTTTGGAACCATCTTTATCCTATCTCTCGTTCAGAAATGTATCGTTTAAATATCCAAATGGAAAGGAAGTGCTCCATCACGTTAGTTTCGATCTGGAACGCGGAAAAACGTATGCATTTGTTGGACCTACCGGTGGGGGCAAAACCACCACTGCATCTTTGATTGCCCGCTTGTATGATGCCTCAAAAGGTTCTATCATGCTTGATGGAAAAGACATTCGTTCGTATAAGCCTGAGGAACGAACCGGTAAAATCGGGTTTATCCTTCAGGAACCATTTTTGTTTACCGGAACGGTGCGCGAAAACATTTTATATGGCAATCCGGACTTTAAGAATTTATCCAACGGACAACTAGCCAAAGTAATTGAGGAGTCTGGTCTGGAGAGTCTGTTAGGTCGATTCGATGAAGGACTGGAATCGAAAGTTCAAACCACAGGCGATGGAATCAGTTTGGGTCAAAAACAATTGATAGCATTTATGCGCACTGTATTACGAAAACCCGAACTCCTTATACTTGACGAGGCTTCTGCCAACATTGATACCATTACCGAACAAATGCTCGAAAGTATTCTGCAAAAATTACCGGCCACCACCACACGGGTAATTATAGCACACAGGCTGAATACTATTGAGAATGCTGATGAAATCTACTTTGTAAACTCAGGCAATGTGCTTCGTGCCGGCTCACTCGATGATGCAGTGAATTTACTGTTGCATGGGAAAAGAGATAGCTGAAATAATTTTTGATTTTTGATTGCGAGTTTGCAAATTCATTATTCAGATTTTTAATCTGTTTATATTCTTGTATCTTGGCTCTTGGTTCTTGGTTTTTATATCAACGTGTTTGACTTAAGGTTTTGATCTCCAAATCCTTCTTAAAAAAAGAGGGCTAACTTGAGCATTGCTAGGCGCAAGTTATTGCCCCTTTTTAAGGGGTTGGGGTTAATTTTGTTTAAGTCAACGACATTGGATCTTATATCTTAATTCCATGAAATTTCTCGGCAACATTATCTGGTTAGTATTTGGCGGGTTCATCATAGCCATTGAATACGTGATAGCTAGTTTTATACTTTTTATTACCATCGTTGGGATACCTTTTGGAATTCAAACACTGAAACTGGCTTCATTAGCCATCTGGCCTTTTGGCAAAGAAATTCAATATATGAAAGGTTCGCCCGGATGTTTGTCAACCTTTATGAACCTGTTTTGGTTGTTGTTCGGAGGCATCTGGATTTGCCTGACGCACCTTTGTTTTGGCATTATACTCTGCATTACCATTATTGGAATTCCTTTTGGTATTCAGCACTTTAAACTAGCTTCGTTGGCTCTTACCCCTTTTGGAAGGTTGATTGTTTAGCTTTCCACAGACGCAACCATCGCGGAAATTGCATCTAAAAGATAAATATTAGGAAAGCAATGTCGTTGACTTAAGGTTTTTGAACTCCCAACCCCTGCTTTTAAGAAAATTCCAGATCAAAACCAAAACCTGATATCTAAATAAAAATTTTGTAAAATGCGTGAATAATGTAATTTAGTAGCAAAATTATGTAAATATGATACTTCTCTGAGATTTATTTTTGGCATTTACATGATTATGTTTAATTTGAATGCATATTTATCAACAATTAATTTTTCTGGTTTCCAACTTAATTGGTTTATTTACGTAAATCATGAGAAATGTGATTAATTTAAACCACAATTTAAACAATTACCTTCAATTGCATTTGAAGATTTGCAATATGAACATTGGAAGCAATCATGTAAGTTTTGAAAAGAACACAAACTCACAATGGCCTTCATTACTAATAATATGTATTTATTTGTGTAAATTAAAATTGAAAGTCTATAGAAGAAAAGTGCAATCAGGAAAAATTTTCTTATTGGTCGCCATATTTTACTTACAGTTTCAGGTTATATTCTCACAACAGACAAGCAGGGATAACTATACGGGTGAATGGAATTTGCCTGCCAGCTGGAATCCAACATGGGCTGCACCTCAAACCTATATTAACGGATTTGATATAACTATTTACGGTCATATTACTCTCAACGGATCACTTTACGTGTTGGGTAATTCAGATCAACTCATTATTAATGATACGCTTGTTGTTATAGGGAATCTGTCTGTTGGGAATAAGAGTAAACTGACAATAAATAATAATGGGATTCTTATTGTAAAAGGGAACCTTCTCACGGAAAACAATTCGGTTATTAAAGCACACGGTTATCTTGTAGTAACAGGAAATTTCACAAAACAAGGGTCAACTAAGGATGGAGAATTAACAAGCAATGACAACCCTGTAAAAGTATTTATAGGCGGTATCATTTCTCCCATTGACCTTACGAACCATAAATCTGGTTTCCCTGCACTCGATTGTGTGTCTCCGTCAACAATTGCCTATGCAAATTCTGGTTGCAGTTACGGAAATATGATGGATTTTACTGCAGATCCGCTATATCCTTTCTTTCAAACTATTTGTACCATCGCGACTCCAACCATTAGTGCCAGTGGATCAACAACTTTTTGTGCCGGCGGAGTGGTCAGGTTAACCTCAGATAATGGAACAAGTTATTTGTGGTCGACTGGCGAAACTACTCAGAATATTAAAGTGACAACCTCGGGAAGTTATACCGTGAAAGTGAAAAATTCAACCGGATGTCAGAGTTCGGTTTCAAAAACTATGGTGGTAAAGGTAAACACGAATCCGACAACGCCAACCATTACACCCACTGGCTCGACAACCTTCTGTTATGGAGGAAGTGTTTCCCTAACCTCAAGTCCTGCAAAAGCTTACCTCTGGTCAACCGGAGCAACCACCCATAGCGTATTAATTTCAGCACAAGGGAAATATTCTGTAAAGGTCACCGATTCAATAGGATGCCAGAGCGGTTATTCAGATACATCCAAAGTTATTATTAATGCATTGCCCGTCATCAAGGCAGGGAATGATGTTACCATTCCAAATGGAACCAATACAACCATTCAGGCAACTGTTTCCGGCACCGGTCCATTTATTTATAGTTGGTCGCCATCTTCGAAATTGGTCAATGCTGCCCTGGAAGATCCAACTACAGTAAATCTTTCAACAACAACATTATTTACGTTGACGGCCACTTCATCCACAACGATGTGTTCAGCAAATGACCAGGTAACTGTTATTATCAGCGGAGGTTTATTGGGGGCATTTCCTGCAACTGACCATTCGTCCGTTTGCGCTGGCGAAAATGTTCATCTCAAATCTTTGGCATCCGGCGGTTCCGGCAACTACACCTATAATTGGACTTCGATGCCTTCCGGATTTATTTCTTCAGCCGCAAACCCTACCGTAAACCCGTATGTAACAACGATATATTTATTAGCTGTTTCAGATGGTTTTACTACAATGAACGCACAGGTAGAAGTTAAAGTAAATGCTTTGCCTAAAACACCCATCATTAACCCTGGTGGTTCGATCAACATATGTGAAGGAGGAAGTATTACATTGATCCCTGGAGCAGGGGAAAGTTATTTCTGGTCAACAGGAGAAACCACTCCCTATATAGTTGTAACATCAGCCGGCTCCTATAGTGTTCAAATAAAGGATGATAATGGATGTCAAAGTGCCATTTCAGCAGCAACAAAAGTTACAATCTATGTTTTACCAAAAATAAACATCACAAGCGACTCTTCCCTGTGTTTGAATGACCAGATGACTTTAACCGCTACACCAGAAGGCGGTTTATTTTCCATAGTGGATGGACCTGGAAGTATTTTCGGTAATGTTCTTTCGGCTTTGGGTGTTGGTGCCATTCATATAAAATATACATTTACCAATGTTTGCACCAATTTAGCAATGCAGTCTTTAATTGTAAATGACCCGTTAATACCATATGCTGGTTCAAACCAGGAACTTGATCATGTTTTTGAAACTAATCTGGAGGCGTTGTTATTTGGTTCTGAAACAGGTGATTGGTCTTTAATTTCTGGATCCGGTCAATTTTCGGATGCTCATTCTCCAACTTCCGGAGTAAAAGGCCTGGGCATTGGAGAGAATAAATTTTTGTGGACCATTCATCAGGGCAACTGTAAGGCAAACGACGAAATGACGATTTCTGTCAAAGACCTGTTTATTCCTTCTGTGATTACTCCCAATGGCGATGGTAAAAATGATTTTTTTATTGTCAATGAGAATAGTGGACAGGTAGAGTTGAGCATCATTAATCCTTGGGGATATGAAGAATATACAGTCAAAAATTATCAAAATACCTGGGATGGACGAAATAATAACGGAGTACCATTACCCAATGGCACGTATTTCTATATATTGAAATTTCAAAATGGCAACATTCATAAAGGGTCTGTTTTAATTAAAAAATAAATGAATCGGTTAATCAGTTGTATGTTGTCTTTTGTTCTTCCAATCCAATTATTCGGACAAATGTTTCCGTTGTCCAATCATTATGGAACCAATGTTTTGGCCATTAACCCTGCTTTTGCAGGTTGCCAGGATGCCTTGAGTATATCGATGATGTATCGGAATCAATGGGTTGGATTTAAGGATGCTCCAAAAAGTTATCTGTTTACGGCCCATGCACCCCTTAGAAATGACCGGATAGGTCTGGGATTGGTAATTGAAAACAACAGCATGGGCATTTACAACCAGACAAGTATTATCGGAAATTATGCTTACCGCATGAATTTGTCCAGTGGCAAATTAGCTTTAGGATTGGGTTTTGCTGCCAGGATATACAATATCGCATGGAACAAGCTCGATGTTATGGATGCAGACGATGTTCAACTGATGAATAATTCCAACACAGCCGTATTGCCTTCGTTTAGTTTGGGTGTATATTATTATACAAAGAATTACTATATCGGTGCATCACTGCCTTTGTTTTTAAGTAATGAGTTAAACCATAGCACAGGAAACTATGAAATTAAAAATAGTTTTTCCGCTTATAACTATTTTATCAATGGAGGTTATGAAGTAAACCTGTCGCCTCAACTGACATTGCAGCCATCCTTATTACTAAAATATCATCCTGATCATGTGATTCAAATCGATTATAATGCCAAGTTTGGTTTTAAGGAAAGATTTTGGTTGGGTATCGGGTACAGGAATAAGAATATGCTGGTTGGAATGCTTCAATGTCAGCTCAATAATCAACTTAAAATAACATATTCCTATGATTTCGATTATAGTAATTTGGGAACCTATAAAAACGCTTCCCATGAAATGATGTTGAATTACGTTTTTTGTTATACCAGAAAAATAATGGGACCACGACAGTTTTAGAGAATGATAGTTATGACCAGGTATTTCTATATATTTCTTTTGATGATGTTTTTTTTGGCCGAAGGTTTTGTGCGGTCTCAAACATATAACGTGCAAACAACCAAGTTTAGTACAAGAACAACTGACGAATTTTCACCTGTTTATTATAAGGAAGGAATAGTGTTTTGCTCAAACCAACGTGACAATTCTCTGGTAAGTTATAAAAATGAATCAAACCGCGTTTTTAAGATTTTTTATGTTACAAAAAAGGCTGGTGCAAGATGGAATAGCCCCAATTTACTGTCGAAAGAAATTTCATCTGATGTGAATGACGGGCCAGTTACATTCAATGGAACCGGGAACATTATGTACTTCTCAAGAAACAATACGGTTAATAATTTTCTTAAAAACATTGCCGATACATCAAATAGGATAGGGATCTATTCGGCAGAATTAGTCGATGGTCGATGGTCGAAAATAAAACCCTTTCGGTATAATAATCCATTCTATTCACTTGGTACACAAGCACTTACTTCGGATGGAAAAAGAATCTATTTTTCTTCGGATATGCCCGGAGGTTGCGGTGGAATGGACCTTTATTATTGTAATTGGAACAACAATGACTGGGACAAACCCGTAAATTTGGGGTCAATGATCAATACATCAAAAAACGAATCCTTTCCTTTTTTAAATAAATCAGGAATGCTCTTTTTTGCTTCCGACGGTCACAAAGGCTTGGGTGGAAAGGACATTTTTTATTCGCAAGAAATTAACGGGAAATGGATAACTCCTGTTCACCTGGATGCTGACATCAATTCAAGCGCCGATGATTTTGGACTCGTTACCGATTCTACATTTGAAAACGGGTATTTTTCAACCAACAGGAGAAATTCAGATGACATATTCAGTTTCACAATCATACCGACAGAATTTGCGCATGCTGACAGCCTGAGAGAAAATAATTTCTGTTTTACCTTTTATGATGAACGATATCAAAAGTTGGATACTAATCCAGTCACCTATCAGTGGGATTTTGGTAATGGAATAAAACGCATGGGAACTGAGGTGAAACATTGCTTTCCCGGACCCGGGAATTATTCGGTTAAACTCAGTATTATTGACAATCTTACGCGACAACCCATTGTAAAGCAGGTAGAATATAAACTGGAACTTGAAAATATCCTTCAGGCTTATATTCATTCTTACAATGTAGGGATTATCAATAAATCCTTTTCCTTCGATGCATCAAAAAGCACCGTGAAAGGTTCCAGGATCCTAAAGTATTATTGGAATTTTGGAGATGGATTTAAACAGGGTGAAGCTTCCATCAAAAGGGTTTTTTCAAAAAAAGGTGAGTATACCATTCAGATGGGTATAGTTACCCGGGCGGATAGCTCCGGAATGATTTCTAAAACTTGCGTTCAAAAAAAAATAAAAATATACGATACTTGTCATGCATGGCAATCCAGCGGGGGACTTCCTGAAAAAAAAACGCAGAGCAGTGTCAACTCATCACAGGGAAAAACATTGGGGGTGAACATCTGTTTGATGGATGACTTGTCCATCGATCAGAAAAATAATATCGAACATGCCCTGACTAAATCAGAAATATTGGTTGTCAAATTTAATGACAACGAAATCAATCCTGTTTCAAATTCATTTCTCGATGGTCTGGCCGATGTGTTAAAAAAGGATTCAACGATGAGACTGGAAATGAACGTATTTGCAAGAGAAGAGAAAAAACCTGATGAGAGAATAGAAAACTCTGAAAATTGGGCTCAGGAACTGGAATTCTATTTCAAAAACAAAGAAATTAATGAAAAGTCATTTCATAGCAAAGGGTTTGGATTTTCTCAGGCAACTTTGAAACCCTTAGAATCGAAAAGCATATTGCTTGATGGTGTAGTTGAGTTTTATTTTATGAAGAATTGGTAATATGATATTGAAAAAATATATAGGGATGATCGTACTTGCTTTTGCGACTGGTATTGCAGCATTTACACAATCGGCTCCGGCAGTTGATGAAAACATCCCGTATCTGGTAACCTTTGGGGGAAACTCTCAACCAGCCTGGGGAGATGAGGATTTCTGTCAAATATTTTTTTGTGTTGTTCCATCTTCACAAACTGATCCGGTTTATATCCGTGTTTATGATCCTGATACTGGCGGAGATCTCGATGAAGTTAAAGGTGAATTTAATACAATAGTAAATTTTTCGGTGTATGCCGGAAAAGGCGCATGGTCCGACACCGCAGCACAAAGTATTCATCCCAGGGGGAATTATAAAAGCGGTTTTTTGTTGTCGTCAAAATCATTTGGAAACGATGCGAAATACGATAAAAAATGGTATAGTTTTGGACCCTTTAATCCCTCTGAAGGAGAGTATGTTGAAAAACTTAAAGGTCGTGTATTTAAAATCATTGCACAGGGAATATCCGGTGATGATGGAAATCTGTACAAATATTTTCTGAGCACGAATCCAAATCAAAACAGTGCCGTCGAAGGAGGTAATTTTTTTACGTATAAATATCATTTCAGGCTTTCGGATAATCAAAACCAGGTAAGCCAGATTTATCCCTTTGTAGATGATAAAACCATTTCAATTGAAGTATCAAATTTTGACTGGGATAATGATGGGGTCATCCGGATTTTTTCAAGTGCGAAAAATGGAAATCTGTGCAAAGTCTCGGGTGAAAACAATTGGTCGGTCACGAAATTTCTTATCGTACCGGAGGAAAAAAACTCAACCATAGAGGTACAATTCATCAAAAACAAAACGACACAAATAAAAAATAATAACGTTGAAATCGCTGTTCGGAATCAATATGGGATTGCTTTGCCATTTTATGTTATACCATTGGGAGGCGCTCCGGTATATTCGCCAAAAATAAGGATGAAATAATGTTCATGACCTGAAAGGATTGATGACGCTAAACATTTTAAAAATTCGGTTCTCCAATGCAAAAATATTATGAGTTTGTTCTCTAAAATACATTTTCTCAACACTAATAAATGGATTGGGCTATTGCTTATTGTTTTTTCTATACTGTCAAACCAGACCTTTTCCCAATCGTATAAATTCCGCAATTTCAGTGTAAAAGACGGGTTGGCCCAATCGTTTGTTTATTCCATTATTCAGGATGTTCAGGGGTATTTGTGGGTGGGCACCGGAAACGGACTTTCAAGATTTAATGGATTTACATTTGAGAATTATACCGCCAAAGATTCATTGGCTGATAATTTTATATCATCTGGCATCGTAGATGGAAAATGTTTATGGTTTGGGCATCTGAACGGCAAATTGTCCTGCTTTAACGGAAAAAAGTTTCATACCGTAACTAACCCGATTTTCATTCAGAGTCCGATGACACATTTTGCAAAAGATCTGGATGGCCATGTTTGGGTGAGCTCCTATTCCGAAGGTTTACTGGAATTGAACAAACAAAAAGGGGTGGTGAAACGAGATACCTTTAAAGCACAGCAGTTTGTAACAACGTTTGAATTTCTGAATGAAAAGGAATTGCTGGTTGGCACTATATCAGGACTGTTATATTGCAGTTTAAAAAATCCGGGGCAAATTGAAATATTCAGGTCAATCACGGAAATCCCTGCATCCAAAATCATTTGCATCAAAAAAAGAAAGAATAACCATGGATTTTATATCGCCACAGAAAATGATGGTATTTTTCTTTTGGATCAAAAAGGGGAACAGATCAGCGTTTTAAAAATTAAAGCTGATCCGGATGTTGACTTTTCCGGGATTCAGGATCTGAATGAAGACAGCCAATCAAATTTATGGCTTGCTACTTTTGGAAATGGTCTTGTCAAATTACACTATACGGCATCCGGAAAGTTTCAGGAGATTCTTTTTAATGCCACCCATGGATATGCTTTGAATAATGTTAAAACTGTTTTTGAGGACAGTGAAGGAAATATCTGGTCAGGCAATTACGGAGAAGGTTTATCTCAGATAATCAGAAAAACATTTTTTACTTTTCCCCTAGACAACAAAAAAGTTGGGTTTAATGTATTCTCTTTTTTTTTCGATCAGAAATACAAGTGGTTGGGTACCGATAAAGGGTTGGTAAAAATTGATCAGACATCGGATAAAATGGTCAGCTTTTATGGCAAGGGCAATGGATTACCTAATGATACCATTACTTCAATCTATTCTCCCGATGGAAAGGTACTATGGATAGGAACCTCAAAAAATGGGGTATATTGCATGGAGACAACAACCGAAAAATTTACCAAATATCCGGTGGACGAGGGAACACTTGAAAACTCGATTAGCAAGATAACAGGAAAAGGTGATCAGCTATGGATTGGCACAAAAAAAGGTTTGTTGAACGTTCAACGTGGCGACCATGTGAAAAAATGGTATACCATTCATCAGGGTTTGCCTCATAATGCAATTAATGGTATATATATCGACCATAATAACAAGCTGTGGGTGAGTTCAAATAGTAATGTTTTGGCCTATATTCAGAATGAAAAGGTCGTGAGGATACCATTAAGTTCAAACAATTCAAATTTCACGTTGGGGCCAATCACTGAAGATTCAGAGTCGCGAATATGGGTTGGATCCAATGGAAACGGAGTTTATATGATCGGACACGATTCCATAGCGAACCTGACGGTTAAAGAAGGGCTCTTGTCCAATTATTGTTATTCGATTATAGCTGATTCACAAAAAAATATCTGGGTTGGACACAAAGGAGGGTTATCTAAAATCGGAACCATGGATTTTTCCGTGAAACCTATTGAACAATTCGAGGACATAACAGATCATTATCAGTTTAATCCCAATGCAACCAGTATCAGTTTACATGGCCAAATCTGGTTTGGATCAGATCATGGTGTGGTTTCCTATGAACCATCGTCGCTGCAAGCCCATCTTATAGCTCCTGTATTAGGGATCACGTCGGTTAAGGTCAACGATGAAGTGAAAGAATTTGCCAATACAATCATTCTTTCTCCGGGAACCTACAAATTGAGAATTGATTTTTTTGGTCTTAGTCTTAGGGAACCTGCATTGGTTACCTATCAATACAGGTTAGATGGTTATGAGCAATGGTCTGATGTCACAAAAAACACGAGTGTAGTTTATCCTCATCTGACAGAAGGGGAATACACCTTTGTTTTAAAAGCTTCCAGTGGGGATGGGGTAGTCACCCAAACCCCACTCACCTTTCGCATTATCGTAAAAAAAACCGTTTGGAAAAATTGGTGGTTTTATGTAGGTATGCTTATCAGTCTGACCTTGTTGATTTTCTTTTATTTAAAATGGCGGTTTAAAAGGTTAATTGCAGAGAAGAGTTTACTGGAAAAAAAAGTACTCGAACGAACAGTGGAAATTCAATCACAGAAAAGTGAAATTGAGAAACAACGGGATGTGATTGAAAAACGAAATACTGAAATAACTTCATCCATCACCTACGCCAGCTATATTCAAACAGCAGTTTTTCCAACTCATGAGCTGGTAAATACATTATTTCCCAACAATTTTATCTTCAACAAACCCAAAGACATTGTAAGTGGCGACTTTTACTGGGTTGCAGAAAAACAGGATAAAATTATCTTTTCAGTTGCAGATTGCACAGGTCACGGGGTTCCAGGGGCATTTATGAGTTTGTTAGGCATAACCTTTTTAAATGAAATCGTTAATATCCAGGGAATAACACAGGCAGATGCCATCGTGTCGGCCTTACGCGTAAGTGTTAACCTTTTGCTTCAGCAAAACAGAAAAGATAGTATCACCAATGATGGCATGGATATCGCTTTATGTGTTCTGGACAAGAATCACCATAAACTTCAATATACCGGTGCCATGAATGATCTTATATTTGTTCATGAAGGTAAATTGGAAATTATAGGGGCGGATCACATCATGGTTGGCGGCTACAATGATAGCTATCAGCCGTTTACTCTGAAAGAATTTTTTTATACCAAAGGAGATATGTTGTATCTTTTTTCTGACGGATTTAAGGATCAGTTTGGTGGGGATCATGATAAAAAATACTTAAGTCGCAGGTTTAAAGAAACATTATTTGAAATCCATTATTTGCCCTTGGTCACCCAAAAGGAATTGTTGGAGAAGAAACTTCAGGAATGGAAGAAGCAAACCATTCAAACGGATGATATCACCGTTTGGGGAATCCGACTTTGAAAATCAGCCGGTATAGTAGGAATTTGATCCGACAGTTTACTTCTGCATCCCCAAAAACGTCCTGAAATATCCACATTCCTCGATGATTTCCTTGTAATAAGTTGTTTTAGAAAAATCGCTTCGAAGCCTTTTAAACCAAAGGCCTGATTTGATGGAATTTTTATAATCCATCGATCGGGTAACAAAGTAGACATTCTGTTCGCATTTGGCAGCCATAAAGCAGCACTTGGTTTTAAACTCTTTGTCCGATGAGGCCTTCATTGCTTTTTTATAGTATTCGGCTGCTTTGGAACAATCGAAGACCGGACTTGTCAAGGTTTCATTTGGATAATAAAAACTGACTAACCCTGTGGTGATAATCCCATTGAATGCACCGCTATAGACATCGTGCGCGTTGCCAAAATAGGTCATGTTGTAAAAACCGTTCGCCATAAGAAAATAGTATTCCGAAGCTCGTTTCGGAACGGAAACAATCTTTCTCTCCAGTTCCAGCATTCGCTGAAGGAACGTATATTTTGAATACACGTCTTTCTTTTCTGCCAGTATATCGCAATCGTGGCAATCCTTGATATGGATGATAAACGGGTCGGAATCAATACCTGAATCTCCCGATCCTTTCGCATTATCAAACATTGCCAAAGCCTCTCTGAATTTATATTGATAAATAAGTTTGATTGCCCGATGATTGAACAATTCGGACCGATGGTAAGGATGCACGCTCAATATGAATTGTTCGAATTTTGTTTTTCTTGGTTTGTCCATCAGGGAAATCATGTCGATGATCTGTTTTTCATTGTCATAAAATAATTGATACTGACTCTGATCCAGACACTGGGCTTTAGTTGTATCGCCCCAGGCACGGTACTTTTCACTCAAGCGGCTTAACGACCATGCATAAATGCAGCCACTTCGAAAGGCTGGCAAATGCTTTTCCTTGTCTAGCCATGATAATTCGGATGTTAGGAGATCTTCTGTATTTGGATCAGGTTTAACATAGGTTTCCACCCGGCTCATCAGGCGAAATGCCCTGATCTGATCATTCACCAGTGTATGATTGACCGAACCGCCTTCTGCTTTGTCGAAGTATTTGGCTGCATGCTGATAATCGCCTGAAGCCAAACACAAATACCCTGCCGAGAGGTTCCAAAGAAAAGCTTTCTCTGTATTTCCGGCATCCGCTATTTTCCTTACAAAACTAAACAAAGAGCTGTCAACCTTCTGGGATTTTAACACATAGGTGGAATCCTTGTCACCATACCAGTTTGAGATATTAGGAACAAATAATTCCTCATTGATGTTGACTGCCCTTACCAACAGAAGATTAAGTAAATTCGATTTGGGATTGAGGGCATAAATCTGCTCCATAGCCCGTTGGGGGTCCACATAGATGCCCAGCAGATGCCAAAGTGTTTCTTTTTCCCGAAGGTTTTTTGCCAAGGCTAACGAACCTTTCCAATCAGCTTCTTCCTGGGGATGAAAGCTTAAAAAGGCAGTTTGCCGCATAGGTTTGCATTTGTCGAACAATACGGCATATAAATAATTGGCTTCGCTAAAATTCTTCTGATCATAATAACAAGCAGCCACATATCCGAGCGTTCGGTAATGAATGGTATTGCCAGATGTAAACTCATCCTTATGCTGGTCGTAGTAATCGATGCATTCGCTTGTGCGGCCCGAATTGTAGAGGAGACGCATGATTTGAAACAGGTAACGCTCTCGTATAAACCCCGATTTGATGTTCACAAGCGCTTTTTTTCCTCCTTGGATCAATTTGTCCATCCCACCAGTATTTTCGCGAGGATCCTTTTTATTGTCCTTCCACCATCCTGGGTTATAGGTGGCAAATGGTTCGCATCGCTTTGCAAAACCAAGATAGAAAAGCGCCTCCTTTACGGTTGCTTTGTCTTCTACTAAAAGCAGTGAGTTCTTTCGCAAGTGCTGTATCAATGGGAAATTCGTATTTTTTATGAAAAAGATCAACGAATCTAGTTGGCCAATAGGGGATTGGTATACCAAGTATACGAGGTCCTTTTTCATCACTTTTTTGGAAAAATAATGATGCCATTCGTCTATATTGATCGAATCGAAGGTGTTCACGGCATCATGGAAGGAAACATCGCCATAAAATGTCTGAACGGTTCGGTAAAAAGGAGAACCTTCAGAAGTCTGACTCACTTCAGGAGCAAAAAAAGAGTTGTAGAAATTCGAAAAATCTTCACCACTGGCACATGCAAGAATAATTCCTGTCACAAGAATAAGCGAGGCGCTAACGAAAGGAATCAAAAACTTCTTCGAAATCACGTTCTTCATAATGTGAAATAATTGTTGAATCGAGATGAAATATAGCCACTATTACTGGTTTCTTTACCATTTTTTCATTCACTTGCCGGGCGGCCTCTTTACAAAGTTGTGGACTTATTTCCTCCACTTTTACACAATCGTTTTTCTTAAAATAGAATCCCCGAAAGAAAAAGGAGTAATTCGCCCGAAAGTTAACCGGGTCGGTGGATGTAAAATTATCATTATTTTTAAAATCCTTCAAACCCATGTTATTTAAAAGTTCGATCACCTTCTTATTTCGAATGTGTATTCCCCACGAAAATGAGGGAAGAGCCACATCCAGCGGCAAAGGATAATCAGCAATATAATCTGTGTATTTAGCAGCATCGGTAGCGTTAAAAACTGAGTTCCTTCCAAAACCGGCGTCTATCTTACCAATGTTGTAATACATTAACATTCCTCGTTCAACAGGTGGTATACCTGTTATTTTGGCATATTTAACCTGATGAAGACGAATAGTAGCTGATAGCGTTTTGTGGCTTTTCTTTAATTCGGTGCGAAGGATATTTATCATTGCGAAGTACTTATCACGTGTGGTTTCGGTCCAATCGCAATCAAGTTGAATTTCAGAATATAAAAAATGATTCGTCTCAGAAATGCTGTTGACCAAACCCAGGATTCGTTTCGAGAGACCATAGATTTCCTTGCTGGTTATTTTCTGTAATGTTTTGTTCACCAAATATACCGTTGGGATCACCGTAACATCGGTAGGAACTGAATCGCGAAAGAATATCCTACCAACAGGAACGATTTGGCCGGTGGCCTGATCCCAATCCACATCGAAAAACCGGATATACAATTTAGTTACCCGATGGAGGGCAATACATTTTCGTTCAGGAGCCGACAAAGTAAAGGTCGTTTTCCAGTAATAAAACGACCTTTCGGGAGAATTACGACAGCCAACTAAACTCAGCAAAACAAATAACCATGAAATTCGAAAAAAAACCGCCATAGATGATGAATTGATGCAAAGATGACGATTCCTTTAGAAAATATTCAATTATTTGTCTGAATTGGTTACAAATGCAATATGTTTGTTGTCGGGCGACCATGAATTTACATTGAAAGATCCCTGACCTCCATATAAATAGGCAATTACCCGTGGCGCTCCTCCGGAAGTTGGCATAAGACGCAGTGTAACAAACTTATAAGAAGGATGAGAATTCAATTCAATGTTTGGCTGAAAGGATATAAAGACGATCCATTTACCATCAGGTGAAATATGCGGAAACCAGTTATTTAACTCATCAAAAGTAAGCTGTTCTTTCTCACTTCCATCTGGTTTCATCCGCCAAATCTGCATTGTGCCACCATTTTTGCTACCGTTATAATAAATGTATTTGCCATCAGGTGAATACTCACAACCGTCAACATGTTCGAGCCGTTGATTGTTAGTCAATGCAATTTCATTACCACCTTTTATTGAATTTTTGTAGATGTTATAAATATTGACACCTTTACGTTGAGCAACATAAACCAGTTCTTTGTTGTTGGGAGCCCAACCATGCATGTACGAAGGTGTTTCGGTTGTTACTTGCACGGGTGAGCCTCCATCGAGGGGCAACACGTAAACGCTGGATCCTTTGCCATTGTTGCTACTTATAGCCAGCATTTTTCCGTCAAACGAAATACAATGATCGTTGTTTAGTTGGTTAGCGGTGCCGGTATTTATTTTTTCTAAAGCACCTCCTTCAATTGGTATTGTATAAAGAGAACCATCCATATTGAAAAGTAATTTTTTACCATCAGGCATCCAGTTTGGAGCTTCAAACCGGTTATTTTTTTCGTAAATTACTTTACGTTTACCATCAAATACATTCATGGTTTCCATGCGGCAACCGATCCAGCCATCTTTTCCCGGATCGTAGGCTTCGGCAACCGGTTGGTCGATTCGTACGTTCCAAACTTTAGCTGTTTCTATCACATCCACGGCATGTGATCCAATGACGATTCCGGCCAATACTTCATCGGGCATGTATTCCATCATTTTAGAACTGATTTCCTGTAATGGTTCTCCAGGGTTGGCAACCCTTACGATCAGGGTTTTGCCTTTTCGTTCCAGTTGAATAATTTGAAAATAATGTTTTTGCGCCCAAATGTCGTCAAACGGATTTTGCATCACGGCGCCCGTTCTTTCTCTCCATTGCATCGCAGTAAGCCCGTCTCCATGAAGAAATCCACCGCACATCACTGAGTTGGCGTTATCAGAAGCACGAACCATCCAACCAATTTTACGATGTTCTAAATTTACACCTTCAAATTCAAAATTGGCTGTAAGGATAAAATCGCCTTTCAGTTTATTGTACAGATAATGGTGTTCGTCACGATCAGCCCAGATATTGTAACCAGCGCCTTTAATGGTATAGGTTTGTGTGGCTTCATCATACTTGGCGGAACCAGCCAGCTTTGGTGAACCAATGTCTTTGTTGAACTTAAAAACGCCCATAGGTTCCTGAGCGAAAGAATTTATCGTAAGCATACAGAAAAGAAATAAAAATGATTGTTTCATAATTAGTTAGTTTATTTAAGTATTTGAATTAATTGGTTTACAGTAAACCAGCTGAAATTGCTCTTGTAATAATTCCGACAAGAACACCTACTGCTTCAGCTACTTGCGTAATTTTGTCGGACACTCTTTTAAGGTGTTCATAACTAGCGTTGATTTTTTTATTTAACCTTTTAAGATCAGTCAATTTTAATGTAATCGAATCAAGTACTTTTGACATGTCATCGGATATTATTTCCCACGACAATGCTTCCAATACCAAAGCCATTTCGTCTAAAACAGCTCTTTCGGGAGTATCAACATTACCATATGTTCTGAAACTGTTCACAACCTTTAAAGCCTCTACAACTTGCTTGTATGTATTAGTTTTTTCAGAGTTCATAATTATTTTGTTGAAGATTGAGATGTTGTTAATTTTTGATAATTAATATAAATATCCTTTACTGACAGATAAAGGTTTTGAGTTTCCGATAAAACTGCCTTAATTTCATTTTTTTCCTGAATATGAACCAACAGTTGTTTATGGGCTTTTTTAATTTTTTCAATCGAGCTAATTGTTTTTTTTGCAAGCTGTTCCAAATTATCAATTCTGGCAATTAATAAAGCTACTTCTTTATTATAGGAATTAGCTAAATAAACTTTGTATTCAGAATGTGGTATGTTTTGAAGAAAATTAACCTGTCTGTTTTTCAGGTCATCTTTTAATGCTATGAGCCATTCATTAATAACAGTTTTCGTCAATTCAGTTTTAATTGCATCAGTTAACATTGAAATTAAACTATCTCCCTCATTGATAAACTTTTTCAGATCAGTAGCCTGCTGTTGCTTTACGTAGCTACTCCCAAGTAAAGAAACCACGCCAGTTATTAATTTGCCTATACCTGAGGGGATTTTTTTATCACTCTTTAAGTTGTATTGTGAAATTAAAGAATTGATATTTGAACCCAATTTTTTTGACCCTTTATCTACACGGTTCGATAAATCTTCTGATGAGAGCATTACAAGCGCTGAAGCGTATTCGGCTATCACTTTAATTCCCACATCAATTTTCTCAGCATCTTTCAACGCTTTTTTCTTTCCGTAATAGGATGTCCATAGCTTTGAGTTCACTGCAGTATCATTAAAGGTACCAGTATTCAATTGCTCAACGTCATATTTTATCTGAATAAATTCTTCAATAATAGAACCGGGATATTCTGAATACTTTTCAAGAAGACAAGAATAAGTGTTAACACTTTCAATTTGAGTTTTTGTAAGACTTGCACAGCCAGCAATAAATGGAAGAACGCAGAGAATTAAAAGAAATTTCAGAGTTGTCATTTTAGTTGTTTAATTAAATCATTGTCAATCGCATAAAATGTATATCATCTCATTATGGTAGTAAAATTCCAAGTCCCATCTCGGGACGGCATTATGGTAGCAACCATCGAGTCGGCATTAAGATATTTTATTAAAAAACAGTGTAATTTGGTATACTAAGTAAAAAACCTGGATTATATTCAATAATAAACTAATAACTACAGGGATAAAAAAAAATACCTGCTCTTTAAATTTCTGCATCTCCTTTATATGAAAGGAAACTATTTCAGCAAAATCCTTTGCCATAAGATTGGAACGGATATGCACATTTATATCTCCCAATAAAAAAAATACGCTTTGTATTACTATTGTTCCATTATTATCCTGCCTTTCCAGGGTAAAATACCCTTTAGATATAAATTTTATCCAGCAGGACCAATTTTTTCGAAAATTTTGCCAAAAGGAAATACTATAGGTAATACGGATGATCGTTAGAATTTGATTAATCAACCAAATTATCAGATTTAACTTATTCCGGATCATAATGTCTTTTCCATTATTTTTTTCCCAAAACCAATCAGAGCATCGAAAAGTTTATTCCAGAATGAAACTGAAATATTAATAGAAGTATTATGTAAATCGAGAACAAATTGGTTTGGATTTAATGCAAATTTCTCCGATATTCTTGTAGTAATGTCGCCATCCATAGAAATACGTGTTTGCAAAACCACTTTTTCCACTCCAATATCAATCGACTTGCGGATCAATAATTTATCCCGCATGTCAAATTCAAATTCAAAATTTTCATCCTTGGGATTTAGAAACTCTTCCGAAGTTTTCTCTGCCAGAATATTTTTAAATTTGGTAGGTAGCCGATCGTAAAGAATTTTTTGTTGATCGGCCACTTTTACCTTTTTCATGAAATATGTTGGAGCGGTAGCATCTATTTCTTTATCAAATTCCCAATATTCATGCTGATATTTTTTGAAAAGTTCCTTATCTTTTATTTTTAATAACTTTTCAATAGCCCTGCATACTTCAAACGATTTACCCTCAATCCGCGAAAGCATCATGATGTCCATTTTCTGTTGTTCTTCTGTAATGGATAATTGTTGGGAATTAGCCTTTATCCATTTCATGGCGCTACCAGCCCTGGTGCTGAGTTCGCGAAAGGAGAAAATACCACCTCCTGCAAACTCTATTTTACCCCGAAACAGATTTAGTAAAGTTGTATTTCCGTCCAACTCCATCAAGCATTCGTTTTTAACTTTTTCGCTAAATTCTTTGTTTATTATAGCCAAAAAATACTTTACCCCAAATTCACTAATTTTATAATGATAGGTTTTACCTAGCATATAAAGAACCAACCTATCGTCATCGGGTGGATTAAAACACGTCATATCATCCTTAATAATGGTATTAATCTCAAGGGTAGTAAGATCGTCGGCCGTGCGCCTGATATGTTCGAACATTTTACTTGTTTTATTCACTATCCTTTTTCGATTTAATAAGTTCTGCAATGGTTTTTGCAATTTCATTTAAAACTTCCATGTTTTTTTTAATTATTTCATGTGCTAGATTTTCTTTTGCCAAATGGAACTCCCTTAATTGTTCGTATTCTGTTGCAAACTTTGGACTTATTTCCGTATCAATATCTCCCAACACGAGGTTAATCCTGCTAATCATACCTTCGATGTTACCACCCTTTTTAAACTGAATTTCGTATTTACTGCTACCGTCAAGAGGTTCATATTCGAATTCACCAACTAGCGTGCGGATTTTAAGTTCCGAGATATTCTCCAATGCAGCTAAAGTTTTATCGAAAAATTGATTTGCCATAAATATTGAGTTTAAAGGTTTTTATTTGCAGCGAGAATTAAAACATTGAGCATATCGATTATACTTATCCGCTTTTGTTTAGGTAAAATTATTATGCTGTTAATTTACAAAATTGTATCCTAAACAAAAATACCTAAATGGCGATTTTTTGTATATTAAAATTTTTACAAAGCGTTGAAATATTAAATCGGGCAAAATGCCCTTACCGTATCAGCTAATTACTTGTATAACAAACATCGTGAAAACTTACCTTAAGATAAAGCTACCTTAACGTTGTTTATTCTTTCAATCCTACATAAATGCAGGATTATTTTCTATTAAAATAATGATTAACCAAGTTAAATACTTGCTTTACTGTTATTTGTAAAACACTATTTTTTTGGCATGATATGTGGTTTGACTATATAAAATGTTTATTGGTACTACCTTTCATTAACAAAATTGTAACCATATGGATTCATTAACTGAACTATCGATAACTACCCTAACCGAGGCCAATGGGTATTTAAAAACACTTGAAAGAAGTCTGGAACGGACAAGCAAGTTCAATAACGATCTATTATATAACATAGTAACATTGTGTAACGAAAAGCTTTTTATGTCCTTACTTTCTCATTATCGATACAATGCAACACATCATACTCCCATGGCATTGTTTAATGAAACAGATAAAATACATAAATTACCTGATGCATTTAGAAACACCGTTCGGCTGATTTCGCAGTTCGAATCTATTTGCCAATTCGATGCATTCGGTTATAAAACACCTACTGATAAACAGTTATGTATAATGATAAATGGGCTGTCGGCGATAAATAAATTTGTAAAAGTTGAAACATCTTTAGTTAAAGAACTGTCCAGATAATATTTTATTTGATTTTCGGGATTTTAAAACTTTATAATCGTCAATTTTTTCTTCAGGTCATTGAATACCGGGAGATGCTGTTTAGGAACTTTGCTCAGGTCAATAGATGTTTCATTTCCATTAGCTTCAAGAATGTAATAAACGGCATCTCTTGCCAGCGAATTATTCGTTTCCCTACTTTTGGATTTTGTTAAAAAATCCTGCAAATCATCATCCGACCAGGGAACATCTGCGGTTGCTTCTTTTTTAATGGGCAATAGACCACCGCTTTGAACTAGTTTTATTTTCATACTAAACTTTTGCTTCAGTCCAACCTTGCTTAACTGCTTTTGTTTCATTACTTCCAACTCCGTAAAGTTTTTCTGCCTGTTGAATAGTTTGAACTTTTAAGTCAGAAAAAGAAGCTGTACTCTTCAAATTTCCTCCTGTAATAGCATTATACCATATCTGTCCGGCCTTTTCCCAGGCAAAACCACCCATATTGAAAGCTGCTACATAAAAAGCAAAATTGGTAATTCCGGAGTTATAATGCACTCCACCCCAATCTCCATTTTGGGTATCAGGTAATTTAACAAATTTATCCATGGTGGCTGGTTGGGGGTCGGTTCCCAATTGAGGATGATTGACAAATGCTGATCCCGGAGCCTTCATACTTCGAAGTGCATAATTATTGCCAATTAAAACATTTTCGCCAATCAACCAGTTAGAAGTTTTAACATCCTGCTTCAATAATCTCTGTTTAATCATAATACCAAAAACATCGGATAGTGATTCATTAATTGCTCCGCTTTGAATATGATATTCAAGTTTTGATTCGTATTGAGTAACGCCATGTGTAAGTTCGTGTCCGATAATATCAGGGTCGGAAGTAAAGCTTCCGAAAATTTTTCCGTCGCCATCGCCATACACCATTTCGCTACCATCCCACATGGCATTGTCATATTTTTTGGAATAATGAATATAATGACGAAGCAGATAGCCATGATTATCTACTGAATTTCTACCGAATATTGAATTATAAAAATCCCATGTAGCACTTCCTGCCAATATCACATTTTTGGCATCCTTATCCAATTGTGAGGTAGCTTTACCATTTTTCCATACCAATGCTGCATTGTTTGTGTCGGTGCCATGTTTCAAATTGTAGACTTCCATATTCATGACAACTTTTTGGGGCTTAGCTGTTACATTTATAAAAGCAAGATGTTTATTGTTTAGTCCGCTTAAAAAGTCGCGTTGATTGCGAAGATTAGAAGTCTGTTGAAAATTAGTAACTGCTAGTTTCTCAGTTAATTTATCATTACTTTCCATCAGTTTTTCACTAATGTAAGGTGGAATAAAACAATTTACAGGATTTAAATTTTGATGATTACACATAATCAAAGGTTTAAAAATTGCCTACTCTTCATCGGATTTTCGGCTATCTCCGTTGATTTTGCAATATCAACCAAATATACAGCAACTAATTATAAACTTTAAACCACTGCCCTATCTTTTGTTTATAAAGTTTTTTTTATTATTGAGGTATCATAATTTTTGAGATTCCGTTATTGAAAACCTGAATGATATCGTCCACAACCTCACTGCTGGAATAATAGTACCAATGATTTAATGCTTTCTCTTCCACGCCCTGATTGGGGTCGTCTGATGTATGCGTTACATCGATATCATATACATCTTTCATATTAGCATCAATATTTTTTCTACCGTATTTCCCGAGACGGTTACTGAAATTTTTAGTGTATTTCGATATTCCAAGTACAAAGTCATTTTCATGATGGTAAATATGAATATGATATCCAAGGTCAATTAAGTCGCGAAAAGATTCTAAAGGTTCAAAAATCGAATATTCGATATCGGATGCAACTAAAACAATTTCTTTAAATAATTCATACTTCGTTTTTAGATTGATCAACATGTGTTTTAGCACACGATTACCCATTGAATGGACCATCATATGAATATTTTGGTTACAAGGTTTATTTGCTTCAACCTTCAAAAGCGTAACCAGAAATTGGATAACCTTATCAAAACAACGCCCTAACGCCTCACCAGACCGAATAGCATCATTTTTATCATCAACATAATCATAAGGAATAATGGGGCTTCGGGAGGGCCAGGTAAAGATCACCAAATGCTTAACAGGTGACGCCTTATTGGCAACATATCGGTTATGAAGCCGGTCAAAACTATTTCTTACACCTTCCAGATCAGTATTAAATCCGTGAATAAAAAAAAGGACATCTCCACTTTCTATCATGAGGTTGTCATATAGCTGTTTGAAAAGCCGGGCAGAGCCTTTTAAACTTTGTGGATCTCTATTATAAAGATTAGAATACAGCAGATCAACATCTTTTTCAGGTTCGGGAAATAGAGTAAAATTACGGTCCTCTATGGTATAAGATCCAAATCTCAGATTATCGCCTGCATGCTCACGTCCATCTTCACGGATAGACTCAATATCTCCATTGGTAATGATTTCACGGTTTGTAATAAAAAAATTCATGATTTGATATTTTGTGAAAAAATGACAACATTAGGGGTGATCTAATATTTGTTGAGCTTTTCAGAAAAAGATTTCATATATCAAATTATTGATCATTATTTGAATTTTTAAAATGCACTAATAACACAAAATTACGAAAGAAATTGGCTCAAGAAATTAAGTCATTCATGAGCAAGCTAATTAACCGATTTACAAACGTATTTAACTACTATATTGTTCATTGGTCATATTTAATGCGATTGCTGTTCAATTACTTTTACTGAATATTCTGTACATCCGGTTCCTCTGGCTACTAATATTCCTATAATGAACATACAATCAGTGTAGTCCAATCCATGTCCCACTTTAATATAATTTATATTGACCAAAAGATTATTTGAAGGATCAAACCCTATCCAAAAAATTATTATTTATTTTAAAAAAAGAAATAAACCTTTTGTGCAATTTTGAGCTTATCTTAACATATGAAAAAGAAGGCACAACGTTATAAAATTCCTGTTCTGCTAATCGCGAAAAAAGTTTCAAGCGCAACTAATTCATAATCTATGACTTGTTATTAAACAATTAAAAAAATCAAGTGGATAAATAGTTTTTTAAAACCGCCCAAAGTTCTGATTTTTTAATGGGTTTTGAAATATATCCGGTAAATCCGGATTCCATAAATTCATTTTTTTCTTCATTTAGGGCAAAGGCAGTTTGAGCAATAACAGGTACTGTACTGTTAAACTTACGAATTTTCTTCAAGGCTTCTGTTCCACTAATTCCCGGAAGCTTAATGTCCATGAGAATAAGAGCAATATCTGCATTTTTTCGGGTTATATCAACTGCTTCATTTCCATCTCTTGCCCAAAGAATTTTAATCTTAAAATCTTTTAATAGTTCAAACAAATAAATGTAATTAGCTTCATTGTCTTCAACAATAAGTATTGTATTGATTTTAATGTCCGAAGGTTTTATATTAGTAGGTGTTGTTTCGTTATTTTCATTTTTGGGTATTTCCGCCAGAGGAATGGTAAAATAGAAGGTACTGCCGGTATTTATAGCCGATTCAACCCAAATTTTTCCACCCAACAGCTCGATGAGACGTTTTGTTATAGCAAGTCCGAGACCTGTACCTCCATAAAGAGTATTGGAAATCGATTCTACTTTTCGAAACCGATCGAAGACTATCTTGTGGTTTTCTGGTGAAATACCAATACCGGTATCCTTTACATAAAAAGTAAAGTGTCTATTTTCTGGTGGTAGTACGCCAATTTCAATGAATCCCTGATTAGTAAATTTAATGGCATTCGATAGGAGATTATTGAATATCTGTTTTAGCCGGTATGGGTCGGCCTGTATGTAATAGTCATTATTCGCAGCAAGGGGGTTTATCATTATCTCAACGTTCTGTTGGGTTTTGCTTTGGCCAAACGTTTCAAATATTTGTTTAGTAAAACTATCTGCTTTTATAGTGGAAAGTTGAATATCAATTTGTCCTGCTTCAATTTTAGATAGATCAAGAATATCGTCAATAAGAACCAAAAGCGCATCTGAATTTGATTGAATAATAGAAGTAAATGTTTCCCGCTTTTCAGATGTCAACTCCTCCGAATTTAACAGCGTCGAAAATCCAACGATAGCATTTAGCGGAGTGCGTATCTCATGACTCATATTTGCTAAAAAAGAGGATTTTAACGCATCGCTTTCTTTTGCTTTTATTAAGGCTTTTTCGAGTTCGATTGTTCGCACTGAAATCATTATTTCGAGATGATCCTTATGGTGGGCCAAATCGTCATGGTGGGTCTTGATTTCTTCCTTTTGCTGTTCAATTTCTTCCTTTTGTTCTTCCAAAATGGTATTTTTTTCAATAAGTTGGGAAGTTCTTTCCACCACCATTTTTTCCATTTTTAACTTCTCTGCTTTAATATGACCAATTTTGTTCACGATCAATATAAACCCTGTTAATATAATAAAAAATGACAAAGCCACTTTAAAATACCAGGTTTCCCAAAATGCTGGTAGAATTCTAACCCGGATAGAAACACCATCGTTATTCCAGATTCCGTTTTCGTTGGATGCTTTAACCTTAAAAACATAATTACCTAACGGGATATTGGTGTAGTTGGCTATACTTTGATTGCCGGCATTAATCCAGTCCTTATCAAAATTTTTAAGCATATACGCATACTGGACCTTTTCAGGATAACTATAATTAATAGCTGCAAAGGTGAATGAAAAGGACGATTGTGAATGTTTTAATACCACCTCTTTTGCATCCTCTATATTCTTTTTAAGCCGAGAGTTAACGCCAACAGAAACCGATTGGTAATTTATTTTGAAATCGGTTAAATATATCAACGGACCTTTAGTATTTTCCTTTATGCTATCCGGATGAAAAAACACAAAACTTCCTATCCGTCCAAAATAGAGATAGCCGTTTGTGGCCTTATATGCTGACCTTATTATGAATACATTTTGCGATCCCTGGTTGTAGAAATTAAATTTCCATGTTTTACCAGTTGCAGGATTAAACTTTGAAATGCTTATTTGGGTTGAAATCCATAGATTTCCACGATCGTCCTCAACAACTGAATTCATCAAATTGGCAGGAAATCCATTAAGGGCATTATAGTGTTTGAAAACTCCTGTCTTTTTATCAAACTCTTCCAAGCCATTAAAAGTACAGAGCCATATTTTCCCCTGCTTTGAAACAATCACTTGATTAATATAATTTGACGATATCGAAAGTGGATTGTTTGGGTCGTGTTGGTATAATGTTTTTTGATCAGTAATGGTATTGTAAACGATCAGTCCCCCGCCAAAAGTGGCCATTAGAATATTTCCATTATTGTCGTCGGCAATGGAGCGAACGGAAAAAATGTTAAACCCATTTTCGGTTTCCTTTGGATCAATAATCGTATTCATTTTACGCGATTGTAAATCGACTTTGTATAATCCATTTTCACTGGCAAACCATCCTATATTATTTTTAAAGAGAAAATCGGTAAATCCGTTGCGATTTGAATTAAAAATATCATGTGGAATTGAAAAAAATGTATCAAATTTCCCTGTTCTCTTATTAAACCAGGAAATATCATATATTCTCGAACTCCATATCGTATTGTTATAAAAATTTAACTCAGTAATTCTTTGTTTTAAAATATTAGGATCTAAAAACTTTTCGAGTTTTTTAAAAGTGCGGGTTTTCGAATCAAAAAGAAAAATACCCACTTCGGTACCAAAAATAATTTGACCATTTTCAGTTTCTGTAAAAGAAGTAATTTGCAGTTGATTTGCTTGTTCTCCAGATGAACCAATAGCTACCGCTTGTACTAAAAATTGTTTATCTACCGGGATAAGTTGCACTAATCCACGTAGATAATCAGTAGACCAGATATTTCCGGATTTATCTTTCATGACGGAAATCGAAAAATAAGAGTTTAATTTTTCAATGTCTTTTGTAAGATAAAACCCCTTTTTGTTATATTTAATCGAAACAATAAAAATTCCTATGTCAGTACCTATCAATAATTCGTTGTTGCTAATTTCGCAAAAAGAGTAAATTGAACTTTTGCCGTATAATTTATTAAATTCAGACTGTAAGCAGCTGAACTGTTTTTTACTATAATCAAAATATTGAAATCCTCCCTCAAATAATCCCAGAAAAAAATTTCCTAATCGATCCTTTTTAATTGTCCATATTCTATCAAAAGTATGTCCGTTTTTAACACCTGCATTGTTTAGATGACTAAATTTTTTGCTTTTTATATTAAAAATAAGTAAACCATAATCCCATGTTCCAATTAGCAGATTATCATGATCATCACCATTTATTGCAAGTATTTTTAGGGGATTGGGTTCATCGGAATTAGTGGTTTTATTATCGAATCGCGTAAATTTTTCGGATTGTCTATTAAATAAATTGAGTCCCCCGCCATCAGTTCCAATCCATAAGTTATTTTGGTTGTCTTCATAAATGCTCGAAACTTCGGCATGACTTATGCTCGATGTGTTATTTGCCTGATAAAAATAATTTGTGAAATTATCATTTGCTCTATTAAACTTACTTAATCCTCCTCCGCGGGTTCCAATCCATAATGTACTGTCGCGATCTTCAAAAATGCATATGATATAATTATTGCTTAATGAATTTTTATCGTTAACATTATTACGATAAGTTTTAAAGGATTTGCCATCAAACCTGTTAAGTCCATCCTGAGTTGCCACCCAGATATAGCCTTTATAATCCTGAAGAATTGAGAATATCGAATTGTTTGAAAGGCCTTGATTAGAGTTATAATACCGATAGATGTACCGGTCAGTTAGTTGCTGAGCTAACAAGGATATTTGTAAGCAACATACCAGATAGATGCCAATAAAAAGACGGTTCAGACGCATTTAAAATCATATACATTTACCATTTAAAGGTATCTATTTTAAGGGAACGACCAACTAAATTGATATTCAATTTGGATTTTTAAGTTTTACCAAACAATATGTACAATTTTGGATTTCTGCGACTACGAAAAATAATGTCAAAATCATTTTTATCTTTCGACCCGTTTATTAACTTAATTCAGAAATTCGTTCAAGGCGTTCCATATCAACAATTTCAATGCATGAACCATAAATTTTAATAATGTGATCTTTTCTGAACTCTGAGAGTGTCCGAATCACATTTTCTACTGTCATTCCAATGTACTCGGCAATTTCCTTTCGAGAAACCGGCAAATCGAAAATGCTATTTTTATACACTACCTTCGAAAAGTATAAGAGGATATAAGCAATTCTGCCATTCAATCGTTTTTGCTTAACCTCCAAAAAATCAAGAATAATCCGATCGCTTGCTTTGTTAATTTTTTCCATAATATTCAAAGTAAACAGGCCGTTATGGAGGGCAATATTTTTAATTTCAGTGAGATCGATGTTGCAAGTAACCGAATCTTCAATAGCCGCAACTGAATAGTTATACTGTTTTTCAGAAAATATGCTTAACAAACTAACAAAATCGAGAGGCAGACCAAAACAAATAATCTGTTCTTTATTGTTTGTGCCTTTCCTAAAAAGCTTTACCAATCCTTCTTTCAGGTATATAAAATACTTAATTTCGTCTCCCTCATGAATTATCAAATCGCCCTTTTTATAATTAAATTGGGTTTTGCGCATACAAATCGATTCTATCTCCAATGCACTTACATTTTCGAAGAATAGTGATTTCAATTCGCATCCCTGGCAGTTACAGTTATCCATGGTATCTTACATACAAGCATGTAAATATAGCATAAATATTGCTGAGCAAAGAGTAACAATCCAAATTCCATACCACATCGCTCTAAAATGATGTTTATCATAATTTGATATATATCATAACCTGAAAAAAATAAACCCGATTTTTTGGTGATACATTTGTGAAAACTTTCACAGTTAAAAACTATAATAATAGTACCAAGTAAAAGCTACTTGATTTCTTGCGAAAAAAGGATTTTCAATTGAAATTTAATCACTAAACAACGATAAAAAATGAAAAATATAGTTATTCTTGGTGCGGGAACAGCGGGAACCATCATGGCGAATAAGCTTCGTAAGGCTTTGCCTGCTAAAATATGGAATATTACTCTCGTTGATCGCGAAAAGAAACATTACTATCAACCGGGATTTCTGTTTATCCCATTTGGAAGTTATTCCGAAAGCGATGTTATAAAACGTAAAGCTAGTTTTCTGCCATCTGGTGTTAATGTCATTTATACTGATATTGATAAGATTGAACCCACTAAGAACCATGTTCTCCTTGCAAAAAACAAATCGTTGGATTACGATTTTTTGATTATTGCCACCGGTGCACAACTTAAGCCAGATGAGACACTAGGCTTAAAAGACAAGCTGTACTATAAAAATATTTTTGATTTCTACACATTCGAAGGATCTCTCGCATTATTCGAATTTTTTAAAACCTGGAAAGGTGGTAAACTGGTTATGGCTATTACCGAATTGCCATTTAAATGCCCTGTTGCCCCTATCGAATTTGTTTGTCTTGCCGAAGCATTTTTTGAGAAAAAAAGAATGCGCGAAAAGATAGACATTACGTTTGTAACTCCTTTGTCGGGTGCATTTACCAAACCTGTTTGCAGCGATGTGCTTACAGAAGTATTAGTAAAAAAAGGAATAAAGATTGTTACCGATTTTTACATTGAACGTATTGACAATGACACTAAAACATTAATATCATACGATGGTAAGGAAGTACCCTTTGATGTTCTGGTAATCGTTCCTGTTAATAAAGGTGATGATATGATTGAACGCAGCGGTTTGGGCGATGACCTTAATTTTGTGCCTGTAAACAAACATACATTGCAACATGAGCTATACAATAATATATTTGCTGTTGGAGATGCCGCAGCTATTCCAACCTCTAAAGCCGGTTCGGTGGCGCACTTTGCTGCCGATGTGCTTTTCGACAACATCATGAGCGCTATCAATGGGAAACCTCTCGAAGCAAAATTTGATGGACACTCTAATTGCTATATCGAAACCGGCTATGGAAAGGCAACTCTGGTTGATTTTAACTATGATACCGAACCATTGCCCGGCACTTATCCTCTTGCGGGTATTGGCCCATTTAAATTATTATCCATTACTCGTATAAATCATTGGGGCAAATTAATGTTTCGGTGGATATACTGGTATATTCTTTTAAAAGCCCGTCCATTGCCTGTAAGTAACCAAATGAGTATGTCGGGAAAAAACAGGGTGGTAAAGTAGTTGAGTTAGGGGTTCTTGGCTTTTGGCTCTAATTAGAAAACAAATATTTAAATTCAATATTATGGCAGAAAAATTATTAGCGGGCGTAACTATAAAAGTGAACGCCGAAGGTTATTTCGAAGACCTTAATCAATGGACTAAGGAAATGGCGGTTGAAATGGCCAAAGAATTTAACATTGAATTAACTGATAAACATTTTGAAGTAATTGATTACTTGCGTCAAAAACAAAAAACAGGAGAACTGCTTACCATCCGTAAGGTAGGCAATTCCGGCATTACAGACATCAAAGGTTTGTATACACTTTTTCCCGGAGGACCTCTTAAAATTTCATCGAAACTGGCAGGTATACCAAAGCCGGTTAGTTGTGTATAAACCATTAAAACTTACATTATGACAACTCAAAAAGAAGAATATCCATTAAAAAAAGTATTAATTATCTGTGCCAAAGGGAATATCGAAGATGTATATGCCGCATTAATTATGGCCAATGGCGCAGTTATGGAAGGTATTGAAGCCAAGTTATTTTTTACATTTTTTGGGCTTGATGCCATAACAAAAAAACAAATGAACAGCCTCCATACAGCTACAATTGGTAACCCCGCAATGCGTATGCCCGGAGGGCTCTCATTTCCAACGCTGCTGGGCGTATTGCCAGGTGTTGAAGCCGGTGTTTCGGCTATGATGAAAAGCCAGATGGAAAAACTCGACATTCCACCAGTAAAAGAATTTCTTGAAATGATAGTCGCCGGTGGTGGAGAAATTTTTGCCTGCAAGCTGGCTGCCGACATGTTTAAATTAACCAAAGATGACTTTACCGAAGAGGTAACGGATATCATTACTGTGGGTCAGCTTTACGAAATGTCCGGTGGCATCGGAACACAGATTATCTTCACATAAAATTCATACCTATTAAAAAAGGTTGTCTTAAAAAACCATTTTCCACAGAATTTTTCAAATCGTGGTTTGAGACAACCTTTGCATTTTATCTGTTAACATTGGTGCATAAAGTCAAACATTAAGATAAAGTTTTCGTTTTATATTAATCATAATGCATTTTATATTAATGACTTATTAAGGCAAATTTATTTAATTTCACAAATTGATATCCCTGAAGCCTCAGTTTGGGGATAATTTTGTGCATTGCTTCGGATGTATGCCACGCGGGGTGATTAAAGTGCATTATAATTATTACTCCCGGCCGGATGTCTTTCAGAACATTATGCACTATCACTGAGTCGGGTAAAAAAGCAATGGCATCGCCCGAAAGAACCTGAAAACTGACAGTTGTAATGCCTAATTCACCGGTCATGCGGACACAAGCTTCATCAATAAAGGCAGTGGCCGAGCGAAAGTAACGGGGTTTATGATTTGTAATAGCTTCTATTTTGCGGGCATTGCCTTCTATCTCATCAAATGCTTCTTCTGCATTTGCAGTGCCATGAATACCATATTTGCTTTCCCCATCGATCGAGCAAGGCTTGTGGTTTAACCCATGGTTCTCAATCTCAAAAAGGGTATCACTGCTTAGGTTTAAAAAGGTGGTAAAATGTCTATCAATCCACATTCCCGTTACAAACAATGTTGCCGGGACTTTTTCGGAATGCATAAAGTCAATAAGCTCTTTATCATAACCATATCCCTTTTCGCCACCACAAGCATCGAATGTAAAAGCTATGTATTTTAATTTTGTAGATAAATTTTCATTTACTCCTTTCACGAACTGTCCCCAGCGTCCTGGTTTTGTATGACCAAATTCGGAAACTATCCTTCTCTTTAAAGTCAAATATGAGGAGTCGTGGTTCAACTTTTTTAAAAATGTTCGATTTGCAAAGTCTTCCGCATTTTGAGAGCTAACAGATTCATTTATACTGAAAATAAAAAATAACAAAAGAATACACCCATTATAACAATTAATTAACTTGCATTTGTGCGTGTAATACATAAAACAATGGTGTTTTCAGTAAAATAATTCCCCTTAAAGATATACTATATTGACACTTCGGGTTCTGAATAAGTTAAATGGTGGTATTGTTTCAGAAAAATAAAAACAACCTGACCCGTTCCACTTTAAAAATGTTAATAGTTTTCTTCGTACAGTTCAAAATATGCTTGTGGATGTTGACATGCCGGGCAGTTTTCGAGAGCCTTTTCACCTTCATGAACATAGCCGCAGTTGGAACATACCCATTTTACTCTTTCGTTCTTTTTAAATACAGTTCCATCTAAAATGTTTTTAAGCAATTTCAAATATCTTTTCTCGTGCTCAGCTTCCACTTTCACAATCATTTTAAAAGCTGTGGAAACTTGCAGAAAGCCTTCTTCCTGAGCAACTCTCGCGAATTCAGGATATAGCAAAGTCCATTCTTCGTTTTCGCCTGCAGCGGCAGCTTTCAGATTTTCGGCTGTTGTACCTATTTTTCCGGATGGATAGGTAGCAGTTATCTCACATTCGCCTCCTTCAAGAAACTTAAAAAATCGTTTCGCGTGCTGCTTTTCCTGATCGGCTGTTTTCTGAAATATGTTGGCTATTTGCTGATACCCTTCTTCTCTGGCCACTTTAACAAAAAACTCGTATCGGTTACGCGCCTGCGATTCTCCAGCAAATGCTTTCAGAAGGTTTTGTTCGGTTTTTGTTCCTTTAAGACTTTGTTCCATGATTTTTGAATTTATTAAGTTATTATTCAATCGAAAATTTAATCAATCTTTTCAAAATCAGATTTTTGAGCGCCACAAACGGGACAAACCCAGTTATCCGGAATATCCTCGAATTTTGTTCCCGCAGCGATTCCCGAATCCGGATCACCTATTGCCGGATCGTAAATATGTCCACAGGCAGTGCAATAATATTTATCAGATACTGATGCGGCTTGCTGGTTTAGCTTTTCCGGATCGATATAGGTGGGCGCATTTTTGGGAGCCTTCCCTTTTTTAACATCGCGATACCATGCATAAGTAAGTGGGTCTGCGGTAGCATCAATAAGATCACTATCAATAAGTTTCCCAATAAATAACAAATGAGTCCCCATATCCACTGTTTGAACCACTTCACACTCAAACCAGGCTATAACATCATCCAAAAGGATCGGGGTTCCTGTTTTTCCAAGTTTATAGGAATAGGAGCCGAATTTATCAAAGTCCTTTCCTGAACGATATCCGAATGTTCCAATAATATCTGCACGGGTTTCTTTGCGAAGAGCCGAAATGGCAAAGACATTGCTAGCTTGTATAACTGTTGATGTGTAATTATCTTTGCTACAAACTATTGCTATTTGGGCAGGTTCGGAAGTTACCTGAAAAACAGTATTCGATATAAACCCATTCAGTTTTTTACCATTTCTGGAGCTAACCACATAAAGGCCATAAGTAATTTTGAAATAAGCTTCTATATTCATTGATTGGTGTTTTAATTATCCTGATTATGAAATTTTAAATTAATGCTTTTTTTAGTATTATTTCGCCAGGGCTTCAACAGCAAACACCAGATAAATAAAAGGTGAATTCCAATTGATCGCTACTTCGTTGGAAGCATAGGACTCAGTGATATCTAAATAAGCCTCATCAGGCACAACCGATGGATATTTACAACCATCGTTTCTGCCGGGATTAGGTCCTCCAACCAATAAACCCGGAATAGGATCCAATATTTCATCAGAGGCGGATGGGCGATGGTGCGGATGCATAGGAGATTTGCTTCCGTAACCTGTAACATAAGAATATCCGGTTGCATTGCGTCCCAAAATATAATCAAGAAAATGAATAGCTCCTGCCAGGTATTCTTTATGGTTATTGAGTTTGTATGCTTGTATAAGTGCAATTGCCTGGTTCGCTGCCTCTGAATTACTTCCCCACATAAAATTTTTTACAGTATTGCACATCGGAGTCATATATGCATTTGTTTCAAAACCTTTTAAAATACTATCGCCCAATGCAAGCATATTTTTCTTTAATCCGATTAAACCTTTAGAAGCAACAGGGGTAAGTTCCTTCTCAAAACGTAATAAAGTATAATAACCTAATAAACGCACCCCACCCCAGGAAGGAACAGGCATTTTGTTATCAGGGAAGAGGTTCACAGCTTTATAATAGCTTTCTTTTTTGGTGGTAACATAAAGTTCTGAGGCCGCCCATATAAACTCATCGGATACATTACCATCCCCATATTCTCCGGTGGTAATATCGGGATCGAAGCTGGTATTCATTGCTTTTTGATTGTATATTACAGCCGGGTTTTTCACAGCCCAATCCCAGGCTTTTTCAGAGGCTGCAAGGCACGAGTCGGATAGTCCCGGTAATTCATTGGCAAATTTTTTAAAGATACGGACAGCTTGTGCAGTAACCGCAGCAAAGTCAAGAGCCGCAGCCGTACTTTTCTGAACGACATATCTTGGCGTTCTGGCATCGGCAGGAGCAATAAATGCATCGAAACCGGCATTTGTTAGTTTGTGATATACGCCACCGTCAGTCGGATCCTGCATGGTTAGCATCCATCTTAAATTCCACAATACTTCATCCAATAAATCTGGAATACTATTGTTGCTTTCGGGAATATTTACAGCAATTTTGTCACAATAGGCCGGAAAATCTTCATATAACGAAAGTAAAGTACCCACTGAAATCCCTGAGTTAACAATATACTTGTTGTAATCACCGGCATCATACCAGCCTTTTGATGAAGATATTACAGTGCCTTCAGGCCGTTGTTTCGTTGTAGCCGACGTATGTACCAATACTTTATCATCAGGATGACCGGCAGGTCGGCTCCATTTTCCGGCATATTTATAGGACAATGGTATGGAAAGCCTCTGGTAATAATATGACTTCAGCGAACCTATTGCCAAATCGTTATGTACTTTTGGTTTTATATTGAATTGGTATGAAAATCCAACTTCCGGAATATATAAAACATAAGTGCCTTCCTTTTGAAACATGGTAAAATCGGCAATCCTTGTTATAATGGGTGAATAGGTCGATTTGTGAGGGGTGCTTAATTCTCCCGTAAATAATGTCTCATTCAAATCAGGAGTGGTAATAAAAAATTTGCCGCTAATATCTTTAACTAGCACAGCAATCTTTTCGCTGCCGGGATAAAAACCAATTTGGTTTAACCTGATATCTGGCGACAGATGTTGAGCGCTTATTGAGATTGAAATTGCCAGAAAAAATACGAACATAATTTTATTTCTCAAAAAGCTTATTCCCTGAGGTTGCCGTTGTTTTTTTGGATTCATAGTTATTATTTAATTTTGGTAATTTAATTTGAGGAAAGATAGTGATTAGATTTTAATATGAAAAGGCATAATCCAATTGTAGTAGTCCTTAAATGGGGTGTTTTTATTTTTTAGTCTTCATAAATTTGATTTAAAAAAAAGCTTAAAAAATTCCCCTTAAATCCCAATACCTAATAAAGGTCAATATCTAGGGTAATTTTTAAGCTTTGTCTCTACCTTGAGGAAAGATTTTTAATTATTTTGATTATTTATTGAATATCAATCCAGTCGAGTTGAATATTTCCCGTTTTTACAAACACTTTTATCTGGTTTTCTCCATTTTTAAATGGTTGATCATTTACATTTAAATCATGCCATTTGGCAGATTCAATTTTGAGGTCAGTATCCTTTCCGTTAATGGATAACCTTATTTCAACCGTTTTGCTCAATGCTTTTGCATGCAAAGTAACACTATTTAGTGATTGTTTAAGAGCATTACAATTATATACAACCCACTCACTTTTTGCTAATTTAATAGCCTGTTCTGTACTATCTTTCCCAAAAGGGTTTACCTGAATTGGTTCCCTAGTACGATAAAAAGCTGACTTAAACACAGTATCTTTTACAAAATAGGATTTCAGATAACCATCATCACCATAGTTTTCGGCCTCAATCTTTAACGGAATCATGCGAAACATCGCATTTACCACATCGGGGAAATAATTGCAATTGTTTAATTTAATGTTTTCGATTAATTCGTCGAATATCCTTTCAGCTGCAACCCTGGAAATCTTTTTGGCAGCACCTTCTGAATAAGCCATGATATCGCTCCACCCATTTGGCATTTTTATAGAATAAGGCGTGTTTTTGGTCGCCATCTTTTTCCAAGGCCAGAATGACCAACCGATGTTGTTTTTTTCGAAATACTGGGTTGTGGCAAAGTATATGGCATTGTTTTTTTCGCCTGTTTCTCCAACCCATACCGGAACATATAATTGTTGTTGTTTTACCAGATATTCATTAATGGAATTCAGATTGTCAGGGTTGTTCCAACAATAATAATGGAATTGATAAACTATGTTTTTGTCCAATGGTATATCGAAAAGTGACCAGTTGTTGGCCCAATTATATCCTTCCACAGTAAACATGTGATTCTTATCGACATTCCGAATAGCTTTGATCAAGCGCTGATATAATGTCACAAGTTGATGTTTATATTTTTCGGCAGCACCGGTGCGTTCGGGTAAAGGTTCATTCAACAAATCGAAGGCAGCCACTGTAGGTTCATTCTTATACCGATCTGCAATTTTTACCCATAACCTTTCTAATAAGTATTGATTTTTGGGATTCATAAAAAGTTCTGGTTTATCGTTTGGACTGTCGTCAATGTTTTGTCCTGTTTGTCCACCGGGAGCTCCATGCATGTCGATAACCACATAGATATGATACTTTTTACACCACGAAATCAGATTGTCGAGCAGCGTAAATCCTTCATCCACAAAAATATTGTTATCTCCCTCGGTAAGGAAAAGACGCGAGTTTAATGCCGGACGAACTGAGTTATATCCTAATTCAGCTATCCTTTTGATATCGGCTTCGGTGATGTAATTTTCACGAAACGATTTCCAGAATTTATCTGCTTTTTCAAGACCAATGCAGTTTTCCACAATCTTTTCAATTTTCCGGGGACGATCACCTCCGTTACCAAATTTCCACATGTAGCCTTCAGGCAACATCCAGTTGCCCAAACCCACACCTTTAAGGAGAACTTTTTTACCGGCCTCATCAACAATATCTTTTCCGCGGGTATGCAGAAATGATTGTGCAGAAAGGCCCTGAACGAGACAAAGCACTAAAAACGAGCCTACCATTCTTCTTACTTGTTTACCTAAATCGTTTTTTATCATAGTATTGTGTTAATAGAAATTAGCAATCAAATAAATTAGACAAATACCTCATCTTCATTGTTAAATTAATTAGAAAAATGCGATGGGTGTTAAGTTGGTTGTAAACTAATTCCTCCCGAAATATAGTAATTTAAATGATTTAATTTCCAGACATATGAACCAACCGTTCCTGTTTTAGAAATAACTCAATAATGAAAATGATAAAATTGTTTTAAAAAAAGGAAGTTACTACACGAAATTGAACTAACAGGTAGTTAAAATTTGTGTTACTTTTACACTTATAACACTTGATGTTTTAAATGTATCACACTAGTGAGTTAGTCGATCTGCACGATTACATAATTCGAGTCGTGTTTTTTGTCAGAAAATTTTAATCCAAATTCAGGGATTTTGTATTCCAATGCAAAGTCCTGCTAACCATTAATTAATAATTTTATGAAAAAAACTATCATCTTTTCATTTATTTTGGTTTACATGAGTGCATTTATGGCAATCTGCCAACCGGCAAAACTCAACAACATTCTTTACGGAGCTGCCTTTTACGAAGAATACATGCCTTCCGACAGGCTCGAAAAAGATGTTCAATTGATGCAGGATGCAGGCATCACGGTAGTTCGCTTGGGCGAATCGACCTGGAGTTTATTCGAACCTCGCGAAGGTGAATTTGAATTTGCATGGATGGATCGCATCATCGACCGGCTCCATAAAGCCAACATCAAAGTTATGTTGGGAACTCCAACTTACTCCATGCCAGCATGGCTATGGCTCAAACATCCCGAAGTGCTGGTACAATACGAAAAAGGAGGCAAAGCATATTATGGCATCCGACAGAACATGGACATTACCAATCCAACATTTCTGTTCTATTCAGAGCGCATCATTCGTAAAATGATGGAACATTACGCCAAACATCCTGCTATTATTGGATACCAGGTGGATAACGAAACAACTTCGAATGGCGTAAATAACTTCGATTTCTTCATTGGTTTTAAAGATTATCTGAAAAAGAAATTCAAAACTACCGAAAATCTGAATAAAACCTGGGGGTTGAATTACTGGGGCATGACCATCAATGACTGGGAAGAACTTGCTCCCCGCGACGGTGTTACCAACACAGGCTATAAACTCGAATGGGAACGTTACAAACGCAAAGCAGTGGCCGATTATCTTACCTGGCAATCTGATATTGTACGTGAATACAAACGCCCCGACCAGTTTATTACCCATTGTTTTATGCCTTCAGTGCAGGATATCGACCAGGTTGCTTCGTCGCGACATATGGATGTGATGGCCGTAAATGTGTATCATGGGTCGCAGGATAACCTTACCGGCGATGAGATTGCCTTTTCAGGTGACTTTTTTCGTTCGGTAAAAATGAAAAATTACCTGATTACCGAAACTAACGCGCAAACCATTGGCTGGGATTCGCGCTCGCAATATCCACCATACGATGGGCAGTTGCGCATGAATGTATTTGCTCATATGGGGTCGGGCGCTAACGCGGTCGAATACTGGCACTGGCATTCGATTCATTACGGCCAGGAAACCTATTGGAAGGGAGTTCTATCGCACGACCTGCAGCCTAACCGGGCGTATGCCGAAGTAAGCAGAACCGCTCACGAACTGAAACAGTTTGGTAATAAACTGGTAAACCTGAAAATTACCAATAAAGTTGCTATACTATTTAGTCATGATGCCAACGCAGCATTGAATGTGATGCCTTTCAAAAACGGAAACACCGATATGTGGGGTGGAACCAACAACATATACCGTAACGAATTGGTGGCACAATTTCACCGCGTTTTATACAGAAATAATGTAGGCGTCGATTTTATTTTTCCAGAAAATGCACGTTTCGAAGATTATAGCCTTGTCGTGATTCCTTCATTATACATTGCCAGCGATGAATTATTGAAAAAAATCAGCAGCTACGTTGAAAACGGTGGACATGTGATCATGCAATTTAAGAGTGGTTTTTGCGATGAAAATACAATGGTTCGCCCGGATATGGCTCCAGGACCGTTACGCAAAGCATGTGGGTTTTACTATCAGGAATTTACCAACTTCAAAGACTTAAAGCTTAAAGACGATCCATTTAAAGTTGGTGAGGCTGACAACAAAGTTTATGACTGGGCTGAATACCTTATTCCGGAAACAGCCAAACCGCTTGCGTATTACGATCATCCATACTTTGGTAAATATGCGGCGATTACTATCAATACTTTTGGCAAGGGCGATCTCGTTTATGAAGGAACCAAATTATCAGACAAACTTCAGGAAAAAATTCTACTCGATGCCATCTCGCGCATTGGACTTCGAACTGTCAACCAAGATCTGCAATGGCCATTAATTACCAAAAGCGGCGTAAACGATCAGGGTAAAACGATTCATTACTATTACAATTATTCTTCCAATGCCGCCAGTGTGGTTTATCCGCATAAAGATGGACAGGAATTGACTTCAGCTAAATCAGTAAGCAAAGGAGTTTCATTGACCATTGGCCCATGGGATGTGTTAATTGTAGAGGAAAAATAAGGAGATTAATCACGAAGACATCTTAGTCTTCGTGATTAATCCTAAAATAAAAACAGTTTCAATTGCACCGCATTTTCTAACGTTTTGTGTTTGGGTTTGACTTCTCCAAAGTTGGATAACGATATTCCCAAAAGTCGTACCTTAACAGTCTCCATATCCGTTAATTGCAGTAATTTTTTGGCAGTTTCTGAAATAATCTGCAAATCGTTGACAGGTTTGGCAAATGAATGATTTCGGGTTATCTGTTTAAAATCGCTATATTTGATTTTTAAGGTAATTGTACGTCCCTTCAAATCGTGTTTAAGCAACCGGTCGTGCACAACCAGAGCAATTTTTTCCAACTCGGCAGTCATTTCTTCGAAGCTGGTTAAATCTAACTGAAATGTATCTTCAGCGCCAACTGATTTGGTTTCGCGATGAGGTTCTACATCCCGATCATCAATTCCTCTTACGATATTGAAATAAAACCTGCCAACCTTTCCAAAATTATAAACCAATTCGGCTTCCGAGAGTTTTTTCAAATCGAAACCCGAATGCAGACCCATTTTCTTCATTTTTTCGGCGGTGACCCTCCCAACCCCATGAAATTTTTCAACTGGCAGGTTTTCTATAAAGGCCTCGATTTTTGATGGACCTATAAACGTGAGTCCATCGGGTTTATTCATGCCGGAGGCTATTTTGGCTACAAATTTATTTACCGAAACGCCAGCAGATGCGGTAAGATGCAATTCGTTTTTAATGGATGCTTTTATCTGTTTGGCTATTTCAATGGCTAAACCAATGTTTTGCTTGTCGTTGGATACATCCAAATAAGCTTCGTCCAGCGAAAGCGGTTCAATCAAATCGGTGTGCCGGGAAAATATCTCCCTTATCTGATTTGAAACGTGTTTATATACTTCGAAACGTGGACGAACAAAAATGACTTCCGGACAAAGTTGCTGTGCCTTTTTGGAGGGCATAGCCGAGTGGATACCAAACTTACGGGCTTCGTAGCTACAGGTAGCAACTACCCCTCCCCGACCTTCGGGGAAACCACCAACCACAATCGGTTTTCCTTGATAAAAGGGATTATCACGTTGTTCAACAGATGCATAAAAGGCATCCATATCGATATGTATAATCTTCCGGTGTTTGATAGATACGTCTGTTTCCATGTTGCCTTTTGGTGGAACAAAGATACAGGATTCAATGATAATTTAGAAGATGAAAGATCCCTGAAAATGAACACATGAAAAATATCAAGTATAAAAAGCCCGTAAATTATTGTTTTCAAATAGTTAGTTACTTATAAGGGATATAATTCTCCCAACGCCAGGGAGTAAATGTATCTCCAATAGCGGTGGCTAAAAGCTCTTTAAAAATACTTTCGCCATTGTCATTATTTGTCATGATAATAATTGCGATGCCTTTATCCTGAAAACAAATGGAATAATGCCCCCAACCATAGTCATGCCCCTCCTTAAAAAAAGCTTTTCCATAAGGAGTTTTCATTACCCCAACACCCAAGCCATAACTTAACTGTATGTTGTCATTGTCATTGCAGTCAATTAAAGCATCGGGGCCAAATTGTTGTTTCGATTTAATTCGAACCTGTGGTTTTGTCATTTCGTTAAAACTTGCTTTAGTTAGTCCTTTACTTTGAATAAGAGCGGAATAAAATTTAGTGAAATCATCTAAGGTTGTGCTCATAGAGCCACCGGCACTGGCTTCCTTCCATTTCATTAATTCGTACGGATCTCCTTTTGCATTGTGCCCGTAACCTAAATTCTCATCAAAACGATTTTGCCACACGTTACTTGTATTTATCATTCCGAGTGGTTTGAAAACCCGTTCCTTTGAAATAGTTTCATAGTCTATCCCTGTTATTTGTTCGATTACAAATTGTAAGAGGTATATCCCTTCACCTGAATAACTGTATCTTGACCCAGGTTCAAATTTAATTTTCAGCTTTTTGTCGGCTTCAAACCATCGCCAGTTTGGAAAACCTGTTGTATGATTAAGGCACATTCGTCCAGTAATCTTTTTGTAACGGTCATCGTTTGCCAACTGTTGGTAACCTCTGTTCCATCCATTTATCTTATAATCAATCAATGGTTTGGAAAGGTATTCTACAAGCGGTTTATCAAGGTCGATTTGGTTTTCCTGTACTAATTGCATCACGATGTATGCAAATACCTCCTTGGCAAACGATGCACCATAAAGTACAGTTGATGTTTTAAGGAATTCCTTTTTAGGAACATTTGCAAGTCCGAATACACTGGTATACACAAGTTTGTTACTATTGAATACTGAAATACAAACGCCCGAAACATTAGCAGTCGTCATAAGGTATTCTATTTTCAGTTTCAAAGAATCAACGGAAATTTTGGTTCCATCAACTCTATTAATGTACTGCGCGAAAATTGCGGGCACAAAAAACAATAGCAATAAAAATAATCCGGCTTTCTTCAACATATTATTTATTTTTTAGCATCTTGCAGTTTTATAACTTCAATTTGTGTGATTTTATTCTACTTCAACACTTTAGAAAAACCAAGCTGTGTTAGGCTCAATACCTATCTATTGACACCTTGCATGCTTTTCAGAAACTCTATTGTTTCATGAATTCCAGTATCATATGTTGTCGGCTTAAAATCAAAACCCTTGTTGAATTTTGACGAATCAAAATGGTAATCAAACTCGCTTTGATAAAGCATCTCATATAATTCATCCACCGTTTTATTTACGAATCCGAGCATTTTAATCATCCATTTTTTTAGAATAGTATATTTAGGGTCAACTCCTAATTTTTTTGCAACCAATTCAATATAAGATTTTCCATCAATGGCTGGATTATAAGTTGGCAGATGCCATATTTGATTAAACGATTCATTTCTACCTGAAAGTAATTTTAGCGCCTTTGCACAGTCAATAGTATAGCTAAATGAATGTAATTTAGTAACGTCAACCATCCATTGCGCACTTTTCCCATTCATTAATTTGTCGATTGCCAAAATATGCAGCATACTGGTTTTTGTAGCATAAGGACCATAAAAATCTGCAGATCTGGCAATGATTGCATCCAAGTTTTTCAGCTTCATCTCGTTTTCTAAAAGAATTGCTATTTTAGCACGAATTTCACCTTTTTTACTACATGGATTATAGGGGGTAGATTCCGTCATCTTCCCATATACTTTACCATACATATACACATTATCAAAAAAAATCAATTTAGCATTTACTTTTTTGCACGCGTCTATAGTGTTCTGCATAATCTTTGGCCATAGGTCCGCCCATACCTTTGAATTGTAAGCCAGACCGGCGCATAAATAAACAATATCTGAGTCCTTAATACTATTTAATGTTTCAGAATACGAGTTTATATCAGCTTTAAACGATTCCGTGCCCGGAATGGAATAATTACTTCTGGAAACAAGTCGAACAATCTCGTTAGTCTTTAATAATTCATAGGTTAGAGAATTACCTATTGAACCTCCTGCTCCTAAAATAGTATGTCTCATAATTCAATATTAAATTAATATTTTGTATGTTAAAGATGTGATCTACAAATAAATGCAAGCTACAATAAATACCATATGTTCCATTAAGTAAAGCTTTTATAAGCTATTAACGACCCATATATAATCTTTTAATATTGAGTCAACTCTAAAAAGTCCTTTTGCAACGAATTACACGAATTACACGAATTTAACATGTTATATTTCAGCAGTATATGAAACTATAAATACTACGAATTACCAAAAACATCGTTTTTGGAGTGGACTCAATATTAATATTTTCAGATAATATCTAACAAAAGTATCTCTTGGTTTGTTTGAAAATCGTAATATTGATCATTAAAAGTTATACAAATGCAAACAAATAAAATTATTTATTGGCTCTCTTCCGTTATAGTTGCAGCATTTATGCTACTAAGTAGCGTCATGTATTTATCTAAAAATCCACACATAATGGAAGCTTTTCAAAAATTTGGCTACCCTCCGTATTTTGTGACGATGCTCGGATGTGCCAAACTTTTAGGGTCAATAGCCATTGTGCAACAAAAGTGGAAAACACTGCAGGAATGGTCCTACGCCGGGTTTACATTTACCTTTATTGGCGCTGCCTGGACACATTTTTCAAACGGAGAATTAATGGTAGCTCCACTTATAGGATTAATGCTATTAAGTGTATCATATTGGTTTAAAAGTTGGTTGGAAAAGATGGTTTGATGCCTAAATTTACATTATGACAGCGGAGCATAAGCCATAGAACTGGCCTCATTCATCTCCTTAAAGTATGCACAGAATATTTTGCTGTTCATTTCTTCCCGACATACTATGTAAAGTTGAGGATGCGAGGAGTGACAGTCCTGTCGGTCAGTATAAAATTTATATTGGGCGAAACACTTTAATAATCGTTTAAATCCCAATATTTATATACGATTTTGAACTAAATCCCTCCGGGATAGCTCCACTCGTCCATCAAAAATAACCAAAAATGTGATTCTTCGTCAATTGCAGTATTATTAATTTAAAAATAATGCTGTATACGAAAACGAATTGAAACTTCTCTCGTGGAAAAAGCCATTATCATGGTCCCCGGCTGCGTATTCCGGAAATAAAAGGACAGTCATTCCGGGAATTGGCGGACAATGATTCCGGGAATAAAAGGACAGTCATTCCGTTTTTGGGCGGACAGTGATTCCGGAAATAAAAGGACAGTGATTCCGGGAATAAAAGGACA
>JBBQTB010000030.1:0-68169 GCA_038213375.1 Bacteroidales bacterium | reverse complement strand
AGCTTCAAGGCTGACCTTGGATTTGAATTCCGGGGTGAACTTTCTTTTCGATTTCATTTGACAACAATATTAGTTAATATTTAAAACCCTAAAATTTATTTTATTAACACTGTTGTCCTAAATTTGGGGGTAACTATACTTTTTTTTATTTTACCGTAAAAAATGGTGAGCATACCAAACAAATTTCCTGGAGTTCCGGCACCGGTGATATCGGCCCCACTTACTTTGAATTCAATCAGGGGAAATTCATCCTTGAAATGTCCCATTCTGAAAAATTGAACGAGTGGCTTAAACAAAACGAATTTGTAATCAGCAAAGAATAATTTATTGGGTATTTGATAAAGTCAGGAAATGGTTTATTAATTATGCTAATCTAATATCAATATAACTAAATGGTTACGTTAAAAATCCTTTTCCTATGCTCCAATCCCCACCTTACCATTTCCTTAATGATGTCTTGCAGTGTTTTACCGTAAGGGGTTAGTTCGTAATCAACTGTTACAGGTTTTGAATTGTACACGGTTCTTTTTACCAGTTCGTTGGTTTCGAGGTCATGCAGTTCCTTCGAAAGCATCTTGGAACCAACACCTTCCACTTCCCGTTGTAACTCCATAAACCTTTTTTTGCCAAAGCTTAAGGATACGATGATTGAAATTTTCCACTTACCACTCAGTAAATCAAGAGTATCGTGCACAGCCCTCAGGTGTGCTTTGCATAGATCTGTCCTTTCATCAGTAATTATTTTTTTTGTCATTACATTCGCTAACATAGTTTCTCAAAGGAAATCACCTTCTTTTTGAAATTCGCTTTCAAAAGTAAAGTTTATTTCCCAACTTTGCAAAATAATAATAATAAAAAGAAATCATGGAATTATTAAATGCGCTTAATTGGCGCTACGCAACAAAGAAGATGAACGGACAATCTGTTTCTCAGGAAAAAGTAGATGCCATTTTAGAGGCTGCATATTTGGCTCCAAGTTCTTCAGGTCTGCAACCTTTTGAAATATTGTTAGTAACTAATCTGGCACTTAAAAACAAAATTGTGTCAATTGCCTTTGATCAAAGTCAAATTGCAGATTGTTCTCATTTATTGATTTTTGCAGCTTGGGATAATTATACCGTTGAAAGGATTAACGAAGTTTTTACGCGAACTGTAAAGGAAAGAGGGCTACCGGAAAACAGAATGGATGAATATAAAAACAGGTTAATAGCATCATACACACCTAGGCTGGCTCAACAAAATTTCGAACATGCTGCTCGTCAGGCTTACATAAGTTTTGGGCTTGCTATTGCTACAGCGGCCTTATTGAAAGTTGATGCAACACCAATGGAAGGTTTTGATAATGCCGCATTGGATGAATTGTTAAATCTTAAGGAAAAGGGATTGCGAAGTGTAACTTTATTGCCACTTGGTTACCGGGACGAAAGCAACGATTGGTTGGTGAACCTAAAAAAAGTGCGTACACCAAAAGAACAATTTATTCATAAAATAATCTAACCTTTTAATTCGCATTCGTAGCGTGTTTTACTTTGCTACTATTGAGGATCACGAATATCAAAAGGAAATGTTTTGCTAAAAAAACAATTTTTTACAAATTAATAGTATAAACTTTAATGACCCTCACCCCTAAATCCCTCTCTCTAGCGACCGAAGGACTTTTACATCGTACAAATCCTGCTCCTCTCTAATTGGATATGATTGTTTGTGAGGTCATTATATAGCTTTGCGAATTATCCAAGTTAATTTGATATTGGTTTTATTTTTTATCCAGATAAAAAATAAATATATTTACTATAGGAAAATTGAAAATATATTTATGGTTATCCATAATACCTATATTGTAGAAGGAATAAAGCTCGGAAACGAGAAATGTCTTCAGATTCTTTACGATCAATGTAAGGGAATGTTATTGGCTTTTGCAAGGCATACTGTTCGTAATCCTCTTCTGGCTGAAGACTTTGTTCAAGATGCTTTTTGCACACTCTGGGAAAAAAGGATCATGCTCGATACTGAACAACCTGTTCAGGCTTACCTTTACAAAATTGTATACAGACGTTGTATTGATTATTTGAGGAAGCAGATGGCACATGAAAACTTCAGAGAATATTCTGAAATGAAAATAAAGGAGTTGGAACTTATGCAAGTGTCCCTTGAAGGCCTTATCATTTCTGAAATGTCAGCTGATGAAGCCCAAAAAATCATTCACCAAACTCTTCAAGATTTACCAGATCAAACCAGAGAAATCTTTCGTCTTAGCCGGGAACAATTCTTAAAAAATTCTGAAATAGCTGAGAAATTAGGGGTCTCGGTTAAAACCACTGAATACCATATGTCCAAGGCTTTACATCAACTCCGGACTTCCCTTAAAGATTTTTTGTAAAATAATACGATTCCATTTAGGGTAATCGCCCTTTATTACGATATACAAATAACATATGAAAGAAAATACAGACATTTCAGAAATTGATCTGCTCATTAGTAAATACTTGAGTGGAAATGCAACTGACTCAGAGATAGAAGAATTTTTGCATTGGCTAAAAGTATCACCCCAAAACAGAAAATATTATGCACAAAGCCAGATGTTATGGTTCAGTAGTGAAAATAACTCTCAGGAAAATAATCAAAACCAATGGGAATTATTGCAGTTAAAAATACAAGAACGAGAAGTTATTAATTTGAAAAAAACTACAATCTTAACAGATTCACCTCATTTAATCAACAGATTTCTTAGAATAGCAGCTGTTATAATAGTGTTAATAAGTATTTCGGGTTTTTACTTTTTTATGAACGGGTCAAAAAATAATTCCAATTTTGCAAAAAACATACTTGAAGTACCATATGGGTCTATGTCCATTCTTACCTTGCCCGATGGAACCAAACTTTGGGTTAATTCTGGAAGTAAATTGACTTACAATAGTGATTATGGTAAAAAAAATCGCGACATTTATCTTACAGGTGAGGCATATTTCGATGTTGCAAAAAATCGCAAGCTTCCATTTGTGGTGCATGCCTTAAATGTGAAAATTAAAGCCATAGGTACAAGCTTTAATGTAAAAGCTTATCCTGATGAAAAAAAGGTCGAAACAACATTAATTAAGGGATTAGTTGAAATAGAAAAATCGGGTTCAAAATCTATTATTTTATTAAATCCAAGTCAAAAAATAATCATTTCGGAAGTAGAAAAGCCAGAAACTATTTTGCAAAAAGACCAAAAGGTTCAGTTATCAAAAAAAATGAATGTATCATCAGAAGCAACCGACACAGCATTTATTTTAGATAAGGAAATAGACACTGAAAAAGAAATATCATGGAAAAAGGGGAAATTAATTTTTGATCGGGAGCCCCTATCATCTCTCACAGTAAAATTAGAACGTCGGTATGATGTTGATTTTTATTTTGAAACTGAAAAACTCAAGGAATATAAATATACGGGGATTTTCACGGATCTTTCATTAGAGCAGATTATGGAGGCAATGAAATATTCCTCTCCCATTGATTTTGTTATTAAAGATAAAAAAGTTTTTTTAAAGGAAAAAAGCAAATAGTCCTAATAAAAATAAAAAATTCTAACTAAAAATTTATGAAAGTGAACTAATACTGCAAAAACAAAGCGGGAAACACAATCTGCATCTCCCGCCGGTTACATTAATAATTAAATCGAAGAATGGATATACGTTGGCACGATGGTCATTCCTCGAAATGTTTAATTTTTAACCAATACAAAATTATGAAAAAAAAATCAAAAGTACAATCAAAACACAATCTATTCAACAAAATTTGGCTGATTATGAGATTATCTGTACTAATATGTTTGGTGGCAGCATTACAGATTTCGGCAAATACCCGTTCGCAAACCACGCGAATAAGTCTGAATGTTAATAATATAGATATTCGTGAAGCATTCCGGGAAATAGAGCGCAGTTCTGGCTTATCTTTTCTTTATTTCGATAAAGTAATGGAAGTTAAAAAAAACATAACCATTGCTACTAATAACCGTCCGATAGGTGAAGTTTTGGAAGAACTTTTAAAAGATACCAAACTCACATATAAATTATTGGACAATAAATTTATTGTTATTTCCCCAATAGAAATAATTCGGCAACAAAAAATAACCGGTATAATTACTGATGCCATGACTAATGAACCAATTATTGGGGCTAATGTAATTATTGAGGGGACATCCGTTGGTGTGGTTACTGATGTTTCCGGAAAATTTATTTTGGAAAATCCTAAACCTGATGCAGTATTGGTTGTGTCCTATATTGGATATAATTCAGAACGAATTTCCGCAAACGGACAGATGCCAATGATTATTAAGCTGATTCCAGATATTACAAAGCTAGAAGAAGTTGTTGTAGTTGGGTATGGTACGCAGAAAAAAGTAAATTTAACCGGCGCAATTTCTAACGTCTCCTCTGATGTACTTAAAGACAGGCCTTTAACCAGCCTTGGACAAGGTTTGGAAGGAGCGATTGCCAATCTAAATATAGCTCCAATAGATGGCCAACCCGGAAGAGCAGCTTCATTCAACATTCGGGGATATACAGGGATAGGTACCTCTGAATCACCATTAATTTTGGTTGATGGCGTTATTATGGATGCTAATCTTATCAATCCATCAGATGTGGCAAGTGTTACTGTACTTAAGGATGCTGCTTCTTCAGCCATTTATGGAGCCCGTGCTGCTTATGGGGTAATACTCATTACAACAAAAATTGGCAAAAAAAATCAGGCTTTTAAAGTGAATTACACCAGTAATTTTTCATTCGGACAACCAACAAGGTATCCGAAAATAGCGAATTCATGGGAGACACTTCAATATGAACAGTCTGCTTTTGGTGTAGCTCAGGTATCTCAGGATTATAAGGATAAATTGTATGCCCATTTTATTGACCCCTCCCAACCTTTTGCATACGTACAAGGAAATAGTTGGAAATACTTTTCAAACACAGACTGGTATAAAGAGGCGATGTTAAATCATGCGTCATCGAACAAGCAGGATATTAATTTCACAGGTGGTACGGATAAAATTACCTATTTTGTTTCAGGAGGATTACAGGATCAGGGAGGTTTATTTAAATATGGCAATGATAGTTATAAGAAATATAATTTCAGGTCTGATATTAAACTAGATTTAAAACCATGGCTATCATTTAATTTTAAAACCATTTATACAAGTACTGACTATAACTCCCCATCAGACAGCTATGGCATAGGTAGTTATTGGCATGGTATAGTTAAAATGCCATCAAGTTACCCTGTAAGAAATCCAGATGGTGAATGGGATACCGATCTGTCAAATCCCATCCAGTTTCTATCTGATGGAGGAAGGTTTATCAAGCAAAGTTCAGATTCATGGGTAGTTTTTGGAACTGAAATCAGACCATTCAAAGGATTTAAAATTAAGGGTGATTTTTCGGTAAATTATAGCGCTGAAAATGTTAGAGATCATAAAAAAGATCTGTATACCAAACTGCCTACAGGTATAATTATGCCAACAGTTTATACTACAAGCCCATTTGCATATCAGCAAAATTCAACCGGAAAATACAACGCATTGAATGTTTGGGGTGAATATGAAACAACACTTGCTGAAAAACATTATCTGAAATTTTTATTAGGGTTTAATCAAGAGCAAAATGGTTCACGCTGGTTTAATGCAAAAAGATACGATCCAGTAAATAGTAATATTGGCGAAATAGATCTTGCTTCCGGACTTATGGAGGCAAATAGTGGGTCGGGAGACTGGTCCGTTCGAGGTGCCTTTTTTCGTTTGAATTACATATTTAACGAAAAATATCTCGTGGAAATCAATAGTCGATATGATGGCAGTTCGAAATTCCCTAAAAACGATCGTTTTGGTATATTCCCCTCTCTTTCATTAGGCTGGCGAATCTCAAAAGAATCTTTTATGAATTGGATGCAGCCAATGGTAAACGAATTAAAATTCAGGGCCTCATATGGGTCTCTGGGCAATCAGAATGTATCAGGAAATTACCCTTATATTGCTTATATGAATTTTTCAGAGAACGATCCTGGAGGTCATAATTTCAGGTTGTCTCACTTTCTGGATGGCGCAAGACCCATGGGTGTTGAACCTTCAGGGTTGGTTAGTCCGAGTCTTACCTGGGTAAAAATAAATGCTTTAAATTTTGGACTTGATTTTAGTATGTTTAAAAACCGTTTGTCTCTTTCATTTGATATGTATAAAAGGGAATCAAATGGTATACTTGGTACTATGGCAGCGCCCGCAATATTGGGCACTGACCCTCCTCTTCAAAATTTATACAGTATGGAAACGAGAGGTTGGGAACTAACCTTTTCGTGGAGAGATCAAATCATGAAAAATCTTAGTTATAATGTAGGATTCAATTTATCCGACTATGCCGGTAAAATAACCAAGTACGATTCCAATCCAACAAATTATATATTTGACTATTATAAAGGGGGGGAAATAGGTGATATTTGGGGTTGGAAAGCTGATAATCTGTTCCAAACTAATGAAGAGGCAATCGCTTGGGAAAATCAATATAAACAGTCATTAATATTCGGGACGCCGGCAGGAGGTTATATGGCCGGCGATATGAAATTTGAAGATATAAATAACAACGAAAAAATTGATAAAGGCACTGAAACATTAGACAATCCGGGTGACCGAAAAATTATAGGAAACAATACCCCCAGATATAGTTTTGGGATTACAACTGGTTTGCAATGGAAAGGATTTGATTTCACTGCATTCTTTCAGGGAGTGGGAAAGCGTGACTGGCAGATGGGCAGCGGTGGTAGTAGTTCCGTATTTTGGGGTCCTGAGGGTCGCGCATTTGACTATAATCTTGATTATTGGTCGACAACAAATCCTTCGGCCTACTATCCTAGGGTTAATGGCATAAAAGATGCTGGAACAACCCGATATATTCAGAATGCCGCCTATATCCGTCTTAAAAGTCTTATTATTGGGTATACGATACCAAAAACGGTTTATAAACGCATAGGTATTGATGAATTCAGAATTTATTGTTCCGGGCAGAATCTTTGGACTTACACGAAGCTCATTAAGGGTGTGGATCCTGAAGGTATTGTAGATCCACAAGGATGGGGAAACGGCGAAGTTTATCCTATTCAAAAAGCCCTGTCTGTGGGGTTAAATATTACTTTTTAACTAAACCTTGTATTAAGAACTGAGCAAATGAAAGCAATAACAAGATTTTTAACGATATTTTGCTGTTTGGCAATTTACGCCTGCAATGATAAATTTTTGGATTTGAAACCAATTGACAAACTCTATGATGGGAATTTTTGGCGAACTCCGGCAGATTTGGCTCTATATTGTAATAGTTTTTATGGCCCTGATATGTTTAACTATATTATTGCCTGGAATGCATTACCAATTGTGATAGACGAGATGAGTGATGATATTATCGCAAGCGCAGATGGGTCAGGGCAAACAACTATCGCTGCCGGTTTGCGCATTGTTCCCGGATCAGGGGGTTTATGGTCTGCAAAAAAATCTGTGGCAAATATTAACTCTGATGACTGGAGCGATATACGCGCATGTAATGTTTTTTTAAAACAATATACAACGGCTAAAGGCGATCAGGCATTGATTAATCATTATGCCGGAGTAATACGATTTTTCCGGGCGATGGATTATTTTAAAAAAGTATCCCACTTTGGGGATGTACCTTGGATTGGACAGCCATTGAATATTAATTCGGAAGAATTGATAACACAAAAGAGAGATCCAAGAGCTTTGGTAATGGATAGTGTTTTAGAAGATTTGAATTTCGCGGCAGCCAATTGTCTTCCTCCAGCTAGTCAACCTCGCGGCGCAGTTAATGTAGATGTTGTGAATGCATACAAATCAAGAATTTGTTTATTTGAAGGCACTTTCATGAAATCTCGCAATTTGGGAGGATATGAGAAATTTTTGCAGGCTGCTGTTGAAGCCTCCGGAAAGGTTATGCAATCAAAGAGATACCAAATTTGGAAGGGTACAGGAGATCCAAAAAGGAACTATCGGGAGCTTTTTTGGCAGAAGGATATTTACGCCACTAAAGAATGCATTATGGGTCAGGAATATTATCCTGCAAAAGGAAGTTTTAACACACAAACCGCTGATATGCCCAATGGTGGAGGCACTGAAGGTATGTCGATGTGGTTCGTAAGATCATACCTGAACGCCGACGGAACGCCGTTTGCAGCTAATATGACTCAAACATGGATTGAGGAAGTAACCGCAAGAGATGGTCGACTCGCTCAGACACTTACCACTCCGGGATACATCTGGTTCGTTGGACAGGCTGCATCTTATGGCGATACAGTTGAGATTGCATCAATTATGGGAAGCAGAAACCCCACAAGAGGAATTAATCGCAACTACGGCGTAAATACCGGTTACCAGTTGACTAAATGGTGTATGAATACTCTTGATCAACAAACTGTAGGGAATGGGGATAATGGATATATGTTAATGCGTTATGCTGAAGTTTTGTTAAATTTTGCAGAAGCTACGGCTGAATTAGGCACCCTTAGTCAAACTGATCTTGACAAATCAATAAACCTATTACGTGACAGAATCGGCATGGTACCTATGTCAATTACTCCGGTTCATGACCCTAATTCCGACTGGATAATTGCAGGAATTTCTCCTTTGCCCCCCGACTTGATTATTGAGATCAGAAGGGAAAGGCGCGTTGAATTGGCTGGGGAAGGTATTCGAAGAAACGATTTGATGCGTTGGAAAGCTGGTAAATTATTAGAACTTCCGGCAATTGGAGTTAAATATGTTGCTTCCGATTATAAGGAGAATAAATATCCTGCATTAGCCCTCAAACCGGATGTGAGTGTTTTTTATGATGAAAACATGCGAATCTGGCCATGGAAGAAAACTGTACCGAAACGGGTATTTGATGAAGCCAAAGATTACCTCTGGCCAATTCCATCTGATGTAATTAATAAAAGTAACGGTGGAATCGCTCAAAACCCAGGATGGTAAATATAAATAAGTGAATAAAAAGTAATAAATTGTTTTAAATGTCTATCCAAACTATCATAGTAAACCTTATAAATTAGAGGTTAATTAAAAGTCTCCTGATTTTCTGGATTGATAAGGTTGAAAAAGTTAAATAATTGATTAATTGCCTAAACAGTTGAATATGATAGCTATATCTATTTTTATGTTAATCATAAAATAGTATCTATTTAATTTTCAAAAGAATACTTAGAATGAATTTGGTGGAAATATATTTTCTAATTCATTTTTAATTTACTTAACAAGTCCGATACACGTTAGAAAATGGAAACGAATCGAAGAGATTTTATTAAAAAAGGAACGATTGCCGGATTGGGCTTATCCGGATTGCTATTATCGAAGAATGAGTTATTAGCTCAACAACCTTCGGAAATAAAACCCAAAGCAAAGTCCGGTTCGGCCTTAATAAGATTGGGTTTTATCGGTACTGGAAACCGTGGATGTTCTCATATTAATGAATCAATCAAAACCGGATTAGTGGATATCGTGGCAATTTGTGATATTAATCCTACCTCAATCGATAATGCCAAAGCAATAATTTCCAGAAATGGAAAAAAAGAACCAAAGATATATTCGGGCCATGAATTTGCCTTTAAGAATATGCTCAAAGACGAAAAATTGGATGCCATAATAATTGCTACCCCATGGGAGTGGCATGTGCGCATGGCGGTAGCTTCCATGAAAGCCCGAGTGCCTTATACTGCAGTAGAAGTGTCTGCCGCCAACACACTTGAAGAGTGTTGGGATTTGGTTGATGTACATGAGGAAACCGGTATGCAACTTATGATTCTGGAGAATGTGTGTTACCGTCGAGATGTTATGGCAATCCTCAATATGGTGCGCACAGATCTTTTCGGCGAGCTAATCCATTGCCGTTGCGGGTATGAACACGATCTGCGAGGGGTTAAATTCAATGATGGTGAGCATTATTCTTACACACATGGTGGTGACTTAAAAATGGGGAAGAAAGCATTTTCAGAAGCCCAGTGGAGGGGATTGCATGCCATTAAAAGGAACGGCGACTTGTATCCCACCCATGGAATTGGTCCGGTGTCAAACTGGCTTGACATTAACAGAGGCAACCGCTTTCTCACATTGTCCGCCATGGCCTCCAAATCGAGAGGACTGCACAAGTTTATCATTGATAACGGCGGTGTCAAGCACCCCTATGCCAATATTAATTTCAATCTGGGAGATATTGTTACTTCCATGATCAAATGTGCAAATGGAGAGACCATTATTGTAACTCATGACACTAATCTTCCCAGACCCTATTCTCTTGGTTTTCGCGTGGAAGGTACCAATGGATTATGGTATAACGACGGAGATCATATTTATGTTGAAGGGAAATCAAAAGTGCCTGATGAATGGGATGATTCTGCAGTTTGGATAACCCAATACGATCATCAGTACTGGCGTGAAAAGGGAAAGGAAGCAGCAGGTGGCGGCCATGGTGGCATGGATTTTATCATGCTAATAGATTTTTTTGATGCTGTAAAAAACAACAAACAAGTGCCACTTAATGCATATGACGCTGCAACCTGGAGTTCAATATCAGCTCTCTCTGAGATGTCAGTGGCCCGGGGAGGAGCATTGGTTGATTTTCCTGATTTTACCAGAGGAAAATGGATTAAACAACAGGCATGGTTTGGTATTGACAAAGCCTATCCAATTGATGCTAACCGAAGACTGATTGACGATATTTTTTAAAATGAAATATGTGATTTAAATATCTTGAAATTATTCATCACATGAAAAGAATAGAATTCATTGTCAAACTTGTTCTGATCTTTCTTGTTCTTTCAACTTGTAAGAACCCGGCAGAAAATTCTATGTTGAATCGGCTGCAGTCCGTGCAAGTTAATTCAGGATTTAAAATGGATAATTATTGGGTGTGGTGTGGCTCAGTAATAAAGGTTGACTCAATATATAATTTATTTGCATCCAGGTGGCCTAAAACGAGAGAATTTCCTGAAGACTATTTTGAATCGTCGGAGATAGTAAGAGCTACATCAAAGTCAATATTAGGCCCTTATGAATTCAAAGATATAGTAATTGGCGAACGGGATTCATCCTACTGGGATTCGAATATGGCCCATAATCCAACAATTGTTAAAATCGGAAATCAATATGTTTTAATTTATATAGGCTCTGATTTTTCCACAATGAGACCAGGGAGCAACAGGTATCTTAGAAGAATCGGGTATGCAGTTTCATCAAAAATTGAAGGTCCATGGCACAGGTCCGAAAAACCGATAATTAATACGGAATCAAATAATCCGGCTATAATCATTGATAATGGCAAAATCAAACTAATGTTTAGAGATGAGAAACTAAGAGTCTTTTTAGCTGATTCTGACAGTATTTCAGGAAGTTTTAAAATTGTAAATGACAATGTTTGGCCTAAAAGTGAACTAGAGGATTTTTATATGTTTAAAACTGAAAGTCAATATCATCTTATTTGCGAAGATGGAGACGGATATATAACAGGCCATGAAAAATGGGGTGCACATCTATATTCAGATGATGGTATTCATAACTGGAAAAAGTATGGCAATGGTATTGCATACGACCACGAAATCCGATTTGTTGGCGATTCAGTTTTAAATTGTACCAGAAGAGAGCGACCTCAACTGGTTATTGAAAATAATAAAATAATTTGTCTGATTACTGCAGTTTATGATGGGAAAAATAGTTGGTGTCAACCGGTGATGCTTGAACCGCCCATTGAATTAAAAAATAAATGAATAGCAAATTGGAAAATACCAGAATCAAATTTTATTCTCTAAGCTGGCCGAAAAAAGTTTGTGAAGGTTCTCGAAACAGCATAAAAATGGGAAGGAGGAAAACATGAGAGAGTCAATTCAGTAGTGATTGAGAGGGATATTCCTCTATAAGGTAGCGAAATTATTTAAAGCACGGTTTCAAATGATTTAGACGCAATTAAATAGCTTTTGCTCATAAACCGGATTACTAACGGTTAAAAAAATAAAAATATTTATAAATAAAATTTTGCTCAAACTAAATAAAAGATTATGAAAAATACGGTAAAAATTTTGATTATTATATGTTTAGTGATTACATCCTATTATGGTTGTAAAAAAGATAAAGCAACTCCCGATGCAACCATTCCAACTATTTCAATCACCAAGCCTACAGCGTCACAGGCATTTCTTCCAGGTGACACAATTATTTTTCAGGCAACCTTTAGTGATGATGTGCAAATTAAAAACTATGATATTGCAATCAGCACCTCGGTAGCAGATGGTTGGAGTTATACAAAGTCATCGACAAGTTTTGATGCGGGAGTCAAACAACAGGTTGTTACTCTTAAAGATATTATTATACCTTTAAATATCAACGGCAAACCGGTTGCTGCCGGAAAATACAATATGAAAGTAACCTGCAGTGATGCATCGAACAATATGGCCACAACGACTCTTGAAATCAATATTGGATCAGCATTAAAAAAACGTATTGCATTTATGCAGGAACCAGGAATGCTAAGTCCTCAGATAGGATTACAGAATGCATTGAAAGATAAAGGATACGTTGTAGATACTCTTTACTCACCTTTTGATTTAACAGCTTCGGCGTACGCACCTTTTGATTTTACAGTTTTGGCAGGTTATGATCTGGTAATTATCAGCAGAGCAGTCAGCAGCAGCGAATTTAAAGATTCTGTAGCATGGAACGCACTGAATGTACCAGTTATTGTGTTAAGTTCGTGGTGTGCAAGAAGTACCAGATTAAGATTGTTTAATACTACGTCTGTTGTTCCAACTACTGATGGGTCTTTGGTAGCAAATAGTCTGATAACAAATGCTTTACCAATACAGAATACAGGTGGATCTGGATATGATACCGTATTCCATAATGTAACAACAGGAGGTGTTGCTTTCCCATATGTTAAATGGTTCTATGATTTCATTGATTATTATAAAGCAGATTTTGTAGCTGAATCAACCGGGAAGTTATTAGCAGTGTTTGCCGATGATGCTACAGCAGGTGCCGGAGCAGTAGTTATGGCAAGATGGGAACCTAATACCACAACTTATAAAGGCTCAGGTATACATGCTAATTACAGGACTTATATGAATTTAGGAGCTGATGATGATAATGGGACTGCAGCCAAAAATTTTGATAGCTATACGGCTGCCTCACTAACTCTGTTCCTTAATGAAGTAGCATTCGTTACCAAAAAACATTGATCGATATAAGTGACCTAATACAAATCGTTGGTTAATGTATATCTTACATCAATGACGGGTTACTATCGAAAATACAGCAGAAAATCAATAACAACTGATTTTCTGCTGTATATAATTTATGTATATGCTGCTTTAATTTTGAAAATAAGTAACTCATAGTACCGTTTTCCATGGCAAAAACGCGGAGATTATTATCCCTGGATGTTTTCAGAGGAATGACAATTATGATGATGATTATCGTGAATAATCCAGGGGACTGGGGATTCGTATTTTCACCATTACTTCATTCCACTTGGAATGGCTGTACTCCTACCGACCTCGTTTTTCCTTTTTTTTTGTTTATCATGGGGACGGCCATGTACTATTCCTTTAAAAAATACAATTTTTTATTAACCTGGAAAACAGTAAATAAAGTTTTAATACGTACACTAATAATATACTTGATAGGTATATTATTAAACACTTTTCCGTTTATACATGCTGACTTAAGTCACATAAGAATTATGGGTATCCTGCCACGAATTGCAATTGTTTATGGCATTACTTCCCTTATAATACTTGGCTTACGCTTAACTTATGTAAAAATTATAACCGTAGTGATTCTTTTAGGTTACTGGCTATTGTTGATGATTTTTGGAGGTAACGATCCTTATTCGTTGAATGATAATTTTGTAAGAATATTTGATATTTACATACTGGGAGTCAATCATTTGCCTTCGCATTCAGGAGTAATATTTGATATTACCGGACTATTGAGTTCCCTGCCTTCGATAGCCAGTGTCTTATTTGGATTTTTTATAGGCAGAATCATTGACAATTCTGAAAATAGCCGAAGTGCCGTCATTAAAATTTTAATTTACGGACTTATACTAATAATAGCCGGTAAGACCTGGGATTTGGTATTCCCGATAAATAAACCCCTATGGACAAGTTCCTTTGTTGTATATACTAGCGGTTGGGCTATGATAATTTTTAGCCTGTTACTATGGATAATTGATGTAAAAGGGTATAAGAATTGGACTAATCCAATGCTGTGCTTTGGATTAAATCCATTGTTTATATATGTTATGGCTTGTGTTTGGGCAGATATTCTCGGTTTGATCAAAATCAGATCTCAATTTGGTAAATTTATTACCTTAAAAGAATGGATGTTCACTCACATATTCTCTCCAATAGCTGGGAATATGATTGGCTCACTATTATTTGCAATACACATGGCGATAATTTTTTGGCTGATAGGCTGGTTTTTGAAAAGAAACCAAATTTATATCAAAATATAAATGATGAAATTGCAGATTAATATTTAATGCAATCTATTATAATGATTTGATTTACTAGAATGTAATGTCTAAAAAATGATTTTGGATATCCTACAAAACAGAAAATATAATTAAATATAATTGAAAACCTTAATACGTTGAATGATGAAAAATGTGAAATTTCTACTTGGTACTATTATTTTTATGATACTTGTGCAGTTCACACATGCCCAGAATACGAAATCAAAATTTGCCCCCGATTCAATTGCTAGTAATGAAAAAATATCAAAAGAAGAATACGAATGGTTAAAACTCGACTGGCCCAGGTTAAAACGATTCAGGGATGAAAATGCAAAACTTGGATTGCCAGCCCCTAATGAAAACCGGATTGTATTTATGGGAAATTCCATTACGGAAGGTTGGATCCGTCAAAGCCCTGAATTTTTTGCAGGTAAACCATATATCAATCGGGGAATAAGTGGACAAACCACTCCTCAAATGCTGATTAGGTTTCGAGCCGATGTAATCCACCTAAAACCAAAAGTGGTAGTTATTCTGGCTGGCACCAACGATATTGCAGGAAATTCAGGACCTTCAACACTTGAAATGATTGAAGATAATCTTGCATCAATGACTGAACTTGCCAGGGCAAATGGAATTCAGGTGGTGCTATCTTCCATCCTCCCAGCTTATGATTACCCATGGAAGCCTGGTATTAAACCATATGAAAAGATCCTGATATTAAATAAGTGGATAAAAGACTACGCGGCCAAAAATAATTGTTTTTATCTTGATTATTATTCAGCAATGGCCGATGACCGACCCGGCCTAAAAACAGAATACAGTTCAGATGGTGTTCACCCCAATAAAATGGGATACAGTGTTATGGCTCCTTTAGCCGAAAAAGCCATATCGGAAGCATTAAATAAAAAACCTTAATTAATATATTGACCTTTTAAAACGCCTTATATAATTGCATTAAAATGTTGAAAATATCACCTTTCTTCTTTTTATTATCTGCTTTTGTTTGTACAACCTGCAACACAAATAAGTTGGTATATTATAAAATGCCGAAAATAGATGCTCATGTGCATATTCGTACTGAAAACCCGGAAATTGTTCTGAAGGCTAAAAAAGAAAATTTCATATTTTTAAGTGTTTGCACAAATAAAAGCGATCAGGCATTTGTTGACAAACAAATTCGGATATCAAAAATGCTTCAGCATCAATTTTCCAACCAATTCTTTTATATTACAACCGTTTCAATGGAAGAATTTGGAAAACCAGGTTGGCAAGACAAAACAATATCAAAAATAAAATTAGATTTCGATGATGGCGCCATTGGCCTCAAACTTTGGAAAGACATCGGAATGACACTGCGTGATTCAGGCGGAAACTTTATAATGATTGATGATCCTCGGTTTGATGCGATTATAGATTATGTCGCCAAAAGAAATAAAACGTTGTTGTTGCACTGCGGTGAACCTAAAGATTGCTGGTTGCCTCTTGATTCAATGATGGTAAAGCAAAGTAAAAACTATTATAAAGAACACCCTCAATATCACATGTATTTGCATCCGGAATGCCCCGGTTATGATAAGCAAATTACAGCCAGAAACCATGTGCTCGCGAAACATCCCAATCTTAGGGTAGTAGGCGCTCATTTAGGCAGTCTGGAATGGAGCGTAGATGAACTGGCAAAATGTCTGGATCGTTACCCGAATTTTGCCGTGGATATGTCGGGCAGAATTTGTTTTTTTCAGTCTCAAAACAGAGATAAAGTGCGGAACTTTATCGTTAAATATCAGGAAAGACTTCTTTATGGTACTGACTTTGGAATTACTGAAGCAGAGAATTTGAAGGATAAAGCTGAACAAATGAAAAATGAATGGCTACAAGATTGGAAGTATTTTTCCACTCAAAAAGTAATGAAATCATACAATATTAAAGAGTCATTTAAAGGTCTTGATCTTAATGATAGTGTATTAAGGAAAATATATTACTTAAATGCACTTCGTTGGTATCCGGAAATGCAAAACAAAAGTCTTTAAAATAACAGACAAAAGAAATCAGCGATATGAAGAAAATATGGATTGTTTGGATTATAGCAATTATCATGTGTAATGTTTTGGAAGCTCAACAGAAAATTGATTACAGTAAAACCAAATCATTGCATGTAATTGCTACATCTCATTTGGATACACAATGGCAATGGACAATTCAGAATACAATTAATGAATATATTCCAAAAACACTAAAAGGCAATTTTGCATTGTTTGAAAAATTTCCCGGCTATAATTTTAGTTTTGAAGGGGCAATTCGATATATGTTTGTAAAAGAGTATTTTCCAAACGATTATTTGAAATTGAAAAAGTATATCTCCGATGGCCGGTGGAATATTGCCGGAAGCTCACTTGATGCAGGAGATGTGAACATACCATCGCCAGAGGCAATAACGAGGTCAATACTTTATGCACAGGATTTTTATCAAAAAGAATTCAATAAAAAAAGCCGTGATCTTTTTTTACCTGATTGTTTTGGTTTTGGCTATGCGTTGCCAACAATTGCATCAAGCTGTGGATTAAAAGGTTTTTCGACCCAGAAGTTGGGCTGGGGTTCGAGCATTCCATTCGCAATTGGAGCCTGGCAGGGTGTTGATGGTTCCAAAATACTGGCAGAACTCACGCCTGGCAGCTATCTGTCGCGCGTTACCGGTGATTTAAGTAATAATCAGGACAGGATTGATCAAGCTGACACTCTGGGGGTAAAGTCAAATACATATGTTAGTTACATGTATTTTGGAGCTGGTGATAAAGGAGGCGCTCCTAAAGATGAGTCAGTTTCATGGCTGGAAAAAAGCCTTCACAATTCAGGAAAATTAAAAGTCATATCAGCTCCCTCCGATCTCTTATGCAGAGAAATTGGAAATGATCAGTTACAAAAAATGCCGCTTTATCAGGGCGAGTTGCTATTATCCACCCATGGTACTGGTTGTTACACCAGTCAGACTGCCATGAAGCGTTGGAACAGGCAGAACGAATTATTAGCAGATGCTGCTGAAAGAGCGTCGGTTGCAGCGGACTGGCTTGGTGGAATCCACTATCCCAAAAATAAATTAACTGATGCCTGGAAACGTTTTCTCTGGCATCAATTTCATGACGATTTAACGGGAACCAGCATCCCCGAAGCCTACACATTTTCGTGGAATGACGAACTTCTCAGCCGGCAACAATTTTCAACCGTCCTTGAAGATGGTGTCGGAACTGTTGCAAGTGGTCTTGATACCAAAGTAAAAGGACTGGCACTAGTGGTATATAACCCACTTTCCATCGAACGGGAAGATATAGTAAATGCTTCGGTAATTTTTGACAAGGTTCCGTCATATATTACTGTTCTTGATGCGGATGGCAATGAAATTCCTTCCCAAATAATTGGGCAGGGTAAAAACACCCTCAATATTATTTTTCTTGCAAAAGTACCTTCAGTAAGTTTCTCGGTATTTGATGTGAGAGCCGCTATTTCCCCTTCAAAAATAAAAAATGATCTTAAAATAACAAGTAAATCATTGGAAAACGCCCATTATCTTGTTAAAATAGATAATAATGGCGATGTGTCAAGTATTTTAGATAAAGTTCGGGTGAAGGAATTGCTGCAAAGCCCCATTCGACTGGTTCTTTATACTGATATTTCAGATGAATGGCCCGCCTGGGAGATTTCCTATAATGGCATTTCAACAAATCCTTTAGCCTTTGTAGATGGTAATCCTAAAATCGAAATAGTAGAAAATGGGCCTGTGCGCATCTCAATAAAGGTTACAAGAGAAAAGTATGGCTCACAATATGAGCAGTTTATTACCCTCTCAAATGGCGAATCCGGAAAAAAATTGGATTTCGTTAATAAAATTAATTGGCGTTCACAAGGCAAATTATTAAAAGCATCGTTTCCTTTAAGTGCAAAAAATGAAATTGCAACCTATGACTTGGGAATAGGTACTATTGAAAGAAAATCAAACAATCCCAGGAAATATGAAGTTCCTGCCCAGCAATGGGCTGATCTGACAGATGTTAGCGGCGCTTATGGGATATCAATTTTAAACGACTGCAAATATGGATGGGATAAACCAGATAACAATACTCTTCGTCTGACACTTATTCATACCCCTTTGTCACGATCGATCTGGGGTTTTAAAGATCAGGAATTTATGGATATCGGTCAGCATGTTTTTACCTATTCCCTCTTTGGACATCATGGTGATTGGCGCGCAGGAAAATCTCAGTGGGTTGCTGCAAGGTTAAACCAACCTTTACTAGCGTTTCAAACATTAAAGCATGACGGAAAACTAGGTCGTTCCTTCTCGATGTTAACTATTAATTCAGATCAAATAATGGTGAAAGCAATTAAAAAGGCTGAAAATTCAGAAGAAATTGTTATTCGCCTGCAAGAATTGTATGGTAAACCTATAGTTGGCGCTTCTTTAAAATTTATGTCTGCCATCGTTTCAGCGAGAGAAATAAACGGGGCAGAGGAACCGATCGGTAAAGCTTCCATTAATAAAGGTACATTACTATTTAATATGGATGGATATGGTCCAAAATCCTATGCATTAAAACTTGCCAACACACAAACAGGAATCACTTTACCTAAAAGCACGGCTGTTCCCTTGAAATTCGATCTTGACGCGGTGAGTTGGGATGGCAATAAAGCCGATGGTAATTTCAATAATACCGGAATATCCTATCCTGCCGAATTGTTCCCGGATACTATTATAAGCGAAGGAATTAATTTTATTATGGGATCAAAAAAAGACGGCGAAAACAATGCACTTATTTGCAAGGCTAATAAAATTGAACTTCCCCGTAATAAAAGTTATAACAGACTATACATTCTTGCTGCTTCGGCAAAATTCGATACGAAAGCAACATTCCTTATTGATGATAAATCAGTTTCATGTACGATACCGGATTTTGAAGAAAATATTGGCCAATGGGATGCTATATTAATGAATGACAAACCGTTAAAATTAGATTCGCTTAACCGTTCAATAATGTACAACGATCAAAAAAACGACCCATATAAGGCGGATGATGAGACGGTTTATAAACTTAAACCCTCGTTTCTGAAAAATGAAATCATCGCATGGTATGGCACTCACAAACATGATGGAAAATCGAATGAGAATGTTGCTTACAAGTTCTGCTATATATTTAAACTAGGCTTTGATCTACCGGCTAATGCTCATGTACTTACTCTTCCTGAAAATGAAAATGTCAGGATCTTCGCCATCTCATTGGCAAACAACTTAAATGACAATACTTTTATGGTTAACCCGAAAACTGAACCATTTAATGCTGACACAGTCGGCCAAATCCAAATTAATAAATAAACATGACAAATTTTATAAAATATCGCAAATTAACAACGATTATCAATTGGATAAAAGGCACGCATATGAATAAATTATCATTTTTTACCATAATTGTTGGATTCTCTGGGTATTTAATGTTTTCCTGTACATTAAAAACAGTTCCTCCACCATCAGCCTGTCTTCCTGTGCCAACAGAAAAGCAGCTGGCATGGCATGAACTAGAGATGTATGCCTTTGTACACTTCACTACCAACACATTCACTAATAAAGAATGGGGATATGGTAACGAAAACCCCGATGTATTTAATCCAACCCAACTTGATGTGGATCAATGGGTAAGAACAATTAAAGATGCGGGGATGAAAGCCCTAATTCTTACCTGTAAACATCATGATGGTTTTTGTTTATGGCCAAGTGCATATACAAAACATTCCGTAAAAAGCAGCAGTTGGAAAAATGGTCAGGGTGATGTTGTTAGAGAAGTGGCCGATGCATGCCACAAGCATGGCTTGAAATTCGGCATTTATTTGTCACCATGGGATCGTAACAGAGCAGATTACGGTACTGCGGCTTATGTGGAATATTATCGGAACCAGTTGCGGGAAATCTTTACAAATTATGGACCTGTATTTGAAATGTGGTTTGATGGAGCTAATGGAGGCGATGGATATTATGGTGGCTCTAATGAGAAACGGAAAATAGATGGTTCTAAATACTATGATTGGCCGAAAACAATAAAGATAATCAGAGATTTGGACTCTTCTGTGGTTTTCTTTAGCGATGCAGGCCCCGATATTCGCTGGTGTGGAAATGAAAAAGGTTATATTGGTGATACCAATTGGTGTACTATCAATACGGACACAATTTATGCCGGGAAACCGGATATCAATAATCTCCTTAATTCCGGTGAAGAAAATGGAAAATCCTGGATGCCAGCCGAAGTGGATGTGTCCATTCGGCCAAATTGGTTTTATCATCAAGATCAGGATACGATGGTTAAAACCGCCAAAGAACTTTTTCAAATTTATCTTTCTTCAGTAGGAAGGGGAGCCAATCTTTTACTTAATATCCCACCGGATCAGAGAGGACTAATACATGAAAATGATGTAAAAGTATTAGAGGAATTTAAAAAATTGAAGGATAGCATATTCAACAAAAATCTGGCTTTTAATTCCAGCGTTGTCACAGATTCTTATCGGGGAAACTCAAAAGAATATGCAGGATCCAATGTAACAGATGGTAACAAGAATACCTTCTGGACGACTGATGATGACATAAAAAAAGGGAAACTGGATATTTCTCTGAAAAATATTGAAACAATAAAATATATCGTCATTCAGGAATATATTAAACTCGGTCAGAGAATTAAGTCCTTTACAATATCTGTTTGGATGGATAATAAATGGATGGAAATTCAAAAATCAACCACAATTGGTTATAAACGAATTTTAAAACTAAATCCTGTTAAAACCAATAGGATAAGAATAAATATTGTCGATTCCAAAGCATGTCCTATTATTTCAAATGTAGAAATTTATTAATTCCGGATATTTAATAAAATGATACAAAATAACGCACCATCAGAAAGATTACTGTCTCTTGATTTTTTCAGAGGTTTCACCATGCTTCTTCTAATGATTGAATCTACAAGTCTTTATGATTTATTGGTTTCGCCTCATTTGGAGGGCACCTGGATATATATGATTGGCAAACAACTACATCATCACGAATGGCATGGATTGTTATTTTGGGATCTAATTCAACCCTTTTTTATGTTTATTGTCGGTGTTGCCCTTTATCTCTCCTATCAACAGCGCACTAAAAGAGGCGATAGTTATAACACGATCCTTAAACATATTTTCATACGATCGATAATACTTCTGCTATTAGGATGGTGGCTCTATTGTATGTCAAGTGAAAAAATTACATTTTATTTTCAAAATGTATTGGCACAGTTGGCAGTAACTACTTTCATTGCCTTTCTTATCATCAGAAAACCGCCCTTTGTACAAATAGCTATATCTATTGTTTTGCTGGGCATAAGTGAAATACTTTACAGAACCTTCTGGATTGATGGTTTCAACCAGCCATTTATAGCAGGTCATAACTTTGGAACATGGGTAGATACACTGGTAAACGGAGAAGACAAAGCCGGTCACTGGGTTTCATTTAATGCAATACCTACTACAGCACACACCATATGGGGCGTGTTAGCCGGAAAATTATTGATGGGTTTAAAATCTAAAAAACAAAAATTGCTCATTTTAATAATTGCGGGAATTGCATGTTTGATAATTGGATACGGATTAGATCCGGTTATCCCTATAATAAAGCGAATTGCAACTTTAACATTCGTATTTGCAAGTGGTGGTTGGACATTACTCATGTTGGCCTTCTCTTTTTATGCAATTGATATGCTAAAAATTCGTCGTGGAATAGAACCATTTAAAGTAATTGGCATGAATTCCTTGTTCATTTATCTCTTTTTTAATATTGGAGGAATTATAATGTTCAAGCAAATAGGTCTTCCGTTTTCCAAATTTGCTTTAGGATGGGCAGGAGAACTTAGTGTAAATATTGGCACCTCATTGATTGCAGCATTTTTAACGTGGTATTTGTGCTATTGGATGTATAAACAACGAATATTCATCAAAATATAATTTTTCGCAAACACGGATTTCAAAACTGATAGCCTTCATTAGCGATTATTGGTTTTTTTGAGGCCGCTTTAAAATAAAATTGAGTTCCTAATTATTAATGCTATGAAAGAAATCAAACCATTATCACAATTGCAAACATCAACTCTTATCATTTTGAGGATATTATTAGGCTGGCAAATATTGTTTGAAGGCACATCAAAATTGCTTGATCCAAGTTGGTCATCCTTTGGTTTTCTGAGTGAATCAAAATGGATTATGTCTGGTTTTGCGCATTTTATAATCACTAATAAAGCTATTCTTAACTGTGTTGATTTTCTAAATACCTGGGGACTAATTGCAATAGGTTTAGGTTTGGTTTTAGGCGTATTTAGTAGAATTGCCGCTATTTCCGGAGCTATTTTACTATTTATGTATTATTTAAATAATCCACCACTAATAGGCCTTGAATATTCTATTCCTTCCGAAGGGAATTATCTAATTGTAAATAAGACGCTTATTGAATCGGCTGCATTAGTTTTAATAGCAGTTTTTTCAACTCACATAGATTTTGGATTGGAATCGTTATTTACGAATCTGAAAATAAAAACTGAAATCAGAAGAGGAAAACAATTACACAATGATACTGGTGAAAAATAAAGTGACGGGTTGAATAATTTTAATTTATAATCAAAATGTATACTCGAAGAAGTGTAATAAAAGCCTTGGCCGGATTGCCTATTTTGGGTTTTTTTGGTTTTGAGGTTTTGAAAAATATCGATTTTACTAGAAATAAAAAAAACAGGGCATTAAAAGAATTGGGGTTAGAAAACCTGGAGGCTCCCGTTTTCAATAAAAGTTCTCTTGGTAATAATAATGATTTACTAAGGATAGGAATAATTGGTTTTGGCAGCAGGGCACAGGAATTATCTAATGCACTTGGTTTCATGCATCCCGATGACACAAAAGGCAAGGAAAAGAATAATACCCTCGCCGAATGGCTTGATCAGGAATACCTATATGTTTCCGTTATTGGAATTTGTGATGTTTTTGACCTGCATGCTGAAAAAGGTTTGGCAACAGCAAATAATTCAGTGCGACCCGGAGGAGATAATGGAGTAAAATCGGTTGTGAAGCGATACAGAAGATATCAGGATATGTTAGATGATAAGGATATTGATGCTGTTATTATTGCTACACCAGATCATCACCATGCGCGCATTACTATTGACGCTATCAAAGCTGGCAAGCATGTTTATTGTGAAAAAAGTATTGCACATTCGGAGGATGAATTGATGGAGGTATACCATGTTGTGAAAAATAGTAAAATGGTATACCAGTTAGGACATCAAATTACTCAAAATGTAGTTTTTCAGCAAGCTAAAGAAATAATCAGAAAAGGGATTCTAGGTAAAATCACTTTAGTTGAAACCACTACCAATCGCAATACAGCCGATGGCGCTTGGATAAGGCATCTCGATCGAAATGGATTTCCGAAGCCCGGCGATGAAAAATCAATTGACTGGTTGCAATGGCTTGGTTCACGACCATATGCCCCTTTCAGCATTGACAGATATTATAATTGGACAAAATGGTTCGATTATGATTTAGGCTTGATAGGGCAATTATTTACTCACGAATTTGATGCGGTAAATCAATTGCTCAGGATTGGTATCCCCAGTGCTGTTGTTTCGTCGGGCGGTATTTACTATTGGAAAGACAATCGCGAAATTCCTGATGTTCTAAATTGTGTTTTCGAATACCCTAACCGGGATCTCACGCTAACGTATAGCGCTACTTTGGCAAACAGCAGATCCAGAGGCCGGGTGTTCATGGGAAATGATGCATCGATGGAATTGGGAGCATCATTAAATATCACTGTTGACAATGATTCTGTACGTTATAAAAAATTGATTAAGGAAGGCGTCATTGATATCTCGGCTCCAATGATCTCAATTCAACCGGGATCAGGTAAAATTGATGCAGTAACATCTGCCACAGCAAAATATTATGCTTCAAGAGGCTTAACATCGACTACTGTTAATGGGCGACGGGTTAATGTTACTCACCGGCATATAAAGGAATGGGTTGATTGCATCCGAAATGGTGGAATACCAAGTTGCAACATTGAACGTGCATTTGAAGAAGGTGTAACTTGCTTGATGGCACATAAATCTTATATAGAAAAGCGCCGTGTTACTTGGGATCCAATTAAGAAATCAATTGTTTAACAATCATTAAAATTAACATTATGACTAAAAATTTTTACTCCGCAAGCTATTACATATTAACATTCATTATGGTAGCTTTTTGTAATGATTTTAACGCGTATTCTCAAAAACAAATTTTCATTGAGGCCGAGGCGGCAGATACAATATTTCATGGGCAAATTAACAATGACGATCCCGGTTTTACCGGAGCCGGATTTTTAAATCTTGACAATATGGCTGGATCTTATGCGGTTTGGCTTATTAGCCTAACTAAAGCTGATCAGTACACAGTTACAGTAAGGTATGCAAATGGGAGTACGGCTCGAACAGTGAATATTTTAGTTAACAATAGTCTGATTTTTGAAAATTTAAGTTTTCCACCCACAGGCAGTTGGACTGATTGGAAAACACTAAGTTTTCAGGTTGCATTTATAAATGGCTCAAATAGCTTGAAAATTGTAGGTTCCAACCCAGGTGGCCCGCCGGATCTTGATAATATTTCAATAAGTAATCCCAATGTAGATTTGGAAGTTGCACCGGTAGCAGTAAATGATACAATAAATGTTTCTCCTAAAGACATCGGATTAATTTCATCTCTTGATAATGATTACGATAGAAATGGAGATTTAATTCATCTCGTATCCTGGAAGAATCCATTGCACGGTAGTTTGGATACGATTAAGGGAGCTAAATTCCAATATAAACCGGCGCTAAATTATTTGGGAATCGATTCCTTCAGATATACAATTAGCGACGGATTAAAAGAAGCATCGGCTTTGGTAATTATCAATATAAATGTAATTGATTGGTCTGTTGATCTATCGAATGTGATTATAAATACCCGAACAACAAATTTGGATTGGGCATACGAAATAGGTTTATTGCTTGAAGGAATGCTACGTGTTTACAAGCGAACCAATGATCAGCGCTATCTTAATTTCATCAAGGCATGGGCCGACTATCATATTGCAGCGGATGGAACAATTAATGCGGATTTAAATAGTCTTGATAACTTAATGCCAGGGTATACGATACTGCATCTTTATAAAGAGACAAAAATTGAAAAATTCAAATTAGCTGCTGAAAAAATAAGAAAGCGATTTGATACTTTCCCCCGCAATCCGGATAGCACTTTTTGGCACATGACTGATTTAAACGGGGAATTATGGCTGGATGGTTTATATATGGGAATGCCCTTTCTTACAACTTATGGCAATATGTTTGGAGATGAAAAATATGCATATACTGAGGCAATACGACAGTTTAAATTGCACATTGATTATTTAATGGATAAACAAACAGGCCTGCTATATCATGCCTATGATTATGACGGTTCTGAGCCTTGGGCTTTACCTCCTTACAAAAGATCGCCATATGTATGGGGACGAGCTGTTGGATGGGTTGTTATGGGTTTAACAGAAATATTAGACATTATCCCGTCAACCTTCCCTCAACGCGATTTTATAGTTGAACAATATAAGACAGTTCTAAAAGCATTGGCAAAATATCAAGATCCAACTACCGGATTATGGTATCAGGTAATTGACCATCCAACTGATGCTAAAAACTGGTTGGAAACCTCTTGCACCATGATGTTTACATATTCCATGGCCAGGGCAATTCAAAAAGGATACCTGGATCAATCCTACTCTAAAAATGTGGATTTAGGGTATAAGGGGGTTTTATCTAAAATTAGTGAAGATAAAAACAAGATGGTTTATTTGAAAGATATCTGTGAGGGTACCGGCGTATCCGTTGATATTAATTATTACTATGACAGGGCCCGAAAAACCAACGATGATCATGGACTAGGCTCATTTTTAATTATGAATGAAATGCTTGGATACAATAATATGCCATGGATAATCACAAAAGTTGAGGAAACTCAAACCCGTCATTTCTCAGTCTACCCAAATCCTTGTAAAGAATATGTTGAATTGAGCATGGATGGATTAGATAAGGATGTTAAAATTGATATTTACAATATTTCCGGAATGAAGATTAAAACAATTCAGGTATCCTACCTATCAGGGCCTGTCTCAATTGATATGTCTGCTATTCCAACGGGTATTTATCTGCTTAAAATTTATTCCAAGAGTCAGGTTTATACCGAAAAACTTATCCGGCAATAAAACATCTATAAAAATTATGAATCTTACTCATCGCAGTTCGCAAGCCTATATAGTGACAACAGCGTTTTTATCGCTTTTGGCACTATCGGGTTTTGCCTATTACGGCTTGTCCTTCTTTTATGACTTTATGACAAAGGAGTATGGATGGTCGCGGACTGTTGTAACATCAGGCAATGCAGTTGGAAAACTAATTGTTGGCCCTTTATTTGGTTTTTTTGCCGGATGGATGATCGATCGATATGGACCAAGGCGGTTGATGATTTCAGGTTCATTAATGATGGGAATTGCCCTGATTGGGTTAAGTTATTCCAACTCATTGAGCATGTTTTATTTATTTTATGTATTTAATGCACTTGGGTATGTTTGCGGAGGCCCGATACCGTGCCAGGTATTGATTTCCAGGTGGTTTGATAAAAACAGGGGAAAAGCAATGGGAATTGCCTATTTAGGTATTGGCACAGGAGGAGCAATAGTGCCATTGCTTGCTAACGGATTGGAAAAAGAATTTGGATGGCATATTGCATTAAGTATTTTAGGGTTTCTAATTATTCTAATCTCTTTGCCGATGGTTTTTTTTATAAAAGATCCGCTCTCACAAATAGTTAAAAAAGAGAGCACTGAGAAAATAGTTCCAATTAAAGGCATTTTTCGAAACCCTAATTTTTATCTTTTGGCCTTCGGCAGCATGTGTTCCATAGGAGCCGTTGGCGGGATAGGCCAGCATTTAAAACTTTATTTGCGGGACTTGAATTTTACACAGTCGGAGGCAGCTCATGTTTTATCATTCGTATTATTGTCAAGTTTGGCCGGAAGAGTTTTTATGGGTTGGTTGGCCGATATCATTAATCGTAAATACGTAATGATACTAATTTATTTGCTGGTGGCTTCCGCAATACCCTTATTAATGATGCCGGAATTTCCGGGACGGATTTATCTGTTTGCTATGATTTTTGGCTTTGGTTTGGGTGGCGATTATATGATTATTCCTTTAATGGCGGGCGACCTGTTTGGCGTTAGGGCGTTAGGGCGAATGATGGGAATTATACTGGTTGCCGATGGAGTAGCTGAATCGCTCTTCCCGATGTTGGTGGGGGCAATGTATAACGAAACAACAAAAAGCTACGCCGCCGGATTTACTTTACTTATATGTGTAGCTCTTACTGGTGCAATCATTGTATCATTTTTACCAAGGACTTCCGAAGTCAAAAAAATGAACACCCTTGTTGAAGAAGGTTGATCTTACATACTGTTATGGTCAGATTTGAATTTTTTACCAATCTGACCGAATTAAATTAAGAATAAAGAATATGATTTTTGAAGATGTAATCACATTGACACAAAAACTTATTTCGTTTGACACTATTAATCCGGAAGGAAATGAGAAAGATATCGCGCTATTTGTAGGCAACCTATTGTCCAAAAACAGTTTTAATGTTAATTATCATAAAATGGCCGAAAACCGATTGACACTAATTGCTGAAAAGGGACTTGCCGCTTTAAATCCACCGCTTGTTCTAACCGGTCATTTCGATACTGTTCCATTAGGGGCAAATAAATGGAAAGAAGATCCGTTTTCGGGAATAATAAAGGATGGTAAAATATACGGGCGGGGATCAAGTGATATGAAAGGGGGACTTGCAGCCATGATTTGCGCAGTACTTGAAGCTTTTAAGGAATCTGCTCCCCTGGGAGGAATACGGTTTATTTTCACAGCGGGGGAGGAAACAGGATGTCACGGGGCAAAACTTTTAGCTGAATCCGGATATAATCTGGGCAAGGCAAGCGCTATTATCGTCGGCGAACCTACGTCCAATAATCCCGCAATCGGGCATAAAGGCGCGTTATATCTTAAAATTTCCACCGCGGGAAAAACGGCGCATTCTTCCATGCCGGAGCTAGGCGACAATGCTATTTATAAAGCAGCTAAAGCAATTACCAAAATAGAAAATTTTCGTTTTCATGCTGAAAAGGACAATTTACATGGCTTACCAACAATTAATGTAGGAATGATCAAAGGTGGAAAAAACTTAAATTCAGTTCCTGACTATGCTGAGTTTACGGTGGATATACGTTCAACTAGCAACGTTACCCATTCAGAAATACTTAATCGGCTTTCCCTTGAACTGGGAAAAGACGTAACGATAGAGAAACTTGTAGACCTTATGCCGGTGAGTACTTCCGAAATAGCTCCGTTTGTTCAACTGGTGTATGATGTTTGCGGAGTAGGTACTAACAAAAGTGAAATCCAAAAGTCATTGCCCTATGTGACTGATGGAGCCATACTGCAACAAATTTACGGCCATGCACCAACTATTATTTTAGGACCCGGACAACCCGAAATGGCTCATCAGACGGATGAATTTTGCTATACCACAAAAATTGAAGAAGCCGTAGGAATTTATAAAAATATCATTTTTAAAAATGGAGAAAGGTATTTATGATAAAATATCCTAAAACAATAGAAAATGAACAACAATTAGAAGAACTTCTTTCAAGGCCATCACGCGAAGTTATTGACTTATTTAAAACACTTGAGGGAGATATTATTTTTCTGGGCATTGCAGGGAAGATTGGTCCTTCGATTGCCCGGATGGCCAAAAGAGCCTGTGAAGAAGCAGGCGTTTCAAAACGTATCATCGGAGTTTCCCGTTTTAGCAATAAACAGGAACGGGAGCATATTGAGGGCTTTGGTATTGAAACAATTCAGGGAGATTTGCTTGATTATGATTTTATTAAAAGTTTGCCGAAAGTAAAAAATGTCATTTTTCTGGCTGGAATGAAATTTGGCTCGGAAGATAACCTTTCATTAACCTGGGCAATGAACACGTTTGTTCCTGCAATGGTTGCCGGTTACTTTAAAGATTCCAGAATTGTAGCCTTTTCTACAGGTTGCGTTTACCCTCTGGTGAATATAAAATCAGGTGGTTCATTGGAATCGGATCGGCCAGTTGCTTTGGGAGAATATGCCCAGTCGTGCCTGGGAAGGGAACGGATGTTTGAATACGGAAGCTTAAAAAACGGAACACCTGTTTCGTTAATACGCTTAAATTATGCTGTAGAGATGCGTTATGGTGTTCTGGTCGACATTGCTATGAAAGTTAAAAAGGAAGAACTGGTTGATTTGTCAATGGGATATTTCAACGTAATCTGGCAGGGAGACATGAATAGAATGGTTATTAGAGCATTTTTACATTGCAGCAGCCCAGCCAATATAATCAACCTTACAGGCCCTGAAACGCTTTCGGCTCGTGAAGTAGCCATTGAATTTGGTAAACTTTTTGGTAAAACCCCGAGATTCCTGGGGAATGAGTCTTCCACAGCTCTGCTTAGTAATGCAAAACTTTCGAATGAATTATTTGGCAGACCGCAAGTATCTCCCGAACAAATAATTCAGTGGATTGCTTATTGGATCGGCCATGAAAACAAGTTATTAAATAAGCACACCCATTACGATGTTAGGGATGGAAAATATTAACAAGCAACACACTATGACAATACTTACCCAAAAGATAGGGAATTATCGTTACCGAATTCTGGCCTTGGTTTTTATGGCTACTACCATCAATTATTTTGATCGTAGCATTGTAGCTGTAATGGCTCCAACATTACAAAAACTTTTCGATTGGTCAAATAAGGATTATGCCGCTATCATGGTTTCCTTCAAAATTGCTTATGGATTAGGGTTATTGTTCATGGGTGGCATTATTGACCGGTTAGGGACTAAAATAGGATATACTATTTCAATTGTGATATGGAGTATATTCGGAATGCTGCATGCTGCTATTAGGCCTGCATTTAGTTTAATAGGCTTTATAACAGCTCGTTTCGGTTTGGGGATTGGCGAGTCGGGAAACTTTCCGGCTGCAATTAAAACGGTAGCTGAGTGGTTCCCAAAAAAAGATCGTGCTTTTGCCACAGGTATTTTTGATGCTTCTACCAGTGTTGGCGCTATTTTAGCCCCGTTCATTGTTGGGGCTATTGTTACGGTTGAAGGGAAAAACTGGCAAATCCCATTTCTTATAACAGGAGCCCTTAGTTCAATATGGGTAATTTTATGGTTAAGAACCTATAAAAGGCCTGAATTACATCCGGCATTATCAAAAGAAGAGTTAGCTTATATTAACAGCGATTCTGAAAAAGAAACTACTGAAAAAGTTCCCTGGCTAAAATTATTTCCAAAAAGGGAGACGTGGGCTTTCGCATTAACCACTATAACCGATGGTGTTTGGTGGTTTTACCTCTTCTGGGGTGCCAAATTTCTTGCCGAACAGTTTGGGGTGGATATTGAAAATATAGGACTTCCATTCCTGATTATATTCGTGATGGCAGATGCCGGAAGTTTGCTTGGTGGATATGCCTCCGGTACATTAATTAAAAGAGGTTGGTCAATAAACAAGGCCAGAAAAATAACAATGCTTATTTGTGCAATTATTATTTTACCAGTATCGTTTGTACCTGTTATTGCGAGTAAATGGCTTGCCGTCTTTTTAATAGGTCTTGCGGCAGCAGGCCATCAGTCATGGTCGATTAATGGCTTTACGCTGGTTTCAGATGTTTTTCCGAAAAAAGCCATCGCCTCGGTGATCGGAATAGGCAAAATGGTTGGTGTGGCAGTGGCGGTAGTTGCCGATATTGCCTTGGGAGCAGTGCTCGATACCGCAAATAATACCGGATATTTCTGGGCTTTTGTTATTGCAGGTTCGTCCTACCTGGTTCTTTTAGGATTTGTTCATCTGCTGATGCCAAAGATGACTCCCTTAGATGATAATTTAAACTATAAAATAACTTAAATAGTTGATTAATAACAGGATATAGGTTTTAAACTAGAAAAATTACAACTCCATTTAATTACCTCACCACCAACCCTTAGAGGCGAGCTAGAAATGTATGGGTCAAAATAGAATTATAAGTGGTTTTGAATGCACAAAAAATTATCCTTATATAAAAACATAGAAATATGGAAATAGTAATATCAGAAACCAAGCATGTTCTTGGTAAAAAAGCAGCCCAAATGGGCGCCAAATTAATTCGACAGGCCATCCTCGAAAGAGGTGAAGCAAATATTATTGTGGCCACCGGAGCATCTCAGTTTGAAATGCTAAACAACTTGGTGAAAGAGGATATTGACTGGTCTAAGGTGCGTGCCTTTCATTTGGATGAATATATAGGAATATCTGAAACGCACCCTGCATCATTTCGCAAATATCTCAAAGAACGATTTGTAGATATTGTATCCCCAAAGGAGTTCATTTATGTAAATGGCAACATTGATCCTAATGAAGAATGTATCCGTTTGGGAAAATTAATTAGCAAACATCCTATTGATTTGGCTTTTGTTGGTATTGGTGAAAACACTCATTTGGCCTTTAACGACCCCCCTGCAGATTTTGAAACTGAAAAGCCCTATCTGGTTGTAACCTTGAATGAAGCCTGTCGCCTTCAGCAAATGGGTGAAGGTTGGTTTAAAAAGGTTGGTGATGTTCCTGAAAAAGCAATCAGTATGTCGATAAACCAGATTATGAAATCGAAAGCCATTATCTGTAGCGTTCCGGATTTGCGCAAGGCCGAGGCTGTTAAAAAAACTGTTGAAGGTTCAATTTCGCCATTGATTCCTGCAGCTATCATAAGGCGTCATGAGGCAGCATCGCTTTATTTGGATAACGATTCAGCTTCGATGTTATCTTAAACAGAAAATACTCGAAACCTTATATGGCGTTTCTTTCACTTCTTATCAGTTGGAAATTTGTAATGGTAACTTTTTAAATAAAATTTATTTCTATGATTTCTTCAGGCATGCCGACGAAAGTTTCTGAGGCGATACTAAAAGGAGCAGTAATTCCTGCCCTTCCACTGGCATTAAATAATAAGAGGAAGCTGGACGAACGCCGGCAACGTGCCCTTGCCAGATATTACCTTTATTCAGGGGCAGGTGGAATTGCAGTAGGGGTGCATACTACACAGTTTGAGATACGCGATCCTAAGATAGCCTTATACGAACCGGTTTTGCAAATAGCTAGGGAAGAGTTCGATGATTTTACATTAAAAACAGGAAAAATGCCGATTCGTGTAGCCGGTGTGATCGGAAAAACACGTGAGGCTGTTGCAGAAGCACAAATGACGGTAAACCATGGCTATCATGCTGTTTTGCTCAGCCTTGCAGCCTTTCCTGATGCATCCAACAGTGTAATTATAGACCATTGTAAAGCTGTGGCCGAAATAATTCCTGTAATCGGGTTTTACCTCCAGCCTGCAGTGGGCGGCCGAAAACTTGATTTCCATTTTTGGAAAAGCTTTGCTGCGATTGAAAACGTAATTGCTATCAAAATGGCGCCATTTAATCGATATCAGACTATTGACGTAATTCGCGGTGTAATTGAGTCGGGCCGAAGTGAGAATATTGCTTTATATACAGGTAACGATGACAATATTGTGGCCGATCTCGTTACCGAATATCAGTTTTATATGGGAGAAAAACTTAATAGCAAGCGCATTGTTGGTGGGCTATTAGGCCATTGGGCGGTCTGGACCGGATCGGCTGTAAAACTTATGGAAAAAATCCATCAGCCGGATATGAAAAACTATATCTCACAATATTTGTCGTTGGGTGCACAAATAACCGATTGTAATGCTGCTTTTTTTGATGTGGCCAATAATTTTGCCGGATGCATTGCGGGTATCCATGAAGTACTTCGCCGACAGGGACTATTGGAAGGAATTTGGACATTAAATGAGCATGATTCCCTTTCCCCGGGACAGAGAGAGGAGATTGATAGGGTGTATAAAGCCTACCCCGAACTTAATGATGATGATTTTGTATCGGAAAACCTGGACAAATGGTTATCCTGAATAATTATGATAAAAGAAATGGATTTGTGTATTTAACTACATCAGAAAAATGAAAAAAACCTTAATGATCTTTATTTGCCTTACAGCCTTATTTCAGGCTGTTGCCATAGCCGAAAGTAATGGTCATATAATAAGTTATGGAGATAATAAATTTCAGAATATTGAAAAAAGACTTCCGAAATTAGAATGTTCTCAATTTCATAAATATCGGGGCCTGCTTCAGAATTCATACCTGGTTTTTGAAAAAATGAAAAAAGGCAGAGTAGCCTTTATGGGTGGTTCCATTACAGAAGGCCACGGTTGGCGTGATAGCATTATGTCTTTTCTTGAGAGAAAATTCCCTGAAACTAAATTTGAATTTATCCAGGCAGGAATTCCTTCTATGGGGAGCACACCCGGTGCTTTCCGACTGGAACATGACGTTTTGAAAATAGGAAAGATTGATCTATTTTTTGAGGAAGCTGCAGTGAATGACCGGGGTAATGGTGCATCGGATACTGAACAAATCAGAGCCATGGAAGGAATAATAAGGCATATACGACTTATTTATCCTGCCTGCGACATTGTAATGATGCATTTTGCCGACCCTGGTAAAATAGCAGACTACCGCAAAGGAATTATTCCGGCAGAAATCAGAAATCATGAAAAAGTTGCAGAACATTACGAAGTTTCTTCAATCAATCTTGCCCGGGAGGTCACCTCTCGCATTGATGCAGGCGAGTTTAGCTGGGAAAAAGATTTTGTTGATTTGCATCCTTCTCCATTTGGCCAAAACATTTATTATAAATCAATTAAATCACTTCTTGAGAATTGCTGGAGAGATATCCCGCTTACTACTGATAGTTTGATAAATCATCCGTTACCCGAAAAATTGGATAAGTATTGTTACGATAAAGGAAAACTTATTCCTTTAACAGATATAAAAGCCAGTAATGGATGGTTATTTGTTAAAGATTGGACTCCAAAGGACACTATGCCTACACGTGAAAATTTTGTGCATGTTCCGATGCTGGTTTCAGAGCTCCCGGGTGAAAATATAACTTTAGACTTCACAGGTAAGGGAGTTGGAATTGTTGTGGTTGCCGGGCCGGATGCCGGAACAATAGAATTCAAGATCGATCGTGGAAAATGGGGTAAACTGAATTTGCAGACTCCTTGGAGTTACAGGCTTCATTTACCATGGTATTATGTTTTGAGGGATAATCTAACGTTAAAAAATCACACCTTAAAGCTTAGGCTTGTTTCCGGAAAATTGGCCTCGCAAATAGCTGCCTGTCGTATCAGGTATTTTTTTATAAATGAATAACGTCTTCTTACAATAATGTGAATGTATTCGATATGGTAAAAACTAATTTTTGGAGTCAATTTCTACACTAATTAAAAAATATTATGAAGTCAATAAATCGAAATATTATACTGATTGGATTACTCATTCATACAACTCAATTAATTTTTGCTGTTAACGGCACCATTATTAATGTGAAAAGTCCAAATGGAAAAACTTGTGTTGAACTGAAAATTGACAACGATGCTAAACTCTATTATCAAATATCGGTCGATGGATCTAAAATAATTTCCTGGTCACGATTCGGAATAGTTGCTGATGGAGCTGATTTAGGTTCAAATATTCGCTTTGGTGTTCCTGAAACACATATAATCAATGAGACTTATTCTGTTTTTGGCGTTCATGCTAATGCTATCAACAACTGTAATGAAACAATAATTCCGATTGAAAAGAAAAGCGAACCCTACTTTCTCGATGTTCGTGCCTATAACACAGGAATCGCGCTTCGATGCCGGTTGACTGCGAAAAAAGGACGTCACATTCAAAATGAAATTTCTGAATGGCGGTTACCACTAAAATCGGTTATCTGGCATCAAGATGAACTTGATGGTTACGAAGGAATATTTAATAAAACCGGAATAGATACTTTGTCACCAGACAAGATTATTGCTTTACCAATAACAGCAATTTTACCTAACGGAAATTATTGTATGATTACCGAGGCAAATCTGGTTAACTATTCTGAACTTGCCATCAAATCATCAAAGGATAAATCGTTAAAAACATGTTATCATGCCGATTCAAGTGGCTGGAAAACAGATGAAAAAGTAATTCAGCCCTGGCGCGTTACTCTCATTGCAAAGGATCTCAATGAACTTGTAAACAATGACATTTTACGCAATCTTTGTCCTGCCCCTTCAGTTGATTTGGCAAATGCATCATGGATCAAGCCGGGGCGCTCTACCTGGCAATGGTGGTCCAGTGGTGCTCCAAAATACGACGAACAACGCCAATGGGTTGACTGGACCCATCAATTAGGTTTTGAGTATTATCTTGTAGATGATGGCTGGAAGAAATGGCTGGATGGCATTAAAAATTGCTGGACCTGTCTGGCAGAGGTAACCGCGTATGCAAAAACAAATGATGTTGGTATATGGTTGTGGGTTAACAGCAATGAAATAGCGGACGAGGCTTCACGTAAAGCGTATTTTGAAAAAGCAAAAAAAGCCGGGGTAATAGGTGTAAAGATTGATTTTATGCCCCCAGCTTCCGTTTACTGGGTAAATTGGTATGAATCAACTTTGCGGGATGCAGCCAATTTGAAGCTTATGGTTGATTTTCATGGGGCGAATAAACCAACAGGTCGCGATCGCACATGGCCCAATGAGCTTACCCGCGAAGCTATTCGAGGACATGAATACCACATTTTACGATATAATCGCACACTTCCCCCTCATCACGATTGTGCATTGCCTTTTACACGCTATGTTCAGGGTTCAGCAGATTATACCCCTACAGTTTTTAATTCGTCAGAATTACGAGGTTATACGTGGACAAGAGAGTTGGCTCAGGCTATCATATTCACGTCACCCTTTCTGTGTTATGCCGATAATCCTAAAAACTACATTGAAAATCCGGCATTTGATATTCTTAAATCCATTCCTGCAACCTGGGACAAAACAATCGTGCTTCCCGGAAGTGAAATTGGTAAGTGTGCAGCTTTTGCACGACAGAAAGGAAAAACATGGTACGTTGGTATAATTAATGGTTCGGAAGGTACTGAAATAGATATTTCACTTGGTTTTTTGGATGGCGGATCATATCAAATAACTACCCTTGAAGACAAAGAGAATAAAGACGATGCATTTACAAGAAATGAAAAAAAAATCAATCAAAATGATCATATAAAACTAAAGATAAAACGCAAAGGAGGATTTGTTGCACAATTGATTAAACTTTAAGAATAAATACACTTCTACACTCTTTAATATGAATATAAAAGTACCAGTGTTTCTCATCTGTCTCACGCTGATCGCTATTGTCGGTTTTGATACAAAGTTTAAACCAATTTTTGTCTTTGAAAAAACACCACAAGGTATTTTTCTCTATGAAAATGGGCATCCTGTATTTTTTTATCAGAAAGAACGAAAAACTCCGGATGGTAAGTTTTTTTTCAATAATTATCTTCATCCATTATTTTCTTTAGGTGGCGATACACTTACCGAGGAGTTTCCGGCTGATCATATTCACCATCGGGGTATATTTTGGGCATGGCATCAGATTTATGTTAATAATCAAAGTATAGGGGATGGATGGGTTAGAGAAAACATATCACAGGACGTTGTTGATTTGAAGACGAAAATAAATAAGGGTTCCGCACAACTAAGTCTGAGTGTTTTATGGAAATCTCCCCTGTTTAAGGATGGGAGGCCATTTGTTAATGAGCATACTACTATTCTAGTTCACCAATTAAAAAATGAAAGCAGGGCTATTGATTTTGAAATTGGATTAACAGCATTAGTAACCGGTGTAAGTATTGGAGGATCAAATGATGAAAAGGGCTATGGCGGGTTCTGTGCAAGAATTAAGCATCCACAAGCCCTCACTTACACTTCGGAAAGAGGACCTGTTCTTTCAGAAATTAAACAAATAAAAGCAGGTGCATGGATGGATTTTTCGATTCCATCCGGGAAACAAGGAGAAATAGATGGATTAACTATACTTTGTCATCCAAGTACACCAAATTATCCGGCGCCTTGGATACTAAGAAGTTATGAGGCGAGCATGCAAAATATTGTTTTTCCCGGAAAGGAAAGGGTTGAATTATCGATGAACAAACCAACCGTATTACGCTATCGGCTTATTATTCATAAAGGTAATTCTCTGCATATGGATATGCTTAAAATACAATCGGAATATGATAAAATACAACCTTAACAGTTATGTAATCATTTTAATGAGAGGATAAATACATATGAAAAATTTAACAATAATTGTACTGATCATGTTTATTTGGATTGGTATGCCAAATGCTCAGAACAAGGCATTAATGATCAAAACAAGGGAAACCGGAACCAAACCAGAAGTGGCAAAAACCGATAGAATAAATTTTAAAGCCGGAACAACCGTAACTGACATTGACGGCAATGTTTATCACACAGTAAAAATTGGTACACAGGTATGGATGGTCGAAAATTTAAAAGTCACCAAATTCAATGATGGAACTGCTATTCCGTTGGTTACAGATAGTTCATTATGGTCAAAGTTGACAACACCTGGATATTGCTGGTATAACAATGATGCGCCAACATTTAAGAATTCGTATGGCGCGTTATATAATTGGAACACAGTAAAAACCGGAAAATTATGTCCTATTGGCTGGCATGTGCCAAATGATTCTGAATGGTCCATATTGATTAACTATTTAGGAGGGGAAGGTGTTGCCGGTAACAAACTAAATGAAACCGGGACTTCTCATTGGCAAAATCCTAATGCTGGAGCGACAAATGAGAGCGGATTTACTGCGCTTCCCGGAGGTTTTAGAACCAACTATGGAGCATTCTCATACATTGGATACTACGGATACTGGTGGAATTCTAATATGTATGATACTTACTCTGCCCGTTTTTTGAACCTTTATTACTGTAACAGCTTTGCTTACAAATTCAATTATAATAAGAATGGTGGTTGTTCAATACGTTGTTTGATGGATTAAGGGAATGGCAGTTCTAATCAGTGTTAAAAACGCCAAAAGCACCGATTTCTCGATGCTTTTCGTACCCCGGGCGGGACTTGAACCCGCACAACCGCAATGGTTACAGGATTTTAAGTCCTGCGTGTCTACCAATTCCACCACCAGGGCAATTAATAGGCTTAATGTTAAAAGTTCAAAGTTTACATAGTTTGCTTGAAACTTAAAACTTTGAACTTCTATATTCTTTTTGAGCGGGAGACGGGACTCGGACCCGCGACCCCAACCTTGGCAAGGTTGTGCTCTACCAACTGAGCTACTCCCGCGTTTTTTATTTTGGTGGTGCAAATGTAACCTTCATTTTCAAATGTGCAAAACTTTTTTAGGAAAAATTTGCCTTTTTCTTACTACTATGCGCAACTTGCAATGATTTCTCTAAAAAATAAAATGTAAAATTGCACGCATTCAACATAATAGCATGCAATTTTACATCCCACTTAGAATGCTGTTTCCTTAATAGTTTACCGAATATTTCAATACAGCAAAGGATTGGTAATTAACTTCACCCAACCGCGACTTCATGCTTCCGATGATTTTAAATTTTTTTGGATGAAGATACTCCTTCATATTCCGGAACATACCACTTGCTGAAAATTTATATGTGGTAAACAGAACTGTTTTTTTACCCTCGAAAGCTGGTAAGGATGTGACAAAATCAGTCCAGGTTTTCTCCGGCTTTTTGTCGAAGAACAGCAAGCCTCTCGCTCCACTTCCAAGATACAAAACATCACAACTGTTTATATCCTGAGCATTGGTTTGCGGAATAGCTTTTACTTTTATTGAATCAAACCGTTTCTGTACCCTGTGAGCAATAGCGTCGGCAAATTTACGGTTATTACCGTCGCTGCTATCATATACAATTAATGCTTCCATAATTTACATGTTTTAATAATTGATGTAAAGGTACATCAGCATATATAAACTTCAAATTAGTAATCGGTGAGTGGGCTAAAATGGGGGGTGAATAAATAAATTGTCAAATTAACTCTCAACTTTTTAGGCAGGTATTTTGTAGGTTAAAAAGCTAATAATAAAGCATATGAAATGTAGTATTATTGTGGGGATTAAAAATATTCTATAAATAAAATTCATTTTTATAAAAAGACAGGCAATCCTAAAGTTTGAACAACCTATAGGCTAATTAAAGACCTGTTATCTTTTTAATTTCATTCAGTTTATTAAGAGCTTCTATAGGCGTGAGATTGTTTATGTCGAGATGTTTTATTTCGTCTCTGATGCGTTTTAAAACCGGGTCCTCAAGTTGAAAAAAACTTAGCTGGTAACCTTCACGTTTTTTACCGATTTCGGGTGATGGACGTGCAGGCATCTCAGTACGTTGCGAAGCCTCCATCTCCTTCAGTATTTCCTCTGCTCTGTGTACCACACTCCTGGGCATTCCGGCCATTCTTGCCACATGAATACCAAAACTATGCTCACTCCCACCCCGCACCAGCTTACGAAGAAAAATTACTCTTTTGTCGAGTTCTTTGATGGATACATTATAGTTTTTTATTCTGCCAAACGTCTTTTCCATTTCATTTAACTCGTGGTAATGAGTAGCAAAAAGTGTCTTGGCTTTGGCATTCGATTGCTCATGAATATGTTCCACCATAGCCCATGCAATGGAAATACCATCGTAAGTACTGGTACCACGGCCAATCTCATCAAGCAATATAAGCGATCGTGAGGAAAGGTTATTCAGGATACTGGCCGTTTCGAGCATTTCTACCATAAACGTCGATTCTCCAAGCGATATATTATCGGACGCCCCTACCCTGGTAAAAATTTTATCCACAATACCTATTTCGGCGCTACCAGCAGGTACAAAACTTCCAATTTGTGACAGAAGTACGATCAAAGCCGTTTGTCGAAGCAAAGCCGACTTACCGGACATATTAGGCCCGGTAATGATGATGATCTGCTGATCCTCGCTATCAAGATACACATCGTTCGCGATGTATGGCTGATCGATGGGCAATTGATTTTCGATTACAGGATGGCGGCCTTGTTTGATATCTATCACATCAGTATCATTTATAAGAGGTCGAACATACTTGTGAATCCTGGCGGATTGGGCAAATGACTGAAGACAATCAAGCCGGGCAACCAACATCGCGTTAAGCTGAATCGCTTGAATATAATCGGCAATTCCAATTACAAGTTCATTAAATAAACGAATTTCCAGCTCTAAAATCTTCTCTTCAGCGCCTAGAATTTTACTCTCGTATTCCTTTAATTCCTCGGTGATATAGCGCTCTGCATTTACAAGTGTTTGTTTACGTATCCAGTCGGCAGGTACCTTATCCTTATGGGTGTTTCGAACTTCGATATAATATCCGAAAACATTGTTAAAATGAACCTTCAAAGAAGTTATTCCGGTGCGTTCACTCTCCCGGATCTGAACCTGATTCAAATAATCTTTCCCAGAAAACTGAATGTGCCGTAATTCATCCAAATCGGTATTGACTCCGGTTGCAATCACACCGCCCTTTTGAACCTGAGATGGAGCATCATCATTGATCTCCTTCTCAATTCTATCTTTAATGGAATGGCAAGGATTTAACTGATCGGCAATCCGTTTCAAAGTAGGTTCATTTGAGTCAAGACATTGTTGTTGAATCGGTGCAATAGCCTGCAAGGCATGTTTCAATTGGATCACCTCACGTGGATTGATACGATTCATGGCAACTTTCGAGATAATCCGCTCTAAATCGCCTACCTGTCGAATGTTAGTTACTACCTGTTCATGAACCTCCGAATTCCGGTAGAAATAATCCACTACATTTAACCGTTCATTGATGGGTTGGATTTCCTTCAGCGGCATTACAATCCACCTTTTTAAAAGACGCGCCCCCATGGGTGAAACCGTTTTGTCGATAACATCCACCAGCGTTTTAGCCCCTTCGTGCATCGATCCGAGAAGTTCCAGATTACGAATGGTAAAGCGGTCAAGCCACACATATCTTTCTTCCTCAATACGCGATAACCTTGTAATGTGCTTAATGTGATCGTGCTGAGTAATATCGAGGTATTGAAGAATAGCACCTGAGGCGATGACTCCATTTTGAAGTGCATCAACGCCAAACCCTTTTAATGTGGGTGTTTCAAATTGTTTGGACAGTCGTTCTGACGCTGATTCTTCGGTAAAAGCCCAATCGTCGAGGAGAGAAAGGTAAAACCGGGTGCCGAACTGTTCTTTAAATTGCAATTGCTTACTTCGTTCCACCAAAACTTCTTTGGGAGAAAAGCCGTTCAGCAATTTATCGATGTATTCGAAATTTCCTTCAGCAGTAAGAAATTCGCCGGTAGAAATGTCTAAGAATGCCACACCCGCCTGAGTTTTGTTAATATGAACACATGCCAGAAAGTTGTTCTCCTTTTTTTCAAGCACATTCTCGTTAAGTGTGACACCGGGGGTTACCAACTCGGTGATACCCCGTTTAACAATTGTTTTTGTAAGCTTAGGGTCTTCGAGTTGTTCGCAAATTGCCACACGTTGGCCGGCTCTTACTAGTTTTGGGAGATATGTATCAAGCGCGTGGTATGGAAAACCGGCAAGTTCTATAAACCGGGCAGCTCCATTGGCTCTGCGGGTAAGCGTAATTCCCAGTATTTCGGACGTTCGGATAGCGTCACTACCAAAGGTCTCATAAAAATCTCCCACACGAAACAATAAAATGGCATCCGGATGCTTACGCTTTATCCCATAATACTGCTTCATCAGGGGTGTTTCAACATATTTCGAACTGCCGTCTGAAACCTCTGTCATGTGATTAAATTCTTTTTTTATCATCCAAAAATAACGGATTGACACGGATGAAAAAATTTAAGTTATCAACCATGTATTAACAGAAAAAGCAAGAAAAGACCAAAAACATATAGAGTTATGACAATTTTTTACAATGTATCCCTACTTCTTACATTTTCTTTTTGTTAATTTACATCAGAAACATTCAAGGCATTATTAAAATAAGATACAACTAAACCTCCGTTTGGCAGCCATTCAGGAGGTTTTTTTATGCTCTAAAACGCCAGATAAAATTCGCCTGTCAGGTTTTTATAGTCGTCAGAATACTGGTGTGGTTCATTATAAATAATTAATTCAGTTTCCACCAATTTCATTCTAAATCTGCTAAATTCCATCAATACCCGATGCGGTTTCTTCTCTTTAGAAGAACGAACCATCGTTTTTCGGACACAATAAAGTTGATACAGCGCTGCGTCAACAATAAATAATGACGAGTCGATGTAAGGCAAAATAACCCCAAATCGACCATACTGACTTAGCAAATCATTAACTGCCGAGAGTAATTCGTCTGGTAATAGCTGATCGTTATGGCGTGCAAGCGTTCTTTCTTTCTGGGGAGTTTTTAGTGAATTGCTGAAAAAAGGAGGATTTGAAACGATAAGTTCGAAGCTTAAATTGGGTTTCCTTGAATATTCCTGAACGGAAGTATTGATTGCAGTGATTCGTTCTTTCCAGGGGCTGGTATTTATGTTTTCCTGTGCCTGCAGGCATGAGCCGGGCTCAATTTCCAAAGTATATATTTCAGAAGCCGTGCGTTGGGCAAGCATCAACGCAATTAAACCTGTACCAGCGCCAATGTCCAAAATTTTATTTTCATTATGTGCATTTACCCAAGCCCCGAGAAGCACACCATCGGTTCCAACCTTCATGGCGCAGCGATCCTGAAATACAGTAAACTGCTTAAACTCAAAATAGATATTTGCCACAAAACTAAAATTTCTCAAATATACCCAATCCAAATAAAGCGAAGTCATATTTCACCGGATCAGATATGTCAAGGCTACGCAGCGCTGAAGTAACTTCATCTACGGCCTTCCAATCATTTTGCTTTCGCTGAAGAATTCCAAGTTTTCGAGCTACATTTCCGGTATGAAGGTCGAGCGGGAGATACAGAGCCGAGGATGGAATATGCTGCCACAGGCCAAAATCAACACCCCGCTTATCACTTCTTACCATCCAGCGCAAAAACATATTTAATCGTTTTGCGGACGACCCTTTGCTAACATCAGAAATATGCTTCCCTGTATGAGGGTTGCCGGAAATCTCGAAAAACAATGTCCTGAAATCAGCTAGCACCTGGCGTATATCACAATTTTTTGTATACGATTCTTCGAAAAAATGTTTTAACCCATTGTGCTTTGAATATATGCTACGAAGGGATTTAATAAAATAGGTGCAATCGTCGCTATTAAACGTTCGATGGACAAAACCGTTTAAATTTAAAAGTTGGATGCTGTTTGCATTCATTACAAAATCAAATGGATTATTGCCCATTCTTTCCATTAACTTTTTGGAGTTCGAAATAATAGATTTCCTCTGTCCCCAGGCGATGGTGGCGGCTAAAAAGCCGGCAATCTCTATATCTTCTCTCAACGAAAAAGAATGAGGTATTTGAATAGGGTCGGATTCGATAAATTGCGGACGATTGTAAAGGTCGTATTTTTCCTCAAGAAATTCTTTCAGCAAAAGTTGAGGTATATTACTCACTTAAAGTGATATAAATTATAATATCATTTTTCCATCATGCATCTGTAACATGCGATCGCTCATTTCAGCGAGCCCCATGTCGTGCGTAACGATCACAAATGTTTGATTGAATTTGTCGCGCAATGCAAAAAATAAATTGTGCAATTCCTGCTTGTTAACCGAATCGAGGTTTCCTGAAGGCTCGTCGGCAAATATAACCAAAGGGTTGTTGATTAATGCTCTGGCTACAGCAACTCTCTGCTGTTCACCCCCTGACAATTCATCCGGCTTATGTTTAAGCCGATGGTCGAGTCCAAGAAATGTGAGTAACTCATGAGCTTTATGTTCGGCTGTTTTTTTTGATTGTTTATTAATTAAAGCAGGAATACAAACATTTTCGAGTGCGGTAAACTCGGGTAATAAGTGGTGAAATTGAAAAACAAATCCGATTTTTTGATTCCGAAAACGTGCCAAATCGCGCTCACTTAATCTATTTAAATCTACATTATCTATCCATACTTTTCCGCTATCGGGTTTACTTAATGTACCCAATATTTGCAAAAATGTGGTCTTCCCTGCTCCACTTGCGCCAACAATAGAAACAATCTGACCTTTAGGTATCTCAACATCAATACCTTTTAACACCTGTAATGTTCCGTATGATTTTGTAATGTTTTCCGATCGAATCATCAAAGAGGATTTCGCTATATTTTTTAAGGCATATAGAAGATTAAAGAGCCAAGAAGCAACTACAAATCAATGCATAAAAACTACAAATTTCAAGAGTAAAAGTACTTCTTTAACTTGTTTTTTTTGCAACTTACGATTGTTTTCAGTGTTGAATTGATTTATTTATATCATCTTTAACCGGATTAACCGTATTTGTTATATCTTCCTTAATATCATTCAAATCAGATTTTACATCTGACATGCTATTATTTATCTCTGATTTAATATCATCAGATGCTTTTTTAAACTCACGCATGGCTTTACCCAATCCTTTTGCAATTTCTGGAATTTTATCTGCACCGAAAAACATAAGAGCAAATAACAAGATGATAAATATTTCTGAACCTCCGATACCCATGTTTTCTTAATTTAATGGTACAAATATACTAATGAAATGAGATAAATAGAAATAGATGGATGGAAATAGAAATGGATGGAAACAGAAAAAACAAAAACAGCAGGTTACTCTTGCTGTTTTTGTTTCTTTTTATTGTCTTATTTTTTGTCTTTTTTCTTTTCGGTAAGCCTTATGATGTCGTAAGCTACAGGTGTTGCATTAAATACAGAAGAGTAAGTTCCAACAGAAACCCCTACCAACAAGGCAAAGATAAACCCGCGGAGAATTTCACCACCAAAGATGAAAATTACAATCAATACTACCAAAGTAATACCTGATGTATTAACAGTCCGTCCCAATGTATGATTAATAGCATCGTTGATGTTAACATCAAGAGGTCTGGCCGGATATAACAATTTGTACTCACGAATTCTATCATAGATAATTACGGTATCCATAATAGAATAACCAATAATCGTTAATAAGGCGGCAATGAAATCCTGACCAATTTCAAGACTAAAAGGTAAAATACCCCAGAATAACGAGAACGCACCAATAACAATAAGCGTGTCGTGGAACAAAGAGACTACCCCGCCCACACCATATTTCCAATTTTTGAAACGGATTGCGATATAAATAAATATAATGACCAATCCAAAAAACACAGCCATAAAAGCACGGTAAATCAATTCGCTGGATATTACAGGATCGACCTTTTGGGAACTCTGTTCTCCTCTTGTTTTTGTTTGAGAACCCTGAGAGAATTCAGCAAACGTAATAGGAGTTTTATAATGATTCTTTAACCCTGCGAAAAGCTTATTCTCAACGATAGAATCGGTTTGTTTCGTTTTATCATCAATCAAATACGCTGTGGTAATTTTTACCTGATTGTCGCTACCAAATGTTTTTACTTCGGGAGCAGTGCCAAAAGATTTGGCCAGAGATTCGCGAATATCCTGAGTTTGAACCGCTGCATCAAAGCGCACAATATAAGTTCGTCCACCTTTGAAATCGATACTTGGATCTAACCCGCGCACAAATAATGATATGATACCAATTAATATCACCACACTTGAAATGACGTACATCTTCTTTCGTACTCCGATAAAGTCAATATTGACTTTTGTCATCGCATTGATGGTAAATCTATTTCCAAGGGTAATGTTGATGTTGCGATCGAGCATCCATTCAAACATCAAACGTGCAATGAAGATGGAAGAAAACAAAGATAAAAGCAGACCAACAATAAGTGAGGTGGCAAAACCTTGTACAGGACCCTGACCAAAAATATAGAGAACGATACCTGTTAAAATAGTAGTAACGTGACCATCGATAATGGCTGAATAAGCATGCCAGAAACCGTCTTTCACCACAAGTTTGGATCCTTTGCCGGCACGAACTTCCTCCCGCATACGCTCGTAGATAATGACATTACCGTCAACTGCCATAGCAAGAGTTAATACGATACCGGCAATACCCGGCAAGGTTAACACCAATCCCATGGATGCAAAAACACCAAACAGGAAGAAAACATTTGCAAACAAAGCCACATTTGCCACATTCCCGGCACGACCATAATAAAGCCACATATATAGCAACACACCTATAAATGCAATAACGAATGACATTAAACCAGCATTTATAGATTCCTGTCCAAGAGACGGTCCAACAACGTTTTCGTTGATAATACGTGCAGGAGCAGGCATTTTTCCCGATTTCAGAATAATGGCTAAATCCTGTGCCTCACTAATAGTGTAATGACCTGTAATAACTGAGCTACCATTAGGTATCTCGCTATTAACTGTGGGTGCTGTTTGCACACTATTGTCGAGAACAACAGCGATACATTTTCCAATATTTTCCTTAGTTAAACGAGCCCAAATCTTGGTTCCTTCGCCATTCATCGTCATATTCACTTCTGCAACCGACTTGTTTTGGCCAAATTCTCCCCGTGCATTAGTAACTACAGAGCCATCTAAAGGTGCTTTTCCATCGCGGGTTGATACTTTAATAGCATACAACTCATAAGTTGTCATGGATTTGTCATCAGCAGCAGGTTTGCTTGACCAAAGAAAACGAATATCTCTTGGGAAAATCGCCCTGATTTGTTTCAAATGAAGGTAATTATTTACTTTGGCGGTATCACTGATCTTAGCGTATCCAACCAGAGCGCCTGCACCTAACTTACCATCTCTGGTAGAATTAGGAGTTAGCACTGCAAACAAAGGATAGTCCTTAAGACCTTGATTTGGAAGAGCTGCTGTGTCCTTTTTGGTAGTGTCGCTTGCAATTTTATCCAACAATGATACTCTTTTAGTGGTATCTTTCTTTTCAGATGTTTTTGCAACAGAAACCTTTTTAATATTAGCTATAGAATCCGATACTCCGGTTTCGGATGCAAGAATATCTTTCAGACGCTTGTTCGTTTCAAGAAGAAAGCCATATACTTCCTGATTATCATAAGTTTCCCAGAATTCGAGATTAGCTGTTCCCTGAAGCAGTTTACGAACCCGCTCAGGCTCTTTGATACCAGGTAAATCAACCTGAATACGTCCTTTGGTTTCCAATTGCTGAACATTTGGCTGAAGAACACCAAACCGGTCAATTCTTGATTTTAGGATATTAAATGAATTATCAATTGCAGCATTAGCTTCATCATGAATAACTGCTAAAACCTTTTGGTTGGTAGAGCTAAAATTAACCCTGTCCTTTAGTTCTACGGTTGAAAATATGGCGGCAAGTTTGGCATTTGGATCAATTTTAGTAAAAGCCCGTCCAAACAGAGTTACAAAATCTTCACGAGACGTTAATTGGTATTTCTTTGCAAGCGCTATTGCCTGAACAAAAGTTGAATCGGTACTATTGTTTGACAAGGCACGGATTACATCAACAACCGATACTTCAAGAATAACATCCATTCCACCTCTTAAGTCAAGACCCAATGCGATCTGACGTTCTTTGCATTCGCGATAGGTATACTTGCGTAATCCTATAAAGTTATATACTACTTGGCCCGATATTGAATCAAGGTATTTCTCTTTTTTGTTCAAATTACCATTAGCAAATACCTCTGCTTTTTTATCAGCTCTTAACGTAAAAAAAGTGAATGATAACTGGTATAAACAGACCAATGCCAAGGCTATAGCAAATAACTTGACGGCTCCTTTATTTTGCATTTGAGATTATATTTAAAATTTGTATAGATTTTTTTCAAAGTTAGAGCGCAAATATATAATATTTTTTTATTCCGAAGCTTGATCAATCTTTATATTTCAAAAGGTACTTTTTCAATAAATCGTAAGTGGGAATAGAGAGTGCTTAGTAATTAGTACTTAGTACTTAATTTCCATGATAATTGATTTTTGGTGCATGCAATGTCAATACCCTTTTTGAATAATCAATTTTAGCCTTGTATTTCAAGAGAAAATCGCTGCCTATCAAACCCCAGATAGATTTTGAAGATATATTTTTGTATAGTTGATCGATTGAATTAAGATCAATTAAAATGATGTTGAATTTTTCAATATAAAAATCGCCCATTTTAAAACGACTTAGAATTCCCTTATGGCTATCCATTTCAGCTGCATTTATACCTGCCGACTGTATCCCTGACAATATTTCAGCAGGCGTGTCCAAAATATCGCTAATATGATTTAAAGCAAAAACTGTTTTGGATGCTCCCGTATCGATTATCAGATCGCACCTCTGCCCGTTAACAAAGCCTTCCACAAAAAGATGGAAACTGGTATTATCAAGTTCAACAATTTCAATGGGTATTTTTATAGTCATGAAATAAGATGGTAGTGAAGTTAGAGAAGATAAAATTTAAACCCCTTGCTTTTTGAAAAAGCAAGGGGTTTTTTCATTATCAAATAATTTACAATAACTTCATTTCTTTTAGAACTGTATTCATGCTGCGAACAGCGTCAGCGCTCTTATCGAATGCTGCTTTTTCATCGGCATTGAGTTTGAAATCGATTATCTTTTCCCAACCGTTTTTGCCTATTACAACCGGAACGCCAATACAAATATCCTTCTGGCCATATTCACCGTCCAAGGATACACAGCATGGATAAACCTTTTTCTCGTCACGAACAATGGCTTCAACCAAAGCAGCGCCGGCAGCGCCTGGGGCATACCATGCCGAAGTACCCAAAAATTTAGTGAGGGTAGCTCCACCAACCATTGTGTCGGCAACTACTTTATTCACAATTTCGCCATCCAAAATTGAGGTAATCGGGACACCATTGTAAGTGGCAAAACGCGTAAGAGGTATCATTGTAGTATCACCATGTCCGCCAATTACAACTCCCTGAATGTCGCTGGCTGGTGCCTGTAAAGCCAAACTCAAGTAACATTTAAAACGGGAGCTGTCGAGAATTCCACCCATACCAATGATGCGATTCTTCGGCAGACCTGTTGACTTAAGAGCTAAATAAGTCATAGTATCCATCGGATTGCTAATAACAACCAGAATGGCGTTTGGAGAATATTTAAGAATATTTTGAGCTACATCCTTAACAATGCCGGCGTTGATACCAATCAAATCTTCGCGGGTCATGCCAGGTTTGCGGGGAATACCTGAGGTAATTACAACTACATCAGAATTAGCTGTTTTGCTATAATCGTTGGTAACTCCAATCACACGACTGTCAAACCCCAACAAAGTAGCAGTTTGCATTATATCAAGAGATTTCCCTTCTGAAACACCTTCTTTAATATCAAGCAATACTATTTCACTTGCTAATTCCTTTTGCGCCATTACATTTGCACATGTAGCGCCTACGTTACCTGCACCTATTACTGAGATCTTAGTCATAATTCTATATTAAATTTAAATGCATTAAAAAAAACGTCTGCTAAATTATAAATTTTTCTGACTAAAAAGTGAACTCTTTTTCATGTAATGTTTTGGAAATTAATTGCTTTTTTAGTGTTATTTTCATAACAACCAATAAATAATATAGGTCTAATGGTTTGAAATAAAAAATATGTTTTACAGCATATTTATTTTCGGGTTTGCTTTTGGGTTCCAACACTAGTGTTATGTTAAATATAATTTTGATGATGAGACCTGTCAGGTTTTTGAAACCTGACAGGTCTTCCAATAATTCATTGATATAAACCTAACAGGTCTTTCAATAATTCATTGATATAAACCTGAAAGATTTTGCGTCAATTAATATATGACGTGACACCAGTGGGATGAGACCTGTCAGGTTTTAAAAACCTGACAGGTCTTTCAACAGCTAGAACCGACAAATTATGTTTTACATGACACTAGTAAGGAATGTTCCCGAATTATTGGATCAATGCATCTAAGTCCTCTTTCAAATCAGTACCATTTGTTATATCAGACAAGGTTAACTGCCTCAATAAAAAATAATAATTCCAATAATCGCGTAAAGCACTAATATAACCACGTTTAGCCTGATCTTTCTCTGATTGAGCCACATTTAAATCGAGGATGGCGATTTTTCCTATCAGGAACCTTTGCTTGGTTACGTCGTAGCGTTTTTGGGCAATTGTGTCGGCTTTGGCAGCCACAGTTACCTGTCCGTCCTGTAAATTAAACTGCATTACCTGTACAAATATGTTTTGTTCAAAGTCGGTTTTGGCTTGCTCAACCCTAATGTTTGTGAGTTCCTGGTTCGATTGTGCAACTTTAACTTTTCCACGGCCACGCCCCCAGTCGATCAATGGAAGCTGAATTCCAACCTGAAACATTTGATTGTCATTATAAGGCGATTGATAAGCTGACGCCAGCGTATTGGTTTGATTGTGATCCAGACCATATGCCGCACTTAAATTAATTGTCCGGCGTTGTCCTTTGGCCTGCGCTACATCGCGTTTGGCTTCCATTAACCTCCGATTCCATGAAATAACGTCGACATTGTTTTTAAGCGCCTGAATCAAAATCTGATCATACGAAATTTCCAAATTGGGTATACTGTCAGGAAGTTGAAGCTCAAAATTTAGCTTTTCATTATAGCCCAGAAAGGATCTAAGCCTTAACTTCTGAAGCTCCACATCAATTTCGGATTTGTTCAGAGCCGTTTTGGAGTTCAAAAAGGCGAGCTGCTGCTGCAACACATCATTTTCAGCAATAGTTCCGATATTATAGCGTCCTTTTGCTATTTTATAAAGTGTATCATTATTACTATAATTTATTTGAGCTACTCTTAAATTTAACTGAGCCAATGCCAAATCGAAAAAACGATTAATGCTGGTTAATGATACTTGTTCCATGAATTCGATATATGCACGTTTTGCTTCTTCATAAACGAGAGGCTGAATTTTACGTTCCCATTTCATACTGTTAAACCCAAATAAAGGTTGAGAATATGCAATGCTAATCGGAACAGACAGATAACTGGTTGAAGGATTGGATCCCAAATAGTTTATCTGATTCAGGTTTGTGTTAAGCGAAATGTTTCCTCCGGTTGGCGAAATGCTCTGGTTCAGATACAGATTACCCAGATTCGTAAGACTATTTGAGGAAATAATCGTTTGAGTACCCTGATTCCACTGAATAGATCTATTAAAATTGGGCACAGTTCCACTAAAGTTAATACTTGGAAGATAATTGGCTCTAACACTTCGGTTTTGCCAGTAACTGGCCCGGAATTGGTTTTTGGCGGCAATGGCATCGGGCGACTGCTGGTGCGAAATACGGATCACATCACTGAGCGAAAAACGCTCAAAACGCTCCTGAGAAAAAGAAGACAAAGTTATTGAAAGTAATGCTAATATAATAAGTAGGCGATTCATAAAAATAAGGATTTATTCGTATCTGAGTGATTCAATAGGGTCTCTTTCTGATGCCCGTTTTGCCGGTGAATATCCAAATATAATTCCGACCGAAGCCGAAACTGCAAATGCCACAAGTACTGAGAATGGCGAGATAATGGTAGCAATATTAGTAAACCGGGTAATCAGCATCGAGGTTACAACGCCGAGAATTACCCCTATAATACCACCAGTTACACTGATTAAAACAGCTTCCGAAAGAAATTGAATAACAATGTCCATTTTCTTTGCACCAATAGCCATGCGGGTGCCAATTTCCTTTATCCGTTCCATCACCGAAGCAAACATGATATTCATAATACCTATACCACCCACAATGAGTGAGATGCTGGCAATTGCGCCCAAAACAATATTAAAAATCTCTTTCGTTCGTTGCTGTTGTTTCAGAAGCAGTTCCGGAACCGATATTTCATAGTCCTTCACATCCGCATGGCGGCGCAGTAGCATCCTGCTCAATACTTCAACAGTTGGATTAATATCTTCAGTTTCGTTTACCTGAACCACAATTTTATCAAGTTGATGGTAATTTTTTGTTTTATTTTTCTGCTTGTCTTCATCTGACTGTCGTGATGCTTTAAGTACCATGTCAGCATTGATTAGTCCACGGTTCTGAAACCGCATCAGCATAGTTTTTATGGGAACAAAAATATTGTCGTTAACCACATTGACACCAGCATTCTGATATCCGGTTAATTTAATATTATTCCTATCTAGTACACCTGTTATACGAAACCAGATTTTCCCAAATTTGATATATTGGCCGATAGGATTAGATTGAGGAAAAAACTTGCTTTGAACATTTGCCCCGATAACACAAACTCCCAATCCGTTTTCCTCCTGAAATGCATCAAAATACTGACCTTTTTCCAACTTAAGATTGTAGATATTGAAATAGTCAAGTGTGACACCTAAAATTTTAGCGTCCTGCTTCATTCCAAATTGAACCAAATTATTTTTGACAATAACTTCGGGACTTATAAATTTTACCGTTGATAACGTACTTTTGATTGATTCCACATCAAGCATGGTAAGGCCTGGGGTATACTTTTTCTTTTGCTTTCCGGCGCCGTTGTTTTGTGTTTCGGAGGAGCTTTCTTTATCATCCTGATCAGGCACCAGAGGTAGTACAACAATATTATTCACTCCTACCATTTTAATCTGTTCGAGAATTTCCTTTTGAGCTCCATTCCCAATGGCCAGCATGCTTATTACCGCAGCCACACCGAATATGATCCCAAGCGCCGTAAGAAACGACCTTAATTTATTGGCCAGAATGGACTCGAAGGCGATCGTAATGTCATGAAAATACCTTTTAAAAAAACGCATAGGTCAAGATTTTAATATGGTTTTTGCCTTAGTCTGCACAACCTTAACACCAGATACAGGAGCACCGGGTTGCATCATATTTTTAATCTTGTCTTTTTCTTTTGCTTTATGATCAAACTCTTCTTTATCCTTCTTCCTTTTTGCTTCTTTGGCTTTAATTAATGGCAGAAGTTCGTCCTTTCCAACCATAGCAAACATTTCGGCTTTTTCAGGAACAGCGAGATAAATTTCTTCACCTGGCTTAAGCCCCTTTTCTATAATCACCTCGTTCTCATTCATTTCACCCAAAAGCACAATCTGTTTGCTACCTTTTTTTGTATAGACAAATGGGATAGAATCTTGACTGTGAATAGCTTCGATTGGCACAAAAGTAGTGTTCTTATAGGTATTTATTACCACAAAGTTACTGGTGGTCATGTATGGACGCAATACGGGATCGGTACCGTTTAAACGGATTGCAACTTCAAATACTTTTGAATCGCTTCCGGGTAATTGCTCTCCAACATTGGAAACCCTTATAACTTCACCGTTAAATTTACGGTCAGAAAAAGCATCCACACCCAGCCTGGTTTTCTGCCCTACTAAAACCTTATTAATATCAACCTCACTAACATAAGTTTTCGAAATCATAACCGATAAGTCGGGCAATGTAGCAACATTGGGCTCCCATATATTCACTGATGAGCCAACTTTACGCTTTTGCCCGTTCCAGTCTTTGGCGTAAATTACCATTCCTCTTTTTGGTGCAGTAATTACAAACTGGTTCATAACCTTCACAATCTCATCGAGCCGACGCTGTTGTCTATCCATATTGATAGTAGCTTCTTTTATAGTTACTTCGGCTTGTTTAACTTTTAGCTTATAATTTTTATTTGCGTTTTCGGCAGTACGTTGAGCCTTATCTAGGTTAATCTGAGCCTGTCGGATAGTTGCAGGCGGTTCAAATTTGGACTGATCAAGCGTAATTTGTCTTTCCTCCAAATCGTAATTCATATTGATTAACTGATCACGTAAATCACGTAATTGGATGGTTGTATCAAGCTGTGATTTAAGGAAATTGGATTTCTGTTTTTCAAGTTCATCCTGCACTTCGCGCATTCGTGTAGTTATTTCAGTGCGATCCAGTGTTGCCACATATTGACCTGAATCTACCACTGTGCCCTCTGGTATAAGGTCCTGAATTTTCACCTGATATAAACGAATTAAATCGTTGCGTAATCCGGGGGGAGCAGTAATATCTTCTTTGTTTAAAGCCTCCAGTTCACCGGTAACTGTTATCAGAACTTCAAATACGCCTTTCTGAACTTTTGTAAATAACTGTGTCTCTTTGGGTTTCTTGCTTTTGTTGGCGGCAACAACAATAATGATCAAAATAAGAATGCCAATAACAATAAAAATTGCTTTCTTTTTCATAGATAGTTTAATAATAAGTAGTTAAATGTTTATTAAAATGCCCAATAACGAAAAACCAGATGCGCACGTAATACATCAATTATTAAGCCAAACTTAATAAAATGTTTACACAAAATCAATCCATTTCTAAATATATGGCCGCCTCAGGCAAATCCTAAGCCGAACGGGGGTTAACAATTTGTTTCATTCTTAATCTACAGCATTGATTTTATTTCGTTTATAATTTTGTTAGCTAATTTATCAGCGTTTTCCTTCGACTTGCTTTCGGCATAAATCCTGATAATAGGCTCGGTATTAGATTTTCGGAGATGAACCCATTCTTCAGGGAAATCAATCTTCACACCATCAATATCGTTAATTTGTTGATCTGAAAACCTTATTTTCACTTTTTTAAGGATTAAATCGACATCAATTCCAGGTTTCAGCTCAATTTTATTTTTCGAAATATAATACTCCGGATATCCTGCCCGCAATTGTGAACAGGTTTGTCCGGATTTGGACAGATGAGTCAGAAACAATGCAATTCCAACAAGTGCATCGCGCCCATAATGAAGCTCAGGATAGATAATTCCGCCATTCCCTTCACCACCGATAATGGCATTATTAGCTTTCATAGCAGCCACTACATTCACCTCACCAACTGCAGCTGCCACATATTTTCCACCATGCTTCTCCGTAACATCTCTTAAAGCCCTTGATGAAGATAAGTTTGAACATGTATTTCCAACCTGGTTACTTAGAATATAATCAGCCACCGCCACCAGAGTATATTCTTCGCCAAACATTGATCCGTCCTCATTTACAATTGCCAACCGGTCAACATCCGGATCTACAACAAATGCAACATCTGCTTTTTTATCTTTTGTAACCTTCGAAATTTCTGTTAAATGTTCAGGAAGTGGTTCGGGGTTGTGAGGAAAAATGCCGTTTGGTTCGCAATAAAGTTCAATTATTTCTTTAACTCCCAAGGCTTTCAGAAGTTTAGGTAATACAACACCACCCACAGAATTGACACAATCAATGGCTACGGTAAAGTTTTTTGCACGAATAGCTTCGATATCAACCAATTTAAGTTTAAGAACCTGATTAATGTGAATATTAGTGTAATCTTTCTCCACTATATTTCCGAGTAAATCGACATCTGCAAAAATATATGCATCATTCTCTGCATAAGATAAAACTAGTTTACCGTCGGTATCATTTAAAAATTCGCCTTTGTTATTAAGCAACTTCAGGGCATTCCATTGTTTGGGGTTGTGGCTGGCGGTTAGAATTATACCTCCATCTGCTTTCTCTTCAGTTACTGCAATTTCAACTGTAGGTGTGGTAGCCAGATCAATATCAATTACATCGATACCCATACCGGTAAGCGTTCCAATTACAATTTGTTTTACCATTGGCCCCGAAATACGCGCATCACGTCCCAATACAATTTTCAAACGATCAGATGCTCTTTTACTCGAGTTATTTCGAACCCATGTGGCAAATGCGGCTGTAAATTTTACCGTATCAAGAGGGGTTAGCCCTTCGCCTGGTTTTCCTCCAATAGTTCCACGAATTCCGGAAATTGATTTTATTAATGTCATAAGTAAATTTTATAAACGATTTATAGTTAACTATTTGATTTTATAATTATTGCACAATTCCACAACGTTGTAAAATGCTCTGAATATATTTATCACAACCGGCATCTCCCTCTTTAGGGGCCCATTCAGCAAAATCCTTGTCGTTTATTGGCGAATAAGGTCCATCCTTTACCTCATAAACTACCGTTCCTTGGGCAAGCGAAATTATACAATGCCAGGTTCGTGGGGCTATTTCGGACCCGTACACGCCATCTGCAGGCGATACGATGCAATAGGATGTAATTTTACCGAAATTGTCAAATTCAACTACAAGCGCTTTGCCTTTAAGTATAAGAAATGCCTCTACCTTGTCAGGATTCTCATGCTTGTGAGGATGAACATAGGTTCCGGGCTCAATAGCATTTAGCATTCGCTGTACGTTAGCGTCAAGCCTCTCATGGAAATTATAATTTTTTCGTTTTCGTGAAGATAATCTTGCTTGGGACACAACATCTTCTAGTAATTGATTGTTTATTAATTTCATTATGGTATGTTTTTTATTAACCTGTAAAATTTATCTAATATGGTTTAAACTGCAAATGATACGCGTGAATGTGGTTTTTCCTTAGTTATTTTATTTCCGAAAGGTATAAAAAACTAAAAAATAATAAAGCCCGTTATTGAGGATTTTGAGCCAATTTTTATACAACCTCTTAATTTTCTGTTAAAAAGTATTATTTTTGCAGACTTTATTTGTAAATTAACAATTAAAATTTAGCAGGGATGCTATAAATATAATTATTTAACTATCAATAGAATATGATTAAAGACGACCAAAAAAGTGGAGGAGACCATTCTGATTCTTCTCAACCCAACAAACGAAAACGTATCACAACTCGAAACAAAACTTACGACAATAACAGATACGATAATTCGTCGGATTCGAGAGACAAAAAACCTTTATTTAGTAGTGATAAGGTTGGCTACAAAAAACCTTACCAGCAGGAAGGTGGTAATTCTTATGATTCTAACAGCAGACCGTTCGTAAAAAAATCGTCTGACTCACGCGATCAAAGCTCGCGGCCTTTTGTGAAAAGATCGTCCGATACATACAACAAAGATTCCAGACCATTTGTAAAAAAATCGTCTGGTGACAATCAAAGACCTGTTTTTAAAAAATCTTACGGACAAGGTTCGGGCAGGGATAGCCAATCATCATACGGAGGATCATCTTCAGGAAGGCCGTTCCAAAAAGGGACAGGACGTCAACTTACAGGGAAACCCCGGCAGCCGGTGTACAATTTTAATGATGTTCCGGTAGATGCACCTTTACGTCTGAATAAATATATTGCTAATACCGGTTTATGCTCCCGGCGTGAAGCTGATGATTACATTCAAGCTGGCTTAATTACTGTAAACGGGCAGATCGTTTCACAGTTAGGTTCGAAGGTTTTACCAACCGACGATGTGCGATATAATGCTGAAAGACTTCAAGCCGAGCGCAAGGTTTATATCCTGTTAAATAAGCCAAAGGACTATGTAACATCGGTGGATGATCCTCATGCTAAAAGAACAGTAATGGAATTGGTTCAGGGTGCATGCAAGGAACGTATTTATCCGGTAGGTCGCCTGGATAGAATGACCACCGGTGTGCTTTTGTTAACCAATGATGGTGAGTTGACAAAAAAACTTACACATCCTACTTCCAATTATAGAAAAATCTATCAGGTACAATTAGAAAAGAGTGTTAAAGCTGAGGATTTGCAGGCTATCAAGGAAGGCATTACGCTCGATGATGGTATCATAAAAGCTGACAACATTAATTATGTATTTGAAGATGATAGCTCGCTGGTTGGTATCGAAATTCACTCAGGCCGCAACCGAATTATTCGCCGGCTCTTTGAGCACTTGGGCTATAAAGTATTAAAACTCGACCGTATTTATTTTGCCGGGTTAACTAAAAAAGGCCTCTCTCGCGGAATGTGGAGGTATCTGGACCCTAAAGAAGTTGGTTTTTTAAAAATGCTTAAAGCATGATCAATTCTATTTTAGTATTTTTAACCCGGTTATTCAAATTTAACCGGGCTTTTTTATGATTACCCGATACGTTTTTATCGTTGCCATTGCATTATTTGTGCAACAGACGTTTGCACAAACTTTTCATTTTAAAGGTAGAGTGACTGACAAGGAGACCTACGAGACATTGGCCTTTGTTAATATATCCTTCGATAATGGCCGAAAAGGTGTGCAATCTAATATCGACGGTTTTTTTACAATTGAATCCAAAGAACCCATACAAAATCTTACATTTAGCTATGTGGGCTATGAGTTAACAACAATTTCCATTACACCGTCGTTAAATACATCGAACCTTCGGATAACATTACAAAGAAAAAATATTGAGTTAGGTGAGGTTGTTGTGCATCCGGGAGCTAACCCTGCGCACCGCATTATTGAGAGGGTAATAGATAACCGCGAAAGGAACAATCCTGAAAAGATGCATTCATTCTCATATAGAGCCTATAACAAAATGCATTTTACCTATCAGGAAGACACCTCGTTTAATCGCATTCAGGCAGCCGTCTATATGGATTCCATTCTTCCCGATCCCTCAAACATTCGAATAAAGAATAAGCTGGGCAAACAACATCTTTTTATTATTGAGTCAATTAGTCAACGTTTATTTCAATATCCTGACAAGAACCATGAAAAGGTCATTTCTTCAAAAGTTTCCGGATTTTCCGACCCTTCGTTTACCATGTTGGCAACTCAATTTCAATCCTTTTCATTTTACAATACTTTTGTAACGCTACTGGCTAAAAATTACCTTAATCCTATCAGTCCCGGGAGTATAAAAAAATATTTCTTCCTTTTACAGGATACTTTTCTAACAGAAACACTGGATACGCTTTATGTAATCTCCTTCAAACCAAGGCGAGGTACTAATTTTGATGGCCTTCAGGGTGTATTGTACATAAACTCGAATGGTTATGCCATCCAAAATGTTATTGCCGGTCCGGTACACTCTGATAATCGCTTTGCCATCAGAGTGCAGCAACAATATGAGCTGATTGATCATTCCCAATGGTTTCCAACTCAACTCAATACTGATTTACTTTTAAAAAAATCGAAAATTAAAACCAGAACACACAAATATTATCTGGTAGGTATTGGAAAAAGTTACCTTTCGGACATAAAAATCAATCCCGATCTTAATGATGTTTCATTCTCGAATATTGTACTTGATGCCTCAAAGGATGCATACAAAAAAACGGATAGTTTATGGAATACATATCGTCCATTGCCTTTGACGGCAAGAGATTCAACCACTTACTATTTGATAGACAGCCTTGGACGTGCACATGATTTCGACCAGAAACTAAATTTTTTTGATGCCTTCATTACTGGAAATATTCCCTGGGGCGTTTTTAATCTGGATTATAAAAGGCTGGTAGGCTTTAATGATTACGAGGGCTTCAAACTAGGTGTGGGCTTGTCAACCAATCAAAAGATAGGATCGTTCTATTCTCTGGGAGGCTATCTTTCCTATGGTTTTCATGATAAAAACTGGAAATACGGATCATTCCTTCAACTATTTCCAAATTGGCAATCGAACACCAAACTTACTCTCAAATACTCTCACGATGTTATGGAGACAGGTGGAATTGAGTTCTTTGATGACTACATAATGAATTCCAGTGAAGTTTTCCGGAAATTATATGTCAACCGAATGGATTTCGTTCGTAAAAAAGAAGTTGCATTTAGTTTCAGGGCACTGTCACATCTCAGATTCAACCTTTTTTTAAATCAGGAGCAGAAAACCGTTCAAGACTATTCCTTTTCACCAAACAACCCTGACCCATATGCAATAACTAATAATTTTAGATTTACCGATGCCGGGATTAGCCTTAAGTTGGGATTTCGCGAAAAGTTTATTCAAACACCTAACGGACGACTTATCTCGCTCGGTACCGCATTTCCCATGATATGGTTTAACTATCATCAGGGAATAAAATGGATAAATGGAGATTTTGAATATTCGAAATACGAACTAAAAATCTCAAAAAGCTTTTTGATGCGAGTGATAGGTAAATCACAAATCCAGATTACTGCCGCAAAAGCCATTGGCAATATTCCTATGTGTAATTTATATAATTCGCTTGGTACCTACCAACAATTTGGAATCGAAGTTGAAAACAGCTTCGCCACTATGAGGATTAACGAGTTTTTCTCTGACGAATTTGTTTCGCTGTTTCTGAAACAGAATTTTGGAAGCCTTTTATTCAGTCGGCCATCTTTCAGACCCGAAATAAGTCTGGTAACGAATATCGGGGTTGGAAAGCTTAGTAACCCTCAATACCATCAAATCGTCAATTTTAAAACCCTCGAAAAGGGATATTACGAATCAGGAATATTAGTCGACAAGTTACTTTCAATGGTTTTTCTGGGATATGGCTTTGGCGTATTTTATCGCTATGGACCATATGCATACCCATCACCATCAAAAAACTTTGCTTTCAAAATTTCTTTAAAATTTACGCTATAAAAAAGTCGTAACCCTGATCAGAATATTTTTTATTTGGCGCTCCTTGCAGTTAAAAAAACAGCTTGATCAAAAATCTTCGTACAATAAATATTTTTTGCGGATGATATTGAATTGCTCAATCCCTGGTTGCCAACTCTGTCGGATAGTTTCGATACTTACACCTTTAATGATCTGTGCCCGTAACGATGCAGTACCAGCCAGTTTTTCGAAATAATTGTTAAAAAATGTTTTTTTATCATTGCAGTGCTTGTAGGCATTCAATAGGTAATCCAAGTTTAATTTCGGATCAGCTATCAGCTCTTGATCGCTTATATTTCGTAAGTCAACACCATAACAAAGTATACCTTCATACAGCGGATTTTTCGAAACCCCTTTTATACTTCGTGGAGTAAACGTAAACCCTGTTTCGCTTAACGATGGATTTCCATAAACCTGAAACGGAAAATCGGTTCCGCGCCCAACGCTGATGCAGGTACCTTCCAGAAGACAAAGTGATGGATACAAATAAATCGAACTCATATTCTGCAAATTAGGAGAAGGATTAACCGGCAATCTATAAATAGATTTATGAGTATAATTCTGACATGGAATAACTCCAAGCCCTTCGCATTTTATTTTACCCGGCAGCCAACCTTCTTCATTAATCATCATGGCAAGCTCTCCGGCAGTCATTCCATAAATCACAGGAATACGATGCATCCCCACAAACGATTTATACTTCTCTTCCAGCACAGGTCCATCGATATAAAACCCATTGGGATTTGGTCTGTCCAGAATGAATAACGGAATAAAATGAATTGCACAAGCTTCCATCACATAAGCAAGCGTACTGATATATGTGTAAAACCTCACTCCCACATCCTGCAAATCGTACAAAACAACATCAACGTCTTTTAAATCTTCGGCTGAGGGTTTCATTTTTTTACCGTACAAGGAAATTACGGGAATCCCGGTTTTGAGATCAACACCGTTTAAGATATTCGCTCCTGCATCTTGGTCGCCTCGAAAGCCGTGTTCAGGACAAAATATTTTTACCACCTTAACACCTTGGCTAAGCAGAGTATCCACCAAATGAGTATTCCCAACAACCGAAGTATGATTAGCCACCAAAGCCACTTTTTTGTTTTTTATAGCAGGCTGGTAAAGCATAGGGCGCCCGGCTCCGGGAACTATGGGCTTATCCACATTCTGCGAATATGCTTGATAGATAAAAGAAACTATGCAAAAAATGAAAACAAAGGAAACAATCGATTTTTTCAACGATCAGGGTTTTAAATAAAACGAAAGGTCAAAATTAATATTTTTTTTTTGTATTTTTACTTCTTAACCCTCCTTAAAAGCGAGGGCTAGCAGAATTGAAGTCTGCAAAATATTCTGTTCTGTTATTAAACTTTATTATGGAGCTGTGGCCAGAAAAAAGATAATAATTAGTTTTATTTGTTTGCCTCAGGGATACCTTTGCAATATTGTGTTTCTTGCAAAAAACATGTAGGTTTGTGGCAAATTTAAAAATTGGTTTGATGTGAATTTCGAATTTTTTATTGCACGAAGATTAGTAAAAGGGAAAGAAAGCATTGGATACGTGTCGCGTTCTATCGTGCGCATCACAACTCTTGGTATTTCACTTTCGCTAGCCGTAATGATTATTTCTGTTGCTGTGGTTACCGGTTTCAAAAATACCATCAGCGACAAAGTGATTGGCTTTGGAGGTCATATCCAAATTGAATATTACGACAGCAATACTTCCTATGAAACAAATCCAATTTCTGCTAATCAGCATTTTCTACCCCAACTAAAAACACTTCCAGGTTTTGACCACATACAGGTTTTTGGTATCAAAGCGGGGATTATGAAATACAAGGATGAAATTCAGTTTGTAGTTCTTAAAGGAGTAAGTAGCGATTTCGATTGGTCATTCTTCAAGAAAAATATGGTTGAAGGTGATGTTTTTTCTATTACCGACTCGGTAGTAACAAATAAAATTATTATTTCAAAAGTTATTGCCGATATGCTAAAAGTAAAGGTCGGCGACGATGTGGCAATGTATTTTTTACAGGAACATGCCAGAATGCGCCGATTTAGCATTTCGGGAATTTATGAAACAGGGCTGGAAGAATTGGACAGCAAACTAATTTTAGGCGATTTAAGACATGTACAGAAACTTAATAATTGGGATAGTACTCAAATATCAGGTTTCGAAGTAATTATTAAAGATATTGAAAACCTTGATAAAATGACGAACGACGTTGAACGTATTGCCAGCCTCAATTTACAACCCGATGGATCGGCTCTTCGAACAACAAACATAAAAGAAAAATACCCGCAATTATTCGATTGGTTAAGTCTGGTAAATATGAATGTTTGGGTAATTATGATACTGATGCTGGTAGTAGCTGGTTTCAATATGATCTCTGGCCTGATGATCCTTATTTTAGAGCGTACCAATATGATTGGACTCTTGTCATCGCTTGGCGCCCGATCAATTAGTATCAGGAAAATATTCATCTATCAGTCATGTTTTATGGCACTTAAAGGACTATTTTGGGGAAATTTATTTGGCATAGGAGTTTGTTTTATTCAGTATCAGTTTCATATAGTGAAACTTAACCAGTCCACCTATTTTCTGAACAGTGTACCAATAAACTTTAATATTTTATATTTTGTTTTATTGAACATCGGAACACTTTTAGCGGTTTTATTGATGCTTGTTATTCCTTCGATGGTAATTTCAAGAATCAGACCCGATACCACTCTCAGGTATAATTAATTGTGATGAACATTGACTTTATTCAGAATTTAAAGTATAAGTTAAGTTTGCCCCTTCCAGGTCGTGAAGCTCAGTTTCTAATGGCTCCCTCATTCAGGATATCAATGACCAAAACTACTGTTGCCGCAAAAGCAGGAGTGCTTCTTCTCTTATATCCAACAAATAATGAATGGAATATCGTGTTTATAAAGCGATCGGATTATATGGGTATCCATAGTGGACAGATTAGTTTCCCGGGAGGAAAATTTGATATCCCCGATAAAAATATGGAGGACACAGCCCTTCGGGAAACAGAAGAAGAAATTGGGGTGTCTGCAACTGAAATAAACATACTTGGCCGGTTGACCAAACTTTATATACCGGTTAGTGAATTTGAGGTTTATCCGGTTGTAGGGTTCACTAATACCAAACCTGTTTTTAAAATTGACCCTCACGAGGTTCAATATCTGATAGAAGCAAAAGTGAATTATTTACTTAATCTATCCATAAGAATGGAAAGATCTTATTCAGACAATAACGCTACGGGCATTATACCATATTTTAATATTGATAGCCATGAAGTTTGGGGAGCCACAGCCATGATCCTGAATGAGTTTTTGACAATTATTGGTGACTAATTCTGTTAAAGATTCTATTTATAGGGTTATCTCCATTGCCCACGCTCTATTGATTACCTTATTTACCTTCCTTTAGTACGTTTTTGTAATGCTTGAACCGGTTAATTATTTCGCTTACAAAACTAAAGGTTTCGACACCCTTGCAATAGCCAAATTGCACCTGTGGATCATTATAATTATCAGGATTTGATTTGCTTAAAAGACATGTATCCACATTATTAAACCATTTTAATGGATTTTTACCGAGTTTTGGGGCTAATTTTTGGGCATCAAAAATATGTCCCGGACCAACATTGTATGATGCTAGTATGAAATTAATACGTTCGAGTGGGTCGGGAATGCGATTTTTGAACGATCTGTCTAAAAACTTAATATACTTCACTCCGGCTTTAATTTGTTGTTCCGGAGAAGCAGTGCTGTCTATTCCGAAATACTCCTGTGTTGAAGGCATCATTTGCATTAAACCGTATGCACCCCGATGCGATTTAACATTAGGTTTAAACCGCGACTCCTGGTATATTAAAGCCGCGAGTAAGCGCCAATCCCAATTAATATCTGAACTGTACTTTTTAATCAAGTCGTCGTACATAGAAATTTTCACTTCTTTATAGGCCACATACTGATTATTGGTAACTCCCCAATGGCTATCTTTATTAAAATATTTGTCAGTCAATAAAGCAAATCGCGTGGTTTTCTTATATCCAATGATCCATTTGTTTAATTTTTCAGCAAATTTAGTGGATGATTTTCGAAAAGTCCAGGCAATAGGCTCGGCCTTTTTTACTACAAAGCTAAAATCCAATTGTTCAAATTGCTTTTTAAATGATTCTGCAAGGATGCTATTGCAAATAGTGTATTCCAACTCACCTTCAGCAACTAATTCTACAAGTTTTTCCTGAGTGTACTGAGGTAATTCAACCACATGGATATTACCTTGAAGTTCATTAGCTAATTCATGCATAGCCTCCGCCTGAGCCGACATAAATGGCACATATACCGTTTTACCTTTTAACGATACTACTTGTGCAATAAGCCCAGGTTTATTACTTTTATTAGGCATATTACCTCGTTTTTCAAAACGTTTTTGAACCAATACCAGATTGGAGTTATAAAAAGGTATTGAACCTGTAGTATATTTATTATCGTTAGAAGATATATTCCATGAACTTGCTAACAAATCGCATTCTCCGTTATTCAATAACGCTAAATTCTCACTCGGATTATTACAAACAATAACATCAACTTTCAATCCAAGGTAATTACCAAAATCCTCCAATAACTCTAACTGAAATCCGTTAGGTTCTCCTTTATACAAAAAATAATCGGAGGGATTATTGCTGGTAGCAACAATAATGCTACCTCGTTTCTCAATATCCAGTAAATCTACAGCGATAACCTTATCGCTAAAAAATCTCAACTTGTGTTGGCACGAAAACAACAGAATGGAGAGAATAGGAATCCAAATCAATTTTTTTTTCATCTTCTTCATTGTTTTATCACCAAACGAATTTGATGCGGTAAAATTACACATTAATAAGCACTAAATAGCCGTCTACTTATTAACAACTCATTGTGAATAAAATATTTGCTGAAGGACTTAATTTTGATGATCAGTCATAAAATGTCCATGAAAGACCAAAATTTAGTACATGAGGGGTTATAGGATAATGAGGAGCGAAATATCCCTTACCACCTTGGAATAACGAAGTAAAATGCTCATATTTAATAGTAAAGCGAGTTCTCTTTAATTTTATGTTAAAAAACATATCTGAATAAGGATAACTACCAATTTTAATAAGTCGTTGATTATAAAACATTCCGGTAGCAGGCATATATGCATTTGCATAAAACGCTGAATTGTAAAACAAATCGTAACCTAGCTGCAATTTCAAAACCCTTTTAAACAAATCGAATTCCAGAAATGTGGAATTAAACCCCGAAAAGTATGGCAAGGAAATTGCATTTTCGTTACCCGATTTTTGGAATGTGACCCGGAGTTCGGTGTGAAATATGCCCCAATCAATCAATTTACTAACCGTTAATGAATTTACTGAAAACGCATCTTTTTGTCTAACGGGCATCTGTGTGGAGTCGAAATATATAAAATTTGTATAGTTGTTCGTTTGAAACTGCATCGACAGCTTTAATTTATTTAGATACAAACCAGCTTTAATTGAAAACGATTGTTGCTGTTTGCTAGTTGAATCTTTCCATTTAAAATGATTGGAAGAATATTCATCGATAAAATATCCTGGCTTAATAGTCGAAATTTCAGCCGATCCCCTAAAAACATAGTCTTTAAGGATAATCGTTTCAATATCACCCTTCACCTCAAAATTACGTGCTTTATATCCTGTGAAATAAAATTCCCCTGAAACGCCCCAATTAAAAACCTTAGTGAACCTGTTTGTAAGACTAGCAACCAAAGCTGTATTGATGTGGTTTGATCCCGGCCTGGTATATGGTATTTTGGCCGAATCGATCTTATTCTTAAAAACCGAATCGGCATCCATGCCATAATTATATCTATCCAATTGGTTTTTGAGACCAAACCTAAGCTCGGCAGGCACTTTTAGCCATTGGTTAGCATTTATCGCTAGTTGAACTATATTCTCCAGCCTTCTGAAAAAAAGCGAATCTCTGGTTTTAGAATTGTCGATAAGGGCATAATTTTTGCCAAGAATCTTCTTGTAAAAATCACCATCAGTAATTGCTACCTGCGTATTTTCGAGAGTGTAGCTTTTTAAAATATTTAAATCATCACTAAATGTCCTGATATTTCGTTCGTATTTTAACTGATGAATAATTGAAATAACATCGTTCCAACTACCAGATTTTCTTGTAGAATCTTCTTTATAGGAACCTGTTAAATAAAATCGTTGATTAAGAAAAAAGCTTTGGTTTTTTATAGAAGTAAGGGCCGACGATAAATTTATTGGCAATGTGCTAGCTTCCTGATTATTTTGTTCATAGATACTATCTTTAAACATCCCTCCGTTTTCCTGATTTTTAACTGTATTCAGGTTGAAATTTGTGTTAAAACTATATCTGTTTCGTTGATAATTTGAAAATAATGTAATCGCATTGCTTTTGCCACGTTGATTTAAATACTGACCATCAGCATAATTTAGATCTACCAGAAATCCAACGTTTAAGTATTTATTTACATTTTGTGTATGAATAATCCCTAATTTCTGGGTTTGTCGGGCTTTAGGTCCACTACTGAAATAATTTACCTCTGTAAAAGGTTGTCTGGTCCGATAATATAAAATGGATTCTGGATGATGCATGGTGTAACTCACATAATGTGAGAATAGCATATCCGGGTATTCCTCCAAATCGCTTTGGAGAACCGAGATAAAAGGCAAACATAGATTCCCAAGATAAGTATTCGATGCAAGGTTTTTAAAAGCAGGGTTATATATCTGAAACCTTCGTAGTGTAGTATCAATACCAACGGAATCGTAGGAAGTAAAATCGTAATTGTACCGGAAGGATATGATCTTATTCTTAGGAATTGTATCTTTTACCAAGTAACAATAACCAGGATTATTGAATGATAAAAATGCAACTAAAATTAACAATAAAGCCCTCATAGCTTGCGAAGATAAGCAACTTTTTTTAAAAATTGGTAAGCAACTCTGGAAAATAGAGAAGTAAAGAAGTAGAGAAGTTCTAAAATCGTCATCGTCAATATAAAATAAAAAAGCCCCAACATTTCTGTTGAGGCTTTCCATCTAAAAGTCGGCGACGACCTACTCTCCCACTAAACGCAGTACCATCGGCGCTGACAGGCTTAACTTCTCTGTTCGGAATGGGAAGAGGTGGAACCCTGT
>JBBQTB010000029.1:0-70339 GCA_038213375.1 Bacteroidales bacterium | reverse complement strand
GATAAGCTGGATCATAAGTTCCGTTGAGTTTGAATGTTTAAGTGCATTGTTGATCAGTTCCTGGGCAATACGGAATGTATTTATTTCGAAACTTGGGTCGATTCGTTTTTCAACCCCAAAAAATTGAAAATTTAGATGTATGGTGTTGTTGTTGATAGAACTACAAAAATCGGACAGGGCTTCCCTTAGGCCAAAATTTACCAGTGCGCCGGGCATCATGTTATGGGCTACACGACGAAGCTCCCGTATTGAGGTATCAAGCAAGCTAAGCGCATGGTCGAACTTTTCCAAACTACCCGTTGATAGGACCATGTTACCTTTCATGTTTGAAAGCGAAAGCTTAACGCCCGAAAGAAGTCCTCCCAAACCATCATGAAGGTCACGGGCCATGCGGCTCCGTTCGGCTTCTTCCCCTTGCAGAACAGACTGGGTAGCCACCAATTGACGATCTTTTTCCATTTGAAAAATTTTCTGCTCCTTTATGTCCAGTGCCTGCTGGGTGATTTTTCGTTTGTTTTGGATATTTAAATAAATGAAAATAAGCACAATGACAACCAAAGCCAAGATATAAATAAATAGTTCCCTGTTCCTTTTGGCCACTGTTAACCGTAGTATCTCCTTTTTTTTCTTTTCGGCCTGGTATTGTGCATCCAGCTCAAATATTTGCTTCGATTTTTCTGAATTATAAATTGAGTCCCTGATTATCATGTACTTCACGTATGAATCCCTTGCATGCTTATAATCCTTCGCATTGTCGTAGGTTTGGGACATGGCTTCGTACACATACTGGATCCCCTGGGTCAGGTTTCTTTTTTTTCCTTCAGCAATGCATTGCGAAAAGCATCCGATGGCTTTTTGATATTGTTTCAGGCGGTTATATACCTGCCCCAGGTTAGATAGGGTTTCGGTGATCCCGTTCCAGTCGTCCACTTTTTTGTAATATTCGAGCGACTTTGTGATCATCTGTAATGCTTTTTCGGGCTGCCCAAGCTTATTGTAAGCATTGCCAAGATTGACGTTATTCTTTGCAACCCCAATTTCATTGCCTATTTTCTTGCTCAATTCCAACGATTTATTAAAATAACCAATGGCGATAGTATAATCCTTTGCTTTTTCGTCATTTGTCCTTGTCTGGCAAAATTCCCTCGACAAGTGGAGCACACCAATGTGGGAGAGGGATTTTGCGATGCCCAATGTGTCTTTTAGTTTTTGCGAAGTTAGGAGCGATTTGTTATTATAAACCAATGCTTTATCAAATTTTTCCATGATGACATAAATATTCCCCAGGTCGTCGAAAATATCAGCAATCCGTCGTTCATCATTTCTTACCTCCTCAATTTTCAGTGCTGAAAGGAAATAAGAGAGTGCTTTCCCAAAATCCTCTTTCTGGATATAGTATCTGCCAATATATTGATTAGCTTCAGATATATCCTTCGGCAATGATGCAGCGGTTAGTGCTTTTTGCGAATAAAAGAAGGAAGAGTCGGGGTTGATATTTTGAAGGCTGTCGGCTTTTGATAGTAATTTACGCAGCTTCGGATCTTGCGGTCTGTCCTGCTGCCAAAAACCAGAAGTATGGATAAATGAAAACATGCATAAAACGCTAAAAACGCATAGTAGTTTCATTAGGATAGTTTGCTGAATAATGCATAAAAGTAAAAAAATGTTGATTAAATTGCGTATAAACTTTACCAATTTAATTCAACCGATATCTCTGTTCCATGTCCGGGTTCGGAACTTATTACCATCCAGCCCTTATAATTTTTAAGTTGGGTGCGTATATGGGTCAACCCGCTGCGTTCTTGGCCGTCGCTGAGGGTTGGATCAAACCCTTTGCCATTGTCCTTTATGGTGAGGGTTAACCGGTTTTCGTTTTGGACAAGCCGGAGAGTAAGGGAAGTGGCATTTGCATGCTGTATTACATTGGTTATTAATTCAACAGCAATTTTATATGTAGCTTGTTCGTACAAAGCACCAATCCGCTTGGCATCCCCTTCAAAAATAAAATTTGTTGAAAGGCGGTAGCCGGTTTTGATCAGGTCAGCTAACCCGATGAAAGCTTGTTTCAACCCGTTCATGGTCAAAACTTCAGGTTGCATGCGTTGGAAAACGGTATTCAGATTTTCAAGCGATTCATTTATTTGCTTCAATGCTTGGCCAAAAGCCTCTGTTTCTTTTGCTGATAAAAAAGTATGATTGTCCATGGCAGGGAGGATTTTTTTGAAACAAATTTATCATGCTTTTCAAAAAAAAAAATCCCCGAAAAAGGGGATTGTTCGATCATAAGAACAATAGCAAATTTGTGATTGCAATAACAAGAATGAAAGCTATTTTATTTAAATTTGAAAACAAACCAATTCATTTGATATGAGACCAATAAAACAAACCTTATTGCTTGTGGCCGCATTCAGTGCCATCGAATTTTTTTCCGCCCCGTTATGTGCACAAATTGATGTTGAGGATAAAGTAAAAGACAAGTCCTTAAACCGGGCCGACCAAAAAACGGACGAAGGGATCGACAAAAGTCTCGATGCCGTTGAAGATGGAGTAAAAAGCCTGTTTAAGAATAAACCCAAAAAAGAAAAAGATAAAAAGGAAACTAACAACAGTACCGGTGAGAATTCTTATAAGGGAAAAACTGAAAATATACCAGCAAACAACCCTCCCAAGCAGGAACAACCCGCTTTAGCATCCTATTCCAAATTTGATTTTATTCCGGGTGAAAAAGTGATTTTTTATGATGATTTTAGTCAGGGTAACGTCGGTGATTTACCGGCTTTGTGGTTTTCAAACGGATCTGTTGAAGTGGTAACACTTAATAAATTCCAGGGAAGATGGATGAATATTACTGGTGAAGGATGTTATTACCCGGAAAGCGATTTGCAAACAATCGAAAACTTTACGGCTGAGTTTGACTTGATTCCCACTTTTGAGGAAGGAATGTCATTCAACCTTGGTTTCTATGTGATTTCTGGTAACATCAAGGATCCCAATCAAGGAGGTGCCATTCCTGGTGTGGCTGGTGTTAAAACGACAATTACTTCATTGGGTATTGATTTAGCAGGCTATTCGGAAGGTAATTATACCGGAGAAGCATCAGGGCAGATAAATCTTATTTCAGGCGAAAAAATACACCTGTCATATTGGATCCAAAAACAACGGCTACGGATTTATGTAGATGAAAAAAAAGTGGTTGATGCACCTCGTATTTTGGCATCGGGTTTTAAATATAACATTCTTCGGTTTGAAAACGGTAGGGAGTTCAAACCATATATAGCCAATTTCAGGGTTGCTGCCGGATTGCCCGACATACGTTCCAAGCTAATAACCGAGGGCAAGCTTGTAACTTATGGTATATATTTCGATGTGAACAGTGATAAGGTGAAACCGGAATCATTTGGAACTCTCAAAGGCATCGCCCAGGTTTTAACAGAAAATACTACCGTAAAAGTAAAAATTATTGGACATACCGATGGGGATGGGGATGCTGCCAAAAACCTTGATCTGTCGAAACGAAGAGCCGCATCGGTTAAGGCTGAATTGGCTAAATCATTTGCCATTGATGCATCCCGCATTGAAACCGATGGTAAGGGGAAAACAGAACCCATCGCTCCTAATGATACACCGGCCAACAAAGCTCAAAACCGCAGGGTAGAGTTTATAAAGCTCTAAGTAATGATTTGATATATTAATCAGGCCTGCCCTAGTTTTGAACTTTGGCAGGTTTTTTTATGCTTATTTGTAAATGTTGTCAATAACCTGAATAATTAGCTGCGCTGAACCGTTCGGGGTTCATAAACTTCTCAATAACCTCACCCCCAGCCGCTACTCCCTGCGGTCGAGAGATCGCTGCGCTAAGTTCTCCTAAAGGCGAGGGGGAATTAGTTTCGAAGCTCACACTAAGTCCTTTTCCTCTCAGGAGAAGGATTTAGAATGAGGTCATAAAAACTTATGAATTATAAAGGTTAAGGCACTTTTGAATTCCCGTAGGATTTTTGTGTGAAAGATAAACTTCAAAAAACGGACGCCAAATAAATCCCCTAAAAAGGGGATAGGTAAGAGGTGCGGCAAAGCTACTTTTGATTCGATAAACTAAAATTTACTAAAATGGAAAATTCAAAATTATTCTCTTTTCTAATTGCATTAGTTACTGTAACCGTTGTATTCTATTCGTGCAAAAAAACAGAAGATAAAGCACAAGTTTGTAAAATAATACAAGCTAAATTTACGGATGGCGGGGCAGATACATCGTCTATTTACTATACTTTTAACAGTGATAACAAGCTAATTAAAAACGATAATGGCAAAGGGTTTTATTATACTTATATCTGGGAAACCGGAAAAGTAACTTCGAAGTATTATAGCAATGGGAGCCTCAGTTTTACCGAAGTGTACACACTAAATTCTAATGAAAATGCTATAAGCAGCACTTTTGCTTATGCGGGGGCTTCGGTTTCGAAAAATACCACCTATGAATATAATAGTGATGGCTATATGACTAAAAAAACTATTGAACCTACAGCTGTAGGAGTGGCAACTGATTACTATACCTATGACTACAATAGTGGAAACCTTGTAAGCGAGCATCATACACAATCTTTGGAGGGTAATTTTTCAGGTCAAACAACCTATGAGTATTACGGCGATAAAGAAAATTCTTTTCATGTATTGCTTAATGTATATGGAAAGGGGAGTGCTAATCTGGTAAAGAAAGTTACCAATACAACTACATCACCCATATCGTCGACTACTATTAACAGTTATTCCTATCTAATTGCTTCCGATAAAAAGGTTCAAAAGATAACATATTCTTTTGGTGGCGATAGGGCAGTTTATTTGATTCCTGTTTATGAGTGTAATTAATATGTTATTATAGAGAAGCAGGAAAATATCGAGTATGCCCCTTTTGATTTAAGCGGAAAACTTCTTTTAAAAGGGAAGCCAATAAACGGCGAGGCAGAAATATACTTCGTTTTTTTAAGCTCGGGTAATTATTTCATAAAAATAGTTTAGGGCGGACTGGAAATAAACTAATAAATCCCCGAAAAAGGGGATGTTTTACATGAATATCCAAACTAATTTTGAAAACAATATTTAAACTAATCATTCTAAATCCAACATCAATGAAAACTAAATTGATTATTCTAATCATGATTGCTGCATTTGTAGTTGTAACATCATGTAAAAAGGAAAAGAGTGCTCCTGCAGCTCAATTGTCAACAGAACAAATAAATAATTGTGTTGAAGGTGCTACGGTTATCTCAGCTGGTGTGAATTCGTTTTTATCCCAAAGTTTAGCTGTCGCTGCTGATTCAGGTTACAAAACCGGTTCACCGCCCTCTTCCAATGGCAAGGTCTTCAATGGATCACTCTCAAACACCTTTCTTAAATCCGCAAAAGTTTCTACAAGCGCCAAGCTTAATATGGACTGGATTGGCCCTGATAAGGATGGCTGGTATATGCGGAGTTGGTCCGCTATGTACAACTATACTGAGAAATTTAGAAAAAAAGATACCGTCGATTATATCCTTACCGTTGAATATCATGGAGCTGATGGTAGTTATGAAAATATTACAACCACAAAATATATCAAATACACCCGAAGTAACAAAACATATTTTAAAGGGTTTAGCAAATGGGAAATCAACGTATTTGGATATAATGACATTTCCAGGATGGGTTGGAAAATCGAGTTTTCTGACTGGGCTGCAACGTCGGGTGCTGGTATTTATGATTGGTATTGGGGTGTATCTGAAAATAACGGAGGTAATACTGTTCCATATCACAGGTATGAACACCTTCAGGCAACTGAAAAGACAACGAAATTGCTTCATGTAAAATCAATCTGGTATGATGATGCTGGTGCCAAAATCTGGGATTTTGAATATGATACCTCTTTTGTTTCTGTTGAAATGCCCGAAATCCCATCTATTTAATAGGTTCATCACTATCATTTAAATCCCATTTAAAAATGAAAACTAAACGATTTTTACAAGTTTGGTTGGGACGAAATCTCGAAAGCCGATAAGGGATACAAAGCCGTGAAGATAGAAGAGGACCCTACTATCCTCGAGGGAAACACAGCACACCGCCAGTATTCGAGACAAAAAATCGGCAATATAATGGTGGGATTATCAAAAAAGTATAGTGAAAAAACAAGAAGAAAAGTGAAAGTTTTCGACAACAAAAAGCCTCAAAATGAAAGTTTTGAGGCTTTTTGAAATTACGAGAATTGTGTTTTGGCGGAGAGAGGGGGATTCGAACCCCCGGTACCCTTGTGAGGTACGACGGTTTAGCAAACCGTTAGTTTCAGCCACTCACCCATCTCTCCTGACTTAAACTTCTATACATGTCCCACGGTTATCGACTTTCCATTCATAGATTCTAATCACCGTTTGGCTTTTTAAAAAGCCCGACAAAAGTATAAAATCAGTCGGGATTACCAAAATTAAATATCAGAAAACATGTGCTTTTTTACCCTTTTATTTTTTCTCTCCTTTATCTCCTTTTGATGTAGGGGGTTTTGCAATTGAATCGCGCATGGAAGTATCGGCTTGAATATTCTTAATTTTATAGTAGTCCATAATTCCAAGGTTACCTGATCGAAAAGCGTCAGCAATTGCTTTAGGGATTTCGGCCTCGGCCTGAATAACATTTGCACGTGCTTCCTGCGCCTTAGCAATCATTTCCTGTTCGTGAGCCACAGCCATGGCACGCCGTTCCTCAGCCCTTGCCTGTGCAACATTTTTATCGGCATTGGCCTGATCCATCTGAAGATTGGCGCCAATATTCTTTCCAACTTCAATATCGGCGATATCAATAGAAAGTATTTCGAATGCTGTTCCTGAATCCAACCCCTTCTCGAGTACCTTTTTTGAAATAAAATCGGGATGTTCAAGCACTTCTTTGTGTGACTCAACTGAACCGATAGCTGCCACAATACCTTCTCCAACACGGGCAAGAACGGTTTCTTCACCAGCTCCACCTACTAATTGTTTGATATTTGTACGCACTGTAATTCGCGCTTTTGCAAGCAATTGAATGCCATTTTTAGCCACTGCAGCAACTGGAGGTGTATTTATTACTTTGGGATTTACCGACATCTGAACAGCTTCAAATACATCGCGGCCAGCAAGGTCAATAGCTGTTGCCGTTTTAAAGTCGAGCGGAATATTTGCTTTATCAGCCGAGATAAGCGCATTTACCACTTTCTGAACATGTCCGCCAGCTAAATAATGAGCTTCCAACTGATCCGGGCTTAGATCAAGACCTGCCTTTTTACCATTAATCATGGCATTCATAATTACTGAAGGTGGCACTTTGCGCCAACGCATAAACATCAATTGCAGTAATGAAATCCGGGAGTTGGTTAATATCCCCTGAAACCACAATCCTATTGGCACTACATAAAAAAGAATTGATAAAAGAACAATGCCAAGAATTACTACTACTGCATAAACTAAAAATTCGTTTCCCATGTCTGCTATTTTAAAGGTTTTACTATTATTTCTGATTTGCTAACTTCAACTACTTCTATTTCAGTATTTTCGTCGATATACATTCCTAATGATTTGGCTTCAAGTATGGTATTGTTAATTCTCACTTTGCCTATGGAAGAAAGCTTGGTAACTGTAACACCTTTGTCACCCACTTGTATATTAAACTCCTGAATGGTGTTTACTTTACTGTTAATTTCGCTTTTTAGTGCAAGTCTTTTCCAGGTTTTTGAACGCAGTGAATAAACAAGTGCAATAAAAAACAAAGCTATAGTACCTAAAAGAACATAACTTCCCACACCGAAACCGTATGACCGATAGGAAATATATACTCCCAAACCCATAAGCACAGCACCACCAATAAATGCGATAGTAATTCCGGGTAAAATAAGAAATTCGAGAATTATTAATGCGATACCAAAAATGATCAATAACGCAATTGAAACGATAAGCATATATTTATATTAAATTTAAAGAAGTTACTCAATTGTGGCTAGCAGTCCTTTATTAATCAATTTCAACTTCATGGGTTGAAGACTATCAATACTACCCTTTTTAACATCGCACCTGCCTTTGTAATGCACGATATAAGCACATTGTTCGGCCTGAACCAAATCATGCTCACACACATCCATAAGCGACTCTATTACATAATCAAACGTATGGACATCATCGTTGTGAAGTGTTAAAAAACTTTTTCCACGTCTTCCACTAACTTCTTCTTCAAAATGGTATTTTTCAGGAAGTTCCTTCTTTGATCTCACGTTATCTGAATTTTAATCTCTCTGTTGGTATTAAGAAACTTATAATTTTAGCAATCTTAATGCTAATCCAGCTAACTTAATTTACAGCAATTAATATAACAAAAATAATTATTCATTTGAAATAACAGTACACAATACCCAAGTATTTTATTATTTGTCGTTTTCTATTTCCAGGGCTCGATTTACAGGTATAGTTTTACCATCATAAAAGGAGACAATATAAGAATCCCCAAACCCAAATTCTTTAATTCTATTCAATGCTTTTTCGGCATCAGCAAGCCGATTAAATAAACCTGCATAATATTTGGTGACAGCTCCTTTTTGCAGGGTTACCCCACTTATAGGAATAATGCCTTTAAACTGATCAGGTTCAATAATTTTGGAAAATGCGCCCATTTGTATCTTGTAAATTAATCCAGCTGGTAAGGGTTGGTTTAAAGGTATTTGATCAACTGAGGTATATGGTGATTTTGCCATCACTTTAAACTCGTAAACAAGGGTTGATTTAGATTTTGTTTGAATAGTCTGTTTTTTTTCAGAGTTTTTGGAAGCAATTTTTTCAACTTCAGATTGCTTGGATTTACCAGAATCGTTCTTTCTAAAAGCTTTACGAACCTTATCTTCACTAATTTTTGTGGTTTGCACGCTATTTTCGTTCCTTTCAGCATATTGCAACTCATATGTTCTGGCCCTTTCATAAAACTCATCAGCCTTTAGCTGCATTGCTTTCGACCGCTGATCCAGCAATAAAATTTCATTCCGGTAACGTTCTTTTTCCTGTTCATTTTTTGCCGTCAGCGATTTTTGTCTCAAATTCTCTGCTACACGGCTAAGCGAGTCGCTTTGAAGTTGAAATTGAAGTGCTTTGTTCAACTGATCATTATAATCCTTCTGTTGCAATAATACAGCAGGATAAGCATTCGATCCTGTTGATTTTTTGGCTATTCCCACAGACCTATACCCCTGTTCATGCTTAGTCTCCTTTTTAAAATTGTCGACCGGTGGTTTTGGTATTATTCTAAAATTCGACCTGTTAATTAAATCTTTGTTCGTCGAAATATCCCCAAAAGTATAATCCCTTTCAAATGAAACGGTATAGATCACAAGCTTATCACCATGAGTGCCTCTGTTTGAAGCAAACATTGCCTGTGTTTGATCATCAGATGGTACAAAAAGAAAATCGTCATATGGCGTATTAATGGGGTAACCAAGATTTATGGGAGCTGACCAACTTTTCGAATTGGGGTTAAATATTGATTTAAATACATCATATCCACCCATGGAGTTATGCCCTTTGGAAGCAAAATATAAGGCTGACTCACTGGCATTGAAATAAGCATAATCCTCATCAAATGATGAATTAATAACCGAGCCGAGGTTTTCAGGTCGCGACCAACTATCGTCTGAATTTTTTCTTACCGTTACCAGGTCTCTGTTTTTTCTGGCGGGTGTGGATGAACTTTCGTATACCACTTCGTTTTTATTGAGCATAGAGGGCACAAATCTCCATGTGCTGCGATCTTTTGACTCGGCAAACGGAAAACTGTGGTCGGCTATTTCCCGGAATTTTCCACTCACAAGAAAACGGTTGTAATAGCTGAACAACTCCTTTCGACTAATGGTATCTGCCTTATAAACATTAATCTTACATTCTTTTTCAATCATACGCTGACCATTTCGGGCCATGGCAATGTGATTATCGCATTGCCAACGTTCCTTTTCGCTTCGTTCTCCAAATTGTTGAAATTTTAGAAATGCATCTAATGCCTCATTGAATTTATACTGATAAAGGAGTGCTTTTCCTATAAAAAAATACACATCACGAGGAACCGTTTTTTCAGCGGCAAACGAAAGGTAATCCAACGCTTTTTTAAGTTCCGTATTCGACTGTACCATGCAAATACCCAAATAATATTGGTAACGGGGATCTTTAGGAAAAAGCGAGGTTAATCGTTTGAAAATTGGTAGTGCATCGGAATATTGATTGTCTTCAAAAAGCGTTAAGGCTTCTTCCTGCGGAGTATATTGTGCCAAAATCGAAATTGGTACTGTTAAAGCAATAATAAAAAAGAAACAACAAATAGGCAATTTCATTATCTAACTAATCATTTTTCGGGAAACAAAGATAAACTTTCTTATGCAGATTTTGTTTAAACGATGAAAATGAAGCTGACGGGGTTAAAATCTTCTGACTTCAGAATATAAGATTTCGTATCTGCTTGTTTTAATTATTTTTTAGTTCGGCTTGCCGGATTTTATTGCTTATGACTTCAAAATATATATTTTTCTATGGTAACACTTAAAACAGGCGATAAAGCGCCAGAAATCAAAGGGATTGATCAGGATGGAAAACCAATTAGTTTATCGGATTACAAAGGCAAAAAAGTAGTATTATATTTTTACCCTAAAGATAACACACCAGGCTGCACCGACGAAGCATGCAGTTTGCGCGATGGTTATCAGGATTTGAAAAAGCATGGTTACGATATCATTGGAGTAAGTGCCGACACAACAAAGTCGCACCAAGGGTTTATTCAGAAACATAATTTGCCCTTCAGGCTAATTGCAGATACCGACAAAGCGGTTATTCAGGCTTACGGAGCTTGGGGCGAGAAAAAAATGTATGGGAAAAGTTATGAAGGAATCATCCGTTCTACCTTTATTATCTCCGAAACTGGCGCTATCGAAAAGGTGATCGAAAAGGTAAAGACGTTGGAGCATGCGAAGCAGATTCTGGAGCAGGTGTGAGAAGTGAAAAGTTATGAGTTAGGGCTTTGCCCACTTTGAACTCTTAACTTCTTAACCTTTTTTGTCCTTTCAGAAAAATCATGTAAGTTTGACAAAAACAAAGTGATTAAAAAATGGACAAAGAAGCAAAAGACACCAAAAACTCTAAAGAAGGAAAAGATTCTAAGGTAAAAGAGGTCAATTTGGAAAAGCTGAAAGCACTGCAGCTCACCCTCGACAAAATTGATAAAGATTATGGTAAAGGCACCATTTTAAAAATGGGCGACCGTGCCACAGTTCTGGTTCCATCTATTTCGTCGGGTTCCATTGCACTTGATATAGCCCTTGGCATTGGCGGATATCCACGCGGACGTGTTATCGAGATTTTCGGACCTGAATCGTCCGGTAAAACCACTCTTGCAATTCATGCCATCGCCGAAGCTCAAAAAGCCGGCGGTATTGCGGCATATATCGATGCTGAACATGCTTTCGACCGCTTATATGCTGAAAATCTTGGCATTGATGTTGAAAATCTATACATATCTCAACCCGATAACGGCGAGCAAGCCCTTGAAATTACCGATGCCCTTATCCGTTCGGGAGCAATCGACATTATTGTGATCGATTCGGTGGCAGCCTTAACTCCTAAAGCCGAAATTGAAGGTGAAATGGGCGATTCCAAAATGGGTTTACAAGCCAGGTTGATGTCGCAGGCATTGCGCAAGCTTACTGCCAACATCAGCAAAACCAATACCTGCTGTGTATTTATCAACCAGTTGCGCGATAAAATCGGGGTGATGTTCGGAAATCCCGAAACAACTACCGGAGGTAATGCATTGAAATTTTACTCATCGGTACGTGTGGATATTCGTCGTCTGAGTCAGATTAAAGAAGGTGATGACGTGATGGGTAACCGCACCAAAGTGAAGATTGTGAAGAACAAACTGGCTCCTCCATTCAAAATTGCGGAATTCGATATAATATATGGAGAGGGAATCTCGAAAATAGGCGAGATTATCGACCTTGGTGTTGAATACGAAATCATTAAAAAGAGCGGTTCGTGGTTTAGCTATGGCGAAACCAAACTAGGACAGGGCCGCGATGCTGTAAAACAACTCTTGAAAGATAACTCCGAACTATGCGCCGAGCTGGACGCAAAAATCAGGGCAGCGTTGGTGGCTGATAGAAAGTAAGAGCGTAACAATCTAAATATGATAGCTGCCTGAAATACAGGTGGCTTTTTTTATTTTCAAATGGGTTCTCCACCAACTTTGGGAAGTCGGATTGTATTGCTTACGACTTGCTTCTTGCGTCCCCTTTTCAATTTCCTGACGAAAATCATCTTCATTATTCCTGTTCCGGTATAGCATCGCATTGGCAGATACTGTAAATTTGACATTTAATCTAAATACACCATCCATGAACAGATTTCTATATTGCATCGTATTTATTTCGTCATTGACATTCTTTGGCTGTAAGCCCGCAAGCCATAGCAGTGCGCCAAAAGAGGAAGGCGATTTTACCAACCAGCTTACTCCTCAGGAAATATCAGGAGGTAAACTTACTCCGGAACTATTATGGAAATTTGGCCGGGTTGCAGAAGCTCAATTGTCGCCCGACGGAAAAACGGTGATTTATAATGTATCGCGTTACGACGCTAAAACCAACAAACGTCACACCTGGATTTATAGTGTTCCTAGCAATGGTGGCGAACCAAAAAACCTTACGGTCGATTTTCCTTCGTGCAACAATCCACGTTGGATTGCCAACGAAAGCATAGCCTTTCTCTGCACCAAAGACGAGACTTCTCAAATATGGACCATGAAGGCGGATGGTTCTGACAAAACCCAGGCATCTTCAGTAAAAAGTGACATCAATGGCTTTGAAATTGCCGCCAATGGAGCACGGTTATTTTATATGCAGGATGTGAAAATGGATTCGACTACTCAGGACAAATACCCTGATCTTCCGTTGGCAAAAGGCCGCATTATCGACGATTTAATGTATCGTCACTGGGATTCATGGCACGATTATGCTTACAGCCATCTTTTTATTTCCGACATTAAAGACGGAAAAATCACCGAAGGAACCGATATATTGAAAGGTCAGCCTTTCGACTCTCCGCTCCCACCCTATTTCGACAATGCAGAAATTGGCTGGAGCCCCGATGGCAAGCTATTGGCTTATTCCTGTAAAAAGCTGAAAGGAAAAGAATTCGCCATTAGCACCAATTCCGACATCTATTTGTATAATGTCGAAACCAAAACCACTGAAAATATCACCGATGGCATGATGGGATACGATAAATATCCAGTTTTTTCGCCCGACGGTAAAAAAATAGCTTTCCAAAGCATGGAAACACCTGGTTTCGAATCCGACAAAGCCCGTTTGTTTGTGTATGATGTCGACACTAAAACCAAAAAATACCTCACCCAAAATCTCGATCAAAGTGCAGCAAACTTCAACTGGAGTGGTGACGGAAAAAAGATTTATTTCATCAGCGGCATCAACGCAACCTACCAGGTTTACTCTGTTGATGTGGAAACCAGCAAACCATTAGCGATCACCAAAGGGCCACATGATTACACCTCATTATTATTCAGCAATGGTGTAATGGTTGGCACAAAAATGTCGATGTCCCTTTCCACCGAAATCTTTAAGATTGATGCTGCAACTGGCAATGAAACAGAGCTAACCTTCACCAATAAGAATATCTACGATGCCATAAAGTTCGGTAAAGTGGAGGAACGTTGGGTAAAAACCACCGATGGAAAGGATATGCAAACCTGGGTGATCTATCCGCCAACGTTCAATCCAAAGAAAAAATATCCTGTATTGTTATTCTGCGAAGGCGGACCACAAAGCGCCGTTTCGCAGTTTTTCTCGTTCCGCTGGAATATGCAGATTATGGCTGCCAACGATTACATTGTGATTGCCCCCAATCGCCGCGGATTACCTACCTTTGGACAAGCTTGGAATGATCAGATTTCGGGCGATTATGGCGGACAAAACATCAAGGATTATCTTAGTGCTGTGGACGATATTAAGAAAGAACCCTATGTTGATGCCGATCGTTTGGGCGCTGTAGGTGCAAGTTACGGAGGCTATTCAGTGTTGTACCTTGCCGGATGTCATGAAAAACGATTCAAAGTATTTATCTCCCATTGCGGAATGTTTAACCTCGAAAGCCAGAGTGCAGCGACCGAAGAGGTATTTTTTACCAATCACGATTTGGGAGGACACTATTGGGATAAACCCAAACCAAAGAGCTTTACTCAATTTTCTCCTCACCTGTATGTTGAAAAATGGGATACTCCGATTATGCTCATCACCGGCGCAAATGACTTCCGCATCCCTTATACCGAAAGCCTACAGGCTTTTAATGTAGCGCAACTTCGGGGGATTCCCAGCAAATTACTTTTCTTCCCCGATGAGAGTCACTGGGTTCTTAAACCACAAAACAGCATCCTTTGGCAACGCGAATTTTTCGGTTGGCTGGATAAGTGGTTGAAGAAGTAAATTGTGAAGATTTGGTGATTAAAAATAAATGCCGGAATGCAGAAATGAATTCCGGCATTTGTTTTTTTAGGAATAGGTTTTGAAAATTTAGCCACATCCTAATTTTTGTTAACTTTGTTTTGCTTAACTAAAACAAAATGAGCTATGAATTTCAGTTTTGTTTTCAATCGATTTAAAAACCTTATTCTCAATCCAAAATCCGAATGGAAAACCATCGAATTGGAAGCACATACAAAAAACCAACTCATCAAACAATATGCCCTACCACTAATGCTGATGGTCGCATTTTGTTCAATAATTGGCGATTCCATATTTCAATCAAGACTGACCTTTTCAATTGCTGCAATTTTATTTAAAGCTATTTTCGTGTTTGGAAATGCCTATGCAGGAATGTACCTCTCAGCAATTATCATTACTGAACTTACCACGAGTTTTAGCTCAAAAAAAGATTTAAATTCATGCTACAGACTTGTTATTTACTCTCTTAGTGCATATTTCGCAGCGGCTGCTATCACCAACCTTTTGCCCTTTTTACGCGAGTTATATATTCTGGGATTATATTCCATCTATCTTTTCTGGCTGGGAAGTTCAACCGTTTTACACACCCCTGAAGATAACAAAGCTGGTTTTGTTGTAGTGTCAAACCTTATTATTCTCGGCGTTTTTGTAATCTTAAACCTTATACTTGGCGCAATATTTACCGGCATTTTTGGAGTAGTACTTTTAATGAAATAAGTATCGTAATAATTTGTTATTTTTGGCGGGGTATAGTCCCATTTTATTTATTATTATGGCTGAAGATAAATTCAATATCAATATAAGGAATAAGAAGGCCTCGCACGATTTCGAGTTTCTTGAAAAATACATTGCCGGCATTCAACTTTCCGGCACCGAAATAAAATCGATTAAAGGCAGCAAAGCTAGCCTGGTAGACCCTTATTGCTATTTTCATCATGGCGAACTATTCGTAAAAGGAATGCATGTTTCCGAATATTGGTGGGGCACTTATAATAACCACGATCCAAAGCGCGACAGAAAACTTCTGCTTCATAAAAAAGAATTGGTTAAACTTGAACGTAAAACTCAGGAAAAAGGTCTTACTATTATTGCAATCCGTTTATTTGTTACCGAAAAAGGCCTGGCAAAGCTCGAACTAGCCCTCGCGAAAGGGAAACACGACTATGATAAACGGGAAGATATTAAGAAAAAAGATCATAAACGAGAGATGGATCGGGCCATGAAACACTAATACCAGGATAACTTACATCTAAACCAGTTTTAAATGAAAACCCTACTAATATCCTTCATTTTATTATTGATTAGCCTTAGTTTTTGCATTGCACAAAAAATTTACAAAGCCACACTTTTGCTTGATGCAAAGGCCACTTTAGGCGAAGGCTCTATTTGGCATCCCGGTGAAAAAAAATTATATTGGATTGATATCGATGAGAGAACACTAAACACCTACGATCCTGCTTCAAAAAAAGAAACTCATTACCCTCTCGGACAAAAGGTTGGAACGGTAGTACCGATCGATACAGGAGGTGTTTTGGTTGCATTAAAAGACGGTGTATATGCATTCAATATGAAAGCTAATATCTTCCGTTTAATTACTTCGCCTGAAAAAGACCTGATAGAAAACCGGTTTAATGATGGTAAATGTGATCCATGGGGACGGTTTTGGGTTGGAACAATGGGTCCAAGATATAAGGCCGCACTTTATAGAATAATAGCTCCTTCGGAATGCACTAAAATGCTCGACAGCATTACCACATCAAATGGCATTGTTTGGTCGTCTGACAAAACCAAGATGTTTTATATCGACACTCCCACCGGTGAAGTCAGGCAATATGATTACGATAATAACACAGGAAATATCTCAAACGCTCATATAGCGGTTAAATTTCCTAAAGGAATAGGGTATCCGGACGGAATGGCTATTGATTCGGAAGGAATGCTTTGGGTAGCTCATTGGGGAGGAAGCTGCGTTGGACGTTGGAACCCATTTACAGGCAAGATGATTGCAAAGGTTGAAGTGCCTGCACTAAACGTTACCTCGTGTGCTTTTGGGGGTAAATATTTAGACACATTATACATTACTACCGCAAAAACAGGAATGAATGAAGAGAAACTGAAACAATTTCCTTTAAGTGGAGGTATTTTTAGTGTGACTGTTGATGTAAAAGGTACTCCGGCTAATTATTTCAACACCAAACACAAGTGACACAAACCAAATAAAGATTATAATAAATATTATTAATTGTTAATATTATGCACGAAAAATAAACTTTTTTTTTGATATTTGTGAGGCTAGACTTTGAACGGTCTGTAAATTCATAATTAATCTGCTAACTAATTAATATAGATTATGGAAAGTAATACAATTTCAAGACGTAATTTTTTAGGTAAAACGGCTGCAGCTACCGTTGGTATTACCGTTGTGCCTAGTATGGTACTTGGTAGTAGAGTAGGGAAAATTGCTCCGAGCGACAAACTAAACATTGCCGCGATTGGTGTTGGAGGTATGGGTAATTCCAACCTCGAAGGTGTAAAAGCAACAGAGAATATAGTTGCTCTTTGTGATGTTGACTGGGGATATGCCAAAGGCGTACTTGACGCTTACCCGAATGCCAAAAAGTATTGGGATTGGCGTAAAATGTACGACGAATTGGGCAAATCCATTGATGCAGTAATTGTTGCAACAGCCGACCATTCCCACTGTATCAGTGCTTCCCATGCAATGACAATGGGTAAACACGTATATGTTCAAAAGCCATTAACCCACACGGTTTATGAGTCTCGTTTGCTTACCAAACTAGCTGTAAAGCACAAATTAGCTACCCAAATGGGTAACCAGGGTTCATCCGGCGAAGGCGTTAACCTAACCTGCGAATGGATTTGGAATGGCGAAATTGGCGATGTGAAAAAAATTGAAGCTTTTACAGATCGTCCTATCTGGCCACAAGGCTTAAATCGTCCGGAAAAAGGTGATTGGGTTCCTGAGACTTTAAATTGGGATTTGTTCATTGGGCCAGCAAATATGCGTCCATATGTAACAGCTTACACCCCATGGAACTGGCGTGGATGGTGGGATTTCGGAACAGGAGCTCTTGGTGATATGGCCTGTCATATTCTTCATCCGGTTTTCAAATCAATGAAACTTGGTTATCCGACCAAGGCTCAGGGTAGCTCTACCCTTCTTTTGACAGACTGTGCACCTAATGCCCAGATAGTTAAATTAACTTTCCCTGCACGTCAGCCTGATAAGAATATTAAAATCAAATTACCTGAAGTTGAAGTTACGTGGTTCGACGGAGGATTAAAACCCGCTATGCCTGCCGGATGGCCAGCTGGTAAAAGCATGAACGATTCTGGTGGTGGAGTTATTTTCCATGGTACCAAGGACACATTAATTTGTGGTTGCTATGGTGTTAACCCTTGGTTACTCAGTGGACGTGTTCCAAATGCACCAAAAACCGAACGCCGTGTTCCGGCTCCTACCGTAGGTGGCCAGCACGAAATGGATTGGGTGCGTGCATGTAAAGAAAATCCTGAAAGCCGCGTAAAAACAAAATCTGATTTCAGCGAAGCCGGTCCATTCAACGAAATGGTAGTAATGGGTGTTCTTGCAGTTCGTCTTCAAGATCTTAATAAAGAACTTGAATGGGATGGCATTAATATGAAATTTACCAATATTACAAATGAAGAAAAGATTAAGACAGTAATCGCTGATGGTTTCAAAATTCACAATGGTCATCCTACCTTTGCGAAAACTTATACTGATCCTGTTTCTGCTAAAGCTTACTCCGAAGAATTGATTAAGCATACATACAGGGCTCCTTGGGTATTGCCTGATATGCCTGCCTAATTATCAATTAATTATTGAAACCGCTGGTGTGTATCTTTGATGCGCATCAGCATTTCAATTTATAAACAAATATTAATCTAAAATTATTTTCGATGAAAAAGTTACATATTCTGTTATCGGTTCTTCTGGTTGCCGGATTGAGCACAATGTATTCGTGCAAATCCTCAAGAAATAATCAGGCTATGGCTGATTCTTTAAAAGCCGATTCGGTGAAAAAAGCTTTGGCAGCAATTCCTGCCGAACCCAATACCCTTACCGAACAGGAAAAAGCGGAAGGCTGGGTTCTTTTGTTTGATGGCAAAACACCTGCAAACTTCAGAGGTTATGACAAAAAAACATTTCCTGAAAAAGGATGGGAAATTGTTGATGGAACACTCCATTGCATAAATTCCGGTACTGGTGAGGCTGGGTTTGGTGGCGACGTTATTACTACTGAACAATATAAAGATTTCGAGTTCTCGCTCGAATGGAAAATCGGTAAGGGTGGAAATAGTGGCATCTTTATTCTTGTTCAGGAAAAACCAAAACAGCCAATTTGGAAGTCTGCTCCTGAAATGCAAATACTCGACAACGAGGTTCATCCTGATGCCAAATTAGGTGAAAACGGCAACCGTAAAGCTGGTTCACTGTATGATCTTATACCGGCAAATCCTCAGAATACTAAGCCTGCCGGTGAATGGAATAAAGTTCGTATCCTCGTATATCAGGGAACAGTTGTTTTTTATCAGAACGACGAAAAAGTACTTGAATTCCATCTTTGGACCCAAGACTGGAATGATATGATAAACAAGAGTAAATTCAAAGGCTGGGATGATTTCCTTAATGCTGGTGGTAAAGACAAAAAAGGTTATATAGGCTTGCAGGATCACGGTAGCGATGCTTGGTTTCGCAACATCAAAATTAAAGTGATGCAATAACAGCTTCTTAGGAAATAAAAAAGGAATTCAAAAGATTTCCTTTTTTATTTCCTAACATTTTTATTATTCCTTTTCATTGTCATAAATCGCTCATAATCATTTAGTATTCTTTCATGGATTTCATAATCAGTTGCAATCATAATAAAACGATCATCGGGTTTACAAAACATCATAAATTGATCGAGTAATTCACCGTTTAATCCGGTAATTGATTGAACTACCTGCCGGTTAAACTTCGGATTTACTATCTTAAATAGCTTTTCTCTCTCCTTAGCTTCTGCCAATTTCCGAAGCGATTTCCCCTCTTTACTAAACAAATTGTACAATGCAGTTATAGGACTCCCAAGCGAAATTGAAGCTTCCGCCTGAAGCTGATGTTTGGGAATCATTTTCAATTCCCTCTGAATACTGGCAATAGCATCGCGAATATTGCTTTGAGGTATGGTAAGATGTAATACCTTATATTTAAACTGTTGATATGTTCCAAGACTTTGAATATCAATTTCAGTCATTTCATACACTTTCTCAGTCATCCAGATAGTTGGAATACGAATCTGTTTTAAAAGGGAATCTTTAACAAACAACTCCATTGGCAAATAACCGATCGACGAAATATAAATTGTATCGTTTCGTTTGGCAGAAATTGTAAAATTTCCTGAAGTATCAGAAAGCACTCCCCAAAGCTGGGTTTTATTAATTACACGAGCAAATGGAATGGATGTCCTATGAAATTTTCCAACCAACTGAGCCCTTATAGTTACCAGGTCATTTTTAGGCGTTTGTGCCATCAAATCGTTTGAAGCAAAAACAACAAGAACCTGTAAGAATACAAAAATGAAACGAAATTTATGAAAACCCATGAGGTTGTAAAAATATTATACGTTGGTAAACAGATGATACGACTTAATTATTGTGCTATTGCCGAAATGCGGACAATTGCATGGTTTGAGTTTTTTTCGATCGGGCTTTTCAAAACGTGTTCTGCTTTTACTCGAAGCACATGAGTAAACAACTATGGAGAAGATAATTACATAACAGAAAAAAAATCCTTTCCAAAACATTGTTCTGAATCTCATAAAACTATAAATTTGAATGGAAAGTTAAGGATATTTTTACGTCCTGAAAATTAAAAATTGTTAAATAAACCAAGCAACAACATCTGGTATTGTGCCTATATTTATCAAAAAAAATAACGATTATGTATCAGCTTAGCAAACACAAAATAATCATTTGCTTTTTTAGCTTTCTTTATTTCGCAATAGCCTGTTCTCCAATAGCTAAATACAAATCCGACCCCCAAGTTATTAACTGGGAAAAAGATATCAGGGAATTTGAAAAAAGAGACAGTGTAGAAACCTATTCCCCAAATGCTATCTTGTTTACTGGCAGCTCCAGCATTCGCCTTTGGTCGAACATTTCAACCGATATGGCACCTTATGAAGTCATCCATCGCGGTTATGGCGGGGCAAAACTAAGTGACTATGCTTACTACGCAAAGCGAATCATATACCCCCACAAGTTTAAAGCAATGGTTTTATTCGTAGCCAATGATATTACAGGAAGCCAACAGGATAAAACACCCGAACAAGTAGCCGGTCTTTGCCAATATATTGTAACAACAGTTCACAATAAGTATCCTTCCGTTCCTGTATTTTGGATTGAAATAACGCCTACTCCATCCCGGTGGAAAGTCTGGCCAAAAATTAACGAAGCGAATAAGCATATAAAAGAACTTAGTAAGAAAATCCCCAACTTTTATATTATTGAAACCACAGCTTCATATTTAGATGCCAATGGTTTGCCGCGTAAAGAACTCTTTAGGGACGATCATCTGCATTTAAACCAGCTAGGATACAAACTATGGACAGAAATCATTACAAAAGCTTTGAACCAAAATCTTAAATAAGTTCTGCCTATAAAAAGTTCTTATTGAGAAATTCCTGAAATTTTTCTTTATATTGATCGCTTACAGGGATATACACGCTCCCAAAAACGATTCTGAAACGTTCGATGATCTCTATTCGGTTAAGATTTACAATAAACGACCGATGAACACGCATAAAGCTTGATTCCGGTAACTTGGCTTCAATGACTTTCATTGAATTAATCGATAAAATTGGTTTGGGATCGTTCTTCAGAAACACTTTAACATAATCTTTAAGGCCTTCCACATACAAAATATCATTGAAATTTATCCGGCGGATTTTGTATTCCGATTTCAAAAACAAAAACTCGTTGTTTGCGTCTATAACCGGAGCTGTTTTTTGCATCATCTGAATCAGCCGACGAGCCTTTTGCGCAGCTATTAGAAATTCCTCGTAACTAAATGGTTTTAATAAATAATCGACAGCATCAAGCTTAAAACCTTCGAGTGCATATTTTTCAAAAGCCGTTGTAAAAATAATCTTTGTATCATTATTCAGAATTCGCACAAACTCGGTTCCTGTCAAGTCGGGCATATGAACGTCAAGAAAAATCAGATCAACCGATTCATTCTCCAAAAACTCCATAGCACTTAAAGGATTATCGAAAACGCCTGTTAGCTCCAGAAACGGAGTTTTTTTGATGTATCCCGCTACCAGCTGTAAAGCAAGTGGCTCATCATCAATTGACAGTGTACGTATCATGTTATTGATTTTGCAATTTTGTTTATGATCAAACGCACCTCATAAATTTCTTCCTCGTGCGAAATAAGTAATGTGTGATTGTTTGGGTATATAAGCGACAGTCGTTTACGCACGTTCTCAAGACCAATACCTGAGCCCGTATCGGTTGCCTCCTCCCTGTAAGTATTTATGCTGTTGCGACATCGGAATTCAATTTCTGAATCATTAATTTTCATTTCAATCTCAATAAATGATTTGTCGCGATAGCTGATACCATGTTTGAAGGCATTTTCGATAAAAGAAATGAAAAGTAGCGGAGGTATAACAACATCAGAATATTTTTCCTGAAAAGATACGGTTAAATTTACTTTGCTATTCACTCTTAGTTTCATGAGATCGATGTAATTTTTCATGAACTCTATTTCGCGACTAAGCATTGTATTTCCATGCTCCGACTCGTAAAGCAAGTAACGCATCAATTTCGAGAGTTGCAAAATGGCCTTTTGGGCATCGCCGGTATTTATCTCCACCAGCGAATAAATATTATTTAAAGTATTAAAGAAAAAGTGTGGACTAACCTGATTTTTGAGCAGGGCAAGTTCAGAGTTCAATTTTTCCTTTTCGCCTTCTTCGCGTTCCTTTTCATTTTGAGTGAGTTTAGCAGAAAACCTCAACCCCATGCTAAATCCTGAAATCAGAATCGAAGTAAATAAATAATTATAAATATGCCAGTTTATTGGAGGTTTAGGTATGTTATTTTCTTTAACAATTTTATATATTCTAGCCTCAAATTCTTTATTTTCTGTAGAAAACAGATATTTGTTTGAAAATTCAAGAACAAAAAACAATCCGACAATTAAAGTAGCAGCCCACATGAAATATCGCCCTCTTTTTTGTGTAAAAAAGAATTTCGGCAACAGCCAGAAATAATTCAGGTAAAAAATGAGCGTATAAGCCAGAATTTGTGAATAAAATCTGACATAAAAAAAACGGTCATTTCCTTTACTAACATATAACAAGTAAGCAGGAAGAAAGAATAAGATTGTCCAGGCAAGCACATGCAAGGTAAAGTATAGTTTCTTCCCTGTAAAGATTGAAAAGTTCATAGAACGAAATTTATATTTTCAAATCTACAAAATTTGACCGAGGAATCCGTTATTCGTATCGTAGCGCATCAATTGGATCCAAACTTGCAGCTTTTCGGGCTGGATACCAGCCAAAAAACACACCAATGACAGTACAAACTGAAAAGGCCAATATAATTGCCTGTACCATAATACCTGTTGGCCATCCCATCATGATTGCCACCGTTTTGGCTATCAATATTCCAAACAATATTCCAATAATTCCTCCCAGCACACTAAGCAGGATTGATTCAACAAGAAATTGCTTTAAAATATCTTTCCCTTTTCCACCAACGGCAAGTCGTAACCCAATTTCACGGGTACGTTCGGTTACTGATACATACATAATATTCATAATTCCAATACCCCCGACAATTAATGAAATCCCTGCAATGGCACCCAACAATATGGTAAGGATGTTACTTATTGAACTAAATGTTTTTACAAGTTCTTCCTGCGACCTTACCTCAAAATCATTTTCATCAGACTCCTTCAGTTTATGCTGGGTACGAAGCGCTTGAGTAATTTCTAAAACCGCGTTGTGAGAAAGTGCTTCGCTTACCGCAGAGGTATTGATACTTTGAACATGGGTAATAGCCAAAATACGTTTTTGAACAGTGGTATATGGAGCTATTAATAAGTCGTCCTGATCCTGTCCAAAGGTATTTTCTCCTTTCGACTCAAGCGTTCCGATTATTTTAAAAGGAATGCTTTTATACCGGATCGTCATCCCAATAGGGTCGGCATTTTTCCCGAAAAGATTTTCCACAACGGTTTGTCCTATCAAACAAACCTTAGCTGCAGTTGCTATTTCTCTATCATTGAATACTCTTCCTTTATCTATTCCATATTTTTTAATAGCAAAGTACTTATCATTACAACCATAAATAGAAGTAGGCCAATTGTTCTTATTAAAAACAACTTGACCGCTTCCGCGAACTTCAGGAGATACCATACTTACTGATGGACATTTGGCTTCAATGGCCATCACATCTTGCAAAGTCAATGTCTGCACAGAGGAGCCTCCCATTTGAACCCCTCCCTTTGCCTGCGACTGAGGCATCACGAACACCATATTGGAGCCCATACTCGACACCTGATTCTGAATACTTTTTTTAGAGCCTTCACCAATAGAAAGGAGCGCTATTACCGATGCAACACCGATAATGATTCCAAGCATTGTTAATACCGATCTTGTTTTGTTCCGCATCAAGGCGCTTAACGCTATTTTGATAAGATTTGAGAAATTCATAAGTAATCCGTATTAAATATTATTCAATTTCATCTGCTAAAACCGGCATATTAGCCAGCATTTCGCGTGCATTTGACCGCTCAGAAACCACCAGATTTTTTTGGATTAATCCATCTTTAAAAATCACGTTAGTTTTTGTAAAAAGTGCGATGTCTGGCTCGTGAGTTACGAACACAATGGTTTTCCCCCTCTCATTCAGTTCCTGAAATAAGGCCATTATTTCATAAGAAGTCTGCGTATCAAGATTACCCGTTGCTTCATCAGCCAGGATAACCACCGGGTCATTAACCAGAGAACGGGCAATGGCAACACGTTGTTGCTGGCCACCCGACAGTTGATTTGGCATATGGTGCATCCGATCTAACAACCCCACTGACCGAAGGGCCTCTGTAGCTAGCTCTCTGCGATCTTTCGATTTTATTTTCCGGTTGTAGAGCAATGGCAGTTCAACATTTTCCAATGCAGTGGTACGTGCCAATAAATTGTAAGATTGGAACACAAACCCTAATTTCTCGTTCCGTAAGGTTGCCAATTCATTTTTAGTACGATCTCCAATGTTTATTCCATCAAGCATGTAAGTTCCTGAAGTTGGTTTATCGAGACATCCGAGAATATTGAGCATGGTTGATTTTCCGGAACCGCTGGCACCCATTATAGCGATAAAATCTCCTTCCTCAATTGCGAAGTTAACCCCCCGTAATGCATGAACGGTAACCTCTCCGATGTAATAATTCATTTTTAAATGACTCACTTCTATAATTGTCTTTTGCATGGCTTCCATATTTATTTTTTTGCTTGACCAGGAAGCTTTGGAATAAAAGGGCTGCCTGATGCTTTTTTAATTTCGTTTTTACCAGAGGATGTCATAGAAATAATGACTTCATCCCCTTCGTTTAATCCTGATTTAGCTTCGGCATTGATGCCATCATTAATTCCCGTTTCAACTGAAACGGCTTGCAATACATTCCCTTTTTTTACCCAAATTGTGGTGGTTGGAGCAATAGTGCTATCTACCCTAGGGCCTTGAATCGTAGTTAGTCCCGATTTATTATTACCAGGTTTCACATCATACATTATTTTAAACCATTCTTTTTCCGGCAAACTGCTGACATAAGCCTGCAACACTGCTGTATCGGCCTTAAATCGAAGCGCTTTACCGGGAACAATCAACACATTATCACTTTTTTCGACGATGACGACGATATTGGCTGTCATGCCCGGCATCAGTTTCTTTTCAGGATTCGGCGCCTGAACAATTACCGTATAAGTAACCACATTTGAAGTGGTGGTCGATTGCAAACGAATTTCAGTTACCTTACCAGTAAATTTCATTTCAGGAAAAGCATCAACAGTGAACTCTACTATTTGTCCATCCTTTATTTGTCCAATATCAGCTTCGTCAATATTGGCAGCCACCTGCATTTGAGTAAGATCTTTTGCAATGGAAAAAAGCGTTGGTGTACTAAAACTGGCAGCAACCGTTTGTCCTTCATCAACCGCACGATTTAAAACAACACCATCGATAGGAGAATATATGGTGGCATAATCGAGATTGATTTTTGCCTTACTATAATTGGACCTGGCCATCTTCAGTGATGTTTGAGCTTTATTGTAATTATATAAAGCAAGGTCGAAGTCGCTCTGAGCCACCAGACTTTTATCGTTGAGCGCCTTTACCCGATTGTAGTTTGCCGTTTGATAAGCTACTTCAGAGTTGGCATCATCAAGTGTTGCCTGAGCATTATCAAGATTAGCTAAAAGTGGCGTTTTGTCTAATTCTGCAAGTAAATCACCTCTTTTAACTACCGAATTAAAATCGGCATAGAGCTTATTAATAACTCCCGACACCTGTGTGCCAACAGCCACAGTCTTAATTGCCTGTACAGTACCTGTGGCGGTAACACTGTTGTTAACTGTTCCCCGAATAACTTTTATAGTTTCGAAAGAAAAAGTTTGAACATTTTTCTTGCACGAATTGATGGCGAAAATAAAGATAATGATGCCAATAACAAATCCTGCGATAATTTTTGTTTTATGTTTTTTCATTTTGTATAATTTAAAATTGTGACGATTTGATATTATAGCGCTAATGGAACTCCATTATAAAAATCTAGTGTTTTGTAGGTGAAAAGGAGGTTGAATTTCGACTGTAAAAATTTACTCTCCGCTGTTATAAGATTGGTTTTCTGAATGATAAAATCGATCGAATTCAATAATCCCTGATTAAATTTTTCTTCAGCCACCTGGTATGACTCCATTGCTGCATTGAACTGTTCACGGCTTGCATCAAACTCAATTTCGGAAGCAGAAACGTCAACACAGGCCTGTTCTACAGATTTACGCAATAGATTTTTAATATATGTATTGTTTAAATCAGCCGTTTTTGTGTCAATTTTTGCCATCGATACTTTGGAACGTACCTGTTTATTCTGGTAGATGGGTATGGACAGCGTGAGACCTATGGTAGGAGTAAGTCGATTCCCTACCTGCGATCCATAGGTGATTCCGTTGTTAAAACTGGAATAACCCGTACTGAGGCCGCCACTTAGCGATAATTGAGGAAGATATCCGGCGCTGGCAATATCAACACTAATTTGTGTGTATTGCAGATTCAATTCCGAACTTTTTATCTGAGGTTTTATTCCTAACGCTTTGTTAAAAACGGTTTGTGCATCGGGCTTTATGTTTCGGTTGATAGAATCGTTTATATTTGGATGTACAACGGTAAAATTTTCCGAAACCGGAAGTTCCATAAGCTGCATCAAACTTAGTTTATTTAGTGCAAGCTGTTTGTGGGCGTTTGCAAGGGTTAGCTTTTCGGTGGCAAGTTGCGATTTAACTTGCAAATACACCGATTTTGCAATAGCTCCTAAATTCATTCGTTCCTGAGCTAACAATAATTGTTGAGTAGTAGATTCAACCTGTTTGTTACTGTTTTTAACCAGCTCTTCCGAATAAAGTACTTGCAGATAAGCATCCATCACACTTAAACTAATACTTTCTTTCATCGTTTCGGCATCGTATTTGCTGGCTTTAAACGAAATCTCTGATTGCTTTATATAATTGGTAATTCTGTTGCCATTAAACAATACCACACTGGAGTTAACTCCATAATTTGTGCTTCTATCCGATGAATAACTTCCGTATTGATTGTTTATGTCCACCGATTTGCTCCAGCTTTGGTTTTGGGAAATGGAGGCATTTACCATTGGAAAACGGCTGGCCTTTGCCTGATCAGAATTCACCATGTTCTTTTCCACCGTAAGGCTTGATTTACGAACGTCGATGTTTTTGTTAAGGGAATATTGAATGCAGTTTTGCAATGTCCAGATGGAATCGGCAGATTGTCCCTGTGCCCAAACCATTGTCAGGTTTATTGCGAGGAAAAAACCAACAGTGATATAAATTCTTGCTTTCATATTGTTTGTTATATTTGATGTAAAAGTAGATAGGCATAACCCACTTTGAAAATATAACCGACCGTTGGGCAGTTTTCACCCCCGGAAAGATGGTTTTTGAGTTTAAATCAGGTAATATGATTGAACTGCAATATGCCGATATTCACATAAAGCGTTATTTCATTAGTGACTTTATAATTAATAGGTTAGATAAAATAAGATTTTAAAAAATGATAGCAATTGACAAATTAACCGTTGATGATTTAAATGGCATTAAATTATTATACGAAGATGGTTTTGAGAGTTCCACAACTGATTTTAATCGGATGACAGAAGTGTTTAATCAAATTAAGGATAATTCCAACTATATTATATTATGTGCAAAGCTTGATTTTAGACTGGTTGGCTCTGTAATGGGAATTGTTTGTAGTGAATTGTTCGGAAAATGTCTTCCGTTTATGGTAGTTGAAAACGTTGTTGTATTAAATGGCTATAGAAGATTGGGGATTGCAAAACAATTGATGCAAAGATTAGAAGAACATGCAATAATGAATCATTGCACAACGATTTTATTTGTATCAAGTGAACATAGATCCGGAGCACACAAATTATATGAGACATTGGGTTATGGAGTTGATAAAGTTAATGGATACAGGAAAAGGTTGAACTAATATAGATTTAGTACATGGATGGATATTTTAGTATTTTTTGATACTCCCAAAATGATGAGACAATTGGATACCATTGCAATACAACAGTGTGTTTGAAGAATAAATGTGAAGTCATTGTGTTAGTTGATCATCCTTTAAAACAGTTTGGCTTTAATCCCAGTTGAAATTTTCAATTTTTCCATTCAGTTTCCATTTTGTTGGAAATGGTGTTTCCATCCAATCCAAAGGCTCGGCTACAGGCAAATTTTGCGAGGCTAATTTGAAACATGTTTTAATGGTAGCTTTTTGTTCTTCGCCCGTTGCATCTGACTGAGCTGAAATAAAAAGAGGTGTACCGCTCTTGGCCAAAAGTTCCATCCATTGCTTGTTCTTTTCCCAAGGCACATTGCGCGTTAATCCTACACAATCGCCATCGGCTGCATAAAATATGCCCTGATGTATGCCTCTGAATGCTAACGTGTTTACACCCATCTTGCGCGTCCGGGACCATTCGTTGCCGGAAGTGTCGTCGCCAATACGGTTTATTTCGAACAAACCTGCCGCAAGGTGGCTTATCGTATTACAACTAATAATGTATGTTTCTCCGGCAGCATCACGTATGGTTTTATACAGGTTGAGAATTATTTCGGCATTCGTTTTCGATTTATCGTACATGTTCCACCCCGATGCTGTTATGGAATTGTCGCGCAGCATTTCAAAACCCCATTTACCCAGAATATCAAATGTGGTAAAATCGAACTTTACCATTTCGTAACCCCATTGGTTATATAGTTTGAAATAATTTTTTATTTTTTCAAGGTTTTCAGGAATAGATGGATCGAGAACCGGTTTTTTTTCTTCTCTTCCATTTATAAGCGGAAGCATCAGCGAAACCGAACTTTTTTCACTCCCACACAATGGTCGCGTCCAAATTCCGGGACGCCATCCAATTTTTTTTATTTTATCGGCCAATTTAGCCATGTCGGGAAAATTTTTATCGGGGGTATTCATATTATCGCCCCAACAGCAATCATCAGGAGCCCATGATGGACCTTGAAACCATCCGGCATCTATCATCGAAAAAGGACGATTTTCCAATCCTTCTGCCATGGGAGCCATCATTTCAGTATGTGCTATAATCAGTTTTTCGGAGGTGTTGCCATAACTAAAATACCAGTCATTTATTCCATAAACCGGCTGTTTGGGTATCCGGGATTTTTTACACATTATTTTGGCAAATCTTCGAACGGTTTCGAAAGGCGATTCGCCTAATTCGCTTTTGGCACTCACAATCTCTGCCGCTTTTAGTGTTCTGTTGCCTAATTCAACACCGTTACCTCCGGAAAGGGTATTGAGTTCCAAACTTAAATTATCGACCCCTATCTTCCACGAGCAAAAAGTATTACAACCTGTTTTAACCCCAAATCCACTGGTGTTTTTGCCATCGTATTCCATAAAATACCAGGGCAAGATCTCAGTATCAATGTATTTATGCCATGAAACATCGCCATATGTGCGTTCCCAATGGTCGTTTAAAATTCGCGAGCCCATTTTTACCGGTATTTTCCAACTTAACATAATGGAGCTAAGTCTCACTTTCGGGGCTTGTATCTCAATTGCTAAACTAGCGCCGGTATTAATAATGTCAACTATAACTTCCTTATAAATCCATTGGTTACCCTTGCCGGAAAGCCTTACAAAAGAATCGTTTACAATGCCTGTTACTTCGTCGGGCAAATTAACTAATGGTTGATTGTCTGATTTTGAATGTCCAAACATGGCATTGTTCAGCAACATTGCTGCCATTGATAATCCGGTGGTTTGAATAAAATTTCGTCTGTCCATTTTTTGAAAATTAGCTTATTTCAATTCTTCGTAATTCTGATAATGTTACATAACATCTGCATTTAGGTCAAGGGCATCCTCTTACCAGCGTTTGGCCAAATCAGTTACTTTATTTCCACTCATCCCGCGGTTAATAAACGTCAGGTTTTTCTCAGGAAATCACATCCAATCCTGCTTGCGATGTAAAAGGCATAACCATCCTCATGAAATGGTTTGGATCGCTGTTTCGCCCCCTATTGCCATCAGCAATTGAATCACCCTGAAATAGGAAAATCAAACCTTTATCCTTTTTGAATGTATCTTCAAACATATCATATTCTGAAGCGGCTAAAGGGATTGGAAGTATGATAGCAGACACACTACTTAAAGCAACGGTCTTAATAAAGTTTCTGCAGGAGTTAGCGTTTTTTGACATCGATTGTCATTTAGAACAAAGAGTTATTTTTATCCTGGTATTGAATTTTATGCTGAATGACTAACAGTTACGTATGCAATGTTCAATAAAGCAACACGAATACTTTCAATTATTGTCCTTACCCGTCGTATGAAACTACCTTGAAATGAAAAATGGCAGGCTCTGAAGGATATTTGCGGTAAGCCCCGATTCTATAAACCGGATCGCCACTGCGTAAAAAGCCTGCTTCATCGCCATTATGGAGTGTTTGCGGTTTCCATATTCCATTTTCATATGTACCTTCCCAAGCATCTTTTAACCATACTTCCTTCTTGGTGTTTGTTGAAAACGCACTGACTGACAGGTTCAAACCTGCCACAATAAAATCATTCTCTCCAGTTTGTATCAATAGGCCATAACTGCTTGGAACTTTAGGCCTGCCAAAAAAATCTTTTTCTTCAGTTGCATTCGAAAATCGCCAGGGTCGCTGAAACTTGATAGAAACCGTTACATCTTTGCTTAATTTGATGTCACGACCAATGGTATCAGCTGGATTTTTAAATAGTCCGAACATTTTTCCACTTCCTTGGTATTGTGTAATAATTGGAATCAATTGATCTAACATCCCATATTCCTTTGACATTACACCGCCCTGGTTATCAATTCCAAAAGGAGAAAAACAGATGGCATCGTGTTCGGCAAATGAGTATGTTCCAGGACCTTCACTTGTATTCGTTTCGGGTATAAACAAGGGGTTATCAGGCCGGTGAAAAAAATTAGCTTCATCTTTGAAATCGCCGCCATATAGGTCGGGTGATAGCATATCAATGGAAGGTGCCCCAGCTTTCCAAATATCGAGTACGGTCAAAATAGGACCACCACTGGGATAGTTTCCTGGTTTACCTGGATTTGGACGTGGGTTGGGCATCCAACAGTTGGCATATATAGGAATGTGATATGCTTTCTTTCCCGATTCTGCAATTGCATTTAGGTAGCGGGAATAATTCCAGGCCATAAAGAACAAATCGGTATCATCGTTTTTTCCAAAAACTTCGGCCCAGGAACCTTTTGTTTTTGAGCCGTTGTTTTCCCAAGCGGTTTTTATCTCAATTCCCAATGTTTTCCTGTTTTTTACAATGTATTGAATAATTTCTGCCGGTACCTGCGATTCAAAAGCTTTGTTGGCTTCTGCACTCAAATCCCTTGTCTGACCTAAAGTTCCCACTTCATTTTCGACTTGCATAATAAGGATGGTGTTTTCCTTGCTATCCATTACCGCAATATGCTTCATAAGTTCAGTGAAGGCTTTGCTATCCGCATCTCTGGTTGCAGAGCAGAGCGGCGAAAGGGTGCGGGTATTAACACCTTTGTCGTTTTTAACCCTTGCGAATCGTTTGGTATCGCTAATAACCCATAATGGCGAATAAGGCGAAAGGCCGTTTTTCCATGAACCAAACCACAAGATACCCAGTTTCATATCATTTTCACGGGCAACCCTGATGAGTTCATTAACGGAAGTAAAATCAAAAGCGCCTTCTTTTGGTTCAATAATTTCCCACGAAACAGAAACCAGAACTGAATTCAGTTTAGCTTCGTGCAAAGTTTTCAGTGTTTTTTCCATGTATGGAATATTGGAACCCGATGAATTATTCATTTCACCAGCCAACATTAAAAAGGGTTTTCCATGAACAATCAATTGAGTTGCCCCATGTTCGTTCTTGACAAGACTTGGGTTTTGGGCATTTGCAGTATTAATGAATGCAAGATATGCCACAATAATCATTAAGATTTTCATTGTTTTATTTTTATAGTAAAGATTATTTGGAGTCAACCATTATAAAAACCGCACTCCAGGCAGGCACAGAAAGCTTTATACCATTTGAGGTAAGCGCTGACATCGCCTTTAAGGTTTCATAATCAGCCGGACCACCTGCAACAGCAGTTGACCCTGACCCATTTACCGACACTTTTCTCGAGAACTCGCCATTGTCATTACTACCTTCCATTGTATACCAATAGAAACGACTTCCCATGCGAAAATTCTTAAGCTTCACTTCGACGTTTTGCGCTGTTGCGGATGTATTTATTAATGCCACACTACCCTGCCCAGTGGCAAATGTCGAAGCATAAGCCTTCACAGAATTATTTCCGGTTACCGCTGCATCAACCATGCGGTCGCCGATACATTTTTGGAAAAAGTACATGTAATAAAATGATGGTCGAGGACTCCAACGTGCAACTCCCGGTTCATCACCCGTACTGAATAGGCCATGATCGTTGCCATTGCCCCACCCATTGTACAAGTCCCAACGAGCAGTCAAACCAAATTTATTTTTGAGCGCTTCCGCCTGCACAATAACTGCAAATGTTCCGCTGGTATTTGAAACTTGCTGTTTCGAATCTTGTGCCCACATGTTCCATTCCGATAATATGATTGGCTTAATAACGGCGCTATTCTTTTCAATTTCGCTTTTCATAAAAGCCATCATTTGGCCGGGAACTGTTGCAGCCGAACTTAATACAGTGCTTGCGTTTGAATTTTGTCCATAAGGTGTAATGTAGTTATGTCCGATATAAAAATCCGGAACATTATTTGCTTCGGGAATCATGCCGATATTCCATGTTTGAGTGGTATTAGTCTGCCACGATTGGGTAGGAGACTCCTGCATCACTGCACCAATATAAATGGTCTTCCCGATTTGGGTTGCCGCCCGTTTCATAGAATCGGCAAACACTTTAAAATGCTGAGCATAGAGTTTACCGGTTAAATACTCTGGTTGTCCGTCTTTATTGGCATCTACATCAATACGATATCCCCATTCCCAATCACCATAATTTTCATTGCCAATTTCCCAATATTTTGTTCTACCCATGTCGTATCGTACCCAATCGGCGGCCAAATGCGCCGCGGCCGCCACCGGGTTAGAACCGGTTCCATACCGGGCATAGCCATAATTAATCGTAATTAGACCCTCACTTTTACTTTGTTGCAATACCGAATAATAATCATCAACAGTAGCTTTCCAGTTATCATCCGATTTGCCATAGGAATACAAATAATCTGTCTGATAGGTGCCATCAGCTTTTCGCAGTCGCAATGGTGCATCAGTCGGTGGTTGGTTTTTATCGCAGTTCCAAAAATATACATCACTCCCGCTACCTGCTGGAAATCGAATTACATTAGGCTTGAGATTTGTTAAATGTTTAATAAAAACTGGCTCATTATACATCCTCGACATCCAGTTATTGGCATTGTGTCCAAAGATGGTTAATGGTATTTTTGTGATTACGTTAGCAGCATCCACTGTAACTATTGCCCCTGCATTAGAGGCAATGCTTCCTTCAGTATATGAAGGCGCCACATAAGTTTTGGGTTGCCATCCATCAAGAAAAAAACCAATAGTAGAGGCAATGGGTGGATCTATCGGATCTATTATAGTCGGGTCTTCTATGATTGCAGGCACATCTTGTTTTTTCGAACAGGAAAAAAATATCAACATCGAAAAACCTAAGATTGCAATTTTAGAAATTTGTTTCATTAAATAAAGCCTGACATTGTCGGTGGTTGTGATCGGAAAAAGTGCGGTATGTGCCATTATTTAGAGTGTTAGTAAAAGATTAGTAGTTATTTTTTAACAGAAATTCTATACAATCCGCAAGCATGGCGTTTGATAACCGGAGCAAACTCTTTCCTAAAACTTCCCAAAAGTTGATTGCTCCACACATCCTTGATAGTGCATGAACCCAATATACCAATTTGCTCAAGGTTAACAGGTATTTTAACCGAATCGGCTGGCATTGGTCCCGATGGATCTTGCGTATATATCAGGAATTTTGCATTCCCACCAAAAAACTCTTGTTTTACCGCATCAATATCCAGCCCTGCTTTTGCTTTAAACCGGGTATAACCATTAGGAATGTTAAATTCAATAATCGAATTTGCATATGTGCCAATACCTTTGATATATTCTTTATTATTTACAGTTAAGGTTTTACCTACACTACTTTTATTTATCTGTGGTTTATTTCTGCCTGAAGTAGCTTTCTCCCATTTGATATCGGTAAGTGTTAAGGAATCTTTGTCGTTATATAATAGAGGGTCGATCCAATCGGCATGATGTCTGGAAAATTCATCACTCACATTCGAAACTGCGAGATACAGCTTTTTTGCACCGGTTATATTCAAATCAAAATCGACACTTTGCATTGGCAACTCATTGGTAATGTTATCACTTTCCCATAGTGCACGGCTTTCATCAATTTTAATCTGATCCTGTGCGTTAAAAACTGCCAGAAATTTATCGCCGGTTTTGGGATCGTCGGCAACCCAGGCAATCAGGTCGTTTTTTCTGAAAAGTTGCTTGTTGTTTCGGCTGTATTTATTAATGTAGAGGACATCCTTGTTCGTGATTAATGAAAGGGTAAATTCATCATTGCTTGGTAAATCGCCACCAAACATCAAAGGTGATCTGAAAATGGAAAACAGCGACATTAACGTATATTGCTCATCTTTTGAAAGTGCACACATGCGATTGTCTCCACGTTCTGCCCGGATACCAATCCTGCCTAACGGTAGCATATCAGCATCAGGAAAATGCCCGTCGCCAATATGCGGAGCCCATCGGTTACAAACTTCGAAATGCTCTTTGAGTTGTGTCCAGTTATCCCAAAAATCACCCACAATTCGCCACATATTGGCATGTTTTTTCACATGTTCGGCATTTTTTATGGGAGTTTCACCAGGAGAGGTGCTCAAAATAATTTTACGTCCTGATTGATCAATGGATTTTCTTATCATTTCAATTTCACTCTGGTGATAGGGAACCGACAAGTCGTCCACTTTAACGAAATCAAGACCCCACGAAGCGTAAAGTTTGAAGATGGAATTGTAATATTCCTGAGCTCCGTCCTTTGCTCCAACAACGGTATACATATCTCTGAGCCATGGACACTGGCCTTCCTTACTATATACGTCTTGTGCTTTGGCTTTGCTACCCAAAATGGGTGTATTTTTTTTGACAGCTTCCATCGGAATTCCACGCATGATGTGAATACCAAACTTCAAGCCTTTGCTATGGATATAATCCCCAATAGATTTAAATCCTTTTCCATTGGCGGCTGATGGGAAACGTAACGGGCTTGGTAAAAGACGTCCAAACCCATCCATGACATAAATAGCATCTTTCTCGTTGTATCCATGAGCTTTGTCATTTTCAACATACCACCGGATATCAATCACGATGTATTCCCATCCGGAAGATTTCAGGTATTTAGACATGTAATCGGCATTTGCCTTTACTTCTGTTTCTGTAACGGTAGGACCGTAACAATCCCAGCTGTTCCAGCCCATAGGTGGTATTGGAGCCCATTTTAAAAAAGCAAGACTATCTGAAGGGTTTTTGGACTGTCCGTTCAAAAAGGTAAATCCAGTTAAAATAGTAAAGCACAAAAGGTAAATTCGTTTCATATTGTCAATCAATTAAATGTATTTAGTACATTTTTAAAATTTAAATAATCTCCCTTCATAACAAGGGAGTAAAAACAACAAATCACAATTTAACAATGTTTTATAATCAATATTCAGTACATTTCTGTTATTAACGGGTTCAAAATGTTCCACAAACATCATCAATCAAAACAAGAAAATCAAGAGTAATTTATAACCCATGAAGAGCGCAAAGCTTTGTGTTTGAAAAATTATGCTGTCAAACATGTATTTTACAAATATCTGTAATTGTTGGTCAAAATTAGCGCTGTAAAAATTGGTTTATATATTAACGTAAGTTCGACGTAAGAAATTTGATTTTTATTAGGAAAGAATAGGAAGAATTGGTATATTTAAGTGTCTAATCAATAAATATTTAACTAAATTTATTCCAATGTTTAATACTGATAAAATTATTAAGATTTTCTTTGTTGTACACGATTTTGCAACGAATTTGAAAAAGCCAAGGCGAGCACATTTTAAGAATACGTAATGATACGAAATCTAGAGACTTGTCTTTTAAATTACATGATAGTGAAGTTATTGCCATTCTTATACTCTTTCATGCAAGGCAGTATCATAAACTTAAGTGCTTATATACCCAATACGGTCAAACACAACAGATTTAAATTAGTCGACTTCAGTTTCCGACTCCAAAAAAAAACCACCCAAGGTGGGTGGTTAAGTGTTTGTAAATAAAGTAGCGAGAGCCGGGGATGATCCGGCGACCTCATGATTATGAATCATGCGCTCTAACCAGCTGAGCTACCTCGCCATTCCAAAATTTGTGGCTGCAAATATACTATTTTATTTATTTCAGTGAAGGGGCAATAAGAAGTTTTTTATCATTTAGCCAACTATTCGCCAATGCATCGTTCATAAAAAATTATAAATCAAAAGAAAAACTATCCACAATTTGCATTCACTTCAATTTTTGTTATATTGCGCCCTTTGCTAATTAAAGTGATATTTATAAATGAAGATTAAATATACCCTCGAGTACTCCATGAATTGTTCACCTCTCTTACTGTATCCGCGGATAAGTACCCCAGGAGGTTTGTCGGAGTGGTTTGCTGAAAATGTTAATTTAGAAGGAAAAAATTATGTTTTTTTTTGGGATGGATCATCTCAAAAAGCTGAAATACAGCTAAAACGAGAGAATCATTTTATTCGACTCCGATGGATTGACGACACTCAGGATAACACATATTTTGAATTTCGAATTGTAAGTGACGAACTTACAGGTGATATAGCTCTTATGATAACCGATTTCGCTGAACCGGACGAAAAAGATGATGCAATCGATTTGTGGAATTCCCAAGTTTCAGGATTGAAACACTGTGTAGGTGTATAAAGTTATTTAAATCACTTCCGGCTTATAAAATAATTTTACCTTTGCAATCGTTTCTGTCATAAATTATCTCATTATATTTTTCATTGTGAAACGATTACATAAATTCATCATAACTTCATTTTTAGGCCCGTTTGCTTTAACATTCTTTATCGTGATCTTTATACTTCTAATGCAGTTTTTGTGGAAGTACATTGACGATTTAGCTAATAAAGGATTAGAGATAAGTATTTTAGCCGAATTAATGTTTTATGTTTCGGCAAGTCTTGTGCCACTGGCTCTGCCTCTGGCAATCCTAATGGCCTCACTTATGACCATGGGTAGCATGGGCGAAAATTATGAACTCACAGCCATGAAGGCTTCGGGAATATCATTGCAGCGTATTGTTGCTCCTTTGGCTCTGTTTTGTGTCGTTTTGTCAATCTTCGGTTTTCTATTTTCAAATTACATTCTTCCTATTTCAAACCTTAAAATGAACTCCCTAATATGGGATATTACGAATCAAAAGCCGGAATTAAACTTGCGTGAGGGCATTTTCTATAACGGAATAGATGGGTATAGCATTCGGATTGGGAAAAAAGATTTCAAAACAAAACTGCTCACAAAAATAATGATTTACGACCAGAAAGAAGGAAATGGCGACATAAAGGTAATCGTTGCTGATTCAGGTCACATGGAGGTTACATCAGATAAAAAATACCTCATGGTACGTTTGTATGACGGCTACAATTACGAAGAAATGAATCGATCAAGCATAAAAAAACCTGCTCACCGCGATAAATTCTCCAAACAAGAAATACGAATACCTCTAAATGGGCTTAATCTCACAAGAACAGACGAAAGCTTATTTAAACAAAATTACAAAATGATGAGTATAAGGCAACTAAAAAAATATTCCGACTCATTACAAATTGATGTAGGTGTGAAAACAAACCAACTATACAAAAGCCTGATGCACTCACAAATTCTTCGATATCGTCCATCTATCATAAAAAACAAAATCAATATTGACTCTCTTAATATTGACTCTCTAAAAAGATTGAACTTCGACACTCTTTACAATAAAGTGCCGGCTCAGCAAAAGAGCAGTATGGTTGGTGATGCTCTTTCGGCTGCACGCGAATCGAAAACCTACATCACGTCAGTGCAAGTCAATATTGAGGATATCGCCCGACGGATGCGGAAATACCAGATTGAATGGTGGAGAAAATTCACTTTATCCGGAGCATGCCTCATCTTCTTTTTCATAGGCGCTCCACTTGGAGCGATCATCCGTAAAGGTGGACTGGGTATGCCTGTCGTTATTTCTGTTTTATTTTTTGTTTTGTACTATATCATTTCTATCTCCGGCGAAAAAATTGCCCGGGAAGGATTTGTAGACCCTGGAATCGGGATGTGGTTATCTGGCATCGTGCTTCTTGCAGCCGGAATTTTCCTCACACAAAAAGCAACCAGAGAATCAACCATTCTAAATGTTGACACGTATATAAATTTTTTCAAAAAATTTAGCAATTTGTTGTCTAAGAAAACGCAATAGCACACAATGAATATTTTGCAGATTTGCACAAAAGTGCCGTATCCTCCAAAAGATGGAGGAGCTGCTGCTGTTTATGCATTGTCTAAATCCTTCACTAAGCTCGGACACCATATTGATGTAATTGCTGTAAATCCGCCAAAACATTATGTTTCGCCCAATCAATTAGAACAACTGCCTTTTACAATTTACCCGGTATCAGTCAATACCCAGGTGTCAATTTCAGGAGCATTATTTAATCTGTTATTTTCAAAGGCCTCTTATCATACAAATAGGTTTATCACCAAAGCCTTTAAAAACAAATTAATCGACATACTGTCTAACAAGAGTTATGATATTGTTCAAATTGAGGGAGTTTATCTATGTTGTTACCTGCCGGTGATACGCAAATACAGTAAGGCGAAAATTTCGCTCAGAGCCCATAACGTCGAACATCTTTTGTGGCAGGACATAGTTCTGAAGGAAACGAGTTTCCTGACCAGATTATATCTTAAAATTCAATCAAAAAGAATAAAAACATTCGAAATTAAACAGTTAGGGTTAGTAGATTCGGTAGTAGCAATTAGTAAGGCAGATGAAAATTCATTCAGGTCGTTTAACGCAACTACCAAAATTATTACCATCCCATTTGGAATTGATGTAAACAATGAAAAATTTCAAACCCTTTCACCAATTAACTCCATTTTTTACATTGGAGCCTTGGATTGGTTGCCTAATCAGGAAGCTCTAATATGGTTTCTTGAAAAAGTATGGCCCAATGTTTTGAAAATTTTCCCATGGTTAGAATTTCATATAGCCGGGCGAAATGCACCTAAGCGATTGACTGATAAGCTCAAAAAGGCAAAACGTGTTATTTTTTATGGTGAAGTTGAAAGCAGTTCCGATTTTATGAATACCCACGATCTGATGGTAGTTCCTCTTTTTTCAGGAAGTGGCATGCGTGTGAAAATTATTGAGGCTATGAACAATGGCAACGTTATTGTGGCATCAAACAAAGCTTGCGAAGGAATACCTGTGCAAAATGACAAACATCTTAGGACTGCCAATAGCATAGACGAATTTGTTTCTGCCATCGAAAAGTCTATTAAACAGCCGGAGACAAATATTCATTTATTGGAAGAGACAAAAATTCTCATCAATGAAAATTTTGATAACTTAGTCCTCGCATCTAAACTGGTAAATTTTTATCGACAGGAATTAACATGATTTTTATCTCCATTTTCTGGATATCCGTAATATTGCTGGCACATTCATATGTTTTTTTTCCAACATTGATTTACCTGCTTGCAAAGAAAAAAAAAGCTAATTCTATGCTTTTTTCTCAAAAAAATGCACTTCCCAATGTTTCTATAATTATTTCGGTTTATAATGAAGAAAAAGCAATAGAACAAAGAATCCACAACATTTTTCTATCCACATATCCAATTGAAAAACTTGATATATGGATTGGTTCAGACGGATCGACGGACACTACAATGGCTCTTTTAATAACCCTTCAAAAAAAATATCCTCAATTACATACTTTATTTTTCAATAATCGCCGAGGCAAAGGAAATGTTATCAACGATTTACAATCGAATGCAACGGGTGAAATTTTATTATTTTCCGATGCTAAAATACTTTTTGCACCTCAAACAATTTTTCAGCTGGTAAAACATTTTCGGAATCCCGCAGTAGGATTAGTTGGTGGAAATATTGTAAATAAAAACACACGTAAAGATGGTATCTCCATACAGGAAAAACGGTTTATGTCCAGAGAAATAATGATAAAGTACTACGAAGGTAAAGTGTGGGGTTGTGCAATGGGTGCATATGGAGCCTGTTATGCCATGCGTAAAAAGCTTTTCAGTCCTATTCCTGTAAATTTTGCGGTTGAGGACTTTTACCAAACTCTTAAAGTATTGAATAACAATCAACAATGTATCATGGAATTAAATGCTATTTGTTATGAAGATGTTCCTAATAGTCTGAATGAAGAATATCGAAGAAAAGTCCGGATTTCAGCAGGCAATTTTCAGAACATTAATTATTTTAAACGCAATCTATTTTGTTTTGACGCCATCGCTTTCTGTTTTTTTTCACATAAAGTAATCCGTTGGGTTGGTCCGTTTTTACTAATTACTACTTTTATTTCCAGCGCATTTTCTGTAACATATTCAAAACTATACCTTTTTGCCTTTTTGATTCAATCATTTTTTCTAATTTTACCTATCATTGACTTTTTTCTGCATAAAATTCATATTCATATTATAATTTTGCGGTTCGTTACACATTTTTATTCTATGAACCTGGCATTGTTGGCAGGATTTATAAAACACACGAAAGGAATTAATACAAATGTCTGGGAACCAACCACTCGAAAACATAATTAAATTAGACAGCATTGAAGATGCTATCAACGATATCCGCGAAGGTAAAATGCTGATCGTTGTTGATGATGAAAGTCGTGAAAATGAAGGCGATTTTATTGTTGCTGCGGAAAAAATTACTCCGGAAATTGTAAATTTCATGGCCACTTATGGCCGGGGATTAATCTGTACTCCTATTCCCGAAAACCGGTGCGAAGAGTTGGAACTGGCTTTAATGGTGGGCACAAACACAGCTCTTCATGAAACTCCGTTTACTGTCTCAGTTGATTTAATCGGCCATGGCTGTACTACAGGAATTTCAGCGTCCGATCGTGCTAAAACCATAAAAGCACTGGTTGATCCTAACACGAAACCATCTGATTTAGCTCGACCAGGCCATATTTTCCCACTAAAGGCCAGAGAAAAAGGAGTTTTGCAACGAGCAGGGCATACAGAGGCAGTGGTTGATATAACACAACTTGCAGGCCTCACTCCGGGCGGTGTTTTAGTGGAAATCATGAATGAAGATGGTTCCATGGCCCGTTTGCCGGAATTGTTGGAAATTTCCAAAAAATTTGACATAAAAATTATATCCATCGAAGATTTGATTAAATACCGGCTTGAACGTGAAACACTTATCAAACGTGGGCCTAAAGTCGTATTACCGACAAAATATGGCGACTTTCATTTAATTCCATTTATTCAACTGTCAAATCATCTGGAACATGTAGCCTTAATAAAAGGAGAATGGGCTAAAGACGAGCCCGTGCTGGTTCGGGTTCACTCATCATGTGTAACTGGCGACATTTTTGGATCGTTTCGCTGCGATTGCGGATCGCAACTGCATCAAGCGATGCGCCAGATTGAGAAAGAAGGGAAAGGCGTTTTGCTTTACATGATTCAGGAAGGCAGAGGTATTGGCTTGTTTAACAAAATAATGGCTTATAAGCTTCAGGAGCAGGGACGTGATACCGTAGAAGCCAACCTTGATCTAGGTTTTAAGGCAGATGAACGCGATTATGGTGTAGGCGCAAGTATCCTTCGCGAGCTGGGATTGGGCAAAATCCGCCTTATGACCAATAACCCTGTTAAACGTGCTGCCTTAGAAGCTTATGGCTTGCATATCGTCGAAAATGTATCGCTTGAAATTGAGCCCAACGAGTTTAATGAATTTTACCTGCAAACGAAGAAAAATAAGATGGGGCATTTTCTTGATTTACCGGATAAACATGAAGATAAATGATTTTTTTAAAGAGCCTAGAACTTAGAGTATCAACCAGTAAACAGTGACCAGTAAGATGCCCTCAAAAAAATTTCGAATAGTTTTTATGGGAACCCCCGAATTCGCTGTTGCTTCACTAAAATCGCTGCATGATTCTGGTTTTAATGTGGTGGCGGTGGTTACTTCGCCAGATAAACCTGCCGGTCGTGGACAAAAACTTCAGGAATCGGATGTTAAGCAATTTGCTAAAACCTGTGGCATTCCAATCCTTCAACCAGAAAAATTGAAAGCGCAAACTTTTATTGATGAATTACGATCGTTCCAAGCCGATTTGCAGGTTGTAGTTGCTTTTCGTATGCTTCCGGAGATTGTTTGGATTATGCCCAGGTTGGGCACCATTAACCTGCATGCGTCGTTATTGCCGCAATATCGCGGGGCAGCTCCAATAAATTGGGTAATCATTAACGGTGAGAAAACTACCGGAGTAACTACATTTTTTATTGAAAAAGAAATTGATACCGGAAAAATCATTTATTCAGAAGAAATTACGATCGAAGATTCGGAAAATGCAGGGTCGTTGCATGACAGGCTGATGGAAACCGGAGCCAAATTACTTAGGCAAACCATTACGGATATTGAATTAGGGAATTATCCTCAATCCGACCAATTTTCATCTGGACACTCAGGAACAGAATTGAAGACCGCTCCGAAAATCTTTAAAGAAGACTGTAAAATAGATTGGAACGCTCCCCTTGAAAAAACCCGAAATCTCATTCGTGGGCTAAGCCCCTACCCCGCTTCATGGACAACACTTGTAAACATCAAAACCAACGATCGTTTATTATTAAAAATATTTAAATCCGAAACTGAAATTTGCATCCATTCACACCCTTCGGGTTTAGTTATTTCGGATGAAAAAAAATATTTTAAAATTGCCGTTGCCGGAGGATATATTAACCTTTTGACCCTTCAATTGGAAGGCAAAAAACGCTTGAATATAGAGGAATTTCTGCATGGATTTAAAAATCCGGGCGACTACATGGTGGATTAACTATGACAGCCCCCTCCCTTCGAATACTGATAGTTAGAACAATAATTCATATAAGTCAAAATAATTAATAAATGGATATAACACTTGGTTGGTAATCTTTTAACACAACTTTTTGTTAAATTTCCAACACATCAATGATTAACGTTTTGAATAATGAGGAATCGTCTACAGTAATAAAATTATAATCAATTTGAGATCCGTAATATATGCTCTCTTTCTAAACATTTTTATTTACCATAAAATCGTTTCAAGCATATTCAATTACAAAATTATATTAACCCAAAATATAAAATTAACATTTTGTAACCTTTTAAGACCGACTTCGTAAACTCAACCAGAAAATAAGGAAACAAAGATATTTCATAGTTTTGTAGTTAGTTAGTAAATAGGTGGTTTATTAAGAAATTAATAGGGCTTATAAGGTTCATGCCGCGATGGTTTGAACCTTTTTTTTGTTTAAGAATTAAAATACTTGTCCAATTATCACAAATGAATGACGGTAGATATCTGAAAATACTTTTTGCAGAATCAAAAAATTGTAACAGATTAGTACAAATATCAAAACAAATTATTCCAAATAAATTTATATAGCTAATAATCTATCATTTATAAATAAAATAGCCCCTCCTTTCGGAGAGGCTAAAATATGTATTTTACCTAACATCCTCTTATCGAGGAAAAGGAGAGATTAGTCAACGTTTGCTTCTGTTTGGTACCTAACTTGTTTTCTTTTCACTTTACTTTATTGCATTATTGCATTATTGCCTTTTTTCACCTATCTCTTTTCATGCATTAATACATAAAAACGACAAAAAGTAACCCTCACTTGAAAAATATTTTTTTTAAAAGTAAGTTACGAATAATTACAGTTACATTAACTATTGTATTCCAATTAATTAAAACACTAAAAAAATATGTAATTTTCTCAATTAGTGTTTTTCTCAAACCTAAAGCTTTAGATTAACCAAAATACGCTATTAGATTGTATTTATGCGGTATATGTTGTTTTTATGATTTTTCAATATAGCAATGAGCCTTTCTTACTTAACAAAAAATATTTTAAACGACTGTTTTATTGTTAATTGCATTAATGAGAAAATGTATTTTTATGGTAGAAGTACTAACAATGCGTATTGTTAAAAACATAAACGGTTTATTTGAAATGTAATTTTTCATACACCTTAAAGTCTAAATATCCGGAATGCTGAGGTAAAGTAAGATGAGGCCTTACAAAATATCATGCATTTTTTCGTTCAAGGATGGACATCCTGTCCATTACTGGACGTTTTTATATGTCAACTCAAAACTTATCACCTTATCACTAAATGCATTATATTTTACGGTATAACTATTGCTTAGAGTTGAACAAGAAAAATTCACTGCAATGATGGACAGACAAATACCAGATTCAATACTTAAAAAACGGAAATTCGTTCTTTCGCTTAAAATTGGAGGTGTCTTAACAATTGTTTTGTTGTTGTTGTTGGCCTTCCGATCCATCATCCAACCCGTCATTCACCTTTCGGAAATAAAGACTGCCTCATGCACAATTGGCAATATCGAAGCATCTGTTTCGGCATCGGGGGTTATTCTGCCTGAGTTTGAGGAAGTGGTTACCTCTCCAATTACTTCGCGGATATTACATGTTTATAAAAATACAGGCGAAAGGGTTACCGAAGGCGACATCATTCTTTCGCTCGACAACACCAACGAGCAACTTCAACTCGACAAAATGGCCGATGAACTTTTGGCCAAACAAAATAGGGTAAAAAAGATGCAGCTCACCATCGAACGAACGATTATCGACCTACAAACAAACTATGAAATACAGAAGTTGCGTACCCAAAGCATGGAAACAGCCCTAAAAAACGAAACCTATATGAAAAGCCTTGGCGCCAGTTCACAGGAAAGTGTGAAACAAGCCGAAATGAATTCCAAAATTGCAACCATGGAATCGACTCATTTGATGAAGAGCATTGAAAACCAAAAAGTTTCCATGCAAACCGATCTTCAAGATCTGGAATACGAAATCAGCATTCACCGACGAAACATGGATGAAATTCGAAAACACATCAGCAACGCCGATGTAAAAGCTTCTGGATCCGGAGTAATCATATGGATAAACGACAAAATAGGAACCACGGTAAGTTTGGGTAGCGAACTGGTAAAAATGGCAAACCTCACAAGTTTCATTGCCGAAGCAACTGTGAGCGATCTCTATTCGCGCAAACTTGATATTGGAGGAAAAGTAAACATTTTAGTTAACGAGTCGTTGCTCACCGGAAAAATTGCCGCTATAAACCCAACAGTACAAAACGATGCTATTAAATTCAAGGTACAGCTCGATAAAAAGAATCATCCCGGATTGCGATCAAACCAGAAAGTTGATGTTTTTATTGTTACTGCCTTCCGCGAAAAGGTTTTAAGATTACCACGGGGCGAATATTTTAGCGGCACATCGCAACCCTATGTATTTGTAGTGAAAGGCGATAAAGCCATTCGGCGTACCGTTAAATATGGCGAAAGCAACTTCGAATATGTGGAAGTTGAAAACGGGCTCGAAGCGGGAGAAACAATTATCACATCAAAAATGGACGACAAAATCCATTTGACTGAGATAAAAGTGAAAGAATGAGAAATGACGAAATTACAAATGGCAAAATGCATATCTTCCTTTGTCTTCAATAAACATCAACAACATCAAAAAAATAATTTTAAACCAATTAATATGATCAAACTTACAGAACTCGAAAAAATTTACCGGACCTCGTCAATCGAAACCATTGCTTTAGACAAGATTAACCTACACATTGTAAAAGGAGAGTTCGTCTCCATTATGGGTCCCTCTGGATGTGGCAAAAGCACGTTATTGAATATGATCGGGCTACTTGATGGGCCATCGAATGGAAATGTCGAAATTGACGGTAGACCTTTGAACCGGTTGCCCGACAAACTTATGGCCAATCTTAGAAACCAGAAAATCGGATTTATCTTTCAAAGTTTTCACCTCATTAACGATCTTAATGTGGTAGATAATGTAGAGCTTCCTCTTCTTTATCGTAAAGGCGTATCAGGCAAGGAACGCCGCCAAAAAGCACTGGCTGCACTCGATAAGGTAGGATTAAACGCCCGTATCAAACATTACCCCAACCAGCTTTCAGGTGGACAGTGTCAACGCGTAGCCATAGCCCGTGCCATTGTGGGGGAACCCGAAATTATTCTGGCCGACGAACCTACCGGAAACCTCGACAGCGAAATGGGTTCTGAAATTATGAACATCCTAATGACCTTGCATCATGCCGGGACAACCATTGTAATGGTCACCCATGACGAAAGCCTGGCTAAAAAAACCCAACGCATCATCAGGCTCTTCGATGGGAGTATTGTGAATGATTAGACTATTCTAGACCTGCCAGATTTTAAAAATCTGGCAGGCATTCAAAAACTCGTAACTAACAACAATTTTTATATGTTTAAAAACTATCTAAAAATCGCCATCAAAGTACTCCTAAGGCGAAAAATGTTCACCTTCATCAGTCTGTTCGGTATTTCTTTCACGTTAACTATTCTGTTGGCGGCGACAGCGATTTATACTTACAAAGTAGTGTCGAACCCGATCGAAAAAAATTTATACCGAACTCTGTTTTTAAAACAAGTCATTTTTACAAGAGATCATTCGATGACCTCTGGGCCCGTGATGGCATATTTTATTGAATCAAGTGTAAAAACAATTCCAAATACGGAACTGGTGTCGTTTTGCGGTGGCCTATGCGAAAAACTAACTACCTATTTAAATAACGACAGGATTGATATTGACACGAAAATAACGGATGAAAACTTCTACAAAGCCTTTACATTCGAATTTCTGGAAGGAAGGTCATATTCCAAAGAAGAAATTGAGAGTGGACAAAAAGTAGTTGTTATTTGCAGTAGTTTAAGTAAACGTTTTTTTGGAGAAAGTTCAGCGCTTGGAAAAACCATTACACTGAATAACGAGACATACCGAATTGTTGGCATTGTAAAAGATGTTCACAAGCTTTTTCAAACAGCTTATGCTCAGCTTTGGAAACCATATAATTATGCCACATATATGACCGAAGTACAAAAGAAAGACTTCGGTAACAGTGCATTTTTGGTGATGGTTATTGCCAAAAACAAATCGCAATTCGAATCCATCCGAAACCAGTTTGACCAGCGAATTTCATGGATCAAACCACCCGACAAGTTTCAAATTCATGCCCGATTTGAAACGTCATTTGATTTTATTTTTGAAAATTTCATCCATTCTTCAAGCTTTGACAATAATCATGACCATTTGTACCGTATGATATCTATTTTTTTTATTCTTATTTTGTTTCTTATGATTCCATTGTTAAATCTAACCAACCTCTCGGTTTCCAGAATCTTTGAACGTTCGTCGGAAATTGGGGTTCGCAAAGCATTCGGTGCCACAAAACGGCAAATGATTGGCCAATTTGTTTACGAAAACTTGATTCTAACGTTTTTGGGCGGGCTATTGGGTTTTGGAGGAGCGTGGCTTCTATTAAAAGGAATTAATTCCGCAGGAATCATGGAAATAGGATCAATTGGTATTAATTTAAGGGTAGGCCTCTACGGATTCCTTGTAATTATTCTGTTTGGTGTCATCTCCGGGCTTTACCCGGCACTTAAAATGTCGAAACTTCAGATTGTAGATACCATGAAAGGAGGTAACAAATGATTGCTCAATTATTCAAAATCATCTGGAAACAGAGACGACACAACGGTTTAATGATCGTTGAAATCATTTTTTCATTTATAGCACTATTTGCCATGTCTGTAGTAATGATCCACTATATCAAACGATATCATGAGCCATTAGGTATGAATTATAATAATATCTGGATCATCAATGCTTGGCAACCATGGGATGCACCTGCAGAAAACAAGTTGTCCGATTCGATCCTGATAATCAGACTTAATCTTTTAAAAAGAGATTTAAAAAACAACTACCCTGAAATAAAGGAAATCACAAAAATAACTTCGCAAGATGTACCCTATATTCAAAATTGGTCACAAAATTGCACTGATTATATGAAAAAGGAGATTTGCTATCAGCAAAGTCAAACCGAACCCGATTTTGCAAAAACATTTGATATGAAATTGTTGGAAGGCAGATGGATTGGCCCTGAAGATGCCGCTTCAACTATTAAAACCGTCACTATCAACAGAAAACTTAAAGTTGTACTCTTTGGAAACCAATCGGCAGCAGGGAAAACCATTTATATCGGCGGTGATAAACCGATACAAATTAAAATTGCTGGTGTTTTTGAGGCGATTAAAAGACAAGGAGAATTTACCGAGGAACCTAATTTTATGTTTGAAGGAAACATTGATAAATACACAAACTACTCAGGTTTTGCAATCAAACTTAACGGATCAATTGACAAAAATTTCGAGGCCAAACTGATGAAGAACCTCGAATCGTTAAACAAAACGTTCAAATACCGTATCGAAAAACTTGAGAATATTCGTAAACAATACATTCTGTCGGAACTAGCACCACTAATCATTATTGGCGCCATCGTTACTTTTCTGATTGTTAATGTGATGCTTGGTTTGTTTGGCATGCTGTGGCTGAGTACCTCCCGCCGTAAGTCGGAGATTGGTTTGCGCATGGCGGTTGGCAGCTCTTCCGCAAAAGTACTTTGGCAATTATTGGGCGAAACATATGTTCTGGCTATGGTGGCTATTACCATCGGGCTGGTATTTACCTCGCAGATGTTCATTTTTAATATTTACAATGTTCCTGTTGTTACGTTGTTAGAAGCAAACCTTGCAGCCATGTTTCTAATCTTGCTATTCTGCACCATCAGCGCCTTTGCACCAGCAAAACTGGCTGCTTTGTTGCAACCGGCTGAGGCATTGCATGAGGAGTAAGCACAAATATTGTAAAAAATAATTAATTTAGGATGATGAAAACTATAAAAGATTTTCTCGGATTGGTTATAGATTACGCCCTTACAGGGCTATCAATTGATCCTTCAACTTATAAACCCGGCCCTGACAGGCCGGGCTGATATATTTCGCCTTTTCAAGGCTACTAAAGAGAGTATTAATTTGGATAAACAAATAGGATTGATTGTAAATGACAATAATTGGTTATAGATTGTGCCCTTACAGGGCTTATAATCGATCCTTCAACTTACAAACCCGGCCCTGACAGGCCGGGCTGATATATTTCGCCTTTTCAAGGCTACTAAAGAGAGCATTAATTTGGATAAACAAATAGGATTGATTGTAAATGACAATAATTGGTTATAGATTGTGCCCTTACAGGGCTATCAATCGGTCCTTCAACTTATAAACCCGGCCCTGACAGGCCGGGCTGATATATTTCGCCTTTTCAAGGCTTAAAATACAAAACAATGAAAGAACAACTTATTATTTATCCCAGCTCAGTAAGGGCGGTATATACCAGACTAGACTGATATATTTCGCCTTTTCATGGCTTAAAATACAAAACAATGAAAGAACAACTTATTATGCATATCAGGCCTGAAAGGGCGGTATATACTTAAAATACAAGACAATGAAAGAACAACTTATTATTCATCCCAGCCCTGTAAGGGCGGTATATATCAGCCCAGCCTGTTAGGGCTGGGTATCAATGAATACCAAAAAAATCATAAGCCCAGTATGGGCGTAATATATCAGCCCGGTCTATATGGCCTGAAAACAAATAATGTAATATGTAAACCAAGCCCTGTAAGAGCGCAATATAATTAACCATGTCCCAATCCCTTGTAAAAAATTACATCCACATCATCTACAGCACCAAAAATCGTGAGCAATTTCTTTCCCCTTCGATCCAACCTGAATTATTTAATTATTTAGGCGGAATATGTAATAACCTCGAATGTTTCCCAGTTCAAATTGGTGGATTTAACGATCATGTTCATATCCTTTGTTTGCTTTCCAAAAAAATCGCCCTGGTTAAACTTATTGAAGAGTTAAAATCCCATTCCTCCAAGTGGATTAAAACAAAAGATCAATTGTTTGCTAGTTTCTATTGGCAAGCGGGATATGGTACTTTTTCTGTTAATCCATCAGAAATTGAAATAGCAAAGAAATACATTGAGATGCAACACGAACATCATGCGTCAAAATCGTTTCAGGACGAGTACCGTGCTTTTCTCAATAAATATAATATTAAATTTGATGAACGATATATTTGGGATTGATTGTGAATGACATTAATTGGATATAGATTGCGCCCTTACAGGGCTATCAATCGATCCTTCATATAAACCCGGCTCTGACAGGCCGGGCTGATATATTTCGCCTTTTCAAGGCTACTAAAGAGAGCATTAATTTGGATAAACAATTGGGATTGATTGTGAATGACAATAATTGGTTATAGATTGCGCCCTTACAGGGCTATCAATTGATCCTTCAACTTATAAACCCGGCCCTGACAGGCCGGGCTGATATATCTCGCCTTTTCAAGGCTACTAAAGAGAGTATTAATTTGGATAAACAAATAGGATTGATTGTAAATGACAATAATTGGTTATAGATTACGCCCTTACAGGGCTATCAATCGATCCTTCAACTTATAAACCCGGCCCTGACAGGCCGGGCTGATATATTTCGCCTTTTCAAGGCTTAAAAAAACAATGAAAGAACAACTTATTATTCATCCCAGGCCTGAAAGGGCGGTATATACTTAAAATACAAAACAATGAAAGAACAACTTATTATTCATAACAGCCCTGTAAGGGCGGTATATACCAGCCCAGCCTGTTAGGGCTGGGTATCAATGAATACCAAAAAATCATAAGCCCAGTATGGGCGTAATACCAAACAATTCACCCTATGATCCTCATCATCGACGATGACATTGCCGTGCAGGCATCCCTCAATCTCCTCTTAAAGCAGGCAGGTTATCTGGTTCGGGTTACTCCCTCGCCTACCGACGGTTTGCGAATGCTGCAATCGTACCCGGTGGAGTTGGTTTTACTAGATATGAATTTCTCTTCTGAGACTTCAGGACGAGAAGGCCTGGAAACCATTCAGCACATAAAAACGCTTAAACCTCGTTTGCCGGTCATTCTAATAACTGGCTGGGCAACCATTTCTCTTGCTGTGGAAGGAATGAAACTTGGTGCCGCCGATTTTATAACTAAACCGTGGAACAATAACCATCTTCTACAATCGGTTAAAACCGCGTTAAGCCTTGCCGCTGCCAAAACAGAACCTTGCCCCAGCCGTGACGGGCTAAATGCCATGTATCAGTTCGATCAGATCATTGGCAATAACCCATCATTTCTGAAAACTCTCGAAATTGTGGGTCGTATTGCCGTTACCGACGCCTCGGTGCTCATTAATGGCGAAAGCGGAACCGGCAAAGAACTGATCGCCGAGGCCATTCATCGCAACAGCAACCGCCGCGACCAGCCTTTTGTGAAGGTAAATTTAGGAGGGATATCGACGAGCCTTTTCGAAAGCGAAATGTTCGGACATAAAAAAGGGGCTTTCACCGATGCTCATTCCGACCGTAAAGGTCGTTTCGAGATAGCCCACGGAGGAACCATCTTTCTCGATGAAATCGGCGAGCTCGACCTCAACTGTCAGGTAAAACTCCTCAGAGTATTGCAGGATCGCACATATGAAGTGTTGGGTGACAGTAAAACCCGTAGTGTTGATGTGCGGGTGATCTGCGCCACCAATCGTCCGCTCGAAAAAATGATTGAGACCAAGCAGTTCCGTGAGGATTTATTTTACAGGATTAATCTAATCACCATCATGCTTCCTGCTTTGCGCGAACGACCCTCTGATATTGCTATTCTGGTTACCCATTTTATTGAAGGAATAAAACGTTCGCATGGCTACAAAAATCTCAGGGTAACTGATCAAGCCTCGCTGTGGCTTCAAAAACTCAGTTTTCCCGGTAATGTGCGTGAATTGAAAAACCTTGTGGAGCGAACCGTTTTAATTTCAAATAAGGAAATATTGGATATTGAAGATTTCGTCTCCCAACATCAAACAAATCCCTCGGGCGCCTCCCAAAAAGTACCTTCAAACATTACACTTGAAGCTATGGAAGAACTAATGATTCGCGAAAATATCGAAATACATCACTACAACCTTACCAAGGTAGCAAAAGCTTTGGGTTTAAGCCGTGGCTCACTATATCGCCGCCTTGATAAATACGGAATTCCCTATGACTTACAAAACTAAACTTTTCATCTTTCTTTTGGTGCTTCACCTGACAGAAGGGGCCTTGGCAATAGTTGTTCTGAAGAGCCATAAAACATGGTTTATTGCATCCGAAGTCATCGTATTAGCTTCCTTAATCAATTCGGTGTATTTCTGGATATCATTCACCAAACCGTTGAATCTGATTCATTCAGGCATCGAGTCTCTCAAAGATAAAGACTTCAGCATGCGACTTGTTAAAGTGGGCCAGCGCGAACTCGACGACCTGATTGACATCTACAACCAAATGATCGATCGACTCAGACACGAACGCACCCTTCAGCAGGAACAGCATTTTTTTCTTGATCGGCTTATTCAGGCATCCCCTGCCGGAATTATTATTCTCGATTACGACGAAAAAATCAGCATGATGAACCCTACAGCCGAAAAATATGTGGAGTGTATTCAGGACCAAGCAAAAGGAATTTCACTGGCTGCGATTCCCTCACCACTGGCCAACGAACTATCGACAATTGCGCTTAACGAAACCGTTGTAATTCAACTTTCGGGCTTAAAAAAATACAAAGTTCACAAATCGTATTTTACCAACCGTGGATTTCGTAATCACTTTTTGGTGATCGAAGAGTTGACTGACGAAATTTATCATGCCGAACATGCCGCCTACGAAAAGGTCATCCGTACCATTTCGCATGAATTTAACAACTCCATAGGCTCAATAAATTCAATTCTCAGTTCACTTAAATATTACACCGGAGAGCTATCAGCGGATCATCGAGCTGAATATGAAAATGCCATTGATGTTGCTATCGACCGTAACCAGGTTTTGAATACATTCGTGAAACGCTATGCCGAAGTATTCAAATTGCCAAAACCCTTAAAAGAAGTCTGCAATGTAAACGATCTGATGAAACGGATGGAAAAAATCTTCTTCCTCGAAATGCAGACAAATAACATCCAACTAAAAACCCAATACAGCCTTATTCCGTTATTGGTGAATTTAGACATCAACCAGATGGAGCTGGTGGTTACCAACATAGTAAAGAATGCCATCGAAGCGATAAATAAAACAGGAGTAATAGAATTCGAAATACAACAAAATCCTGGGATGTTAATCATTCGCAATAATGGGATATCTATTGCTCCGGATGTTCAAAAGCAGTTATTCTCTCCCTTCTTTAGCACAAAAAAAACAGGGCAGGGAATTGGACTTACTGTGGTTCGTGAAATCCTTATCAACCATTCTTTTACATTTTCGCTTGACACCCGAGATGAAGGAATTACTGAATTTTGGGTGGAGATGAATGCCTAAAGTTCTGCCAAAAGCTGTTTCAATTTGGTTTCAGCAATCTTTGTATTGTATTCGAAGTTTATAAGACGGGTGAGTGACTGCTCATAACTATCCTGAGCCAACCTTACTTCCAGCGATGTTGTTTGTCCGTACCTGAGACGAAGCATGGATATTTCAAGGTTTTCTTTTGCAAGCACTTCATTATCCTTTTCTATTGCAAGCAATTGTTGCTGATTATCAAAATCAGTGAGTGCATTTAACACTTGTGTATTTATCTGAAATTTAATACTCTCCAGATTATATTCGGCAGAAAGTACTTGAATTTTTGCTGTTTTTATTTGCCGTGATATATTACCCGCCTGAAAAATAGGAATGGAAATAGATCCCCCGAATTGAGGACCATAAATACGATTCATTAAAATTGTACCGTAAGTATTATCAGTTTTCACGAAATTATAACCCGCATTTATGTTTATTCTCGGCAAAAGCATTGAATTGTATTCTTTTACTGTCATTCGGGCGATATCCAGCTGCTTTTGAAAAGCTAAAACACTGCTATTAGCTGAATACAACTTTTCAATAATTATTTTTCTGTCCGGATGATAAGTAAGAGGGATGCTATCAATCACTTCAAAAGAAGAATCAGCTCCTCTGCTGAGAATCTGATTTAGTTTGCGTTGCGATTCCTGTATAACAATCTTCTGGCTTAAGGCATTTTCCTGATAAACATTCAAATCTATTTTTGCTTGCAAAAGGTTCGTTTTCGGGGAAAGGCCTGCATCAAACGAGGTTTGGAAAATTTTGACTCGTTCGAGGTTGAACGCTATTACCTCATTAATGGACGACAATTGTTGTTTTTGCCTCACAACATCGAAATATGCAGCAATAACATCGTAAACAGTTTGTAATACCACTTCTTTAAACTGAATTTCGCCTAAGGCTTGTATTTCATTTAATTTGCTTTTGGTAACAAACATTTTGCCTCCGTCAAACAGAGTCCAGGTAAGGACGGGTCCTATATTTAATGAATTTGAATGAGCTCCGGAAACATTGATTTCAGTACCGCTGGAAAATTTCTGATGAACATCATTAATTGAAACATTATCCGAGGCATTGACTGCCACTGTCGGTAACATACCAGCATTACCAAGGGCATTATTTATCCTTGCAATATCTGCATCATTGCGGGCAACCAATATGTTGAAATTATTTTTAAGTGCAATATTTACAGCTTCTTCCGCAGTAAGCACCTGCTGAGCCTGCGTATTGGCAGATGATAAAATTAAAATTAAAAGTATATGGGCTATGAGCTTCATGTTACTGATTAATGGTTAATGGTTAATGGTTTTGCTGAGGTTCAACCCTAGTCGAATATATTCTTTACAAGCTAAGCCTGTTTATATATGACGGACAAAGTAGAACCTCGTTCGAACATAGTTCTTGGTTGTAAAATTAAACATTTGGCGGACTAACAATAATTTGTCTACCCTTTGCACTTGCCATAATGGTATACATAACAGGAATTACAAACAGGGAGAGTATTAATGCGAAAAACAACCCTCCAACTACAACAATCCCCAAAGGAACGCGGCTTTGAGCTCCTGCACCCAATGCCATGGCAATTGGCAATGCTCCGAAAATAGTAGCTAACGAAGTCATCAATATTGGCCTTAAACGGGCAGCAGCAGCCTCAAATGCAGCTTCGGCTTTGTTTAATCCGGCTTTTCGTTTTTGATTTGCAAACTCCACAATTAAAATACCATTTTTAGTAACAATCCCTATTAACATAATCATTCCTATTTCGGAAAAGATATTCAAGGTTTTGCCGAAAACCCATAAACTGAGCATGGCTCCTGCAATAGCAAGAGGAACCGTAAGCATGATGATAAAAGGGTCACGGAAACTCTCGAATTGTGCAGCAAGTATCAGGTAAATTAATACCAGTGCCAGAATAAGTGCAAATGAAATATTGGAGCTGCTCTCGGCAAAATCGCGGGATGGCCCTAATAATGTAGTTTGAAAAGAGGTGTCGAGGAGTTTTGCAGCTATTGATTTCATTTCATCTATGCCCTCACCAAGAGTGCGCCCCTCGGCAAGAGAAGCCATGATTGTTGCTGATTTGTACCTGTTAAAATGATATAAGGTGGGCGGACTGCTACTCTCTTCCATTTTAACCAGGTTATCGAGTTGAATCAGATTGCCTGTGTTACTCCTTACATAAAGTGAGCTAATGTCAGCCGGTTTGTTACGTTCTTCTCTTTCCACCTGACCAACTACAAAATACTGCTTTCCGTTACGCAGGAAATAATCATACCGTTTTCCGCTTAAAGCATATTGAAGGGTATTGGAAACATCTATTTCATTTACACCTAGATTAGTGGAACGTAATCTGTCGATGGTAAGGTTTATTTCGGGTTTATTGAATTTGAGATTAGCATCTACATTTCCAAATATGGGACTTTTGCGGGCTTCGTCCAAAAATTTTGGAAGTACCGTTTGCAATTTTTCGAATTCAAGGTTTTGCAGAACAAATTGCACCGGTAACTGCGAACCTGCTGATAGTGATGTGGAAATTGTTTGTTCCTGATTAGGAATAATCCTTGCTTCAGGAAAACGTTTATACATTCGCGAAAGACGGTCATAAATCTGCTGCTGGGTGGCCTTTCGCTCGTTGGGTTCTGTAAGAAAAATATTCAGAAATCCTGTATTACTGCTAGACGATGAAAAACCTCCTTTACGGGCAAAAATCAACCTTGCCTCAGGTACACTATCGGTAACCAATTGAGCTATACGGTCGAGTAAATTGCTTGTATAATCAAAACCAGCCCCTTCGGGAGCAGTTAAGGAAGTTCGAATAATGCTTTTGTCTTCCAAAGGCGCCAACTCCGATTTAAGTGATTTGCCAACAAATACAATCACCATTAAACAAAAGCCCAAAATGCTATATGCAAGCCATTTGCGAACCATAAAAAAACCAAGCCATTTGCGATAGCCATTGTCTAAACCCACAAAAAAAGGTTCAGTAGAAGTGTAAAATCGTGAATGTCGCGATATTCGTCCGCCAAGCATAACATTTAAAACCGGAGTTAAAGTAAGCGATACAAGCGCCGATATCAGCACAGCTCCGGAAACCACAATTCCAAATTCGCGAAACAATCTGCCAGTAAATCCCTTAAGAAAAATTACCGGAACAAAAACAATAGCAAGGGTCAATGATGTGGAAATAACTGCAAAAAAGATTTCGCGGGTACCCTGAAAGGCGGCTGTCCATTTATCCATTCCAAGTTCTATCTTCTTAAAGATATTTTCGGTAACCACTATCCCATCGTCAACCACCAGACCTGTGGCGAGCACAATGGCGAGTAGTGTCAATACATTTACAGAGAATCCGAAAATATACATAAAAAAAAACGACCCAATGAGCGAAACAGGTATATCAATCAATGGGCGGAGAGCTATCACCCAATTACGGAAAAACAAAAACACGATGAGTATCACCAGTGAAATAGCAATAATAAGTGTTTCCACCACATCGTTAACGGATTGTCTTACAAACTTCGACTTATCATATCCTACAAAAATTTTTAAGCCCGCCGGCAGACTTTTCTGAATATCATCAAATCGTTTGTAAAACTCATTGGCTATATCGATATGGTTTGCTCCCGGCAAAGGAATAAGCGCCAAAGCTATTCCTTCTCCACCATTAAGTTTTACTCCTGTTTCTTCGTTCTCGGGGCCAAGTGTGGCGTCACCTATATCGCTAAATCGAACAACCTGATCGTTAGTCTGCCTAATGATAAGATTATTAAAATCGGTTTCAGTCACCAATCTGCCATATGTTTTCACAATGATTTCGGTGGCATTACCTGTAAGTTTTCCGCCGGGCAATTCCACATTTTCCTTTTCCAATGCAGCGCTTATATCTTGAGCCGTAAGATTATATGCTACTAATTTTTGCGGATTGAGCCACAACCTCATGGCTGTTCTCTTTTGACCAAAAAGTCCCACCTGACTCACGCCCGGAATTGTTTGAAGTTTCTCCTGAAGCACGTTTTCGGCATAATCACCGAGCTCCAAAGCATTCATGGTATTACTTTGCACCGAAATAGTGATTATGGGGTCGCTGTTGGCGTCCGCCTTTGTTACAATTGGCGGAGAATCAAGATCCTGGGGCAAACTGCGTCTTGCCTGCGATGTTTTATCGCGAACGTCATTGGCGGCCTTTTCCAGATCAGCGCCAACGTTAAACTCCACACTGATGTTGCTATTGCCGATTGCTGAAGAAGAAGAAATTGACTTTACACCTTCAATTCCATTTATGGATTTTTCCAAAGGCTCGGTAATCTGCGACTCCATAATTTCAGCATTTGCTCCTGTATAGTTAGTTTGCACGTTTATGGTTGGAGGGTCGATGGCCGGGTATAACCGCACACCTAAAAACCCATAGCCCACAATCCCGAAAAGCACTATAATTAAACTTAGTACTATCGATGCTACCGGGCGTTTTATTGCGAAATCGGATAAATTCATATCAACTTATTTTGTCACTTTTGCAAATTTCAAACCTGCACCAGGTTTGATAAATAGAATCCCAGTTGTTACAACTGTGTCGCCAGTTTCTATGCCATCTACTATTTCAATTAACGATGCCTGACGCACACCCGTTTTCACGGTAACGAAAATGGCTTTTCCTCCTTTAGAAAGAATTAATTTTTTATTCCTTTCCTGAGGAATGATGGATTGGGTAGGAACCATCAATGCATTTTTGTTTTCTTTCAACCGTAACTCAACATTTGCAAATGCACCTGGTACCAAGGGTGTTTTGCTGGCATTCACAACTGCTCTTGCCTTCAAATTTCGTGTTTCAAAGTCAATTCCTTCCTCTGTTGCCATCACTATTGCATCGTATTTGTCATCATCTCCCTGAACCGTAAACTTAATTTTGCTCCCTGACTTAATCTCCCGGCTATATTTTTCAGGAACACTGAAGTCAAGCTTAAGTTGTTTTACAGCGCGTATCGTGGCCAGGGCCGTTGAGGGGGTTACCTGAGCTCCTATACTTATATTTTTTAGACCTATCATGCCATCGTATGGAGCCAACACCTCGGTTTTTCGAATCATCACTTTCAATACTTCAATATCATTTTTGATAGAGCTAACCTGTAAAACAGTCTGGTCAAAATCAGTAAGACTAATTCCGTTCACTTTTACCAATTCGTTTTGTCTTTTTTGGGTCTGCTCAGCTAACTGCAATTGGGTTTGAGCTTTATGTAATTGGGCTAGCAATTCGCCATCAAATAGTTTTACAAGAAGCGTACCTTCCTTTACGAACTTTCCTTCCGGTAAATTTATTTTCACCACTCTGCCAACAACTTCAGGCATAAGAATTGTCTCATCATAAGGTTTTAATGTTCCTGAAACAGAAATCACCTGATCTAAAACCATTGGTTTAACAACATATCCTTCCAGAAACGATACGATATTGTCTTGTTTTTTTATACCCTTTTTATCTTTTTTCGTTAAATTGCATGAATTTGAAATAGTTGCAATAAGAAACACAAAACAAAAATATCTAAATACCATCTTCATAGAACCCATTTTTAGGAGCTTCAAAGTAAATAAAAATTAAGGCTGATAGTAATAGAATTTTTCTTCAATTTGCAGCAAATATTATAAATAAATTAAAACACCCAGGTACATGAATTGTTAATTTAAACAAATTCCATATTTATCCAAAATTCATACATTATCTTTAAATAAAAATTCAACTTTGATTTCAATTATCAAACATCTTTCATGCAAAATGTAATAAGCTTATTGTTATTGCTTTACATTAATTTATTTAATGTGCAAGCCCAAAATCAGAAACTTGAATTTTACATTTCTCAAGGTTTTAAAAACAGCCCTTTGTTACAAGACTATCAAAACCAAATCAATTCAGCGTCGGTTGATAGTTTATTGGTAAGGGCTAGCCAGAAGCCTCAGGCTGATGTTAATGCCCAACTAATGTATGCTCCTGTGTTCAGCAAATTTGGTTATGACGATGCCCTTACAAATGGAGGTGCCTATTCGTCGGTTTTTTCGGTTTCGCAATCCTTTTTGAACCGGCAAGTGCTTAATAATAAATTTGAAGGATTAAGAACTCAAAAACAATCTCATACAAATAAAAGGAAAGTATCAGAAAACGATTTGAGACGCACCATCACCAACCAATATCTAACCTCCTATGCCGATTTTAGCGATCTCTCATTCAATGAGTCATTTCTCAAATTAATTGTGGAAGAAAAGGAATTACTAAAAACCATGGTAGAACATGGAGTTTACAAGCAAACTGATTTTTTGTCACTGTTAATTGAGACACAGACCCAGGAGATGCTTGTTTTACAACTTAATACACAGTTCAAGAAGGACGTTAGATTATTAAATCAAATTTGTGGGATAAACGATACAGGAAAATATGTTTTAATTCTTCCTGAAATAAATGCAAATGCACCAATAAGCTTATTTCAGTCGCCATTGTTGTTACAATATAAAATTGATAGTTTAAAGATTGTAAATGACAGATGGACTGTGAATTTAAAGTATAACGCGAAATTTAAATGGTTTGTTGATGCAGGATTATTGAGCAGCACTCCTCAAGGTTTCTTTAATCATTTAGGATTCAGCGCAGGGCTCAACTTCAGTATACCTATTTATGATGGACATCAACGCAAGTATGAGGTTCAGAAATTGGATATTCAGGAAGATATCAGAGGGTCTTATCAGCGTTTTTTTATAAACCAATATGATCAGCAGCTGAAGCAGCTAAATGAGGAAATAACTTCCGTCAGGCAACTTAAGCAGCAATTGAAAAAGCAGGCTATTACAGCCTCGGAACTCATAACAATGGCAAAATCTCAACTTAATGTTGGAAACATGCCCATTACAGAGTTTATCAACGCGATAAAGAACTACCTTGGTATCAACCATAACCTTAACCAAGCTCAAATCAGGGAGTTTCAACTGATCAATGAGATAAATTATTTAATGCAAAAATAACATGTCAATATAATGATTAATAGCAAATTATCAACTTCTACTATTTATTGTTTATTTTTAGCAATGATTTTTTGGGTCGCTTGTGGCCGAAATGTAGAAAAAACAGAAGAGAAAACCGTAACCATAACTCCGGTAACATTCACAAACATCAGCATTCAGCCTATGGTTGAAATGATGGAACTGAATGCTGTTTCATCGTTTCTAAAGAAAAATATTGTCAAATCGACAGCCATTGGAGTTGTTGAAAACATTGATATTAACATTGGGGATCACGTTGAAAAAGGCCAGGTTTTGTTTACGTTGAAAACCAAAGAAGCCATCGCTATCAGCGAGATAAGTACCTCCGACACCAGCCTGCGCTTTAAAGGGACCGTGGAAATAAAAGCCTCAAAAACAGGGGTTATTACTTCCATAACTCACCAAAGAGGCGATTATGTGCTGGATGGCGACGAATTGGCCAATATTGCCGATCGTAGCAGTCTTGTTTTCCTACTCGAAGCTCCTTACGAATTGCACAACTATCTTACAAAAAGTAAATCGGTAGACATACAGCTTTCTGACAATCGGATCATTAAGGGAACCATCAGTTCTAACCTGGCCCAGATGAATATAGCATCTCAAACAGAAAATTTCATCCTGAGGCCTGAAACCAGCGAGCCATTGCCCGAAAACCTGATTGCCAGGATTAAACTTGTTAAATCGGCCAAGCCCAAAGCGATGGTTTTGCCAAAGCCGGCCATTCTGTCAAACGAAGCCCAAACCGATTTCTGGGTAATGAAATTGGCAAACGATACCCTTGCAGTGAAGGTGCGCATCGTAAAAGGTATAGAGAACTCCGATATGGTTGAAATCCTCCCTCCGGGCTTTCTTGAAACCGACCGTATTCTGCTCACGGGCAATTACGGATTGGCTGATAGCGCAAGGGTAAGCATCCAAAAGCAATAATCAATGAAAAATTTCTTTCATAGCCATAAGAACCCCGTTTCAGTAATATTAGCTATCATCATTGCCGGTGGGGTGTTTTTTTATAGTCAGATTAAGGTATCACTTTTTCCGGAAATTACCTTCCCCAAATTAAAGGTTATCGCCGATTATGGCGAACAACCAGTCGATAAGATGATGATTTCGGTAACCCGGCCGTTGGAAAACGCCATCAAGCAAATTCCCGATCTAAATGTGATAAGAAGCACCACCAGCCGCGGAACCTGCGAGATATCGGCGTTTCTTAAATGGGGAGCCGGCATCGATGTGAACCAGCAGATGCTCGAATCGCGTATCAACCAGGTAAAAAACGAACTTCCTCCAACTGTTCAGATTGTAATTGAAAAAATGAACCCATCCATCCTTCCGGTTATGGGCTTTACGCTTGAGAGTGACACGAAAACGGCTATCGAACTAAACCTCATTGCAAATTATCAGGTTAAACCATTTTTATCACAAATTGAAGGGGTTTCCTCGGTCCGGATCATCGGTGGAAAAACTAAGGAATTCTGGCTTTTGCTGGATCAACACAAAATGAGCGCCCTTTCCATCACGCCCGAAATCATCAGCGGGGTATTAAGCCAAACCAACTTTATCAGTTCAAACGGATACCTGTCTGATTACCGCCGATTGTACCTTACTGTTACCGACGCAGGGCTATATAATAAAACCGACATTGAAAATGTAATTTTAAAAAACGATGGCCGGCGGGCGCTCAAAATAAAGGACATTGCCACAATAGAAGTGCGCGAAAAAGTGGAATATACGAAAATCAATGCCAATGGCAAGCAGGCATTATTGATAGCCGTTCTCAAACAACCTAATGCAAACCTCATCGAATTAGAAAAAAAATACCGGTCGCGAAAGAAAGATCTCGACAAGCTGCTGCCCAAAGGTGTATACATGAGGCCCTATTACAATCAGGCCGATTTTGTGAACGATGTCACTAAAAGTGTGAACGACAGCCTTTGGCTCGGTTTGATATTGGCTATGCTGGTTGCCATTCTTTTTCTGCGCTCATTCAAAGCCAGCGCCACTATTTTGATTACCATTCCAATTACGCTTCTTCTGACTATTAGTGTTCTTTTCTGTTTTGGTTATACCCTAAATATTATGACCCTTGGCGCTATTGCCGCCGCCATCGGCCTGATTATCGATGATGCCGTGGTTGTGATGGAACAAATCCACCGCACGCACGAAGAACATCCCGAAGAAGCAACCCATATCCTGGTGCACAAAGCAATACAATACCTTTTTCCTTCCATGGTTGGATCGTCCATCAGCACTATCGTTATCTTTATTCCGTTTATGCTGATGGGTGGGGTTGCCGGTGCTTACTTTAATGTGCTTACCAATACTATGATTATTACGTTGGTTTGCTCATTTTTTGTGACCTGGATTGGATTGCCCGTTATTTACCTCGTTCTTACAACGATAGGATTGCGTTTCCCACAAACAAAACATATTCGTCCTAAAGAAACCAAACCTCAAAAATGGGTCAGTTTCTTTATCCACAAACCAATCATTAGCATCGTTTTTATTGCGGGCTTAATATTATCTATATTTTATATTCTTCCGAACATGGAAACAGGCTTTCTTCCCGAAATGGACGAGGGTTCCATCGTTCTCGATTACACTTCACCACCAGGGACTTCGTTGGAGGAAACCGACCGGATTTTACGAGAGGTAGAAAAAATAATCGTGGATGTTCCAGAAGTAGAAAGCTATTCCCGGCGAACCGGTGCCCAGATGGGATTTTTTATTACGGAACCCAATTATGGTGACTATCTGATTCAATTGCGGAAGGATCGGAAAAAAACCACGGAAGCTGTGATCGGCGACATCCGTAAAAAGGTTGAATCCACTCAGCCAACATTGCGTATTGATTTCGGCCAAGTAATTGGCGATATGCTCGGCGATCTGATGGCATCGGTGCAACCTGTTGAAATAAAAATATTTGGCGACAACCAGGAAAAACTAAAAGAAATTGCCCGGCAAGTGGCAACTGAAATAGAAAAGGTGGATGGTACGGCAGATGTTTTCAATGGTATCACTATTGCCGGCCCTTCCGTTGAAATAAAACCGAAAGCAGAAAAACTGGCACAATTTGGCTTGACACCTGCTTCTTTTCAGTTTCAACTGCAAACGCAACTGGAAGGCAGCGTTATAGGAAATATTATGGAACGAGAACAACGAACGGACATTCGGATGGCCTATCCTAAATATTCGAAAACCAGCCTGAACGATATGAAGTCTCAGTCGATATTTCTTCCGGAAGGAAAGCTAAAACCTATCACCGAGCTAGCATCCGTTGAGATAAAAGAAGGTGTTGCCGAAATCATCCGCGAAAACATCCAATCAGTTGTTATTGTTACCGCACGGTTGAACAATCGCGATTTGGGTAGCGTGATGAAGGATATCCGACTCCGTTTAAAAAACTTTTACGTCCCACAAGGCTACCGCATTGAATATGGCGGGGCTTATGCCGATCAGCAGAAATCGTTCAGCGAGTTACTTCTAATTCTTATACTTTCAGTCATCATGGTGTTTGCCCTGATGCTGTTTCTCTTCCGCGATTTCAAAGCTGCATTCATCATTATGTTAATCGCTTTATTAGGTGTCGCCGGAAGTTTAATCGCCTTATTTATTACCAAAACACCTCTTAATGTAGGCAGTTACACGGGTTTGATAATGATTGTGGGTATTATTGGCGAGAATGCCATCTTTACCTTTCAACAATTTTTAACCAAACATACCAACAGCTCAGTAGACGACTCACTGGTTTACGCCATATCAACAAGGCTCAGACCAAAATTGATGACTGCCTTGGGAGCTATATTTGCACTTTTGCCTTTAGCTACGGGAATTGGCACAGGAGCTCAGATGCACCAACCACTTGCGATAGCAGTAATTGGTGGTTTTATACTGGCATTACCATTGCTCTTGATCGTATTTCCAAGTGTTTTAAGAGTGTTCTATCGAAAAACAGTCGAAACATCATAAGATGAAATTTCTCAGGAATTTATTCTCAAAAAAATATTATTGAAAAATAAAATGATTTTTAAGGATTGAATCATTAACGTTTTGTGCAACCCTGACAAGACACCTAATTTTTTACGGATTTTTTAATTCTTGTGAATCATCTAACCAATATTTTCTAAAATTCAACCTCTTAATTCTACAACTCAACGGTATAGTATTTTACAGCATTTATATTCAATTTATTGAAAAAATCAATAATTATTTCAACAATCGTTTGGTGTTTTTTGCCAAACTGTTAGAAAGTGCTGCTAGAATTGTTAGTAAAGAACGAGTGAACGATTTTAAACATTGGTTGGATAAATAAAAAAATGCGAGTAATTAGCGTAATTCCTAAGGCTGGTATAGCTCACTTAAGCTATTGTTTCATCTCCATTATTATCGAATTTAAATACTTTAAAAAGATACGCGAAAGCAGGAAATATGAGAAAAATACCTACTATTAAAGCATATACTAATAGAGACATGGTTCTTTCTGGCGCTTGGCTATTCCAAATGGTTAAGTTGGAGCCCTCTGCAATAAATATCATTACGGGAAACTGAACGGCAAACCATCCTGTTAAAATACATGCCGTTTGTAACCCAGCCCAGAATCTTGTCTGTAAACTGTTTCTACGTTTTATATTTCTCCATATCAATGGTATTGCAATGGTTGCCGCAACAACACACCCCAGAGCCACTTCAGAATGAATAAACTTACTGAAAAATTGCAATCCATAAAATTCAGCTGCGATAAAAACGCATAATCCAGATATTATTAGTAAAATAAAAAAGTTGCGAGAAGTTTTTGCAAATGTTTGGTAAGTTTCGTCGTCGTTTGCTTCTCCGGTAAGATAAACAGAGGCAAGCCACCCAAACAATAAAGTCAAAAAGACACCGGTAGTGAGTGTAAAAAAGTTTAACCATGGTGAAATAAATATTTCGTAGAACGTTCCATTGACGTTGGCAGGAATTTGTCCCAGAATTATTGCACCTAAGGTAACACCGAAGAAAAAGGGTGTTAACAAACTTGATATTCTGAATAATACGGTGTAATAGTTATGAGTATTTTCTTGTATGGTATCGTAATATCGAAATGTAAAAGCTGTTCCCCTGAAAATAATACCTACAAGAATAATCAAAAGAGGAATATGTAAATAAGTAGTAAGTGAAGCAAAAACGTGAGGAAACCCATTAAGAAGTATCACAATAGCCAATATAAGCCAAATATGGTTTGCTTCCCAAACAGGAGCTATTGCTTTTGAAATGGTATCAATGCCTTTCTTACCTGTAAATATTTCTACAATTCCAGCACCAAAATCAGCGCCTCCAAGCAGTACATAAAGTAACACCGAAATTCCTAAAACGAATATGATAATGTTAGTCATGAGTATTGATGTTTTGAGGATTCGTATGAATGGCTATTATTTGTCGGCGCATCAGCCAAAAAACAACAAAAGTTAATAATATGTAGATCAAAGTGATCAGGTAAAAAGGATATTGAATACCTGGCATTGGAGTAACAGCGTCTCTGGTTTTCATAATGCCGTAAATAATCCATGGCTGCCGACCCACTTCCGTTACTATCCACCCGGCTTCTACGGCAATAAATCCGACAGGTGTAAGCCAAACTAACGTTTTAAGCCACCACCGTTTTTCAAGATTCTCGTGAAATTTGAATCTAAAAAGCAGATATAAAATTCCTGCGCCCATCATTAACATGCCCATCAGCACCATTATTTGAAATGCAAAATGAACAATCAATACCGGTGGCCAATCCTCTTTCTTTGTCTTATCCAGGCCTTCCACTTCCGCATTAAAATCTCCATGAGCAAGAAAGCTCAATATTTTGGGGATATGCAGACCGTATTTCACATTCTCTTCTTTAACGTTTGGGATACCGCCAATTACAAGTGGGGCAGGTTTTGAAGTTTTAAATAACGATTCCATTGCAGCCAATTTTGCCGGTTGAAGTTTAGCAACATTTTTTGCCGATATGTCGCCACTTATGGGTTGTAAAAGAGCCGCCACCGCACCGAAAACGAGGGCTATGCGTATAGCTTTGCGATGAAACTCATTATCTTTGTAACGAAGTAGCATAAGTGCGTGTATGCCGGCTACGGCAAAACTTGTTGAGGCAAAAGCTGCAATGGTCATGTGCAACGCTTGTTGAAACCAAGCTTTGTTAAACATGGCCTTTAACGGGTCAATATTGATGGCATGCCCATTCACCCAATCAAAACCTGCCGGGCTATTCATCCAGGAATTAGCTGCTACCACAAATATACCCGATAAAACGCCTGCTATACCAACCACAAGGCCAGAGATCAGATGTACCCATTTGTTCACACGCTTCCATCCATATAAAAAAAGGCCTAGGGCAATAGCCTCCAAAAAGAAAGCGGTTCCTTCCCAGGAGAAAGGCATGCCTATAATAGCTCCGGCATGTTCCATGAATTTTGGCCATAACAATCCTAATTCGAACGACAATACTGTGCCGGATACAGCTCCAACAGCAAAGAAAATGGCAACTCCTTTTGACCAGGCCTTAGCCAAATTCAGGTATACCTGTTTGCCTGTTTTTATCCATTTCAATTCAGCCATAAACATTAACCAAGGCATCGTCATGCCAATACAGGCAAATACAATATGAAATACAAAAGAAACTGTCATTTGCAAACGTGCAGCAAGAAAATTATCCATTACTATTAAGCTGTTTGTTAGTGTATTTATTTTACTCAATTACGCTCTTCCGTTTTGTTGCTTTAATTATATAAACGTGAGTATAATTTAAACAAAAGGAAAAGGGAAATGTTAGGAATTGCATCTAAAGCATGTGTTATCATCTTCATCAATTTTTTCTATAAGCACAGATAATACAAAGATTATAATTAAAACTGACGTGAAAAAAATAGGAATTGTCGGAGGTTTAGGGCCGGAAGCAACCATTTATTATTATAAAGAAATAATCAATGCTTTTAAAAATGAAAGTGGCGATTTGAATTACCCGGAAATAATCGTTTACAGCGTAAACATGTCGGAGTTTTTGGGATTGATGAAAGCGAAAAAATACGACCAGGCTACTTCTTATTTGTTGGAAAAAATAGATGGTTTGAAACAGGCAGGAGCTGAATTTGCAGCTCTCAGCGCTAATACTCCCCATTTACTGTTTGACCGGTTAAAAGAAAAATCAGAAATACCCTTGATTAGTATCGTTGAAGCTACTTGTATCGAAAGTGTTAAAAAGGGATTGAAGCGTACTGGTTTGTTTGGGACAGAATTTACCATGGAAGCATCGTTTTTTTCCGACGTATTCAAAAGACATAACATAGAAATGATAATACCTGATGAGAAAGATAGAGAGTTGATTAATTATAAATTATTCAGTGAAATTGAACTGGGCATTTTTAAAGACGATACGCGCCGCATTTTAATAGAAATTATTGATAAAATGGTGAAGCAAGAGCATATTGACTCTTTAATTCTTGGATGTACTGAGTTTCCGCTCATCCTCAAAGAATCAAGTTATGCAGGTGTTCCTCTGCTCAATACAACTAAAATTCATGTCAATGCAATAGTAAAGTATTGTGTTGAAGGAACAAGTTGACGGCCTTGCTGCCTGCCTGGACAATTTCATTAAATATAGCTTTCGGAGGTTAAAACCTTATACAACCTGAAAGCTTTACTTGTTATTGGCGATTACCTTACATATGGTTTTTCTCGTATTGGCAAGGATATAAAAATCATCATTAATTGGGATTGTTTTTGATATGAAGATTAAATTTATTTGTATTAAAATAAAAAGTATATGAGCGAGATAATAAATAATTCACAGAATCGTAAAGCGCTTCTCAAACACATGATTTTGCAGCTTCACAAAGGCGAAGCCCCTGAATTGGTGCGCAAGCGTTTGGTAGAACTTCTAAAAAACATTCCCTACAATGATGTGGTTGAGGTGGAACAAGAGCTAATTTCTGAAGGATTATCCGAAGAAGAAGTGATGCAATTTTGCGATTTACACTCGATGGTGCTCGAGGGGCATATCGACCAAAGCGGGGCAAAACCTGTTCCCCCGGGACACCCTGTTGATACCTTCAAGAAAGAAAACAGGGAACTAGAAAAAGTTGTAAATGCCATCGAGCAATTGCTTGGGCAGATTCCAAATTTGAAGGAAGGACAAGTTAAAGACCTCTTCCTAAAACTTCACTCATGTTTCAATGAGTTAATGGATGTGGACAAGCATTATAAACGTAAAGAATACCTCCTGTTTCCTTTTCTCGAAAAATATGAAATAACGGGCCCACCCAAAGTGATGTGGGGTAAACACGACGAAATAAGGAATAAACTTAAAGCTGCCCTCGAGGTTGTTTCTAAGCCTGGGTTTGTTTCCATTGAAGAAGCCAAAACACTAGCAGAAATGGTTTTATATCCCGCTGTTAGTGCCATTCCAGATATGATTATAAAAGAAGATGAGATACTCCTTCCCATGTGCATGGATAAGCTCACCAATGACGACTGGTATGCTGTTTACCAGCAAACTATGGAGTTTGGGTATTGCCTTTACGACCCTCATGACGAATGGAAACCCGAAGGTATTAGCATAAGTGAAGTAACTTACAATACCAAAAACAATATTCAGCTTACAACCGGCAGCTTTAGCATAAATGAAATGGAAGCCCTGTTTAAAACCCTCCCTATTGATATTACATTCGTGGATAAAGATGATAAGGTAAAGTTTTTCAGCCTTGGCGCCGATCGCATTTTTACCCGCAATCGGGCTATTCTAGGCCGTGATGTGCGCATGTGTCACCCACCATCAAGCGTTCATGTAGTAGATGAGATTTTAAATGATTTCAAAAGTGGAAAGGAGAATAGTGCAGCATTCTGGATAACAATGCAAGGTCGTTTTATTTACATAGAATATTTTGCCCTACGGAGCAAGGAAAGTGAATACCTCGGTACTATCGAGTTTACACAGGATTTAACTCACCTACGCAAACTCGAAGGCGAACAAAGGCTAGTGTCATACACAATAAAGTAAAAACACTAATAAAAACTGAATCCTACCGGAAAAATTTAAAGTAAAAGAACTTTTAATAGACATTATATAGATTAAATTTTTAACTCGTTATTTTTCAGGGTTAACCTAAAATTATGTAACCCACAGGCAAGTTCCATGATCAGGTCATCGAACCCAAGCTTGTGACAACGTAAACGATCTTTGACAATACGACAACGCTTTGCCCCACAAATTGCATGTTC
>JBBQTB010000028.1:0-70989 GCA_038213375.1 Bacteroidales bacterium | reverse complement strand
TTTTATTTGTTAACCGATTTAAAATTAACAATTTAACTCGAAATATGCAACTTTTTACATACTTTATTTAGTTAATAATCAATAATTTAATGAAAATTGTGGCAAATATTTATACGCCTGCCTATCAATACTATAACATCTTCGAAACTTCAGTTAACGAAATTAATGGTTTGTTTAAAATTAATATTTTCTCATGAAAAAACTCCTGCCGGTACTTTTATGTTTAACATTATTTTCATGTTGTCTGAGACAGTCAGTACCTCCTTTAAAGAAAACCCTTACTCTTTTTGCAACAAATAGATTTCAACGGATTGACGGTTTTGGAGTAAACATTACCCCGTCACAATGGAACGACGGTAAGTTAAAACCAGCCATTGACAAATTAGTGGACGACCTGGGCGCCAGACTTTTTCGTTTTGATTGCACCGGCCTCGCCAATTGGCTTGATCCTTCGCGGAGAAATTCTGAGGGAACATATCCCAAGCAATATCTTGATAGCGTTTATCATTCGAAAGTTTTTGCCGATGCGTGGGAAACATTTCGTTATCTGAATGAAAAAGGTATTGAACCATTTTTTAATGTAAGCGGACGTATTCATCCAGCTCTTGGCAGTGTAGTTGAACCTCAGCGTCTGGTTGATTTCGATGGATATGCCGAAATGATTGCCACCATGCTCTACCATGCTCGTGATAATCAAATGTTAAAATTTTCGATGCTAGCACCTTTTAATGAAACTGATTTGGGTTATCCTGAAGGGCCGAAAATTGGTGTTGATGAGATTGTGATGGCAACCAAAGCCATCATTAAAAAACTAAATAAATATGGTTTAAAGGATATTAAACTCATTGTACCTGATGATTCGAATCCCAAATGTGATAGGTTAGATGCATTGCTGGCCGACACTTCTATGGTGAAACGTCTTACGGTATTCGGAACTCACACTTATGGCAATGGTGATATTGGCGATTCGGAAAATTGGTACAAAAGCGAAACCGAAAATGCTAAATTTGTAAGACATGTAACTAAAAGTCAGTTTAACAATTCTTCGGTTTGGATGACCGAATATGGCGATTTAGACCAGACGGGTGAAATTGAATTTGAATTTGCATGGCGATCCACCAGGAGATTGCTTAAATGCCTGCATGACGGTTTTTCAGCAGGATTGACATGGGACGCTTTTGATAATTTTCATAAACACGATACTGCCTGGGCCACATATGGATTGTTAAAAACGGATACCTCAAAATGGACATATTATCCTAAAAAGCGATTTTATGCGGCCAAACAATTGTTTCAATTCATTAAACCAGGTTGGTACATGGCTGAATTGCGAGCGCCTCAATCCTCCGATTACGATGTTTATAAGCAATGGCACGATCCCTTTAAAAATTTCATGGTAATGGCTTTTGTTTCGTATAATGGCAAAGATTTTACAATTGTAGGTATGAACAATACAGAATCGAATGTGGAACTTACCATACACCTTCCCGATCTGCATATTAGTGGATACAACCAAAAAGTAGTGTATTACCGTACAAACCAAAAAGACGACTGTTCAAAAGTAACCACTTATGAACCCGATGAAAAAGTGGTTTCATTCATTCCCGAGAAAACAATTTTCACACTCACTACCATAAACCAGACCTGGAGATTGTCAAACTGGTTTACCAGATAGCGTTAGCAAAAATATTTGCGATTTTTAATTTAATGATTTGGTTTATACAAATTTACTTCCGTTGAACGCAAAATTTAGCTGCCAGCCATGCCGTAGAATAGGCAATTTGTAAATTAAAACCTCCGGTATCAGCATCTAAATCAAGGACTTCTCCGGCAAAATAAAGATTTTTTATTAATTTCGATTCCATTGTTTTCGAATCAATTTCGTTGGTACTAACGCCTCCTGCCGTTATTATTGCTTCTTTAAATGAACGATGTCCGGTAACCGTCAATCTAAAATCCTTCATCAAAATTCTGATGCGTTTGCGCTCATTGGCATTCAATTGATGTCCTTCTTTGGCCGCATCCAAACCAACTTTAGCTATAAAAACCGAAATCATTTTCGATGGTAGCCAAAGCTTAAAAATATTCTCCATTTGTTTTTTACCATGCTCTGTCAGATCGCGAAGTAAGCGGGCGTCAAGCTTTAGATCGTCCAGTGCCGGTTTCAAATCAACCGAAATTTCAACCTTATTTTTCTTACTTATTTCATCAACAACAAAACGACTTAAGGTGAGGATAATTGGTCCTGATAAACCAAAATGTGTAAATAACATTTCGCCAAATTCTTCTTTATACTTTTTGTCGTTTACCCAAACAACAGCATTCACATTTTTTAAGCTCAATCCCTGAAGCTGTTCCGCAAGTTTTCCTGCTGTTTCCAGCGGAACCAAAGCCGGTCGAGCTGTTTCGACTGTATGACCCAATGCTTTAGAAAAACGATAACCATCGCCAGTAGATCCGGTGGCCGGATAAGAACAGCCTCCAGTGCAAACAATGACATGATCGGCGGAAATCTCTTTACTAACTCCCTGATTAGTAACCAAAACCCCCGAGATAACATTGTCTTTAGTCACAAGTCTCTCGACCTTACATGCATACCGAACATCAACTTTGTTACTTATAACCCATGAAAGTAATGCCTGAACAACATCCGAAGCGCTATTGCTCACCGGAAAAACCCTGTCGCCACGCTCAACTATTGTTTCAACTCCCTGTTTATTGAGCAGTTCAACAATATCTTTTGAGAAAAACTCACCAAAAGCATGTTTAAGAAACCGTCCATTGGGATAGATGTGTTTGAAGAATTCCGATGTGCTTGCATCGTTGGTGATGTTGCATCGGCCTTTGCCTGTAATAAGAAGTTTTCGTCCAGCTCTTTCCATTTTTTCGAGCAATAACACTTTGGCACCTAACTCTGCCGCGTGTCCAGCAGCAATTAATCCGGCCGGTCCGGCTCCAACAACTATTACATCATATTTTATCACGAAAACGGTATTTTATTAATAATGAATGCAAAACAGGAAGTTACTTTCCCAGTTTAATCTCAAACAGTTTTTTCCAACATTTTCCGGTAACAAATAAATTACCCGTTGCAGGATTGTAGGCAATACCGTTTAGAACATTGGCATTATTTCCTAGTTCTTCCTGCGGAACGATTGAGGATAAGTCAATATATCCTAACGCCTTTCCCGTTTTATAGTCGATTTTAACTATTTTATTGGTTTGCCAAATGTTGGCGTAAATAACACCGTTTACAAATTCAAGTTCGTTAAGGCTATCAACAGCATTAAAATTATCACAAACCTGAATTTCCCTCACAAAATTAATATAGGCAGTATCCAACACTTTTAACCTGTAGGAACCATCACTCATGATCAGGTCTTTACCATCGGTAGTGAGACCCCAACCTTCCGTTTCAATTGGATAATCGAATTTTCGAATTTCTTTGAATGTTTTCTTGTCATACACAAAGCCAACCTTTGATCGATATGTCAGCTGATAAAGCTTATCATTGATGATGGCGATTCCTTCGCCAAATAGATCAGGCGCAATACTTAAATCCTGCAATACTTTGCCAGTTTTGAATTCATATTTTAAAATTTTCGATTTCCCCTCCATGCCAGTGCCTTCATATAAAAAATTATTATCAAAAAGCAGACCCTCGGTATAGCTTTCCGCCGAATGGGGATAAACATTCACAACTTTAAAAGGGATAGTTACAGGCGTGATATCCGAAAGAACCATCACCTCCATGCTTTCCGATTGCTGTGTTTTATCACGAAAAAAAGCGGTAATAGCAAGTGTTTGTTTTCCAAGGCTTTCATCGGCGATTGTTACAGAAAAGTTTAACCCCCCCGGTTGAGTTTTATAATTTTTGTTTCCAAGATATATTCGAACTGAATCAATTTTTTTAGTAGAATCAATAGATGATAACTGAACAACAATTTGTTGCCCTACAGTGAATTTAGCATATTTTATAGGACTAACTATAATAAAACCTTTTATTGAGGATGTTTCGTTTTGGGTATCCTGACCCGTTGTTTTTTTTGGGTTTACTGAAGGATTATTGTTGCAGGAAAAAGTTATTATAAGAATAAAAGCAACAATGAATAATTTTCTCATTAAGTGTATTTTAATTGATTTTTATATTGACAGATTGGTTAAATTAACCTATTTCTAGGATTTTCCCGGTATAAAAATAATAGAATGGAGCTTCTTTTCCAACTTACTGGTGTTTTTTGAAGGGGTATTCTATTCTTTGGGATAATGGTAGAGTAGCTGTCATATACTGCAAAATAAGGATATTACCGCTTGGAACATAACTGATTTACCGCATTATGGCCAGAGTATTTTAATTCTTTAAATCCCTCGCTTTTACCTTAACAATTTCTCCATTGCGGGAAATAACAAGTTCTCCGTCCTCCTTTTGCTTAGCTATCAATAAGCGATTATATGCCAAATCAATCCCTTGTAAAATCTTACTCCTCAATTCTTTTATATTTTCCTTAGTCATTTTTTTACGATTTTATTGTATGTGATTTGATTATGCATTTCAATATTTTCAGTCTTAAATCCCTCGGCAATGAAGTGAAACGGCAATTCTGAATTGTCAATAATCATCCAATAATCACAAATCGGCATATAAAGTTTTGAAAGGTTTTCAATCCCAGCCTTATATCTGCGACGAATTGTATCAACTGGTATATCATGTCCGCCTGAATTCACTCGAGTTTTAACGCGCTCAATAGCAAGTTCAGGTGAATTCAACCAAAAAAAAACCAAAGTTACAAAATATCCTTTTGCCTGAGCTTCCCGCACGAACTGAGTATAAGTCTTTGTAGCTAAAGTAGTCTCAAATGCAAAGTCTTCATTGCGATTTAGTAAATCTTTAATTCTGCTTAGCATTATCCTGCCCGATTCTATTGCAACTTTATCAGGCTGAAATGGTGAAAGTCCCTTAGCAATCTCGTCAGCGTTAACAAATTCCTGACATTTAAGCATATCAGGCAAAACTGAATATGAAGCTGTCGTTTTTCCAGCTCCGTTGCAACCAGATATTATATAAAGATTCGCCATAATTCATTTTTCCCAAAGATATACATATTTCACATTTCAATTTATCAATGTAGCTTGGGTTTTCTTAAATTGGCCATAACAAAATTATTATCAATTCTGGTGATGGCAAGGCTTATCTGTTTAAAGGTTAATGCCCCTTGCTGGGCTAAATGTTCGAAGCGATAAGCGGTAATTATATTACGGCTTGGAACATAACTGAATTTGCATCTAACAAGCTATATACCAAACACTTTGTTTATTTAATGATTTCGGAAAGCACTTTCCCTGTACTTAAAAATGAAACTCCCTGTCCATTTGCAAGCCCAGTCATAACAGATTCAATTAAAGGTTCATTCACCAAACTATCAGATTGCCAAGCCACAATAAAATTTGCGCCAATGCCACTATTGTCACTTTCAGGAATAAAAAAATGCTTGGTAGCCAACGGATTTATAGAAACCGATTGCGCATCTGTAAAATCTTTTACCAGGTTTCCATCTGTGTCAAAATAATACACGTACTTTATGGTGATACGGGTATGGAAATCCGTATTGTGAATGGCCATAAAAGCGCTTAATGGATACTGATTGGCGCCTTCGGTGTGAGGAATAGCGGAATAAACCGGAAGATACAATACCTGACCCATAATCTGTTTAACAGGCAGGCTTTTCGGCAATATCGATGCAGGTGAAAATTTGCTTCTATCCGCTTTTTTCATTTCTCCTTCATCATCAGAAAAGCAGGAATGGCAAAATAATATTACTGTAATTGCTGTTACAATCTGAGAAATCTTCATAAGAAATTGAAATAAATTGAAATTCATGGTAAACCAGTTAGGTTTTTCTAAAGTGTGTAGAACTAAGCAAATATCTTTAACAATTCAGTCAATTCCGAAATTTCATACGTAATTTTTTCACTATGAGAAATCCTTTTTGGGTTAAAATAAACCTGATCAATACCAAAGTTCCGGGCTCCGATAATGTCTGCCTCCAAATCATCTCCAATCATAATGCTTTGTAATTTACGGGCATTTACGGACGTAACTGCATGTTCAAATATAGCCCTTTGGGGTTTGTTACTCCTGGTATTTTCTGAGGTAAATATCTTATCAAAGTAACCCGTCAAACCCGATGTCTCCATCTTTAAAAGCTGTATTTTTGTAAATCCATTGGTAATAATATAAAGATTGTATCGCATTTTTCTAAGGTATTCCAATAGTTGAATGGCTCCTGGAATCAACTGTGTTTTTCGCGGACTTATTTCAAGAAAGTCGTTGTTTAATTCTATTGCAAGGCTCGGATTATTTGATTCATAATCCATTAAGGTTCTTTGGAACCTTAGAGTACGCAATACATCTTTATGGACTTTCCCTTCGCGATATTCTTTCCACAAATCATTGTTATGTTTGGTAAAAGTAAGGTGAAAATTAGAAAATCCAGCAAAAATGGTCTCCAGACTATAAGCTTGATATATTTCATTCAAAGCTTCAGAGGCATTATTCTCGTAATCCCAAAGAGTTCTGTCGAGGTCAAAAAACAAGTGACGATATTTTCTTTGCATTGAAAAAATAAAATACAAAATTAGAAGTTTAACAGTTGAGTTTCATGCAAAAACAAAATAAATTCAGAACCATGCAAATAATTTAATTTTTTAATGTAACATAGAAATAAGTTGTATATTAGCGCCTAATTTTGAAAATCCCGAACAATTTAAAAAATTAACTAATTAAACATATGATAATGAGGTACAAGATAGTATTTATAATTTTATTTTCAATGGTTTTGGTTATGCCTTCCATTGCGCAAAAAAAGAAAGACAGTAAAGAAACGAAGACTTTAAAGCTCGAAACAAGACAAGATTCAATTAGTTACTGCTTTGGTGTATTAATCGGAAAAAATTTACTCCAGACCGGTATTGATAAAATTAACTCCAATCTATTATCTGTTGGTGTGGATGAAGTTATCAACAAAAAAACTACAATCATTGACGAAACCAAGGCGAACGAAATCATTGGTAAATTTGTGAATGAGCAACGAAAAAGCAAAAGCGATAAAAAACTTTCTGAAGGAAAAGCTTTTCTTGATAAGAATAAAGCTGAACCTGGAGTTATTACCACAGCTAGTGGATTGCAGTACAAAATACTGAAAGAAGGAAATGGTGAAAAACCTGCTTCGGACAGCAAGGTTACGGTTCATTATCATGGCACACTATTAGATGGCAAAATATTTGACAGTTCAGTGGATAGGGGTCAACCTATTCAGCTAACCGTAAACGGTGTTATTGAAGGTTGGAAAGAAGCGTTGCAATTGATGCCGGTTGGTTCCAAATGGAAACTATTTATACCATCCAGTTTGGGTTATGGAGATCAAGCCACGCAGGGAAGCCCAATTGAACCTAACTCAGTTCTTATTTTCGAAGTCGAATTGATTTCTATAGATAAGGAAGCGTTACAACCCGAACAACCATTGCTACCTGAAACACCCGCTCAGCCGGAAGGAAAACCAAAACAATAAATTCATTTCATTACTTAATAATTAATTAGATAAATCTCATTTTTATGAAGAAAACACTCAGTTTTTTAATTGCCGGTTTGTTTATACTTGCATCATGTAACAAACCTAATTTACATGTAAAATTATCAAACGACACCGATAGTATCAGTTATTTACTTGGCTTATCTGTAGGTAAAAGTTTAAAACAATCTGATGTTGAAAAAGTTAATGCAGTGGCATTTGCGAGAGGTATCAACGAAGTTTATGGTAAGGACTCTGTAAAGATTACCGATCAGGAATTACAAATGAAAATACAAGCGTATTTCATGAAAAATCAGCAAAGAGCTGGTGAAAAAATGAGCAAAGAAAATAGTGCATTTTTTGAAAAAAACAAAAGTGTTAGCGGAGTTATAACACTTCCAAGTGGCTTACAATATCAGGTTGTAAAAGCAGGAACAGGCCCTAAACCAGATTCATCCTGTACTGTAAAGGTTGCATACACAGGTACATTACTTAACGGTGTAAAATTCGATTCAAATCCGGGAGTTACATTTCCTGTAACTGGCGTGATACCTGGTTGGACGGAAGCTCTTTTAAAAATGAATGTTGGTTCGAAATGGAAAGTATTTATTCCATCGCAACTTGGATATGGTGAAAGAGGCGGCCCACGTGGCAGCAATATTAAACCTAATGCTGCCCTTGTTTTTGATGTTGAACTTCTTTCAATCGAACCGAAACAAGCTCCAGCAGCAGCGCCAACAGCCAATACCCCTAAAGGAAAGAAAAAATAAAAGTTAGCTTTATAAAAAATGAAAAGCATGCCCCAAACGGCATGCTTTTTTTGTTCGTTTATGAACACCTTTGTCACAAATTCGAACACAATTAAGGTTAGTTGAAATAGTACCATAGCTCATATAATAAACCACTTAAGGCAAATGGCATAATTGTTGATATCTTTCATAGAACAATTTATATATCGAACAATGAACAATGTGCCAATCATCACCATCAGCGAGGTCAATAAATCATACGAGGTAGGAAATAATAAACTCCATGTTTTAAAGGGGTTAAATCTTACCATTAACGAAGGCGAGATGATTTCAATTATGGGTGCTTCAGGTTCAGGCAAGTCAACCTTATTGAATATTCTTGGGATTCTTGATAACTATGATAGTGGTGCTTATCATTTGAATAACACCTTTATACAAAACCTAAGCGAAAAAAAGGCAGCTTATTACCGCAATCAGTACATAGGGTTTGTTTTTCAATCATTTAACCTGATATCATTTAAAAATGCTATGGAAAACGTTGCCCTTCCTCTTTATTATCAAAAAGTTAGTAGGCGTAAACGCAATGCCATTGCCATGGAATATCTCGACAGGATGGGTTTAAAAGATTGGGCCAGCCACATGCCGAATGAACTTAGTGGCGGACAAAAACAGCGTATTGCAATTGCCCGTGCCATGATTTCGAAACCTAAGGTAATACTGGCCGACGAACCAACCGGAGCCCTCGATTCAAAAACTTCGCTAGAGGTAATGGACATCTTTGATGAAATTAATGCACAGGGAATTACAATCATCATCGTAACTCACGAAAGAGATATCGCCGAGCGTACAAAACGCATCATTCACCTTAAGGATGGCGTTATAGAACAGGATTATTATAAACTCAACTAAAACTGTTTGATATGTTCGATCTCGATAAATGGCAGGAAATATTTGCCACCATTCAGAAAAATAAACTGCGCACGATATTAACCGGTTTCAGTGTAGCTTGGGGTATATTCATGCTCGTTGTTTTGCTTGGCTCAGGTGTAGGTCTCGAAAATGGTGTAAAAAAACAATTTGAAGGCGACGCAACGAATAGTATCTCTCTATACCAGGGACAAACTTCCATGCCTTACAAGGGCATGCAATCGGGACGTCCGGTACAGTTTACAAATGAGGACTTTGACCGTACACGTGAACTTGTAAAACAGGCCGATCACATATCAGCACGTGCCGGTATTAAAGGCACAGGCATCATAGCTTACAACAACCAGTACGGATCGTTTGATATTGCATGTGTTCATCCAGGAACTCAATATATCGAGGAAACTGACATTCTTGAAGGAAGGTTCGTAAATGAAAGTGACATTAAAGATAAAAACAAAGTTACAGCAATTAGTACTATTGTTAAAGATGAATTATTTAAAGGAAAGAAACCTCTGGGTGAATTTGTTAAAGTAAGTGGAGTGCCCTTTAAAGTGGTTGGAGTGTTTAAAGATAAGAATGACCGCGATAACCGAAGGATTTATCTGCCTATTTCAACTGCTCAGATGATATTTAACGGTAGTAACAAAATATTCACCGTTGCCTTTACTACTGGAGATATGACAGCCGAAGAAAGTGTAAAAACCGAAGAACTCTTGCGCGCCTCCTTTGCTAAGCGCCATAAATTCAACGTAGAAGATAAACGAGCCATTTGGATCCAAAATAATTTACAGAATTTTGTTCGTATGTTAGGTCTATTTGCAGGCATTCGTATGTTTGTTTGGATTATCGGAATCGGCACCATCATAGCTGGTATCGTTGGAGTTAGCAATATTATGATTATTGTGGTAAAAGAACGAACCAAAGAAATCGGCGTTCGAAAGGCTATTGGCGCTACCCCTGGATCCATTGTGGGTTTAATACTACTTGAATCAGTTCTAATAACAGGAGTAGCCGGATATATTGGACTAGTGCTGGGAGTTGGTCTTTTAGAATTGATGGCTCCTCAATTCTCATCGCCCGATTCCTATTTTCTGAATCCATCGGCTGATTTCAGAATTGCAATCGGAGCGACCATATTACTGGTACTTGCAGGCACGGTAGCCGGACTTATTCCTGCCCGAAAAGCTGCCAAAATAAGACCAATTGAAGCATTAAGAGATGAATAAAACTAGTACTTGATAACTAAGTACATAGTAAATAGAATATAAGACTTTAATAAAAACAAAAAATATGTTAGACAGGGATAAATGGCAGGAGATAATAATGGCATTGAAGCAAAATAAGCTTCGCACCACCCTTACGGCATTTGGCGTTTTCTGGGGAATTTTTATGCTTGTAGTCATGCTGGGATCGGGTAAAGGTCTCGAAAATGGCGCATATGATGGCATGGGCGGATTTGCCACGAACAGTGTGTTTGTTTGGGCGCAAAATACTACCATTCCTTACAAGGGATTTAAAAAAGGACGCAGGTATAATTTTAGTAATAGTGATACCAAAGCGCTTCGTGACCAGGTACCGGAAATAAAAATGCTTGCACCAAGACTAGAGGCGCGTTTCAGGGGAAATGGAGCTAATACCAACAATGTTATTCGTGGATTAAAAACAGGAGCTTTCAATATTTTTGGTGATTATCCTGATTTTAATAAAATCGATCCGATGACCATTATTCAAGGCCGTTATATCAATGAAGATGATATCAAATACAAACGAAAAGTAGCAGTTATAGGGTTCCGTGTTAAAGATGTTTTGTTCACACCCAAAGAAAATCCAATTGGTCAATATATAAGAATTAAAGGTGTGTACTTTCAGGTAATTGGATTAACCCGATCGCAACACAACGGAGGATGGGCCGAATGGCAGGAACAAACCATCGATCTTCCTTTAACCACTCTTCAGCAAACATACAATTATGGTGAAGATGTTGGTTGGTACGCAATAACTTCTCAACCCAACTTTTCAGCAACCATTGTTGAAGAAAAAGTTAAAAATATTTTAAAAAAGCGACATTCCATTTCACTAGATGATAAAGAAGCTATTGGTTCTGAAAATGTTGAAAAGCAGTTTAAGAAAATGAACGGATTATTTACGGGTATCTCAGTTTTAGTTTGGATTGTGGGAATTGGAACTTTATTAGCCGGAGTTATCGGAGTAAGCAATATCATGCTTGTTATTGTAAAAGAGCGAACAAAGGAGATAGGTATTCAACGTGCTATCGGCGCAGCGCCTTCGGTAATCATTTCACAGATTATTACGGAGTCAATTTTTCTGACTGCTTCAGCAGGTTATGTTGGCCTTGTTTGTGGTGTCGGACTAATCGAATTAATCAGCAACATGCTTGCTAAACAGGCTGCCGCAGCCCCAAATAATGGAAATACCATGTTTACGCGTCCTGAAGTCGATTTTGGTGTGGCAATGACTGCTCTTATTATCTTAATCGTATGCGGCGCTCTCGCCGGATGGGTTCCTGCAAAACGGGCTGTAAGTATCAAACCTATCGATGCATTGCGGTATGAATAGAAAAAATTAATAAGTCAAAGCTAAGTAACACGTAACAATTAAAAATTAACAAATAAAAAAGAACTAGTAACAAATCTCAAATCATAAATAATTCTCATCAGTCATGAAAAAAGCTTTCAAAATAATTATTGGAGTAGTCATTCTGGGCATTTTTGGTTATACCATGTTTTTTCTTTATCAGAAATCAAAGACTAAACCTATTGTTTACGAAACCAAATCTCCTTTTAAAGCCAACATCGTTAAAAAGACAGTTGCTACCGGGTCGATAGTCCCTCGTAAGGAAATTGAAATCAAGCCAAAGGTTTCGGGAATTATCGAGGAAATATACATTAAACCCGGACAACATATCAAAAAAGGCGATTTAATTGCCAAAGTTAAAATCATCCCTGATATGGTTAACCTTAATAATGCCGAGTCGAGGTTAAACAGGGCTAAAATCAGCTATGAAGATTCTAAAGTAGTTTATGATCGCCAGAAAAAATTGTACGACGAAGGTGTTATTCCACTATCTGAATTTCAACAGGTACGTTTAGGTAATAATAATGCTACAGAAGAAATGAATTCAGCTGAAAGCAATCTGGAGTTGATTCGTGAAGGCGTTGTGAAAAAATCGGGACAATCAACAAATACCCTCGTTAGATCAACCATTAACGGAATGGTACTTGATGTTCCGGTTGAAGAAGGAAATCAGGTAATTGAGTCGAATAATTTTAACAGCGGAACTACAATTGCCTTTGTTGCAGATATGGGCGAAATGATATTTAAGGGCAAAGTGGACGAAACTGAAGTAGGTAAAATCCGCCAAGGCATGAAACTATTGCTTTCAGTGGGGGCTATCGAAAAAGATAAATTCGAAGCCGAACTCGAATACATTTCTCCTAAAGGAAAAGAAGAAAACGGAGCCATTCAATTTGAAATAAAAGCTAAGGTAAAACTTAAAGACAACCTCTTTATTCGCTCAGGGTATAGCGCTAATGCCGACATTGTTCTTGATCACCGCGATTCAGTATTGTCTATCGAAGAAGGTCTGGTTCAGTTTAAAGGAGATTCAACATTCGTTGAAGTAGAAAAAGGAAAACAGATATACGTGAAGCGCTTTATAAAAACAGGATTATCTGATGGCATTAATATCGAAGTGTTAAACGGTTTGAAAAAGACAGATAAAATAAAGACAAAAAGTTAAATTAGATTTGGTTTGGGTTAATAATTGTTCATGAGAGAGGCCGGTTATCCGGCCTTTTTCTTTACCTTCTAATTAACTTTACAACGTTTTCAACGTGATGTGTATGTGGAAACATATCAACAGGCTGCACTGCTGTAATAGTATAATAATCACTTAAAAATGACAAGTCTCGCGCCTGTGTTGCAGGGTTGCAACTTACATAAACAATCCGTTGGGGCATAGTGAATAGTATCGCTTCAATTACATTTGGATGAATCCCAGCCCTGGGAGGATCCAAAATAATGACGTCAGGATGACCTTGCTGTTCGATAAATTCTTTGCACAAAACATCTTTGATGTCACCGGCAAAAAAGATGGTATTGGTAATGTTATTTAGTTTTGAATTTTCTTTTGCATCCTCAATTGCTTCAGGAACAAATTCAATACCAACAACCTTTTTTGATAGATGAGCAACAAAATTTGCAATGGTTCCAGTACCGGTATATAAATCATAAACGATCTCATCACCATGTAAATCGGCAAATTCCCGGGTTACCTTGTACAATTTGTAAGCCTGTTCGGAATTTGTCTGAAAAAATGATTTTGGGCCAATCTTAAATCGAAGGTCTTCCATCGTTTCAAAGATATGATCCTTACCTTTGTAAACGAGAATCTCCTGATCAGTAATTGTATCATTAACTTTCTTATTAATCACATACATCAGCGATGTTATCTGGTGAAAAGTTTCACTCAGATGGTCGAGAAGCTCTATTCGATGTAGTTGATCATCGCGAAAAAAGCTCACAATCACCATTATTTCACCAGTATTAGCTGTACGTAGGATGAGGTTTCGAAGAAATCCCTGTTGACTGCGTAAATCAAAGAATGACATGTCTTTTTCTTTGGCAAATTCCCTCACCGCATCGCGAATGGCATTGGACGGATCGGCTTGAAGCCAACATTTATTAACATCAAGTACTTTATCAAACATCTCAGGAATATGAAAACCCAACGCCCTCCGGTCAAATTCATGATCCGAATCGATTTCTTCCTGTGTTAACCATCGGTTTGCCGAAAAGGTAAATTCAAGCTTATTGCGATAAAATAACTCATTATCAGATGGAAGTATCGTTAATATTTCGGGAATGTCGAGTTTACCTATTCGCACCAACTGATCAGATATCTGAGTCTGTTTGTAATGAAGCTGTTGCTTGTATGGGAGTATTTGCCATTTACACCCTCCACAAACACCAAAATGCTCACAAACAGGCTTCTGACGTATCTCAGACAAATGATGGTATTTAACCACTTTAGCTTCCATGTAGCTTTTCCGCTTTTTGGTTACCTGCAAATCAACGATGTCGCCCGGAACCACATAAGGAACAAAAATCACCATGCCTTCAATTCGTGCAATTGCTTTGCCTTCGGCGGCAATATCCACAATCTCAGCTTCCGTAATAATGGGTAAGTTACCTTTTCGACGCATGGTTTATTTTAAAATCGCTGCAAACGTACACGTTTTTTAAATAAGACACAAAAGGTATTTGCATAGATCTCTTTTTCCCTATAAATAAAAGTATCTAAAATATAAGAGTTGAATATTGTTATAATTGATCTATTTATATACCCAATAGAATATTGTGAGTATTTCCAAAAAAGACTAACTTTGAGAGAATTAAAAATTGCTTTTTCATACGAAATAAAAAACAGTCAATCAGATGAAACCCTTTTTCGGAATTTACTTTTCAATATTTCCTGGCTTGCGAAATATTTTCGGCGCTTTGTGTATATGTTTATCCATTGTGCTCTGCAACTCCTGCGAAAAACCCAAATCATATTCCCCTATTCCAGTAATAAGTGTGAAAGGCTACACGCTGATTGACACTGATCAAATAATTGAGAAAGATACGAATAGGGTAAGATTGCTTACTTTAACATTCAATTTTGTTGATGGTGACGGCAACATATCAGATGCAAAGGATAGGCCTTTGGCTGTTTTACCTAATGATACCTCCAAAAAAGAAGACACAACTACATATTCGAAAATATATTTAAAATTTTTTGAAAAGAAACAAGGTATATATTTTCCTGTTTCGGATTCAGTTTTTAAAACCCCGCCTGTATACCCTATACCTTATGGCAATGCCATGAGTCGTGAGGGACAAAACAAAACACAGAAAGGTGAAATGGCAATTCTCTATCCTTTTTATTCTTTGCCGCCCGATTACAAAATGCCGTTTGATACACTTCGAATAGATTTATATATTGAGGATTTAGCCTACGAGAAAAGCAATGTCATATCATTTACTGATATTGCTTTGAAGAAAAAGTAAAAACAATCTGTTCCTTATTTTCAGATACTTCAATACTGTAGATTTATTAACAGGCCACTTTTTAACCCCAAATGGTTGTCTAAAAAGTAGTAAAATAAGCGTTGTCTCCTGACTACGCTTAGCGTTTTGTAAATATTTTCAGTGCGTTGCGCTAGGCGCAGTCTCCTGACTACACCTGATATTTAATTTTTGACACCCTCCTACAAAAGCCCCTCAAATCTTTTGAATGCGAAAGAAAAATAAAAAGAGAATAACCTCAGATAGATTAGCGGCAGTTATAGCTCCTTTTTAAGGGGTTAGGGTTATTTACGTATATCCCCAAATCTTCAAATTAAATATTATTTTTCAACTTTAACAGCAAATAAATAATGCTCAAGTACAACACCAAGTGAACACTAACAATACTAATATCAATTAACGAAACATAATCCTGATATTCCCTGAAAATATACTGTGAAAAAGGAGATGGAAGTAGATTATTAATTCCTTTTATTGGGAAATAGGGAACAGCGGCTTTGAGAAAATGGGGAATAAAAGGGGCGTTCGAAAAAATCAACATCGTTATTGGTTCAATAAATACTGAGTAAATTCCCAGAAATATAATTACAATGCCTGTTCGCTTGATTAAAATACCTAGAAAAAAAGCAAACACCAGAAATATAAACACATTGTACATGAAAGCTTCTAAATATTGCATATTCCCAAAAATAGCTCCAAGGCTTTTGTCCTGAGAATAAATGAGCCCGGTAATCAGTCCCAGGATGAAAATTAAAAGGGTGTTCATCAGGCTGAAAAAGAAAATCATGATAAGTTTCGAGAGCATAAATTCTACACGACTTAGTCCATCAATTACGTTTTGCCGTAGGGTTTTATAACTTACCTCATTCGTAATAGAAATTATGACGATAAAAGCGAGGAAAATTTTCATCCACGCTGCAATAAAAGTTAGGTTAGCCCATACATCCGGAAATTCGTAGATTGGGAGTATAGTTGGGGAAATTCCCTTAAAATCGGCGCCTTTGCTTTTTAGAAATTCTAAAAAAATCATTCCAGAGGAACAAACAACAGCAACAACCAGAAAATAAAGTCCGGTTAATATTTGAAAAGCCCGGTATTTCCTGAGCTTAATCCATTCGATTAAAAATAATCTGATCATTTTGATTGAGATAAAATTTCTAAAAATTGTTCTTCCAGATTTTTTCGTTCGGTAGCCATGTGAGATACAACAATTCCTCTGCTTACCAGATATGAGTTTAAATCGAATGCTGTTTTACCGTTATTTAGATGAACCACTACCATGCGCTGATTTACATGAACATCTTTAACTTCTTCGTATTGATTTATAGCTCCCATAAGTTGTTCGAGATCGGGGGCAGAAACCTCCACCGACTCCTTGTTGGCCAGCGCCTCTTCCACACTTCCTGAATAAAGCATCTGACCCTTTTTCAGCACGGCAAAATGTGAACAAACTTTCTGAACTTCATCGAGTAAATGGCTTGCCAGGATGATAGTTTTACCTTCAGCAGAAATTTTCAGAATAAGCTCGCGAACATCGGCAATGCCTTGTGGATCTAGTCCATTTGTTGGTTCGTCCAACACCAGCACCAACGGATCGGAAAGTAGCGCCGACCCGATGGCTAGCCGCTGTTTCATCCCAAGGGAATAAGTCTGGAAGCGGTCGTTCTTGCGATCGATTAAACCAACCTGTTCCAAAACAATATCAATCCGTTTGTATGGCGTGTTCTTAATTTGTGCAACAATTTTCAGGTTTTCGACCGCCGATAAATAGGGATAAAACGCAGGAGCTTCGAGAATAGCTCCAATTTTTTTTCGTGCGTCATTGGATGAAGGCATTCCAAACCATTGATACTCGCCTTTGGTTTTATGAACCACTTCGAGAACTATTCCCAGCGTAGTGGTCTTCCCGCTTCCGTTTGGCCCCAGTAACCCGAATACGGTACCCGATTCCACACGTAAACTAAGGTCTTGCACAGCCTTAATTTTCCGGTAGTTTTTAAAGAGGTGATTAATCTCGAGGATTGTTTTCATGATTTTTTTTAGAGGGTTCAGGTTTTGATGGTTTGTTCAAGTTCAATACTGTGTTAAAGCCTTCGAAGCTATTTTCCTTTTTCAGGAAGTTCATAAGGAACGACATGCGCAGGCTACCAAGTATTTCCACCACATAAAGATCCTTTTCGGTGAAATTAATACCAATCTGATGAGGCAGTCCTTTTTCGTGCCTGATAAATAAGAGCAACTGTTGTTTGTCCTGCTTCATTTGCATCATTTCTTCAAAGCCATCTTTACGGATTTTCGCAATTAGTTTCTGCACATTTTTTGGATCAAGCGAATCCTTCTCACTTTTCGAAAAAGAGAGCACTTTAATCCGTTTCACATCTTTAAAGAGATTAGAAAAAGCGCTGTCTTTCTTAAAATTCAACATTTTAATAGTACCTGGGTAGAAGTAATACCGGGAGACTCCTTTGGTATTGTCTTCGAAATCCTTAACTGATGAATTAAACTCGAATGGTACATGTTGGCAACCGAATATGATTAACAATACCGTTGCTAAAACTGAAAATCCTTTCATTATTCTCATAATAATAAATATCAAAATAAGGTGATAGGCCGGATCATTTCAGTAACACCTGTCAGGTTTTAAAAACCTGACAGGTGTTACTGAAATGATCAAAAAATATAGACGATGAAAAGGTACAAACATTACACAAAAAGTAAAAATTTATTTCTACCCCAACCCCATAAAATAACAAAAGGCTGCTTAAAAAAAGCAACCTTTTGTTATGAATTTCTAGATTTTTTTTAGTTCATCTTAGTATACGTATATTGTGTTGAACCCGGTACGCCAGTGTAAGTCATAGTTAACACAAGCTTGGTAGTTGTAAGCTCGTTGATTGTATTGATAACATCCAATACCATGTTATATTTTATAACCTTACCGTCGAAAGTATAATCAATCGGCCCCATTGTGCCTGAAGATCCACTTCCCTCTGAACCTATAGTTATTTTTGTATCTGTAAAAAGAAGAAAATCTGTTACGCCAGCAGCAGAGGCAGGAGTTGTTTGCTTCCATTTACCAATGAACTGAGATTTAGTATACGTAGGTGAACTGTCGCTACTTTTCTTACAACCTGTAAATGCAATTGCAACTAAAGCGAATAAAACGAGAACTTTTTTCATGATAATTTAAGATTTGGTGGTTATTACTTTTAACAATACCCACTAATGCGGCTTCATGAAAAAAAGGTTGTGAAATTTTCAAAATAACTTTTACCTATTCTATCCCCTTTACCACCACCACAATTTCGCCCTTAATCGTCCGGTCCTTTAATTGTTCAATCAGCTCCCCAACAGGAGCACGAAGGTTTTCTTCATAAATTTTGCTCAACTCACGAGATACCGCGACTTGTCTATCGGGTTCAAAATATTCGGCAATTTCATGTAATAATTTCATCAATCGGTATGGCGACTCATAAAAAATAATGGTTCACTCTTCATTTGCCAATAACTGAATTTTTTTATGCCGTCCCTTTTTATAATATTATTCTTTATTGTAAGTTTTTCCTAACGGCTTATAGGGTGATAGGCCGGATTATTTCAGTAACTACCTGACAGGTTTTAAAAACCTGTCAGGTAGTTACTGAAATAATCAAAAAATATGGACGATGAAAAGGTACAAACAAATGCAATTTTATTCTTTGCCCTTTACCACTACCACAATCTCGCCCTTAATCGTTCGGTCCTTTAATTGTTCAATCAGCTCCCCAACAGGAGCACGAAGGTTTTCTTCATAAATTTTGCTCAACTCACGAGATACCGCGACTTGTCTATCGGGGCCAAAATACTCGGCAATTTCATGTAATAATTTCATCAATCGATATGGCGACTCATAAAAAATAATGGTTCGCTCTTCTTCTGCAAGAATCTGAAGTTTTTTCTGCCTTCCTTTTTTTTGAGGAAGAAAACCCTCGAAGCAAAATCGATCACTCGGAAAACCCGAATTAACCAATGCCGGAATTAAAGCGGTAGCTCCCGGCAAACATTCTACCTCAATGCCATTTTCCACGCATGCCCTTACTAAAAGAAAGCCAGGATCGGAAATGGATGGTGTTCCTGCATCGGATATCAAAGCTATTGTTTCGCCAGTTTGCATCCGCGAGATAAAGCCTTGTAAGGCTTTGTGTTCATTAAATTTATGGTATGCCTGCAACCTTTTATCTATCTGGTAATGTTTCAATAGTATACTCGATGTTCTGGTATCTTCAGCAAGTATTAAATCCACTTCTTTTAACATGCGGATAGCACGCAGTGTCATATCTTCGAGATTCCCTACAGGTGTGGGGATAACTATTAATTTGCCCATTTATGAATTATGAAATATAAATTAGAAACCTCCCAACCCAACTTAAAAAAGAAGGGATAGCTGGTGTAGTAGTCCAGTTATAGCCTCTTTCTAAGGGGTTGGGGTTGATACACAATAAAATTCTAGCCTCAAGTTCGGCGAGGGCTGAGCCTACGTTAAATATATAAAATCAGGACTAGCCTGTGAACATCTGTTCGGTGTAGGCTGTGCCTTCAACGAACAGAGTCATCATTTCATTTCTTCCACATATTGATATAATAGTTTAAAAAGTTTTTCATAAACTGTAAAAGGAAGAGCTTCAAACGTATCTGACGGAACATGATACCCCAATTTTTTATCGCCTGTGTTGATGAATAAAGCCTTCACTTTTTTCTCATGAAACGAATAATGATCACTTCCTCGAGATATACCTTTCGATTTCAGGTCAATCCCAAGATGGTCAGCTTTATTAATTGAATCGAGCCTGGCAAACTCCTGTGGATAGGTACTGCCATTAAATACAGTAACTCCTTCGGATCCGGCAGCCATCATATCGAGGTTCAACACAATCTTGATTTTTGCAAGTGGGAAAAGCGGGTTTTCAACATAAAAATGCGAACCAAGCAATCCGGCCTCTTCGCCGCTAAACAGCATAAATGCATACGAATATTTAGGTTTGGTATTTTCACCGGTAAACTGGCGAGCAAAATCGAGAACCATGGCCGTACCGCTGGCATTATCACTGGCTCCGGGATAATATGTTTTCTTTCCCATGTGCCCCAAATGATCATAATGAGCCGTAAAAACCACAAAGGTGTCAACCTGACCAGTAATGAAACCGATAACATTGTTGGCATTATGATCGACCAGCTTGCTTTTTACATGAATGGTAATGTTGGAATAAGTGTCAGGAAGACTGGTGCGCTTTACAACCAGCGAACCAAAATCCTGCTGAAACAAACTTACAGAAAATGTAAGACTGCTGTTAACCACAAGCATCACACCCACCGCCTTCTCCATGTTTTGCAGGAACAAATCCCTGATATTTTTCCGGTATTCGCCTTTACCCCAACCTAACGTATCGAGAATTATAAATTTATCTTTAAAACTTCCACGCAACAGACTTTGAGCCATAAAGACAGGAGTAAATAGGTTACTGTCAATCTTTACAATTTCAAACGTTCCATTGCAATTACCGGAACCGGGATTTACAATAAAATCAAACCCAGGCACAAGTTTTTTTCCGTCAATACTCACATCCATATTGCCTGGAAATGTATTTACCTTGAAGTTGTATGGCTGCAAATAATCTGCGTTAAATTTGGCTAACTGAAACTTTTTAAATTCATTAGCTAAATAATTGGCCGCTAAATGATCGCCGTTCTTAACGTATCCCCTTCCTTGAAATTGGGGGGAAGTAAGCATTTTAACATGTTTTTTTACAAAATCTATATCTTGCGAAAAAGAATAAATTGAAATAGTAAGTCCCAAACCAATAAGATAAGCAATTCGTCTATTCATTAGGCAGATAACGACGGTGAATAAGGTCGAGAAGTTTTTGCACCATCGATTCGTTATAATCCCAATGGAATTGGGTATCGAGGTATCTGACGGCTTCGTTAAAATCACCTGAAGAATTGAGTATTTCGATTGTCTTTTGATATAAAACTGCATCATTGTTGAAAAGTTCTTTAATAAATAAAAAACGGTCGTTCAGGCTAATAGCCGAAAATATATCTTTTAGTGGAGTATGTTGATATTTTTTAGAAAGATTGTGAGTGTTTTGGTATTGCGAAAGCGTGTCGTGGAGAAAACTTTTGGTGCCGAATTTCTCAGCCAGTATTTCGGTTTTAGGTTTTATTTCTGCTTTTTTAACCGGTTTAGGAGATTCCTCCGGTTTAACAATTTCCGGAGGTTGAGGAACCGAAACAAACACCTCTGGCTTTTCGGGTTCTGAATCAGGAATGAGTTCAATTATTTTATCGGATGGTATGATTACTTTTTCTGTTTTTTCAACAAAATGATCAGCCGTTTCCTTTGGAGCAGCACTTAGAATATCTTTAAACTCATGTGTTTTTGGACTGTATTCAATAATTTCGGGCTGAATAAACTGTATAAATTCGTACATCGTACGCATCTTCGCCAGAATGATATCCCGTTCAATATCAGACACTTTTCCAGTCTCCCGGATAGTGATTAAAATGCGTTCAACACGCTTTAATTCATTAAGAATTTTATCGATAGTTTCGTTTGTCATGCCAATAATTTATGTAATTCCATACATTTGTAAATTTAATGTAAATTGTATTTAATAAGTTAAATAATCTAAACTTTTCATGCCCCAGTATTGGCTTACAAAAATTGCTTCCATAGTAAATGGGCAAATAATTGGTAATAAAACCAATATATTAAGACATTTATTAATTGATAGTCGTGGAGCAGCCTATCCATCGGACTCGTTATTTTTTGCGATAAAGGGTACCCGGCACGATGGCCACAATTTTATCAGCGATTTGTATGGATTAGGTATTCGAAGCTTTGTGGTGGAATCGCTTCCCAAACCAATGGCTAATTATACAGATGCCGGATTTATTGTTGTTCCAAATACACTTGAGGCCTTGCAGTTGCTGGCTGCTTACCATCGAAAACAATTTTTCAATACAGTAATTGGTATAACAGGAAGTAATGGAAAAACAATTCTAAAAGAATGGATCTACCAAGCCATTCATGCAGATAAACACGTGGTTAGAAGCCCAAAAAGCTTTAACTCACAGGTAGGTGTACCTCTTTCGTTATGGCAACTTGAGCCCCAGCATGATATAGCAGTAATCGAAGCTGGAATTTCTATGCCTGATGAAATGGAAAAGCTTGAAATGATGATTCGTCCCGATATCGGAATCTTCACCAATATTGGTGAACCTCATCAGGAAAACTTTACCGACTACCACCAGAAATCTGCTGAAAAACTGAAGCTATTTGTAAATTGTAAGAAGCTGATTTATTGCAGCGATTATGCTGTTATTTCAGAACTTTTGGATAAACCCGGGTTTGAAAAAATTCAGAAATTTACCTGGTCACGACATTCGGAAGCAAATCTTCAAATTACCAACATCAAAAAAAACGAATCAAAAACTATTATTTCAGCCTTATATCTGCAAAAACCATTCACTTTTGAAATTCCTTTTATTGACGACGCTTCGCTCGAAAATGCTATTCACCTAGTATCTTTTTTATTGGTTCTGAATTACGAAATTCCATTAATTAAAAGTCGGTTAAAGCTTCTGGTTCCGGTGGCAATGCGTCTCGAACTGAAACAAGGAGTAAACAGTTGCACTATAATTAACGATACCTATAACTCCGACTTTGGGTCTTTAGCGATTGCACTCGATTTACTTAACCAACAACATCAGAATTCCGGAAAGACTGTAATTTTATCTGATATTCTCCAAAGTGGTCGAAGCAAAGAATTACTTTATTCCGAAGTTGGCAAATTACTGAATCAGAAAAATATAACGCGATTTATTGGAATTGGAACCGATATATTAGCAGAAAAAGCTCAGTTTGCTGGAAAAACATCGTTTTATCCATCCACAAGCGATTTCCTTACCCATTTCAGAAAAGGTGATTTTGTAAACGAAACGATTCTTCTGAAAGGATCCCGCTCCTTTGAGTTTGAACGTATTTTAAAAGCTTTGGAGGAAAAAGTTCATGAAACGGTGTTGGAGATCAACTTAAACGCTATGGTGCATAACCTTAATTATTTTCGTTCGAAATTAAATACGGGAACTAAAGTGGTTGCGATGGTAAAAGCTTTTTCGTATGGCAGCGGAAGCTTTGAAATTGCTAATTTGCTGCAATTTCAACGGATTGATTATCTCGCCGTTGCTTTTGCCGATGAAGGCGTTACCCTTCGCGAAGCTGGTATCACTGTGCCTATTATGGTAATGAATCCCGAAAAAAGCAGCTTCGATCAGATTATTAAATACAATATGGAGCCTGAAATATACAACTTTAATGTTCTCAGGCAATTTAACGAAACAGTAGTTAGTTTTGGGGAAATAAACTATCCAGTTCATTTGAAACTCGATACGGGTATGCATCGTTTAGGGTTTATTGAAAATGAAATTGACCATCTGATCGCCGTTCTTCAAAATCAGGAAAACCTCCAGATCAAATCTGTTTTCTCACACCTCGCTGGAAGCGATGAAACCCAGTTTGATGAATTTACGCGTAAACAAATTTTGGCATTCGAACAAATGAGTCATCGTATTATCAAGGCATTCCCCTACCCGATGATGCGACATATCCTAAATTCAGCCGGAATAGAGCGGTTTCCGGAAGCTCAATTTGATATGGTTCGCCTGGGGATTGGATTGTACGGAATCAGCGCTATCGATCAAATCAATGTTCGTCAGGTAAGTACGTTGAAAACGGTTATTTTACAAATCAAACAAATTGAGATTGACGAAACTGTTGGTTATAGCCGACGGTTCACGGCGTCCAAACAAACTACCATCGGTATAATCCCCATTGGATATGCTGATGGGTTGCACCGAATTCTCGGAAATGGAGTTGGAAAATTATTGATACATGGAAGGCTGGTACCAATCCTTGGCAGCATTTGTATGGATATGTGCATGATCGATCTGTCGGGAATTGGTGCCAACGAAGGCGATGAAGTCATCGTTTTTGGAGATGCTAATCCGATTACCGAATTGGCTCGTCAAATGAACTCAATACCTTACGAGGTTCTTACAAGTATTTCACGCAGAGTAAAAAGGGTTTATTTTCAGGAGTAACGGAACATCTCATACCTGGCTTCTCATTTTTTCAATATTTCAGAATTCAATCGACCACTTAACGGATGGTAATATAGGAAAAATACTAAGTTGTTTCCACTGATGGTCTGAATAGAAAATTAGGTATGGATTTTTGTTATTCAGTACATTGAATATAGATATACCAAATTCGCGGGTATACCGGATTCCTATCTTTTTAAAATTATACCCCATATCAACTCTTATATATGTTGGTAAATCATACCCGTTTATGGTAGATAATAATTGCCTGGAATAGGCATTTTCGTTTTTTTCCGCACTAATACTGGTTCCTTCGCTACGCTGGTTCCAATAAGGAGGCATTACCCCCTCGTACTTACCCAATTGAATTGTTTCGTGGTGTCCGCTCGAAATTACCGTAAGGAGATATATACTTTGCTCTCTTTGTCCCTTTTTCTTTGTTATCAGTTGCGATTGAATATTTAAGATATGCCTGCGGTCAAATTTAAACGGAAAGCTGGCATTGTTGTTTATTTCCTGGAAATGCCTGTTGGTTTTTGATAATGTGTAAGCTATAGACCAAGTCCAGGTGGATGCTTTTTTTTCGACCCTTACTTCAGTGCCATATGATACGCCTTCACCCGAAACTATCTCCTCCTGCCATGTAACATCCTTAATACCGAACAGGTTAATTGAATTTTTGTAGTACGTAAGGTTATTCATTTGTTTATAATAACCACCAATTGAAAAATGATAGGTGTTATTCTTCCAAAATATCCCTGAATATTCCTGCCAGGCAGTTTCGTGCAGGAAACGTTTATCTGATGGGATCATCATATCAAGCGACCACCCTGTTGGCAAACCCTCGAGGACATGGTAAAACTGAGACAATTTATCAACGGTAACTTCAATTCCCAGCGACTTGTTAAAATAGAAATCGGAAAGCAACCTAACATCGGCGTCAAAGGTGCGGAAGTTGCCATTTTGATATAAATAACCACGACCGCCCAGGTTTAACGATATACCCCGTATTTGTGCATATCCTATTTCACCAAATAACGATAACAAACGGGTACAGTTTTTTTCTTCGAAATATGAGTTTTCATTTTTACTGACCACTATCTTTTCAGAAGCTGGTTTAAAATATTGCTGCTGATAATTTGCACCCGCCTTTGCTGTCCAATTTTTACTATTGGGCTTAAAGTGTATGCACGAATTTATGGCATATTCGCTTAAACTGGAACCCAGCATAAGCCCATTGATTAAATTATTGCCTTGATATTCCAGTTGTCGCTGATTTGAATAGTAATTACTTTGGTAAGCATAGGTTTCAAGGTAAAACCTTTGATTTATTTTCCAATTCCAGGCAAGTTTGGCAATTGAATTGCCCCAGTTTAAAGAAATATCACTTTCATTCTTGTACTGAAAATAATCGTTACTGCCATAATACAGCAATTTGATAGTATGGTTTGGATGGATGTTCCATTTTATGTTCGAATACCAATCGGCCATGGTTGGTTTGATATTCCCCTCGGCTTTTGTTAATGTTTTAAAGAGTTTGAATTCGGGCTGAAGGAGTGAAACCCTGCCTGCAACCTGGGCAACCAGTTTGTTTTTTACAATGGGGCCGCTAAAAGCTGCATCTGCCATAAACGGGCTAACCGAAAATTTACCATGGTAACTATCGAAGGTATTGTCCTTCGTGTTTATTTCCAGTAACGATGAAAGAAAATTGCCCGACGAAGCAGAAATACCCCCCGTTTGAAATGAAATATCGCGGATGATGTCGGGGTGGAATACCGAAAATAACCCAAATAAATGTGTGGTTGCATAAACCGGGATCTCATCCAGTTCAATCCTGTTATTGCCACTATTCCCTCCCCTTACAAAAAGCCCCAGCGTACCTTCCATACCTGGAGAAACGCCAGGTAATACCTGAAGGTAACGCACTACATCGGTTTCCCCCACTAACGATACCATTTTTCGGGCTTCCATGGAGGTAAACTTGTATTGGCTCAAAACACCAACCGATTTAGCGAATATGGTAACACTATCGATTTGTTGTATTTTTTCGCAAAGGAATACATTAACGATGGTATCCGATGCCGCATTTAGTGTGATTTTATGAATAGTATAGCCCGGAAAACTAAAATAGACGGGTTGTTTCTTACCTTGTGGCAGATGCACCGAATATTGCCCTGTGCTATGGCTTTCGCCAAGCAACATACCCTTTGATGAAATTACCTGGCAACCTTGTAGTGGTTTGGACGAACCTAACTCTGAGATAATCCCTTTAACTTCGATGGTTTGTTGCGAACTAAGCTGTGGGGCAATACAAATTAAAAACAGAAAAAACAGGATGTTAACTTTCATAAGAACGGAAGAAAAGAGTTGTACAACAAAACCCGGTCGGAATATGCGGCAAAAATTCCAGTGCCATTTATAATGTTCGAATAAATCTTGTTTTCGTCGAACCACTTCCCGGGATCATCTTTGTCGGTATATATCTCCATCTTTTGAAGGCTGCTCTTTAAGTAAGCATCATACTCAGAAGAAGCGTTACGAAATATAATAAACGCTACCGGCAAAAAACATCCTTGCAAACGAAAGTCGATGGAATCTGGGGCAACAACATTAACCGTTGTTCGGATATAGTAATTGTAAGCTGGCAAATCGGCATCCCGGACCACATCGAGTAAATTGCCTTGCTGGTTAAATTTATCGGCATAAGGGTTATTTGTGGCTATCTGGTCAATTAGCTTATCTTTTTCCGATGGGGCCGAAGGCTCCAAAATAATTGAATCGGGAAATTGTGATGCCGATATTATAGCGAATATCCAACATGTGGTTGATCCTTTATATTGCCGAATGTTCTTGTTTGTCCCATTATCGTTGGCAACCAGTTTTGTTACATTTGAAACAAAAGGCATGGTAGTGGTGGCCGATATTTTCGCAAATCCCGGCACGGTTACTTCTACACGGCATGTTTTTCCTTCCAATGGGGTATAGGGCAACTCCCAATTAGCATAACCGTTTTTTGTAAAAGTGCCAACCTCAATACTATCGTTGTAGAGTTTAACAGTGGCCTCAACCACTTCTTTATAAAAATTGCCATTGCCCAGGTTACTACAATAGTTCAATTTGAGTGTTTGCACGCTGCTTTTTGTTAATATGCAATTTACCACAATGGTTTGAGGAAGGTTAATAACCACAGGCGTATCTTTAACACACGAGGAGAGCACCAATATAGCCAAAAAGTACCTAAACATAGGAGGGATATACATGGCTTTATGGTAAAATGGCAAGGGTACTTGTGGTATCGCGTATTATTTTACCATTGTTGGTTTCGAGTGTAACTATAAAATTGATGGCAGCAGGCAATTCGGCAGGAACTGTTTTAAAGGCTAAGAAAATAGTTGGTTGGGCCATTGGCTCCATATACAGCCATTCGGCAATGGTTGCAAGGGTGTCTTTATCGCTATACCCAATTAATAGTTGGCTGGTTTTGGACGAAATAACCTGTTTAGGCTCTAGCTGTTTAATGGTAAAATATTCGGTGATCACTGTGCCCGGGGTTTTTCCAAACAAAGTATGGGTACTTGTAATGGTTAAGTTTTTAACCCCTGTTACACGATATTCCAAACGAATAAGGTTGGTTTCTTCTGCTTTTGCCGATTTTAATTTACTAACAGGGTTGTTGTAATCGTTTTGCAACTGGGCTTCCAATGCAACGTTATGTGGCGCTAATTTTTGGTCAAATTTTGGATCCAGGTTCGCAATTTGTTCTTGTTGACAATACGGACAACTTATTGAAGCGGCTTTTTCAATTTTTAATAATAATGTATCTAAATTGCTGGTTGATATGGTAATCAATGCATCCTTTGCCCGCAGTTCATTTTCATTTACATTTAGTATGTCGTAGAGGTATACACCATTGTAACTTGCATCCTTTATTTTGGACCAACTTGCCCACATATAATTGCATTCGCGCGGGTAAAAATCAATCATGGAGCTTTCAGGGCCGTTCCCTTTTTTCTTGCACGAAACAAGGGTTAAAATGCTTAGGAACAACAAAAATAAGTTTTTCATAATTTAGGTTTTATTTGGTTGATGAATAGTATTAATTGGTTGATAACCTCTTAGCTCAGTTCACGACCCAAAGCGACAAGCGGTATTTGCAATTCCGTTTGCAACGCCTTAAAATTTGTATTTTTTAGTACTTTGCATCCATGCAAAACACATACGGATGTTCTTTTGCTTTAAATGCCGGAGTACAAATTCGGTTTTGTTTCTGGCGGCATTACAAGTGCCGCTTACCAAAGGTATTGCAAAAGTACAATAAGATAAATTTGTTTTGTTTACCTATTAAAATTTCAAACAATATCATAATATCAAAAAAGTATTACTTCTAAATTTTGGCTTTTATCATTTCATTAAAATCCCATAGCCAGTTTTTCCGGAAAAAAATATTCCATCCCCTTTCTTTTCTGAATCAACTAGTAAATCATTATATTTATTTGTTATTATTTTATCTCCTAGTATTTCTAATGTTTTACTCTCATAATTTTTAAATTCTATTTGATTCCAAAAGAATTGAGCAAATCAGCCATTATATATCTCCTTATGTATTGCACTAAAAGTAAAAAAGTTTTTTGTATATCTGTCATAGAGTGAAGTTAATCAAAAAAATCAATCTTCGCCCTAACATTTATAGTCAATGGCTAGATTAATCTTTCCTCAAAATTAAATGTTAGATCTACGGCATCTTCTTAAATTGGAATTGAATTAAAATCAGATTCTGTCATCTGCATTTTTCATCCATTATTTATAAAACAATTGTCAAAATACAAATTAACCTTTTCATAAGTGCATTTTTAAGTATGCCGTGTTGAATTAAATCCCCTAGTTTTCCGAAGTTTGATAATATCTGAAATACGAAACGGTTTGGCAAAGCAGTTGAGAAGATACGACCTAAAGGGTTAAGCCAAGGTAATTGAACTATTAGCAACCATATACGCCGGAAAATCTATTGTTCCAGTAAAATCCTGTATAATTCGAGGTATTCTTTTACATTTTGCTGCCATGTAAATTGTTGGCTATAGGCGATGGCTTCAGCCTGGGCCTTGTCGGTGAAAGTATTCATTCCCTGGTTGTATACTTCAAGCATAGCCTCCGGTTCGAATGTTTTCCAGTAAAAAGCATGTTTATTGCCAATTTCTGTTAAACTGGTTTGATCTGAGCAAAAAACCGGTTTGCCGACACTCATAGCTTCAATTACAGGTAATCCAAAACCTTCGGCAATAGAAGGGACAAAAAAAGCTTTGCAATGTTGATACAAATAGAGTTTTTCGGCTTCTGAAATAGTACCCGGTAAAAAGACTTTATCTGCTAAGCCTAACGATACCGCACTATCCTTTACTTTTTTCCCATAACCGGTATTGTTATCCCCAGCAATTATTATAGAATGCCCTTTCATTTTTGTCATAAATGGCACTAGAACATGAAAATTCTTTTTTTCCAAAAATTGTCCAATAGCAAAGAAATAAGGTTCTTGAGGAATCCAATATGGCTTAACCGGTTCACATTTTGGCATTTGAACGCCATTGTAAATAATTTTGATGATTTTATTCGAGGGAAGTTGCAAATGTTTTAAACAGGTTTGGTAGGTGAAGTTCGAAATAAAAACAAGTGCATCAGCATCATTTACATTCGACTGTATCCGTTTCAGATATTTTTTTTGCTTATTTTCATTTTTAGTGAATAGAAAATTGAGATCGTGAATGGTAAGAATAGTCTTTTTAGCTCCTTTAATCTTGTATGATGATCCCTGATATGTGGCATGAAACAAATCATATTTCTTAAGGTAGAAGGAAAAATACCGTTTCCAAATAGTTAGAATTTCTGCACGCTGATTGGCAAGGAAGCCATGAATGGGTTTGCTAGCTAACAGGAATGAAAGTTCAAAATCAAATTGAGATGCATTAATCATAGCGGCATCAAAATCAAAAGCCACACGCCCCAAACCGCTGTTTGGGGTTTTAATTTTATCAGAACTTATTAATATTTTGAATTTGTTTCCAATCATACTCAATCAAACAATTGTCAATGCATGAATCGTAAAAATACACGCATGTAATCAGGCATTTATAGATATAAATAAAAAAAGTTAACTATCCTAATTCACTTATTCGTTCAAGCTTGACAATATCTAAAATCTTAATTTTTCTCCCGTCAATAGCTATAACACTTTCGCTGGCAAATGCTGATAGAGTACGAATTGCATTTGAGGTTGTCATATTTGAGAGATTGGCAATATCCTCGCGTGATAAATAAACTTTCAATGTTTTATCGTCTTTTTCAAAATCATACGTATCCCTCAAAAATAACAATGATTCTGCTAACCGTCCACGAATATGTTTTTGAGTGAGTGTAACCGTTCGAAAATAGGAAAACCCAAGTTCGGTAGCGAACGATTTGATAATAACCAAGCTTAGATCACTATTCATACTCAGTAGTTTGTACAATGTCTCACGATCTACACTACAAACCGTGGAATCTTCAATTGCAACAGCCGAGGCATGATGATTCTCTTCGGCAAAAAGAGCACGATACCCTATAAAACCAATTGGCTTTGCTAATCGAACAATTTGTTCTCTGCCACCAACACCTTCCTTAAATACTTTAACTTTTCCTTCCGAGAGGCAAATCAAACTAATTGGTTTATCTCCTTCCTTGAAAATATAATCACCCCTCTTATAAAAAGCTGCAGATAACCCGGCATTTAAAATATCTTTTTGTTCAGTAGTAAGCACACTAAAAATTGATTTTTTATCTTCCAAAAAGTCGCGACAAACTTCAGTTGAATTAAACATTTTCGAATTTTTATGTTGAAGAACATTCAAATTTAGTAAAAATTCCAACATTCAAAGCGAAAGTAACCATTAAATATAAGATGGCGTACTGATTAAAATCAGTATTTAGCAACAATGGGAAAACTTCGTCCAATTCTGAAGGCTTATGAGGTAATTCGTAAAATTGAAGATGTTTGAAAGCGTTAGAACATTAATCCTAAATGGATTTCAAAACAATGCATCACAGTTTTTTCTGTTGCTGTGTCGTAATTATCAGTGACATCAGTAAAGCCATTCATATAAGTTATACCAACTATGGCAGCTGTATTTCCAACAATTTTATATTCCAGTCCCGCCGAAACATGATAGGCCATATAAAACAAATTAATCTCCTTCCCCACTCCTGCTTTGGAAAGAGAAATTGCTTTTACGTTGGCAGTCGATTTTACATTTAACATCGGATCGACACCAAGATCCACAAAATAAGTACTATATCCTATTTCAGTGGATCGAAGCTTCAGCCCCAAAGGTACATGTATATACTGCAAATTATAAGTGACATCCCCGGGAGTAAGCGTTTTATCTCCATCGCTTGTGCGAAGAATTTTGCCTTCTTTATAATTCAGCACGCCTCCGATGGTATGAATTGAAATCCCAGTAGAAAAGGCATAATGAGGGGCAAAAAAATTATCAATCGTTAGTCCGGCATTTATTCCATAATGGGTTCCGTTGCCGGAAATCCGTGACACATCACTTTTCATCCATGACACACCCGGATTTGCGAATACACCAAATCGAATTTGTTGAGCGCTAGCACATTGCACCAGTACAACAATAAAAACAATAGAAAGCAGTTTTTTATTCATATCTTAATTTTATTTTTTGATTGAAATTTATTACTAATTCTTAGTTTTACCATACAAATTTATTGATTTCTCTGATTTAATTTATACAAAATTTTAGGATGTTCCGAATTAATATTTCTCTTCTGTCAATCGTTTTATTCATTATCATTTTACAAGGATGCACCTGCAACCGCAAAGATAAATCGATTATTACCGACGTTAAAACTGAAACAAAAAAGCCAATCACCATAAATGTTGATAGGTTTGAACAGGATCTTTTTAGCATAAACGTTGATTCAATTCCAAATTGTATACCACAATTAAAAAACAAGTATGGTGAGTTCTTTGATTTATTCAATTATAAGATAGTAAACCTTGGATCAAGCGACGATAAACGTTATCCTGAAGCTTTAAAGCGCTTCATCACCGATTATTATATGAACCTCAATTACCACAAGGTGATGGAAGTATACCCTGACTTGAATGGCTTAAACAATGATCTTTCAAAAGCATTTACATTATTCCACGAAAAATTTCCTGATCGGAAGATACCTCGAATAATTACATGTATTTCAGGATGGAACCAGTCCATAGTAAGTACCGGTAACGTTATCGGTATCGCCCTTGATAAATACCTCGGGCGGAAAAGTGAATATTATCAAAAACTTCAGCTTGATAAATACCTGTGTTATAGCATGCAACGGGAGTACATATTGCCTGACTGCATGCGAGACTGGGGGTATACCGAATTTGAATTTAAGGACTCTGCAAACAGTATATTGAATAACATGCTGTACGAAGCAAAAATTATCTATTTTACAAAAAAAATGCTTCCTCAGGTCAATGATACCTTAATATTCGAATACTCTCCCAACCAACTAAAATGGTGTAAAAACAATACGAAGGAGATGTGGACCTTTCTGATAGAACATAAATTACTATTTTCTACCCAATATTTGTTAATCAGAAAATTGGTTTATCCTGCTCCATTTACAACAATATTTTCAAAGGAGTCGCCGGGTCGGGCTGCTGTTTGGCTTGGATACCAGATAATTGAAGCATACATGCAATCCAACAAAGAGGTCACTTTGCCACAACTAATGAAAGATTCGGACTTCCAAAAGATACTTCAGAGATCTAACTTTAAGCCATAAAAAAAGTCCTCCATCAAGGCGGACTTTATACTATTTTCAGACAGATGAATTGATTAAGCCGGATGAATAGCTTCTACAGGACAAACATCAGCACATGCACCACAATCGGTGCACAATTCCGGATCTATCTTATAAATATCTCCTTCAGAGATTGCTTCAACAGGACATTCGTTAATGCAAGTACCGCATGCTGTGCAGTCGTTGCTAATTTTGTGTGCCATTTCGAATAATTTTTTAAGTTAATAGAATGCAAAAATATCTCAAATTTTTCAATCAATATCATTTTTGGCGTATTTTGAAATGAATATAAATAAGTAACTATTTTTCTGCTTCTCTACTTTTCTGCTTCTCTGCTATTTAAAAATCCAAATTAAGTGAAAAATAAAAAATACGAGGCAAAATAACCTTATTTTCAATACCCCAAGCCCAATCGAAACGCATAAAATAACCCAACAATTGAGCGCGTAACCCATACCCATACCCATAAACAATTGGACTTCGGTTTGAATCAAGCGTTACGGTTACCGATCCATTTGTAATAATATCATGATCGTAGGCATTTTTTCCGGAAAAAGGTGTTAACCCGGCCCAAGCAGAACCTACATCAAAAAAACCGACCGCCTGAAGGCTCGACCAAAAGCTTGAACTTATTGGGTAATTGGCAAAATACTTAATAAAAGGCCACCTTATTTCGCTATTGATTACAGCAAAATTGTTTCCATTTCGAATATTCTGAGTAAATCCCCGCATGTTGGTGGCAAGAGTTTGGTAAGCATAATTAGCTGTTTGATCGACTGGAATTGAATTGTCAAATGTTTTTACTTTTCCTGATAAGTTCATCCAGTTATCAACACTGCCAAGGTAATAGATCAACTTGCTGTGTCCAAACGATGAACTTCCAGCGACCCGGTTGGCCCAAATAAGGTTTCGATGAATAACTAAATAGTGACGAAAATCGGCACCAACCACAAACAAGTCGGACCTTCCCCTATTAATTTGCTTATAAGCCTCGCCAAAAACTTTGGCTCGTGTACCGCTATATATGTTAATACCAAGAGATCTGGTATTATCAAAAATTAACTCACCTTTTATGCCACTCCATATGTTGTGAATGCTGGATTGACCAAGCGATCTATCATCGACAGCAAGTATTGCGACTCTATCATGCCGCATGGAAGCTGTTCCCCGAATAGAAAACACCTGTGAAAAAGGATATTTTAAAACATAATATGCATCAGAAGTAGTGGTTTTTAAATAATCGTTTTTATCGGTGATATTTTTATAGGATTGCCGGTGAAAAATTATCTGTCGATCCAGCCTTTTTTTCAGATTTTCAAAACTTAATAAATATTCATTACTTTCAAAATCAATTGAAAAACGGAACCCCCCGGTAATTTTGTAGTCTTCAAATAAATCGTTTGTTCCAATTTTAAAAAGCATGTTAAAGCCCGGATTGTAATAAACCGCACCCCCATTAAAAGCTTGATAGGTTGCATTCAGAAAAGTAAAGTCGACCTGACTAACCAAAAAATTTGTATAAAATGCAGTTTGGTAAATTCTTATTAGTGTTTGATTTTTACCCGTTTTTTGTGCAGAATCGGACGCAGGCTTGAAACTAGTTTGATTAGGGCGATTGTTATATAAATTAAGCTTTTCTATTTCAAATACATAATGACTAATATCAACGTCATTTGGGTTCGCAAACAATGTAGTACTATCCAACTTTACAGGAGCAATCTTTTTGGTAATCTGCGGGATCATTGGTCCTTCTCTCTTTGTAATGCCAACGCTATCCTTTCGCCGTTGATCCTTCAACATTTCTTTGCGAAACTCTGTCAAAACAAGGGGTGTTTGCAATGGACTTACGCTGAGTTCCTTTTTAAATAAATAGTTTTTGCTGTCCCGAAAAAAAATCTGGCCAATTTGGTTATTCTTTTTTTCAAAATCCTGATTAAGAATGTTACGCGGATTATTGGTAATTGGCAACGATTTGGTAATGTACCTGTAATGAATTGTAGTGTCAACGTAGCTTATTGAACTATCATATTCAGCTACGTACCTATTTATAATACCATTCCCATCGCCAAGATATAGGTAACGGTTGTTTGAAAGTTCATAAGGTTGTGTATGGTTAGACTCTTCGTTATTTGTAACTTGCGATAATTTATGGCCTGACTTAGGATAATTGCTTACAAAAAGCCGGAAATAAGGGAATAGTGGTTTAATCTCTAAAGTATTGCTCTCAATACTATCACTTAACCGGTTTGAACTAAATAATATCCGTTTAGAATTATCAATAAAACGAGGGGTAAGGTCGTCAGCTAAATCATTAGTTATTTGCTCGTTGGTGGATGATGATAGTGTATGTACATAAATATCGACCTGACTGTTACGTAATCCCGACATAACAAGTTTAGAACCATCACTTGAATAAGCAAAGTCTAGTATTTTATCAAAATATAAAAAATTACGCTTGGTAACTTCTTTACTTTCAATATCGTAATGCGTAAGCTTCAATCCACCCTCTTCTTCCGTAATAAACGTCAGAATCCGACCCGAAGGATGCCAGGCTACCACCGGAAATGAGTAGTCGGGAATTTGATCAAGACGATGTTCCCGTTTGAGTAAACATTTGTTCTTACCTCTCTTTTCGTCATACAACCAAAGACGATATTGGCCCAACTCATTTGTAACATATGAAATATGAGTTCCATCGGGACTTAGCTTAATATTCTGGTACATCCGCGTTTTTCGTGGTCGTTTTAATAACTGATTTCCAGGATCTTCAACTTTTCCACTAAAAGATTTAAACTTATCCTTGTAATAATTAGACCATTCAATGGATAGGTCTTTAATTGAACTTCCTACAACATACAAAAACCCATTTTTGGTATTTTTATTAATTCTGGTGATATAAATAATGTTAGGAATTACAGATCGACCGTACGTTTTTTCAATATATCTCCAAAATGAATGACCGGCATAAATAGCATCGTTGCCAGTAAGACGGTTGAATTTTTTATACTTACCACTTAAAATACCATCTTTAACACGGTCTTCAATTTCTACACTCCAACTATCAGAAAGATAAGATAATAATCCTTTGGTAAACCATTGTGGCAAATTAATGAGAGTTGAATTGGTCATGTTTTCACGCAAATCGTTGCCATACAACATCTCATTAAGCATCACTTCTGCAATGGCAGAACTTATTTGTTGCTGATACTTTTTATGATCTCCTTCAAAATAAAGCGATACTTTGTTGTTGGTTATGCGGGTAACTCCACCTGTATTGTAATCTTCGTTACCATTCATCAACCCGAGATTACTTTGTCTAAAATCGGTTAATTTATTAAAAACCAGAAAAATGATTCTCTTTTCAAGCGTATAATCCAACAAAGTCTCCAATCGTTTAATTTCCTTATTAGCATACCATTCCGTATAAAGAGCCAATTCCTTACCAAATTGATTGAAATAAGTATCGAACTTATCAAAACGATAGTATTGCCAATAAAAATTATTGTACTGAACACGGCTTTTCCCAAATGACATTTGCATACCATTATAAAACTGGCCATAAGAAAAACCCGAGATCACCAAAAAGGCAGAGACAAGAAACCCAAATCGAAAATGCATTCGCTTCACAAAAAATCCTTTTATTATGTTAGATCCTAAAATCCATTGAAATCCAAGAGCTGCAAACACTTTTTTATTCCTGATTCATTTTACAAATAAGAAAACGTTAGCTGCTATTTAGAGATGATTGGAAACTAACGATAAAAGTAATTAATTCTTATTAAACTTATATTAACCATACAGAGGTAAAATCGAAAATGTGTTAAAAAATGTTAATGAAGATAATGAAACAAAACAAACTTATTTTTTTGTTAATTTTGCTGTCTCAATAATTATCAGGTATTAAAACAATTCTCTTATGAAAAAAGTTCTTGCCATCTACATAGTTGGTTTTATCTTAGGTGTTATTTCTCTTTCAGCCCAACAGCGGGGAGCTGTAATTTCATTTAAAGAAGATAAATACGACTTTGGAAAGATTAAAGAAGCAGATGGTCCGGTAAGCCATGTTTTTGAATTTACTAATACCGGCAATACTTCGCTTTTATTACAGAATGTTCAACCAACCTGTGGGTGTACTACTCCTGAATGGTCGAAAGAGCCAGTAAAGCCAGGAGCTAAGGGTATTATCAAAGCTACTTTTAATCCGGCCGGCCGCCCTGGTTCATTTGATAAATCAATAAATATTACCACCAATGCAGGGTCCACTTCCGTCAAGTTTTCAGGGACAGTAATTCCCAAAGAACCAACACTTCAGGAGGAATTTCGCTATCCAATAGGTGATCTGCACTTTAAAACAAGCCATGCCGGATTTGGAATCATTAACCCAGGCAGTTTTAAAAAAGAGAGTCTTGAGTTTGTCAATACAGGCTCATCACCTGTTTCAGTCGGATTGACAAAACTTCCTGCATTTTTAACCGTTATGGTTGATCCCAAAACAATAAAACCCAAACAACGAGGTAAAATTGAAATCACATACGATGCCAAAGGAAAACACGATTGGGGATTTTTGATCGATTATATCTACCTTACCCTAAACAATAAACAAGATCCACAATATAAATTGACCGTTTCCGCCAATATTTCAGAAGATTTCACCACACTTACACCAGCAGAAAAAGCAAAAGCTCCAATAATCAACTTCGAAAAATCCATTTATCAATTTTCTCCTGTAAAAAGTGGTAAAAAAATAGAATTTGAGTTTAAATACAAAAATGATGGTAAGTCAAACCTATTGATTAGAAAAATAGAAACTACCTGTGGTTGTCTCACAGCTACTTCGAAAGAAATGGTTATTAAACCACAAACTTCAGGGTCCGTCAAAGTAATTTTTGATTCCACTGATAAGAAAGGTTCACAAAACTTTGGGATAACCATTGTTTCCAACGATCCTCAAAATTCGCGGTATGTGCTTTGGTTAAAGGGAAATTTGGAATAGGTAAGATTTAAAATTCGCGATGAAATGGCTTATACTAAAAACGGAGAAAGTAGGAAACCATCGAACATTAGACTAATTATTAGACGTTTTAAGTACTTAATGTTACTATTATTGAGTCCACTCCAAAAACGATGTTTTTGGTAATTCGTAGTATTTATAGTTTCATATACTGCTGAATAATAACATGTTAAATTCGTGCAATTCGTGGCAAAAGGACTTTTTAGAGTTAACTCATTATTTAATTGCCTTTAAACTCAGATCCAAGCTTTTTATCTGATGAGTGAGAGCGCCAACCGATATATAATCAACGCCGCACAATGCATAATCACGGAGGGTATCGAGGTTAATACCTCCCGAAGATTCTGTTTCATAAAGTCCATGAATAAGCTTCACTGCCTGACGTGTCTTTTCCAGATCGAAATTATCGAGCATAATCCGGTGAATGCCTCCCAAACTCATGATGGTTTGAATATCATCGAGGCTTCGGGCTTCAACTTCAATTTTCAAATCTTTATTGTTTTGTTTAAGATATCCTTTTACGCAGTTAATGGCATTTGAGATGCCTCCTGCAAAATCGATATGGTTGTCTTTAATCAGAATCATATCGTACAGACCAATCCTGTGGTTCTCGCCACCTCCAAGTTTTACGGCCCATTTGTCGAGCAAACGCATTCCTGGAGTAGTTTTTCGAGTATCTAAAACCTTGGTTTTAAGTCCGCGAAGTTTTTCAACATATATATTCGTTTGTGTAGAAATGCCACTCATTCGCTGCATGATGTTTAGCACAAGTCGCTCGCATTGAAGAATTGTAAGTACCTTTCCCTCTACCGTAAAAGCGATATCACCATATTTTACCCGGCTTCCATCGTTAATAAGCTGATTTAGTATTACCCCAGCATCAAACTTTCTGAAAATCCGTTGAGCTATTTCAACACCAGCAATAATACCTTCATCTTTAACTATTAGTTGAGCTTTACCAATAACTGATGGTGGTATGATTGCAAGCGACGTATGGTCTCCATCACCAACGTCTTCCTTGATTGCATTTTCAATGAACTGATCAATAATAGGATTATCAATTATTCTCATCCTCGATTCTGAAATTGTGAATAGATAAGTCGTTGTTAAGGCTTTTCATCAGATAATAAACCCTGTAACGCCCTTTTGTTGTGATAAGAGTTCCTATCACATATTTTGATGCGTCTTTTCCACCTTCGTGGAGCTTGAGAAATCGATCCTGAGTGGGAACATTTTTGATGAAAAAATCTTTCAAAATAAGTTCAGCTTGAGGTTTACTATAAACTCCTTCTTTATCCAGGATAATTAACTCGATGTTTGAATTGAAGAATTTAGCCAACTCCTTTGAATTTCCCGCTTTGATTGCACTAATAATACCATCATTTATATTTACCTGCTGGGCAAAACCGGTATAAAAATGTAAAAAACTAAAAATTACCAATATCGGTAATGTAAGTTTCATAGTTTTCATTATATATTAAAGTTTAATAAATAGTAACTAACAAAAACTAAACCACAAATTAAATCATTTTTTTTATCTGGCAACAAATAAAACAAAATTGCTTGCTAAATTTAGCTCTTTTAAATTTGCATACAGTGAAAATTTATTTTTTAGTGCTGGGTAAAACAACGGGAGCCTATTTACGCGAAGGCATAAGTATTTTTGAAAAGAGAGTTAAGAATTACCTTACTTTTGAGCTGAAAATAATTACCGAGCTAAAGAATACCGCCAATTTGAGTTTTGAACAACAAAAAAATCAGGAGGGTAAATTAATACTAGCAGCCATTGATCCATCGGATTGGGTTGTCCTGCTTGATGAAACGGGTTTGGAATTGAGTTCTGTTGATTTTTCGAAATTCATACAGCGTTCTATGCTTCAGAGCAGAAAGAGCATGATTTTTGTTATTGGTGGTCCATACGGATTTTCCAAGGATGTTTATCAACGTGCAAACGAGAAAATGGCACTTTCAAAGATGACATTTTCCCATCAAATGGTTCGGTTAATTTTTCTCGAACAGTTATATCGGGCCATGACAATTCTGAAGAACGAGCCTTATCATCATTAATTTTGCATTCGAATGAATATAAAACCGAGTCTGAAATTTTTGCTCATCGCACTCTCCATATTATTACTTGGTAAATTAACCGAGCAAAATATTTTATTCCCACGATTCAATCAGTCATATGCTCATCGTTTCCAAAAAGTTTTCAGCCAGAAGGAAAAGGAGCTAAATCAAATAGTGCTCCAATGCACCGATTCGGCCAGAGGTTATCACCAAATTCAGACGAGCGATCTGGATCTGTCAAAATATATCGGTTTACTGGAAAGTCGGGGCTTAGCAATTTTTATTTTTGAGAATGATAGTTTACGTTTTTGGTCGGATAATACGATACCAATAGCTCACGAATATTCAAAATGTGGAATTGACACTTCCTTTATTTATTTGCGAAACGCATGGTATGCACCAATGACCAAGAAACTAAATAATGTTATTGTTGTTGGTTTAATTCAAATAAAGCAGGTTTATCAATATGAAAATAAGTTTCTTGTTAACGAATTTCAGGCAGATTTCCATTTTCCGTCCACGGTAAAAATCTCTTCGAAAGTTTTACCAGGCAGCTTTTCAATTGTGAACTCAAAGCAACGATTTGTTTTCTCGTTGGTATTCGATAGCAGCGCCCATCATCCATTATATCAATTATATATTCCATCTTGGGCATATTTTATTGCAATTCTGCTTCTCCTTTGGTTTTTTTACAAGCTTATTAAGGCTATTCCGAAACAAAGGTTACGAAACAGGGCGATTGTATTTCTGGCGTTCGTATTTTTTGTTGTAAAATACTTAATGCTTCAATTTCAATTTCCTAAAGTTTTTTATGAATTGGATCTTTTCCGACCCTTCATTTTCGGAACACCGGGGATTTTTCCATCTTTAGGAGACTTGCTGATATGGTCGATATTAATATTTTCTGTTGTTTTTATTTTCTACAAAGAATTTAGTTTTCCGTCTCCTGCGGAAAAACAGGTTAAGCAGTGGAAAATACATCTTTTTCTGATTCTGCATCTTACGGTGATTCTCTGCCTTTTTTCCGGAATATTTTTTCTCGTAAAAAGTATTATTCTAAACAGCACCATTTCATTCGAAGTTAACAAACTATTACTTTTCGATACCTATAGCATTGTTGGTTACATTATTATAATGCTGTTTTTTGCATCATTTACCTTTTATTTTGATAAGGTTTTAATGCTGTTTTATAAAAACATTTCATTTCTGAGCTTTAATATTACGTTTCTGATTACTAGTTTAGTTTGGTCAGCTATATTTTATTCTATTGGAAATCCTATACACCTTACCTCGGTAATTTTTGTTATTTTACTTGGAATAGATCTTAGTTACGTGCGCTTTAAATTGTCGACCATTTATAAATATTCTACACTAATCTTTATTGTTTTCCTTTTTTCGGTTTATACCGTATTTATTGTTTCGGAATTCTCTAAACTTAAAAATTTTGATAACAAAAAAGTTCTCATTACCAATTTGGCAAATGAGCACGATCCGGTGGCCGAATATATTCTTAGAGAAGATATTAACGAACAGCTGGCAAATGATACTATACTTAGTAACTACGTCTTTCATAGAGAAATAAATAAAATTGAAACACATCTTAAAAATCAATACTTTAATGCCTATTTTGATAAATATAACTTACAAAATATCACAATTTGCAATCCAAGAGATAGTGTTGAATTATCTGACAATCAAATGCAGCATTGTTATTCCTTTTTTCAATCTTTAATTAGTGAAAAACAAGCGCTATCGAAAACTAATTTCTATAATATTGACAATCTTAATGGTAGAATTAGTTATTTAGGCCATTTTGAATTCAAATCAAAAAAATCAAAGTTTCCGGTTTCATTATATATTGAACTTGAGTCGAAATTAATCAGTGAAGAACTTGGATATCCCGAATTATTGCTCGATGGCCGGTTTTCTTATCGGTCAAAACTCATAGATTATTCCTATGCAAAATATTATAAGAGAAATCTAATCTCTCAATATGGATCATACTCTTATAACATTTCTTCCAAAGTATTTGACAATCAAAAAAAGGAATTCAATACTATTAATCTGGGTGAATCTGATCATATGGTTTACTGCCCAAATAAAGAAACTCTTATTGTATTGAGTTCACCTACAGTGACGTTATTAGATTTGCTAATTTCTTTCTCGTATACATTTGTAGTATATTTTCTTGTAATTACGTTTATTATACTGATTATTAACCTTCCAGTATTTAAGAATAGTTTTAATCCCAATTTTAAAAATAAAATCCAATACTCGATGATGTCGGTTTTGTTTCTCTCATTGATCCTAATTGGTGGAGGAACGTTGTATTTTAATATTAAGCAATATTACTCAAAACATTATGAGATAATTAGCGAAAAAATGCAATCTATTTATATTGAAATGCTTCACAAAATTACGGTGGGAAAAAAGTTAGACAATTCGTGGCGGTCAAACTCAAATGAAAACCTTACCGAAATTTTGATTAATCTATCCAATATATTCTATATCGATATAAATATGTACGATATCGAAGGGAATTTAATGGCTACCTCCAGACCCGAAGTATTTGGCAAGGGGCTTATAGGAAATAAAATTAATATGAAAGCATATCGGGCGTTGGTAATCGAAATGAAATCTGAAATTATACATAGTGAACAAATTGGTCATTTAAATTACATTTCAGCATACGTTCCTTTTAAAAATTCTGAAAATAAGCTACTTGCATTTCTTAATTTGCCTTATTTTACCCGGCAGGAAGAGTTAACCCGAGAAGTTTCCGCCATGATTGTTACGGTAGCAAATGTGTATGTTTTATTTTTATTGCTGACATTTCTTATAGCCGTGTTCATTTCCAGAAAAATCACCTTGCCTTTGCGGCTCATTCAAATGAAATTCAGTGAAATTAAGCTCGGTCAAAAATCCGAGAAAATTGAATACGCCAGTAATGATGAAATAGGCGGATTGGTAAACGAATACAACAGGATGGTTTCGGAACTTGAGAAAAGTGTGGAAATGCTGGCTAAATCTGAACGTGAATCGGCATGGAGAGAAATGGCAAAACAAATTGCACACGAAATTAATAATCCTCTAACTCCCATGAAACTGAGTGTTCAGCATCTTCAACGCGCATGGATGGATAAAAACGAGAGGTTTGAGGAATATCTTGATCGAATTTGTAAAACTTTAGTCGATCAGATTGATAACCTGTCTGCAATTGCTTCAGAGTTTTCGAATTTCGCAAAAATGCCAAATGCCATTAACCAACAAATCGATCTTATAGCCAAGATCCAAAATGTTGTGAATCTTTTTAATAACAATGAGGTAGATTTTAACATTAATTTTTATGAAAATTCTGAAGTCTCTATATATGCAGACAAGGAGCAAATATCAAGAGTATTTATCAACTTGTTCAAAAATGCAATTCAGTCGGTCGATAAAAACAAAACACCTTCAATAACAATTAACCTCCAAACTGATGGCGCATTTGTGATCATTGCTATTAAAGATAATGGAAAGGGAATACCGAAAGAAATGCAGGAGAAACTTTACAGACCGAATTTTACAACAAAATCAAGTGGAATGGGATTGGGCCTGGCAATAGTAAAGAATATTATTGAAAGTTGCGGAGGGTCAATATCTTATGAAACTGAGATTGATAAAGGAACAACATTTAAAATAAAGCTGCCTGTTTATAAAAATCACGCATGATTTTTTGGTGAATTCTTCTAAATTAACAATTTATGATAATATGTATTTATTAACCTTGAATATATAATATATTTTTTATATTTGCTATCTATTGAAAACCGACAAGTTTATTACCTTGATTTACTTGAAAACATATGTTAAGTTATATATAGTTGTATTAGTTTCAGCTATTTTTCATATTAACGGATTTTCCCAAACTTCTCTTTCCGGAATAATCAATAAGTATGGGAAAGTAACAACCATAGATAATGTACTAAAAGACCGCGTAGTTATTGATGCTCCTGCAAACTTTGTGGCTGGTGATACTGTGCTGATCATTCAAATGAAAGGCGCTAAAATCGACACCACCAATAATTTCATTGATTTAATCAACGGGGCAGGTAAATACGAATTTATACAGGTTTCCACGGTTAATATTTTCACAGGATTGATTGTTTTTACCACTAAATTTTTAAACAATTATGATTCGGGCGAAGCAATTCAATTAGTAAAGGTGCCAAGTTATAATTCCGCAAAAGTTACAGGTCCATTAACTTGTCTCCCATGGGATGGTAACTCGGGCGGAATCGTCTCATTTTTTGTGATGGACACGCTGGAATTAGGCGCTGATATTGATGTTTCCGGAAAAGGTTTTAAAGGGGCTGATCCTATTCAATATACCGGCACATGTGGTTTTGGAGTTAGATATTATACAAATCCGGTTGCCGGAAAAAAAGGTGAAGGGATTGTAGGACAATACTTTAATATACCTTATGGGAAAGGCTTTTTGATTAATGGCGGTGGCGGTGGAAATGGGTTGTATGCCGGTGGCGGTGGCGGTGGCGGCGTGGGTCAGGGAAGCAATGGCAATAAAATGAACAATTCTTGTACTGATCCGACTAATAAAACGGGTGGCGAGGCGGGGATGAGTCTAAACGACTATTTCAATGGAATGGATTATGCCCATAAAGATCGAATATTTTTGGGTGGTGGTGGAGGAAGTGGAACCTTTCCCGTTGGATCCACCTCAGCCAAAGGCGGTAATGGTGGAGGTATCGTATTTATTTTTACCAGGTATTTAAAAAATCCACTCAATCAATATATCATTAAAGCAAATGGTGAAGATGTTACTCTTTTTGCAAACAATGATGCTGGAACTGGTGGTGGTGGTGGTGCAGGAAATATTTTAATTTCTGCCGAAAAAGTATTTGGTACTTTAAAGGCGCAAGTGAAAGGCGGTTACGGAGGGGGTAATAATGGCATTTATTGCTGGGGTCAAGGCGGCGGCGGCGGCGGTGGTTTAGTGTGGTTTACAACTCCTATTACCGGTACGCTGGACACGCTTGGCGGACAAAAAGGCGATTACAAAACAGGTAGTTGTGTGTTAACTACAAAAGCATCAGCAGGTTATTCATTAAATGGATTAAACCCCGTATTAAACGGATTTTTGTATAATCTTATTGGAGAACCGCATACCATTTGTTACGGGCAGCCTTCAAAATTGATAGTAGGAAGCACTCCCAGAGGTGGTAATGGTAATTATATCTATATATGGCAAAAAAGAAAATACAACATACTAGCATGGACCAATATACTGGGTTATAATTCACAAAACTACACTGCGCCTGCACTAAATGATAGCACCTATTTTCGGCGAATTGTTAAAACTACAAAAAAAAATGCCTCAGGGGTTGATGTCGATATAATTGACACCAGTAAGGTTATGTTAGTTAAAGTTATTCCCCAGATAAAGAATAATACTGTTAACCCTAACTATAATGAAATTTGTTCCGGACAAACACCCGTTCAACTTATTGGTGGATCCGCAACACGACAGGGAGATCCTTCGCCTACCTATTTTTGGAAAACACATAAGCCACGTGCTGTATGGGTTGATGGTAATAATCCTAATACATTAAAAGATTACTTACAAACCTACAATACATCTACAAATATCAGCGATACAACCTATTATCACCGGATAGTATCATCTTCGATTTGCAAGGATACAATTACAGCAACCATCATTGTGCATCCCATCTTGAAAAATGATTCAATATGGGTTAATCTAGGCGTCTGGAACCGTCAGGAAATTTGCAACGGCACCGCATCAAAACAAATAAGTGGAACTATTCCAATAGGTGGAAAATCTGGCAAGTATTCCTATCGTTGGGAAAAAAGTGAAGATGCCCTGAGCTGGTCGCTCCAAATAGATAGTTCCAATCTAAATGTTAATTTAAATCCAGGATTATTACCACAATCAATATATTACCGGCGAATTGCGTATTCAGGTCTAAACAGTGTATGTAAAGATACTTCCAAGTCCTTTTTGGTTAAGGTATGGCCGAAAATAAGGAACAATACTATTCTCTCTTCTCAATCCGTTATTTGTGAAGAAACTTCTCCAAATCCATTCGTCAATTCACTGCCAGCAGGAGGAACTGAATCTTATCGTTACCAGTGGATAAAAAGCCCTAATAATAAAGTTCCATGGGATTCAATTTCAAATTCAAGCGAAATTAGTAAATATCCGGATAGTAAATTGAGTGTTGCTGCATCTTTCAAACGAGTAGTAAGATCAGGATTATATGATTGTTGTAAAGATTCAAGCAATACGATTTCCTTTTTCATTCAACCAAAATTCAGAAACGATAGTATTTCAAAAGATACTACCCTCTGCATCAATCAACAACCAAATAGCCTGGGGCCGCGTAAAAATTATATTTTATTTGGCGGAATAAAACCTTATAAATACCAATGGATTCAGCGGATTAATAACAGCAAGACATGGTCTCTGGCATCGATTGATTCATTATTGCAACCAGAAGTTCTCAAGGACACTTCCTATTTTAGAAGGATAGTGATTTCTTCTGACGATGTTTGTAAAGATACGGCAAAAATGACAATCAACGTATTACCCGCTATCAGTAATAATATTATAAGCGGTGATAATGCTGTTTGTAATGATTCAACCCTGTCACTTATAAAAGGGAATTCTGGTTTAGCCGGAGGCGATAAAAAATATAAATTTGTTTGGGGATACAAGCCCGCAAACGGTAGTTGGAAAGATGCAGTTGTTGATAAGCCCGATTACCAGCCTCACAAATTGCCCATTGTAAACGACTCATTAATAACTACATTTAGACGCAAGGTCTATTCCGGTCTTCACGATTGTTGCGCAGATTCAAGCACAACAGGACGCCTTGACGTGAAGGCTTTTGCCCGACCAATTTCAGGAGGAACGCTTAGAGACACTTCTATTACTTTTGATTTTACCTATACCCTTATCGCTCCAAAACCTAAATTAGGCAGAGGCGTTTGGACTCTTGTTGGGTACAATCCTCAGCCCGAATACATAACCAATACTACAGCCAAAGTTACATTCCCCGCTCCGGAAATTACTTATAAGCTACAATGGATCATTACCACAAATAAAGCTTGCCCAAGCAGTATCGACTCCTTCACTATCGCCATAAAAGATATTGGACGATATAATGGGTTTTCACCAAATGGTGATGGTAAAAATGACTATTTCATCGTGAAAGGGTTGCAAAATCTTGATGAGAATTTAGGAGATAATTGGGAACTTAAAATACTTAACCGATGGGGTGGTATAGTATATTCGTCCAATATAAAAAACAATAGACTTAAGGATAAAAAAAATATAATGCCTTATACTGATTTGGGATTGCCAATTTGGGATGGTAAGAACCAAAATGAAGGGGATTTGGCAGAAGACACCTATTTTTACGTCTTAACAATAAATAAAAAAAATAGCATATCAAGAGAATATAAAGGCTTTGTAATGATGAAACGATAATATGCGAAACCTTGCCTCCATAGTGTTATTTTTTTGTTCATTAGCCCTGAACGCACAGCATTTCCCTATATATAGCCAATATATGATGAATGGTCTGGCAATTAATCCGGCATATGCAGGCAGCAGGGAAGTTGTGAGCTTATTATTATCACAACGTTGGCAATGGGTTGGTTTTGAAGGAGCTCCAACGACTACTTCGTTTAATGCCCATATGCCATCCAAAAGTAAAACGGTTGCATTTGGACTTCAGTTTTTGGATGAGCGAATAGGAGTAACCAATAATCTGAGTATTTTTGGAAATTATGCCTACCGTGTCAGATTAGGAACCGGAAGGCTATCTTTCGGGTTTAAAGCAGGCATGGAAGTTCTAAAACAGAACTTAAGCAAAGTCAATCTGCCTCAAAAGGATGATCCTTCTTTTAATCAAACCGGAACAGTAACCTATCTTCCAAATTTTGGTTTTGGCACCTACTATTACAACGATAAATTTTTTGCAGGATTGTCCATTCCTGCATTGCTGAGCTACCGCGAAGAAAGTTCAGGAAATGGCTTCAAACCCTATAATGATATAAAAAACTATAATTTTCTACTTACCGGAGGTGTCATCTTTAAAATAAACGATAACATTAAGGTTAAACCGTCCACCCTATTGAGATTCCATTCGAGTTCCCCAATACAATACGATTTAAACTGTAATTTAATCTTATTTAAAGATGATTTACTATGGGTCGGTGCCTCATACCGGACAAAAGAAGCTTTTGTTGGATTGCTTGAATTTCAAATAAATACACAATTACGCTTAGGATATTCATACGATTTTACATTGGGTCCATTGACCAAATATAGCAGTGGTTCTCACGAAATCGTTCTCAGGTATGAGTTGCGGTATAAAATTAATGCGATTAACCCCCGATATTTTTAAGTTATATGGCAATGAAAATGTATAAAGGTTTATTGATTAGCTGCTTGTTATTGCTTGTTTCATCTGTGGCAATAATGGCTCAGGAACTTTATACTTTTTCCCCACTCCCATTCAATACCCGCGAATACGACGATTATGCCGCAATTCCTTACAAAAATGGCTTAGTATTTTGCTCAAATCGCCCTCAAAGTGCATTAATAAGCAGATATGACTCAGCTGGTAAACCTTTGAGTGATTTCTATTTTGCCAAAAAATCGCAGGATGGCAAATGGCAAAGAAATCCGGACGTCTTTTCAAAAGAGTTGAACTCAAAATATCATGAAGGACCAATGACTTTTAATAAGGATGGAACTCAAATTTATTTTACCTTGGGTGATCCGATAAACGAAGGTATCTTTACGTCCACATTTAATGGTAACATATGGGGATCTATAAAACCTTTCCAGTATAATGAAACTACTTCAAAATCGGCTCAACCATGCCTAAGTCCAGATGGCAATATGCTGTTTTTTTCATCAAATCGTCAGGGAGGGAATGGAAAATTTGACCTTTATGTCTGCTACAAAAAGGGTACTCAATGGAGCAGACCTAAAAATTTAGGTTCGCGAATAAATTCAACGTCTGATGAGAAATTTCCGTTTTATCAAAATAATAAGCTCTATTTTGCGTCTAACCGGCCTGGCGGACTGGGTGGCTTTGATATCTATTTTACCAGAGAAATAAATGGCAAATGGACAGAACCAATACTATTGTCATCGCCAATAAACTCATCAAAAGATGATTTTGCCTATTGGTCTGATAATATTGACCGGCATGGGTATTTCTCCTCGGACCGATCCAATCGTCAAAGAACAACAGATATATACGAGTTTTCGTTTAATTTTCCACTGCTAGATAGCGCTAAAATACAGGAAACGAACAGTTATACCTATCTTTTAAGTGAAACAAGGTCGATGAATATCGATACAACAACATTTAAGTATGAATGGGAGTTTGGCGATGGAACAAAACATTTAGGCAAAGAACTCGAAATTGAGCACGCTTACGTCTCAACAGGTGACTATACAGTTAAACTTAATGTCATTGATTCGTTAACTCATGAGATTCAGGAAAATAAATCCACTTTTCTTATTGAAGCCCGTGATGTAGAGCAACCATTTATATCTTGTCCGGATACCTCTTTTGTTGGAAAAGAAATTTCATTTGATGCATTAAAAACTAATCTTCGAAATTTTTCAATAGCAAATTATTATTGGGATTTTGGGGATGATCATATTGCCACTGGACAAAAAGTAAAGCATGTTTTTATGGAATCCGGCGTTTATAAAGTTATTCTTGGTATTACATCAACACCTGATGCCAATAATCAAACCAGAACAGAAGCCAGATTCCGGCATCTTGTTATAAAAAATGCATCTTCACCATAATTCTCACTTGAATTACAGAAAATTTAGTTTTTATTTGTAACTATTTTATTTCGATGAAGGGGAAGGTTAATTTGAAAATTGGAAACTAGAATGAAACATTTTGCATTTGTAATTTCACTGCTTTTTATTTGTTATTTAAACACAAACGCACAGCCGGTTCCGGGAGTAGATGAGAACATCCCGTTTTTAATGACTTTTGGCCCAAAGGCCGATAAATCATGGGGAGACGACGACTTCTCCCAGACCTTTTTCTTTCTAATTCCTGAAAACTACAAGAGCCCAATTTACGTTCGCGTATATGATCCGGATACCGGTGGAGAAATTGATGAATTAAATGGAGTATTCGATACAAAAATGATTTATTCGGTTTACGGTGGAAAAGGGGCATATTCTGATCCCGATGCACAGGGTGTCGATCCAAAAGGTAATTACAAAAGTGGTAATATGCTGGCCTCAAAAACATTTGGTGTCGATCCCCGTTATGATAAAAACTGGTATACCTTTGGACCTTTTAATCCAACTGAAGGGGAGTTTACTAAAGAATTTGGAGGATACATTTTCAAAGTAATTTGTGATGGAGTGGCTGGCGACGATGGAAATATGTATCGCTATTTTCTTAGCACCTCTGGCTCTGAAAATAAACCTATCGAAGGTGGATTTGCCTTTTCTTATGAATACTCTTTTCGAATGTGGGATAATCCCAATGAGGTTTCCCATATCTACCCTTATATTATTGAACAGACTGAAGCAGTGAAAATGATGAACTTCGATTGGGATCTTGACGGAATCATACGCGTTGTTTCAGTTGCACGTAAAGGACAGGATTTTGAAGTTTCCGGTAATAATGAATGGAAAGAAGTAACATTTGCAATTAAACCTGAGGAAAAAAAGACTTCTCTTGATTTTCAATTTATTAAAAAGCAAGGAGATGCGGTAAAAAATAATAATGTGGTGATAAACGTGAGAAATCAATACAACGAAGTTTTACGATTCTTTACCGTACCAATTGGAGGCGTTCCAAAATATAAATACCAAATCAAGGCTACGCAGATTAAGAAAAAATAATAACCAATAATTCATTGCCGAATGAAGAAAGTTTCTCTAATTCTATGGGTGCTACCTCTCTTACTATTATTTTCTTCTTTTTCTTCAGCACGTGCCCAATCTTATAAATTTCAGACGTATGGTGTGCTCAACGGAATATGTCATCCCTTTGTTTACGCCATCAACCAGGATAAAAACGGATTTATTTGGGCATCTACCGGAACCGGATTATGCAGGTTCGACGGATTTAGATTTACCCATTTCTTTAACCAAAAGGATACATTACCTGAGTCGCAGGCAGGAGTTAATTTCAAAGATAAAAACCAAAATCTTTGGATCGGTCATAACGACGGAAGTATCGTTTTTTTTGATGGAAGTCGGGCCAAAATCATCAAACCCGATTCTACTGAAACTGGCAATATCAATGACATTATTGAAGATAAAAGTGGAAATATTATCGCTGCTTGTCAAAATTCAGGATTAATCAAAATTGACAAAAAATTCAATGAAACATTTATTAAAGAACCTTTCAATGGAAAATTAGTATATGCTCTTGTGTTAGCAAAAAACAACCATTTGCTAGTAGGTTCAGATGACGGTGTTTATATTTATTTCTACAGCGATGATCCAAAAAAAATTCAAGTTATTGGTCAAATTGAAGGTCTGCCATTAAGTAAGGTTACCAGAATTGTATCAAAAAAAAATAGCGATAGTTTCTGGATTTGTACGGAAGATGCAGGCATATTCATTGCAACACCTAATGGAAATAGCAAATACACAGTTGAAAACTTTGGAAGTTTGTTAAATCTGGATTTTGCCAACATCCAATCAGTTTTTGAGGATAAAGAAGGGAATATTTGGATCTCAACCCTTGGAAAAGGACTTTTTAAAGTTGTTTCGCCCACTGGAAAAATCATTTCGAATGTAATTAACTACAATTCAATAAACGGATTAGGTATCAATAATATCAAAAGTTCCTTTCAGGATCGCGAAGGAAATATTTGGGTAGCTACCTATGGCAATGGATTAGCAAATCGTTTGAACGAATCGTTTATCAATTACGATTTCAAAAGTAAACTTCAGGGAAAAAACGTGCTGTCGGTTTGTTATGACAATGATGGATATTGGGTGGGTGGTGAAAATGGTATATTGCATGTAAAGAATGGGGCATCCATTTCATCTGATTTTTTTGGGTATTCATCAGGGTTGCCTAACGATAATGTAACTGCCTTGTATGTTGATGCAAAAGGGATTTTATGGATTGGAACCGAAAAAAACGGTATTTATCAACTGGCTTCGGGTGCAAAGCGAATAATTAATTTTAGCCACGACGAAAACTCGTTAGCAAATTCAATCAATGGCATTACTGGAAAAGGACAGGAAATATACGTCTCAACAAAAAATGGGGTTTACAAGTATGGTATTTCTGACAAAAGCAAACAGCATTTTTCTACTTCAGAAGGATTGCCTCACAATAACATCCGTCAGGTATATTTGGACTCCAAAGGAAAAGCCTGGATTGCCACACGTAGCAATATGCTGGTTGATGTAAATAATGAAATCCAGCTCAAAATTAAGGGAAATGCAGGTGAACTGGATTTCACATCAATTACCGAGGATGTGGAAGGTAATATTTGGGCCGGAACGAATGGAAGCGGTTTATTTAAGTTTCAAAAAGACTCTCTTTATACCTTCTCACAACGAGAAGGGCTAAAAGCTGATTACTGCTACTCAGTCACAGCCGACAAGAATGGGTTTATTTGGGTTGGCCATAGACTGGGATTAAGCAGGATCAATATCAAGACAAACCAAATAAAAGTTTTTGGTACAGAATATATCCCGGGTGACGTAAACTTTAACGCCGTTTCTGTTAGCAACGAAGGAAGCCTATTATTTGGTACAACCGAAGGGCCAGTGGTTTATGAACCGTCAAAAAATTCTAATACCATTGCTCCTCCCATGATTAATATTACCTCATTAATCATAAATGATAAACTGTATGATCTCTCCAAAATAATCGTACTGCCATATTCTTATGCAGGTTACCGTATGAAAGTTGAGTTCATTGGTTTGAACTATAATAATCCCGATCAGGTTACCTATCAATATAAGTTAGAAGGATTTGATCAGGTTTGGTCAGAACCATCCGAAAGCAGAGTGGCAATTTACGGTAAGGTTACAGATGGAAATTACACTTTTCAGATTAAAGCATGTAATGGTGATGGAGTATGCGCCATAGCCCCCGTTGTATTTGAGCTAAAAATACGTAAACCATTTTGGAAAACCTGGTGGTTTATAGGTTTATCTATTATAGCATTAGTAATTGGTGTTTATCTGATTATTCAGGTAAGAGAGCGAAAACAAAAGGAGTTTCAGAAATATCTCGAAAAACTCCTTGATGAACGTACTAAGGAAGTGCGTGAACAAAAAGATGAAATCGAACTTAAGAACCGCGATATTACCGATTCAATTAATTACGCCCAGCGAATTCAGGCAAGCATTTTGCCCTCACTACGTAAATTGCAAAACATTTTTACCGGTTCATTCGTATATTACGCACCTCGCAATATTGTTAGTGGCGACTTTTATTGGTTTGAAGTAATTCCCGGTACCACCAAGTTTCTCATGGTCTGTGCCGACTCCACCGGGCATGGTGTGCCTGGTGCCTTTATGTCAATTATTGGAACTACCTTGTTAAAAGATATTTTCAATCGACCAGATGTTCATAAACCATCTGACATTCTTACTCTTCTTGATAATGAACTGAAGAGTACGTTAAATCAAGACGTTGATGGAGAAAGACCCAACGATGGAATGGATATCATTGTTTGTGAAATTGATACTCAAACCTATTTAGCCCGATTTGCATCGGCCATGCGTCCGTTTATTGTTTATCAGAACGGAGAACAGTTATACTTTAAAGGAAGCCGCAGCTCTATTGGTGGACAGATGAAAGAAGAAAAAATATTTGATAATGTTGAACTTCAATTAACAAAAGGAGATCTTATTTATATGTTTTCTGATGGTTATCCCGACCAATTTGGAGGTCCACTTGGAAAGAAATTCAAAATGGTTCGTCTAAAAAATCTTCTCAAAGATATCCATGAGAAACCTATGGAAGAACAATACAACTATGTTCAATCGAACTTCGATCTATGGAAAGGAGATTTGGAACAAGTTGACGATATTCTTTTTATGGGTATAAAAATATAATTCAAGGTTTTTGAATTGTAGACTTTTAGGGTATGGAAATAATAAAAGAGTTTATTAGCCTTGAACTATAAAAACAAAAAAGTAAAGAACTGAAAAAATCAATTCCTTACTTTTGCATGAAAATATGTTATCGAAAAAAATTATTTCCTTCTGATAGAATCAGAAACACTTAATCTTTTTCTTCCTTTAGCTCTGCGTGAAGTTATAACTTTACGACCATTGGCTGTTGACATTCTTTCTCTGAAACCGTGTTTGTTTCGTCTTTTCTTTATTGATGGCTGAAAAGTCCTTTTCATTTGGGTATATTTTTAATTATAAAATACTAATCGTAAAATTGAGAGTGCAAAAGTAACCTTTTTTTGTTTTATACAAAAAAACAAACGCTATTTTTTATCATTTAACTAAAGGGCAGATAAACAATCTTTTTGGTACTGAAAAATTCTTCTGTAAAAAAATCACTTATTTCAATTACCGTTGCTCGTTTTTTAAAAGGATTTATCTCTTCTTGCAAATCTCCTCCTTTTAAAAAGATAATACCATTTTTAAAATGATGGTTGTTCTTTCTTAATAATTTACCCTGCACCCACGATACTAATTCCGGCAAGTCGGTAACTGCGCGACTGACAATAAAATCGTATTTATCCTTTAGCTGCTCGGCCCGAATTTGCTCGCAGGTAACATTGTCAAGACCTAATTGAGCCGCTATATCTTCAACTACTTTTATTTTCTTACCTATTGAATCTACAAGGTGAAAATGTGTTTGATCAAATAAAATAGCTAATGGTATTCCCGGAAATCCGCCACCTGTGCCTACATCCAAAACTTTGGATCCCGGCTTAAATGATACCGTTTTTGCAATGGCCAATGAATGAAGTACATGATGAGTATACAAATTACCAATATCCTTTCGGGAAATAACATTAATTCGTTCGTTCCAAAGAGCATATAAATCGCCAAGTTGAGCTAACTTATTTTTCTGGATTTCGGTTAAATCGGGGAAATACTTAAGAATTACATCCATATTGGCTTTACTTAGATCTTCTGGCTTGAGTTTTTCAGAATGTTATATAACAACTCACGGGCACGGAAAAGTTGAGCTTTTACTGTACCAATAGGTAGTTCCAGCTCCTCACTAATTTCGTCGTAAGAAAATTCGTGGAAATACCTGAGTTCTATGAGTTTTCTGTATCTGGGCTTAAGCTTCGAAACCACCGATCGCAATAAGATAACTTTCTGCTGACTAATAAGATTTTCTTCAGGGTCAAGCGTGTCTGCCGGGATAGTCATCGGTGATGAATCCTCATTTACCGAATTATGATCAATAGAAATGTTGTTAAGCTTCTTTTTGCGAATAAAATCAATACAATTATTTGTGGCAATTTTAAATAACCAAGTACTAAAGGCGTAATTTGGAGTATATTGATGAATATTTTTAAATGCCTTACCAAAAGCCTCGATTGTAAGATCTTCTGCATCGCTGGAATTGGTCACCATTTTTAATAACATAAAATAGATTGCATCCCGATAACGACCCAAAAGCTCTGCATAAGCCTTCTGATCTCCATCGATTGCATGCAAAACTAAACCATAATCATATTGTGCCTTGTCAGATAAATTGGCTATTAATTCCATTTATTCTGTTTTGAATTAAAAGTATTGATTGAGTACAAAAATATATTTAATAATGGTAAAATCAGATCAAAGAGCCAGAATAAAAGTAATATTTTTTTCTCATTCAGTTTATTCATAGCGCCATTAAAGATAATAAGCTGAATTATCCAACGGAAAAATAAAGCTGATAATCCTAAAATCCATGTATCGGTGTTAATTAATAAAAGGAGTATGCTGACATAAAAAAAGAAGCGTGAAGTAATTTCTCCACCAAGCAGCAATTTATGAGCTAATTTATAATGTTTCCCCGTGGATAAATGTCTCTTTTTCTGATTCGTCCATAGATGAAACTGAGTTTTTGGGATTGAACGTGTATGAGATTCAGGAGAAAATTCAACTGCTATAGACCCTCCCCGGGCCACTTCATTGATAAATAAATCATCATCGCCTGAAACAATATGTGCATGAGAAGCAAATCCTTTATTTTCCATGAACAGAGATTTGCGATACGCCAGATTGCGGCCAACACCCATATAAGGAGCCTTTATCAGAGCAAAACTAAGGTATTGCAATGCTATAAAAAAGGTATCGAATCGAATCAATTTATTTAAAAACCCCTTACCTTCGAAATAACCACCATAACCTAAAACAATTTCATTCTGGCTGGTAAAGTTACGTTGCATTGATGATAACCAATTTACTCCGGCTGGGATGCAATCCGCGTCAGTAAGTAATAACCATTCATTTTGGGCTGCCTTAATACCAATGGTAAGAGCTAATTTTTTACCGTGAGTAAATTTTTCGTCATGCTTTATTTGTGTTGTTCGCAAGTGAGGAAATTCGGCTTGAAATTTTTCAAGTATATCCTGTGATTCATCATCCGAACAATCGTTTACAACAATTACTTCATAATCCGGATAATCCTGCTTAAGCAGCAAAGGAAGATGATTAGTAAGATTTTCGGCTTCATTGCGTGCGCAAACAACAATTGAAACCGGCTCTTTTGTATTCGAAAATTTCACCTCTTCCGTTTTAAAAGAAGCAACTCTTATAAAAATAATCAGATAATAAATCAATTGAATTAAAAGAGCGACTGTAAGAATTCCTGTTACAATCAACACATAAGGCCCATAATTTGCTATAATATTTCCCACTTTTCTTTTGGTTTAAATATACAGCAAGTTTATTAAAAATATTTTTCATTAAGAAAAAGTTGTAACCATAGGTTTAATCTAATTATTATATCTTTGAAGCCAAAAATTTAAATAGGTGAAATTCAACATACTTTACACTGATAAAGAATCGAAAGCACGAACCGGACTTATCAAAACCAGTCATGGAGATATAGAAACTCCGATATTTATGCCGGTAGGTACATTGGGAAGTGTAAAAGGTATTCACCAATGGGAATTATCAGATGATATTAAAGCACAGATTATTCTGGGAAATAGCTACCATTTATACCTTCGGCCTGGTTTGAATGTTTTGAAAAATGCCGGCGGATTACATGGTTTTATGAACTGGAACGGGCCTATACTAACTGATAGCGGAGGCTACCAGGTTTTTTCACTTGCCGAAAACAGGAAACTTACCTCAGAGGGCGCTGTTTTCAGATCTCACATCGATGGGTCAAAACATCTGTTTACTCCCGAAAATGTTGTCGATATTCAACGTACCATTGGCTCTGACATTATGATGGCTTTTGACGAATGTGCTCCATATCCATCGGAATATGTTTATGCAAAAAACTCCCTTGATTTAACCCATCACTGGCTTGACAGAGGTTTAAACCACTTTGATTCAACCGAACCTTATTATGGGCATGAGCAAACCTTCTTTCCAATTGTACAGGGCAGTGTATATAAGGATTTGAGAATAAAATCAGCCGAATTTATAGCTCAAAAAAACTGTTATGGCAATGCTATCGGAGGATTAGCCGTTGGCGAACCTGCAGAAGAAATGTACGAAATGATTGAGATTGTTAACAATATTTTGCCGAAGGACAAACCCCGATACCTGATGGGAGTTGGAACCCCGGTAAATATTCTCGAAAGTATTGCCTTAGGTATAGATATGTTTGATTGCGTTATGCCAACGAGAAATGGTCGTAATGGAATGATTTTCACAAGCCAGGGCACCATCAATCTCAGAAACGAGAAATGGAAAGACGATTTTTCTCCGGTCGATACAAATGGTACATCTTTTGTTGATAAAACCTATTCCAAAGCGTATCTTCGTCACTTGGTAATTACCAAAGAAATACTTGGCGCGCAAATTGCAAGTATTCATAACTTAGCATTTTACCTGAATTTGGTGAAACAAGCACGAGAAAAAATTAAGGATGGAACATTTCTCACTTGGAAAAATGGAATGATAAAACAATTGAGCACACGATTATGAACAATTGGAAACTTAAAATAATTGATTATTACATTATTAAAAAATTTCTGGGAACCTTTTTCTTTGCCCTGATACTTATTATTGGAATTGCCGTAATATTCGACTTATCCGAAAAACTGGACGATTTCATTACTAAAGGTGCCTCCTTGAAAAAAATTATTTTCGATTATTACCTCAATTTTATTCCTTATTTTGCTGTTCTGTTCAGCTCATTGTTTACATTTATTTCGGTTATCTTTTTTACTTCAAAGATGGCGTACAATACCGAAATTATTGCCATTTTAAATAGTGGTATGAGTTTTCGGCGATTGCTTTACCCTTATTTTATTTCAGCATTTCTGCTTTCTGCCTTTTCCTTTGGGTTAAGTAACTATGTGATTCCAAAAGCTAATATAAAACGATTTGCTTTTGAAGAAGTATATTTACGGAACAGGCCTTTTAGTTATGACAAGCAAGATATTCACAAACAAGTAGAACCTGGTGTTTTCATTTACATGCAATCGTTCAGCAACCCCTCCTCCACCGGATATAAATTCTCCATGGAGAAATTTGAAGGCCAAAAGCTAACGTCGAAGCTCATGGCGGACTATATTCAATGGGATTCTATCCGGAATAAGTGGACCATACGCAATTACTATATCCGAAAAATGGCTGGTTTTAAGGAATCTTTAACCAGAGGTGAAAAAATAGACACAACGTTAAATTTGAGACCTGAAGAGTTTAAACGACGTGATAACTTTGTTGAAGCTATGAGCATTGGAGAATTGAATAGGTATATTAAAACCCTCACCATGGAGGGAGCAGATAATATCAACCTTTATAAAATTGAAAGAGAGAAACGTCTGGCTTTCCCTCTATCAACATTTATTCTTACCCTGATTGGAGTAACGCTTTCCACACGAAAGGTACGCGGAGGAGTTGGCGTACATATTGGAACGGGACTCGCGTTAAGCTTTGCCTATATTCTCTTTATGCAGTTCTCGCAGCAATTTGCTATTTCGGGAACGCTAAGTCCATTGCTGGCAGCATGGATTCCTAACATAATTTTCACTTTTATTTCCTTTTATCTCTATTGGATAGCACCTAAATAATGCTTTTAGGTTTTAAACTAACCATAAGAGACTACATCCAAACAAAACAATATTTCTTTACATTTTATGAGTTGCACGTCTTATATTTTTAGCTATGTTTCTGAAAATAAACATAACTACGCTTTTTCAATTGTAACAAATTGTAAAAAGGTTTTTTTTAGTAGTTTGATTTTTGTAATGTTGTAGTCCAATTAAAAAGCGAATTTAATATATAAGTCGCTGATTTATAACTAAAACAAATATTATGCCACTGAAAAACAAAATTCTGGAACTTCAAAAACGTAGAGAACTTGTTCAGCAGGGAGGGGGAGAAAAAGCCATCGAAAAACAAATTGCGATGGGTAAACTCACAGCTCGTGAGCGTATTACCTCAATTGTTGATAAAGATTCTTTTAACGAATATGATCTATTCGTTGAACATGATGCCAGAGATTTTGACATGGATAAGGTAACGCTCGCCGGCGACGGTGTGATTACCGGAACCGGGACAATTTACGGGCAACCCATCGGAATTTATGCCCAGGATTTTACCGTTGCAGGCGGTTCGCTTGGTTCAATGCATGCACGCAAGATCACCAAAATCATGGATCACACATTGAAATTGAAAATGCCATTGATCGGCATTAACGACTCGGGAGGAGCCCGTATTCAGGAAGGTGTAAATTCACTTGCTGGTTACGGCGAAATTTTCTTCCGTAATACATTAGCTTCCGGGGTAATTCCTCAAATATCGGTAATTCTGGGCCCTTGTGCCGGCGGAGCAGTTTACTCACCCGCCTTGACAGACTTCGTATTTGTGGTCGACAAAATTTCGAAAATGTTTATTACCGGTCCTGAAGTAATAAAAAGCGTACTTGGCGAAGAAATTAGTCAGGAAGATTTGGGTGGTGCAAAAGTACATAGTGCAATTACAGGAAATGCTCATTTCTATGCCGAATCCGAACAGGAATGTTTTGATCAGATTACTAAATTGCTGAGCTTTATTCCATGGAATAACATCAAAAAGGCTACCAAGATTGAGCCAAAACTTCCAAATACCAAGCTCAAAATAGATAAAATTATTCCCGAAGATTCTAAACAACCATACGATGTTCGCGATGTTGTAAAATGCTTAGTTGATAATTCCGACTTCTTCGAAGTACAGGAATACTGGGCTGCCAATGCCGTTATCGGTTTTGGACGTATCGGTGGCGAAACCGTTGGTTTTGTTTGTAACCAACCTTTGGTGCTGGCTGGTGTTCTGGATTGCGATTCGTCAGATAAAATAGCCCGTTTTATTCGCTATTGCGATGCATTTAATATCCCTATTGTTACATTGGTTGACCTTCCTGGATATCTACCGGGTGTTGATCAGGAACATGCTGGTGTAATCCGTCACGGAGCTAAGATTCTGTATTCATACAGTGAAGCAACTGTTCCTAAAGTAACTCTTATTCTTCGCAAAGCTTATGGTGGCGGCTATATTGCAATGGGATCACGTCATCTTCGTGCCGATTTTGTATTTGCATGGCCAACTGCCGAAATTGCAGTAATGGGTCCAGAAGGGGCTGCCAATATTATTTTCCGTAAGGAAATTCTGGCTGCCGAAGATCCTGAAAAAATGCGCAAGCAAAAAGTACAGGAATACAAAGAGAAATTTGCTAATCCATATGTAGCAGCTTCCAAAGGGTATATCGATGCTGTAATTGAACCCCACGAAACCAGATCAAGAGTAATTCATGCTCTGGAAGTTTCAACATATAAAGATGCTGGAATGCCTCGCAAGAAACATGGCCTTCCTCCGTTTTAAAGTGCATTGTTCCTGTTTTGGAAAATGCTACGAATTAATATTACTCATTCAGTCAAACTAAAAAGTGTGTGACAATGCAGACAAAAAATTCAAACGGAGATGAAAAGCCAAAGTTTCAATCTTTCACGGTAGATGAAACAACTTACCAAACGCTTCTGACACCTGCTTTTGAAAAGCGTAAATTATGGCAAAAGCCTGACGAAAAGAAAATTTTATCTTCGCTGCCGGGTACCGCTGTAAAAATTAATGTTAGTAAGGGTGATAAAGTAAAGGTGGGACAACCCATTTTGGTTTTTGAAGCAATGAAAATGATGAATACAGTAACCGCCTACCAGGATGGAGTTATTAAAGAGATATTTGTTAAACCAGGTGATAAATTTTCAAAGAATCATTTGATTTTCGAATTCGAATAATCAATATTATACCCAAAAAAGTAAAAGGTGGCCAATAAAGGCTGCCTTTTTTTCATCAGGCCAATACTCTCGGCGCATCACTTTTTTACGACTGCGAAAAATTGTATATTTATACGAATAGCCGTCGAAAAAACTTCCATGTTCTCATTTCAAACTAAGGTTGTATAATAAATAGGATGCCCATTATCTCATAACTATCTATTTTATAGAATCTCATGTTGAAAAATAAAAACCTACGTATTTTTCCGTAAATAAACTATTAAAATAGTTGTATTACGAAAAACTTCGTAGTATATTTGTTCTATAATAAAACCCAATGGAAAAATTAACACGACAAGAAGAAAAGGCGATGCAAGCACTCTGGAAAGTTGAAAAAGGATTTGTAAAGGATGTCCTCGACGAATTCCCTGGAGAAAAGCCGCACTACAATACCATGGCATCGCTTATCCGCAGCCTCGAAGCTAAAGGTTACGTGCAACATAAAACTTTTGGGAACACCTATGAATTTTCCCCATTAATTTCAAAAGACGAATACACCAGCAATTTCCTTTCAGGATTTGTGGGCAATTACTTCGAAAGTTCTTACAAAGAAGTCGTTTCGTTTTTTGCCCAGGAGCAAAAGCTCTCGCTCAACGATTTAAAGGAAATTGTTGCCATGATCGAAAAACAGAAAAAATGAATCCACTCCTCTCCTACACCCTTCATGTATCGGGAGCTTTTGCCCTATTTTACCTAGCTTACAGGCTATTTTTAAGCTCCGATACATTTTTTGTACGCAATCGTTTTTACTTTCTCGGTGCCATGTTGGTTTCCATTATTGCCCCGCTGCTAAAATTCAAAATAAAGGTAACAGCGCCCATTACTGAACCGGCCAACATCTATGTATTCAATAATTTTGAAAAGCCAACGGTAACGCCCATTCCTATACCTGAAATGAATTACTGGACCATTGCTGGAAAGGTACTCGTGTGGATCTATTTGGCAGGAGTGGTATTATACCTGGTGCGTTTTGTTTGGGCATACCATAAAGTAATCCGGTTGATCATAACATCGGAACGAAAACAATTAAAAGATATGATCCTTGTGATAACACCTCTTTCCGTATCCCCATTCTCACTGTTGAAATGGCTTGTGGTGCAGGGGCATCAGGTGGATCATCCGCATTTTGAAAATATAGTTCAGCACGAATCGATACATAGCCGACAATATCATTCTGTTGATCTGTTTCTGGCCGAGCTTCTGGTGGCGGCTCAGTGGTTTAACCCGTTCGCATGGTGGTTAAAAAAGTCGATGGTGGAAAATCATGAGTTCATTGTCGACCAAGTGCTTTTGCGAAACGGGATGGATCCGCAGCACTACCAGTACTCACTTGTAAATTTCTCAACAGGGAATAGCCAACTCGCTGTTGTAAATTATTTCAATGCTAACCTTCTTAAAAAAAGAATTCGTATGATGAACAAGAACAAATCTCCTAAATGGCACGGCATTAAAAATGTATCTATTCTTCTGACTGCCATAGTTGTTGTAGCGTTAACAGCTTCGTTCGATAAAGTAGCAGTGGCGCAAAATGCCGGTTCCGACCCATTGGTCATTGTAAACGGTAGAAAATCAACCATGAAGACTTTCGAAAAGATAAACCCTGAGAGTATTCAATCGGTGAATGTGATAAAAGACTCTTCGGCTATTGCCAAATATGGGCAGGAGGCCCGTAATGGAGTGATGGAAGTTGAAACGAAAGATACCATCTCGAAAATAAAATCCAACAGATTGGAAGATATTAAGGTGATTGGCTACGGAACTCAGGTTGACTCAACGAAAGCACGCACCAACACGAAATTCAAACACGATAGATCGGAAGATATTTTTTTAGGTTACGCAATAAATCATTTGAAATATCCAAAGGAAGCGATTGATATCAATCTCCAGGCAACTGTAAATATAGCTTTTACGTTTAATCCAAATGGGATTGAAATGCCCAAAAAGACCATGATGGTATCTGACGAATACATACTTAAAGAAATCGTAGTAATTGCTTATCCGAACGAAGAAACAGGAAAACATTTACCTGCCGATCCGAATTCGGAAGCCTTGAACCTTTTACAAAACGAAGTTGCAAATTTGGCTAAAACGTTTACCCAAGTCCCCCAGGATTTGGTTGGAAAAACTTTTGTTTTGCCCGTTAAATTTTTGCTAATCAAAAGCCCGACTGGCGATGATGTGAAAAGTCTATCATTTACCGGAATTCGTAAAAGCTCTGATCGTAAAGATATTAATGCAAATATCATTAAAATTGAACCTGTAGATAAAACAAAGGCTTCTCAGGAGAAAATCTTAATTTTAAATGATGAAAAAATAATTACTGATGCTGAAATGCAAAAATTGGATGCATCATCAATTGTACAAATTAGTGTTTTTAAAGAACAAAAAATAGAGCATAAAACATTAGGCACGTTGGAAGGTAAACTTATTTTTATAACTACAAAGAAGTAAACCATTGCGCTTATATTAGTCCTAAAAGTAATTGACACCTTTTTTCTTGAAAAAACAACCTGGATAGCAGTAAATCAAACTGGTACCCAAAACACTTATGAAAGCTGGCCTACCCAGGGCTCCCTGGTGGTGCAACATTAACCATCAAGGTAAGCTCATAGTGCCGGTATAATTCGAGCCTGCCTTGCCCCTATCCTTTCATTGATTGGGGCGGGGCAGGCTTTTTTTCTTGAAAAAACCACCCTGATAGTCAGATCACCTAACTTTGATTTTGCTCATTTGAAATGAATGGAAGGTTGTAAAAGAATTTAGAAGGTTACGTACTGATTTACAAGGGTTCTCTCATCAAATTAAAAAATTAGCTCCATCTGTGCGGTAGTTTTTTGTAAATTTGCATCATATGATAGCTTCGGTTCATTACATTCTCCGCTGAATATATATTGTCATATATCCCAATAAGTTTATCTTCACCTTCCTTTTTAGTTATATGATCATGATTAAAGGTCATGGAAAAAAAACTACATTTATCCCAAAAACTATTATTAAGCAATCTACCTTCCTGTTTGAGCTCATCAAATACTCTGCTCCCAGGTAAAGGAGTAAGCAGTGTAAATTGGCCTGGAATTTTATTTTCTAACGCGAATTTTTTTATAGATTCAAAAGTAATTATGTTATCATTTTTAAAGCCAATCACAAAGGCACCAAACACAACAATACCATTGTCTTGAATTGTTAGAATGGCTTTCTGATAATTTTGAACTTCCTTCATTTTCCAATTATTCGAGTTTATCTGATTTAATGAGTTGGCCTCTATACTTTCAAAACCGATAAGGACCATTAAACAGCCGCTTTGATATGCTAATTTTAACAATTCAGGGTCATTGGCTAATTTAACATCAGATTGCGCTATATATTTAATTTTCAAAGGGATTAATGCCGTAAGTAGTTCTTTGACATACTTTCGATCAACAAATAAATTATCATCAGTAAACAAAATCTGAGAATCAAATCCCAAATCTTGCATAGACTTAATGTCTTCAATAACCATTTTAACCGGTTTTTTTCGGATTTTCTTTCCATAAAATTTTGACACAACGCAAAAACTGCAATCATGGGGGCATCCCCGTGTTGCTTGAACTGGCAGTAGTTTAAAATAATTATTGTTTTCTTTAAATTTGGAATAGTTGAGTAATTCATACCGGGGTACTTTGGATTCGGATAAATCAAAAAAACCTTCACCGGAATATATTTTTTTTTCAGCACCATACTCAAAATCCTTTAGAAATTGAGGCCAAAGCTTTTCCGATTCACCTAAAAAAACGGTATTCACGTGTTGGAGGGCTTCTTCAGGCAATACAGTTGCATGAATACCCCCCATTACAACAGGAATATTTCTTTTTCTATAAATATCAGCTATCTCATAGGCTCTATTTGCTTGTTGAGTCATAGCGGTTATGCCCACCAAATCGAATTGCTCATTAAAATCGATTTCTTCAATAAACTCATCAAAAATTATCACTTTAATATCCATTGGAGTATGCGATGCAATGATTAATAAACTCATAGGCGGGGCATACCACGGTCTTAGCGTATTTTTATTTCTTTCAAACATATTATAAACCTCAGGATTTTGATCCTGAAGGTTTTTTCTAGGATTTATTAAGGCTATTTTCCTTATTTTCGTAATCATTGGTTTGAATTATAATTGTTTTAGGACTGAAGAATACTAACATCTTTTATATTAATATTTTCTGTTACCAATATATTTTTTAAATTTTCAATTAGATCATCAATATCTGTTTTTTTTAAGTGACGTGTTATTGTAATTCTGATCCCCCCATCTTCCTTACTTACAGCTGGAAAAACTGCAATTGTTGCGAAAAACCCTTTATTAATTAGCTTCTTTTGGACTTCGAGTGTACTATCTGTATTACCTATTTTCAACAATTGAATCGGAGTAATATCTTTTGTTGCAATTGAAATAGAAAGTTCAAAGCATCTTTTTCTAAAGTACAGAATTAGTTCTAAAAGTTCATTTTGATATGGTATTATTTCATCGGTTAAATGAAGTTTTAGGCTTGCTGATAATGACCCCAAAATTGACGGGGGCATAGGGATTGAGAATATATAAGTATGCCCGGTCAATTTTAAATAATCGGCAAGTTGTTTATCCGGTACAACCAGAAATCCTCCAGCTGTAGCCATCGATTTGGAGAATGATCCGATAACGATCATTTTTTTGTGTAACCCATAATTCCCTATTACATACCCACAACCATTTTTACCTGACCAACCTATTCCATGCGCATCGTCCACATAGGCATAAAAATTCTCTTCCTCATCCAGTATTTTTTGAAGTTCTTTAACATTGCAAACGTCGCCATGCATGCTGTAGATGCCATCGGCGCAATACCATATTTGTTGATACCCTTCCTTTTTAAGTCTTTTTATCAGGTATCTCAGATGTTCCATATCGTTATGCCGGGCAACCAATACAAACGTGCCATTTGAAATACATACCTGGCTTGCGGTTCTAACACTATTATGAACATATGCGTCCAGAATTATTGCACATTTATCATTCATTAAAATAGGCATAGCTGCATAATGTGCCAGAGTAGTGGAGGAATAGACAATCGGAAAACCAGAAAATATTTTGGATAATGTCGATTCGATTTCCAGATATAAGGGATTGGATAATAGACTACGGGACATTGAATTCTGCGTCCCATATTTTATGCAAGCCTCGTTGGCTCCCTCTATTAGTAAAGGGTGTTTTTCCAAACCCAGATAGCTGCAATTGGCAAAATTCAAAAGCTTTTTATTGTTCACCGTAATTGTTCTGCCATTGTATTCAGAATTATCAAAATATTGAGACACGCAACCATCCTTCTGAAAATGTTTGATGGTTTGATATAGCTCATTAGTTTCTATGTTAAATATATTCATAGTTTTCTATGTTAAAATAGTTTATTCAAATACCCACGATTTGGGTAATATGGTATTGTTGATATTGTTTACGCACCAGGTTTTTATCTCTTCTTGTGATTTTCTGGAATTATTCTGCAACTTTACATTTGCTCCAATTGAGCTTCCCTGTAAAATAGATGTTTCGCTATAAATTGTGGCGGATAATACATTTTCATGTTTATTTATTAATCGTTCCAGTTTTTTTGGATATACTTTATTCCCGGCAACATTGATCATTTTTTTCTTTAAACCACAAAAATAAATATTTCCGTTACTGTCTTTTTTCCCAAAATCGCCTGTGTAAAGCCACTGATCTTTTAATACTTCACTGGTTGTATGTTCATAATTAAAATATCCTTTAAACACCATATCGCCTTTTACACAGATTTCGCCTACCTGATCAATTTTGCATTCGTTATTATTTTCATCTCTAATTTCAATTTTGCACCCCGGAAATGGCTTTCCAAAACTACCAAAAACGGTTCCTTCCTCCGCAAAGTTGCCGGCTACTGCAGGTGAACCCTCTGTAAGTCCATATCCTTCTCTGATTTTGCGATTTGTTTTTCTATAAAAAGACTCATAAATAAAAGAAGGTAATTGGATGCCTCCTGAATAAAATTCAACAATACTTTTACAGGAACTTGTTAAATCCGGTGATTTACTTAAAATATAATACACGGAAGGAACGGTATGCAATTGCGTAACACCTAAAATTTTAATTTCATTTAGGGTATTTGAAATTTTTAAAAGATTTAATTCGGGTATAAGTCCTGAACCTTTACCAAATGCTGGCACCAGGACGCCGTGAATAAACCCATATAAATGTGAAAAGGGCAGTAAAGCACAAGTTACAGAATTAATTGTTAACCTATTCGTTTTAATTACTGCATCAATTTCTGACAATAGATTTTTCTCTGTAAGCATAGCTCCTTTCGAATAGCCATCTTCAGCATTAGTGTAGGCTATGGTGCAGACATCTTTTATATCAGTATTGATATTGAAGCCTTTACTCAGGTTGCGCAGTTCTATCTCCTCCAAGTAATTAAAAGAGATCGTATTTTCGTTTAAATAGATAATAGCAGCAGGGTCAACATCGCTAATTATTTCTTCCAACTCAATAGATTTCAGCTGAGGGTCGAGTATAACAGGAATTCGATTGGATTTAAGAATTGCAAAATAGACGATGACGGTCTTAATGTGATTAAAGGCTGAAAAAAGAACAAAAGGAGATGGAGAATGAATATTTTTAAGGAGGTATTTTGCTAAATGATCGATAGCAACTTCAATCGTTGGTTGGTCATATCGACACCCTCTAAAATATAGTTGTTGAAAATTCAATTGCTGCATTAAGTTATTCATGTCTTAATCTTTACAATATGATATACATTTTTAAGAAATTATGCCTTACTTTCACTCAATGTCTCCTCAAGTATTGTTAAAAACTCTCTGCTTGTTTTCACAGTCATCATTTTTAATGGAAATTCTACGTCAAATTCTTTTTCAAGAGAGGCAAACAATTCCACTACCTGAATTGAATCAAGCGATAATTCAGTTTTTAATTCGTTATCAGGATTAATATTTTTGATCTTTCGACCTGAGATTCGGCTTACAATTTCTATCACCTTTTTCTCTGTAATTTCTTTTATCATTTTCAAGTAAAATATTTAATTAGTAAAATATTATTAATTAGTAAGTTATAAAATTTAATAGGCACACATACTATTAAAGCATACTGGTTCTTAATTCTAGGCTCTTGATTTCTCCTTTATTCAGTGCCATATCGAACTCTTCCTTTAATGCAATCAACATTTTTTTTATGGCAGTTTTGGAATGGTATAAGCTTATCATTATTCTTAACCCTGAACAATTGAGAGGCAGTAATGGAAAATAAGCCGAACTGATATAAAAGCCTCTGCTCAGCATACGAATGCTAATGTCAAGGCATAAATCCGGCGACCCTGCAACAATAAAGACAATTGGAGAATTCGAAATGCTTATAATCGGTAATCCAAGTTTCTGAGCTGTGTCATTGCAAAACTTTATTCGCTCGTTCAGCTTTAATTGCAAATCGCAAATTTCAGATGAAAGGTGAATCTTTGCTGATTCAACTATTGAATAAATACCAATTTGATTATTATGTGAAAAAGTATTATTTGGAAAAGCAATTGCTAGTTTTTTGTTGAGTTCTTCATCAAAGCTAACGACTATCGCTCCTGTAGCCCCAAATCCTCTATTTAAGGTTGCCTCCATTATTATATGTTGTTGATTTGAAAAATGATGATGAATAAATCCTTTACCATTTTCTCCAATCCAACTCATTCCATGCGAATCGTCTACGTATAAATAAAAATTATCATACTTTTGAAATAACGTTTTCAGAGCATCTGTTGGAAGAAAATCGCCACACAAGGAATAAACCCCGCTTGCCAGATACCAGATTTTTGTAAAATTATTTTTTAGAATCTTTATTTTACTTTCAAGCATATCCATACTACTATGCGGAATAAATTCCACATGATTTCCGCTAATTTTTAATGCATCAGCGATAATTTGCATATTGGAATTTGCATGAGAATCAATTAAAATAGCATTATTCTTATCTGCAATTAAAGGCAATATGCAATGATGCATATTGGTTTCCTCTGGAAATAAAAGGACGTGTGTATTAAAAATCCTAAACAAATATTCACTGGCTTCCTCATATAATTTTGATTCGATACCTTTTTTTATTTCTGCCACATCAAGATTATGCTTTAGCATCTGTTTGAAACCTGCTTTTTCGACTCTTTTGTCACCATCTAATGCCAGATAATCACTCATCTCGAAGTTTAACCAATCATGTTCATTGAAGGCCTTTCTTCCAGTAATAAACTCATTCGGATTAATTTTTACCCTGCTTATATTTATGTCATCAAACCATTTAGATGCTGAATATACCAAGCCTTTTATTACTTCTTTCATTATCTAAACGATAAATTTAGTTATGTGCTTTAATGTCCTGCAAAACGCTAGATCAAGCGGCTCTAAAATGCCCTATGTTTTCTCATCAAAAATGATTATTTTTAAATTCAACGAATGACGATTATGATGAAAGTTATTAAACGGTTATTAAAAACTGCTTTAGGCTCTGAAAAGGATTTTACTTTTGAGGAAAGACTGGTGTTTTCCTTCGCATTCTATGCAGCAATAACTTGTTTTTTGAGCATTTTTATAAACATTCAATTAAATTTGGGTAAAAGCAATATAATTCTCATTCTAATCTCAACATTGATCCTTTTCTGTATTTTTATTTTAGGCCGTTATTATAAAAAAGCCAATGCTGCAAGGTTACTCCTAACAATTTTCGCCCTCTTATTTTGTAATTTATACTGGTTAATGAACTATGGATCCAGAGGATCATCTACTTTTTTATTTCTTATTCATTTTTTTATAGTTATTTTCATTTGGGATAATTTTCAAATCCGTACAATTGCTTTTTTAGTATTTTTAAATATATGTGGATTGTTTGCCATCGAATGGGCCGTGCCCAACCTGATACCATTTTATCCTACGGAGTTGGCGAGAATTATACCTAAATTGAGCGATATAAAAATGTGTGGAGATGATCAGTCACACTTGTTTAATTTATACAGGTTAATTGATAAACATATTTGAGGTTTTGGTAGTGGGCAAACTTTTTTTCACCAAATTACTTTTGCCGAAAACGTCA
>JBBQTB010000027.1:0-72134 GCA_038213375.1 Bacteroidales bacterium | reverse complement strand
AGTGTTGCGCCCATTTGGTAGTCCATCAGGTTATTGGTTTGGCGCTCGGGGGTGTTGTATACATCATAGGGGTGATAGAGCTTAAAGATGCCATGCCCAAGCTCGTGGGCTATGGTGTTTTGGTATATTTCGTCGTGTATGGTCGAATAGTCGCCGCCCACAAAAATAAAACCATAATTGGCATTCAGTGGCATGTAACCACTTGCATTCATGCTGTTTGGCACGTCCCACTAAACGGAATTTGCAATTCCGCTCGGAACACTTGAAAATTTGCAATTTTCAATAAAACAGTGCAAATGTATAATTGTCTGATTATTTTAATATACCACACAGGCTTATGACCTTTCGAGAAATGTGTGGTATATTGTTTACCGGTATGTCAAAGAGCGGTATATTGTTCTGCAATGCTGATTTACAAAATCATCGGTATTTCAAGCGGCATTGCAAATGCTGCTTAGCATGCCCTGAAAATTTTGCTTACCAAGGGCGAAGTGGCGAAGATACTAAAATAACATGGCCAGCGCGCCGGTCTTTTTATTGCCAGTTGAGATATTTAATGTGGTTTTACACCCCAATCTGCATTTAAAAAATAATAAATCGGAACAACCACCAACAAGATTATACTTACTATGATAATCCATATAAAACCGTATATTTTCTTTTTAGTAAAAATGTAATATCCTATGGTAAAAAGTAGAGCTGATATTATAATTATGTAACCATTAGACCCTATAAAATCCCGTACTGAAGTGCTATTAAGGCCAAAGTATCGTAAAATTTTAGAGGTCATTTTAACGCAGAATATCCAAAGCACGTTAAAAACAACTCCTATGTTAAAAAAATAAAAGATTATTGGTAAATTTTTCTTACCATTTTGCTTTAATGTATCCATAAAAATCGCCTATAAAAAGTTCCTCACTAATATTTACGTTCCAAAAGTTTATAACGGCATATTGCCAGACAACCTACCAAGTTCCGAAAATATCCGACTCTCCAGCAGTTGAGAAAATGGGGTTATCGGACTGGACTCCTCTATTATATTCTCAATTTTTAAATATTTTGTTAGAAGTTTAAAGCGGAATTTGTTTCTATATTTGTTATGTAAATATACTATTCCAAACATGCACAATAAAAAGTTTTCAATAAATAACCCACTAAAATGCTTTGCAATAATTCTAATTTTTGTGGTATCAGGATATTCAAGCCCCAGTGAAATTCGAATTGTCGGACTTACTCACATTTCGAAGGTTGTCTTTATTGCTCCTACCGACACAATCTCCCTTACCGTTGCCGAAAAAAATGATCTTTCGTCGCTTAAAAAAGTACTTGAGGTATCTGGAATCCGGTTTACCGAAATTTCTGTAAAAAAAATCCCTGAAGCAATACTATTAGGTTATGATGTAATTATTGTTCCCTTCGCAGCCACAAAACTTTTAAACGAAACAGCCTTGAACGCTGTATTGCAAGCAGTAAAATCGGGGAGCAACTTGCTTACTGATGGTGTGTCGTCCATTACCACATCACTTGGGATAAAACTTCAAGCTAAAGGCACAACGATAACCCGTATTCGCGATACTCATTTTTCGGAAAATACGCTTTACTGGACAACTCCATGCGAGGCACAAATCATTGAAAATGCAGTTCGCAACGATTCAATACTGGCTTTCGACGAAACCACACATCAGCCCATTGCCGTTTCTGGCTTTTTTGGTAAAGGTCGTTTTGTGAGTCTCTCACCCTTGTTCGACCCCAACACCACCAAAGGATATTCACGTTTTCCATTTCTGATTGAATGGATGGAAAGGTATCTCGGCATTTTCCGGGTTGCGGAACGACAGGCTGTAGAAATGTATTTTGACCCCGGAATGAGATATGACAAACCGATACCCATCGATACTCTAGCCAGGATGTGGCGCGATCAAAAGATTAAGAGGATTTATTGCGCAGGATGGTATTATGACGGTGCGTATAATTATACACCACTTTTTAATGCTTGTCATGCCAATGGGATTCAGGTATATTGCTGGCTTGAAACCCCTGAAGTTAGCGACTCGTTTTGGGTGAAATACCCCGAATGGCGTGAAAAAACGGCTACTGGTCGTGATGCCAATATTGATTGGCGGAAGCTGATGAACCTTGCCGACAGTAACTGTCGCAGACAAGTATTTAAGGAGCTAAACGAATTTTTGATGAAGTATGATTGGGATGGTGTTAACTTTGCCGAAATGTATTTTGAACCACATCCTGCCGGTTTCGAAAATCCCAACAACTTTACACCCATGAACATGATTGTACGTAACGAATTTAAGCAACAATCAGGCTTCGACCCTGTTAAATTGTTCGACCCCCAAAGTCATAATTATTGGAAAAAGAACAAAACAAGTTGGAGGCAGTTTGCAGATTATCGTAAAGAGCTATCATACAGCATAAAATGTCAGTTTCTCGATTTTCTTACTTCTGTAAAAAAACGCAAAAACGGATTTGATGTAATGCTCACAGGCATTGACGTTAGCCTTCAACCCGCGGAGTCAGACAATATTGGTGAATCGACCGAACATACTTTGGCCCTTTACAGAAAATACAATATCACACTTCAAATCGAGGATCCTTCGAACTGCTGGGGATCAGGCCCTGAACGTTATGAACATCTGGGTGAATTTTACCGCAAAACTGTAAAAGATGAAAACCGTTTGACATTCGATTGCAATATAGTAGGAAGCCACGAAAAAGGATTTGGCGGATTTCCGTCAGAGAAACCATCTGGTGAGGAATTACGACAGATAGTATATAATATGTCGGTCCATAAAATACGTGCGGCATTTTATGCAGAAGACGCTGTGTATCCCCATGATTTTAAAAACATAAGCACAGTGCTTGCCCGTAAAGCCTCCATTACTGAGGAGCATGTAAACGAATGGAGAATAAAAACACCATACACCATAACGGTTAACCTAGGCAGAAGGGATCTTGGGTTGAAACTTGACCATAAACCGTGGTTTGCAGGTTATGGCGCACAGGTAATTATCCCGCGAGGGGAACACTTTCTGAGTTTCGATTCATTACCATCTTCCCTGCGTACCATAAGGTTAAAACACATTACCGGTGAGCTGATTTGGGCTCGGTTTAGTGAAGACAGACTTGAATTCGAATATTCTGAGGATGTTACTTCGTCTTATGCCATTTTAGATAAAAAGCCCAAAAGCATATCTATCGATGGCAAAAAAACAGATATCCTGCCCCTTGGCTCCTTGGAATATAGTATAAAGCTTCCACAGGGCAAGCATAAAGTGGTTGTTGAATAGAATTAAGCTAAAAAGAGCGTAGTCAGGAGACTGCGCTCAGTGCTTCGAGCTTATAACTATTCAATCATTCATCATGGAAATTTCGGGAACTTCTTAAAATCGGGTTTACGTTTTTCTAAAAAGGCATTGCGGCCTTCCTGTGCTTCTTCTGTGAAATAATAGAGTAGTGTTGCATTACCTGCAAGTTCTTGTATGCCTGCTTGTCCGTCAAGTTCGGCATTCAATCCGGCTTTAATCATACGAATCGCAATGGGACTATGCTGCATCATTTCGTTGCACCACGCAACGGTTTCATCCTCAAGATGGGAGAGGGGAACCACCTTATTTACAAGTCCCATTTCTTCGGCCTCTTTGGCGGAGTATTGGCGACAAAGAAACCATATTTCGCGGGCCTTTTTTTGACCAACCACACGTGCCAGGTAGGACGAACCGAAACCTCCGTCAAAGCTACCAACTTTGGGACCCACCTGACCAAAAATAGCGTTTTCCGATGCAATGGTTAAATCGCAAACCACGTGCAACACGTGTCCGCCACCAATAGCATATCCGTTTACCATTGCTATAACCGGTTTTGGAAGCGATCGGATCAGTTTTTGCAATTCTAGCACATTGAGTCGGGGAATACCGTTTTCATCTTTGTACCCGCCAATGGTTTTCACATTCTGGTCGCCGCCTGCACAAAAAGCTTTATCGCCTTCACCGGTAATCACCACTGTATAAATATTTTGATTCTCGCGGCAATAATACACGGCTTCAATCATTTCCGAAATGGTTTTCGGAGTGAATGCATTCCTGTATCTTGGTCGGTTGATGGTAATTTTTCCTATCCCTTCAAAATACTCAAATTTAATCTCTTCGTAGGCTTTAATCGTTGTCCACTCTCTTGTCATAATTTTTGGGTTATTTTTTAAATATAAAGCTACCGTTATTTTTCATTTCGTCCATATAGCTTTTAAACTCGCTGCCATTGGTTTCCTGATCTGTAAAAATTTCTAAAAGTTTAGGTTGAGAATCGTCCAGATAAAATGCATTAAGTGACTCATTCAGTTCTTCTTCATTTTTAACTGCGGAATAGGAAATTTTATACATTTTGGCCAACCACTCGAGGGTTAATTGATGGGGTGTTTCAAAAAAATCGCGCAATTCTGAATATTTACCTGGCCCGTCGATGATTCGGAAAATGCCACCGCCACCATTATTTAGAACGATAATTCGAAATTTATTTGGTAGATGATGCCACAGTGAATGCGAATCGTATAACATTGCCAGATCTCCGGTAATAATCGTAGTAAATCCATTGAATAATAAGGCCGAACCTAATGCTGTGGAAACACACCCATCGATTCCACTAACGCCCCGGTTTGAAAAGATGCTAATTCCTTCGGGCCACCTAAAAAACTGACCATAACGAATTGGCATACTGTTGGCCAGGTGCAATTGGGAATTTGCTGGAATTTTTAGATTGATTTGTTTGAATGCGGTTAAATCAGAAAAGGCTGCATGGGTAAAGTAAGATGTTTGATTTATTAATACCTGCTTATGTTTTAATCTCCATTGGTTGGAAAAACCTGTTTCCTTCGATACCAGAATTTCTTCAAGCTGCACCAAAAACTGATTTGGATTGCATGGCACCTGGTACGTTAAATGTTGAAATGTATCCGGTGCATCGAACGATTCGCTTACATGCCAATGTTCTAAAGAATGATTTTTTCGAAGCCATTGTTTCAAACGTTTTGAAATAACGGGACCTCCAAGAGTTATTAATAGCTCAGGAAAATAATCGGTATCTGTTTCCTCCTGTATTGAAGCCATCAAATCATCAGAAGCCATAATAAATTCCTTTCCGAAAGTATTTGATGTGATATCGGTGAGAATCGCAACCTGAGGTAATGAGGCAAGTCGCCCCAGAACTCTTTTTGAAATCTTATCGGGCAACGACAATCCCACAAGAATCATTAATCGATCTGTTTGTTTCAGTCTCGAAGAAATTTTTGTAAGTGATTGGTTATCCAGGCATCTGAAAGAAGTCAAAGTATCTATAAATGTTGGAGGATGTGGTGATTTAGTTTCAATTTGGTACAGAGGTTCACGAAAGGGAATATTTACATGAACCGGACCTGGCGTAGGATATTGCGCCGACCTGATTGCTTCTGACAATGTTCTCCATATAAACCATTCGTCATCAGCATTTAGACCATCAACCGGCAAAGTCATCGATTTTCTGATATAGTTATGAAAAACATCATGTTGACGCATCGATTGTCCATCCGCCTGATCAATCCATTCTGGTGGCCGATCGGCAGAGAAAACTAACAAAGGGATCTGCTGATAATACGCTTCGGCAATTGCAGGGGCATAATTGAGTAAGGCCGATCCGCTGGTGCAAATCATAACAACAGGAGATTGAAGATGTTGTGCAAGTCCAAGGGCAATAAATCCAGCTGAACGCTCATCCACCTGAACATGAACATTCAATTCGGCTTGATTTGCAAGATGCAATATTAATGGTGCACTTCTTGATCCAGGTGAAACAACTAGATGGTGTATGTTGTTATGAATCAAAAAATCAGGTAGCGAGGCAAGCCATTGTCGATTCATAATATAAGTTGTAAGTATTAAGTCGTTTATTGAATTTTAGATTTCAGGCATTCCAGTTTTTTTTCAAATAACTACTTCATTTATCACCGAAAGCAACGTTTCCGATTTCATGCCAGATTCTTCCCATTCTTGTTGAGGATCGGATTCGGCTGTAATTCCACATCCTACATATAATAGAAATTTATCTTTCAGTATTTTCATTGTTCGGAGATTTACATACAGGTGAACTTGCTCATCAAGATTTACAGGACCCAGATAACCTGAATAATACTCACGGTTATATTTTTCGAGCTGTTTTATTATTTCTAATGCATCAGTTTTTGGCTCACCCCATACGGCTGGCGTGGGATGTAATCGATTTATAAACTCACGGGCATGTCCGTTCAATTGTTGTCCGGCAAGTGTAAAGGTAGTTTTAAGGTGAACTACTTTTCCGGCCTGCACAGTCTCTGGCCCTGACACCTGAAAAGATTTGATATGAAACTCTTCTAAAAGATTTGATATATAATTGGTAACGATCTGTTGTTCCGACCGATCTTTATCATTCCATGTAATTATGAAATTATCGTTAGTTGGTTTTGCCTGCGTACCGGCAAGGGAAACCAGTGTGATAGAATCTTCGGAACGTTCAAATAAAAGCTCTGGGCTGGCTCCCATCCAACAACCTATACCAGGAATGTTAACGAGAGAAATAAACGAATATGCATAATTTTTGCAAAGGGTTTCAAATAGATAAACAAGATTAAATTGATCCGATTTTTCTTTTGAAATAATACGACTTATGATGGCTTTCTGAAATTCACCATCTTTTATGCGTTGACATATTTCTGCAACATTTTCTTTGTATTCGCCCTGAGATGTTTCGTAAAATTCACAGGATTCTTTATTTGGAATGGAAGCTTTTGAAGATTTTTTCACACGTTCCACATCGTTATTAGTTACCTCAGATGTTTTAGTCAACAGATCCGGAGAAATTATAACAGCCGTATTACCTTCATTCTTCCGAAATGGTGCAAATATAAATCCTTTTAAACTGGTAATATCGTCATTGGAATTAAGTTCCTGATAAGATGAAAATTGAACTACAATCCATTGGCTTTTTTCTCCAGGCAACTGATATGCGGCAAATGGAAAATTCTTTTCTCTGCAAATATTAAATATCTTTTCTAAGTGCGTCATTATTCTTTTTTCATAATAATATTAGTGATCCTGCAGGTTGCTAACAAATTACCTTCATCATCCCACATATCAACATTCCAGAGTTGTGTGCTTTTCCCTTTGTGCACGGGTGTTGCTTTACCATGTACTTTACCTGAACTTACTGTTCGCAGGTAATTACCTTTCATTTCAAGGCCTAATACATTAAACAATTTAGAATCAATTGATAACATTGACCCTGCACTTCCAAGTGTCTCAGCAAGTGCCATATATGCGCCACCATGAACGACGCCAGCAGGCTGAATGGTACGATGATCTACCGGCATTGTCCCACAAACATGTTTTTCTGATATTTCAGTAAACAGTATTCCTAATGTTTCCATAAGGGTCCCTTTGATAAGGTGATTAATTTTCTGGAGTTTTTCCTGTTCTGTTAACTGAGGCAATTCAATCATAGTTTTTTATATCTTTTGTTAAATAAAACATTCATATAGGAAAGCAATAAAGACCTCGATCCTCATTAAATCATAAATCTAAAACTGCTCTTACTACTTGATATTTATTACTTTTTTCATTTAATCCCTCCAATATTTCTTTGCGAAGAATTTTACCATTGATGTTTCTTTTCAGTAACGGAATTGCATACATTGCTTTAGGAACATGGTACTTAGGTAAAATCTCGTTCATTTGTTCAAATAGCTTACAAAGGTGCAAATTGTTTGGTAAATCTTCAATGATCAAAACTACTTTTTCGCCAAGTTGGTTATCAGGAACAGATCCAACAAAGAAAGAACTATTTATGAATGGCTCTAGTTGTTTTTCAATGGCTTCAGCAGAAATTTTAATTCCGCCCGAATTTATCATGTTATCAATCCGACCTTTCCATTCAAATGAAGTAGGACTCGACAATTCAATCACATCATTGGTAACTAGTTTCTCATCTGATATTTCCGGGGCATCAATAACAAGGCAATTGCGAATGTCTGTTTCAAATGTGATTCCAGGCAATGCATTAAATTTTAACGAATTGTTTTGAGGGTCATTAATCCTTCGAACAGCAATATGCGAAAGAGTTTCTGTCATTCCAAAGGTTTCATATACCTTGTTTGGTAGATGTTTAATTTCCTCTAAAAGATGATAATTAAGGTTGCCGCCACCTACAATTATTTGTTTTATTTTTTTCAATCGTGGTAAACTTAACTCGTTATCTATCATTGATGTCATCTGCAAAGGAACAAACGGAGCAAAATCTATTTTTTTTGGTAGATTGGTTTCCAATAATGGATTTGAAGATGGTTTAACTATATACAGAGTTAATCCAAGAGTCAATGCCCTAACAATCATCATTTTTGAGGCAATATAAGAACTTGAAAGCGACAATAAAGCCAAATCGCCAGGTTTCAGATCAAAATAACTGCCTGTGAGTCTGGCTGAATACACCATCTTTGCCTTGGCTATCCAATTGCTTTTGGGTTTACCTGTGGTTCCTGAGGTTTTTAATTCCAGTTGAGATGAATTATTCAAAAAGTCCTTTAGAAACAATATAGTATCCTGAGACCAATCTTGAGTAAAACGATTGGATTGAATGATGCTCAGGTAATTTTTATGGTTAATTACCACATCATTCATAATAAGTATTGATTTTGGATGAAAATTCATGGTTTCAGGGATGTTAAATCCCAAATATTATATGTGTTATGAAACAAAAATCCTTTATCGATATATAGGGGAGATGCAAAATTATTTTTGAATACTTTGCTGGTGCCCAAACCCTGAGGAAATGTTGGCTGAAACTGGCTTGTATACTGAGAAATGGCATTTAAGCCGATATTGGATTCCAAAGCTGACGTAATCCACCAACCAATGTCTCGCTCATTGGCCAGATTAATCCATTCCGTTGTTTCGGCAAATCCACCGATTAGTCCAGGCTTTAAAACTATATATTGTGGTTTCAATGAATCCAAAAGTTTATGTTTCCCAAATCGATCCGTCCAGCGAATAATATCTTCATCTAATGCAATGGGAATCGGTGAATTTTTGCATAAAAATAGTGTTTTTTCATATTGACCGGATGGCAATGGTTGTTCAATGGAATGTACTTGTAAATCAGCTAATTTTTTAAGCGAAGGCATACATGTATCATAAAATAATGAGCCATTCGCATCTACCCTGATTTCTATTTCCCATCCAAATGTATTTCGGATTTCTTCAATCAATGAAAGTTCACTTTCGATGTTATTTGCGCCAATTTTAAGCTTGATACAACTATACCCATCAGCAATTTTTTTATGTATTTGTTCCCGCATCATTTCAATGGGTCCCATCCAAACAAGACCATTAATAGGAATTCCTGATTGATGATTCAAAAATGCATTGTTGTAAAATTGCCTCTTACTACCGTTTTTTAGGTCAAGTAAAGCAGTTTCAAGCCCAAAAAGTAGGGATGGATATTCCCAGAGGATTTTATTTTCAAGTAATTCGCCATCATCGATGTGAGTGCATACCCATCCTAACATTTCTTCGATATTATCTATATTATCTCTACTTAAACCTTGGAGCGGAGCACATTCTCCAATTCCATAAACATCAGGAAATGCAGAGTCATTAACCATCAAAAACCATGAAGTACGTTGATTTAGTATCCCCCGCGATGTCATTCCGGGTTGCATAAAGTCGAAAACATATTTTTGATATTTCGCAATTAACATACTAAAAAGTCGTAAGATAAAGTCTTTATAATGAGTATTGTATTGGTACTATGATTTTAAAATTTAGAGAATTAATCCTATACCTAATGTGAAAGAATAGAAAAATGTGGTGATGGATAAATTTTTTAATTCCCTGTCAAACATAACTGGATAGTTAGATATTTTTACTTGATAGATATTTCGAAAGAAAAAAGGGATCGTAAACAGATAGAGAAGTTGCAATGGGCCGTGGTAGTTTATTAAAGTTGAAGTTATTCCAAGTCCAATGGCGATCAGAATCAACCAGCTATGATATATTTTTGCATTTTTAAGGCCCAACCTTACTACAAGGGTGTTTTTACCCGATTGCCTGTCCGATTCGATATCGCGAATGTTATTAATATTAAGTACTCCCGCGCTTAACAAACCAAGTGAAGCTGCCGGTATCAGCACATTCCATTGCCATTGATGTGTGTGAAGAATGTAAATACCACTCACTCCCACAATACCAAAGAACAGGAATACAGCAATATCTCCCAAACCAACATATCCATAAGGCTTTTTTCCAACAGTATAAGTAATGGCGGCTAATATGGATAAAATTCCCATCCCCAGAAAACCGAGTATGCCCGATACTCCAATTGATTTTGCTCCTACGGCGACCAATAATATGCCCGAAATTAGTGTAAGAAATGAGGTTACAATAATCACCAATTTCATTTGTTGCTGGGTAATTTGACCCGATTGAAGTGCACGATCAAGAGTACTGCTCCGATTTTCGTCGGCGCCACTTACAAAATCGCCATAATCGTTGGCAAAATTCGAAAGTATTTGAAGCAAAAGAGCTGTAAGCAATCCCATTAAAAAAATAAATAAACTCCATGTACCTTCAAAATATGCAAGAAAACTACCCAGAATAATATTTGAAGCCGCCAGCGGAAGTGTCCTTAACCGAGCTGCCATTAACCATGGTTTGAATGAAAATGAATGTTTCAAGTTTTAAATGTTTTATGATGCTTTAACATAAATTGTTTTGGTTTGTTTACAGTAAAAAAAGAACATGAAACGGAGATTCTTAAGTTCCTTAAGTATAGTATTTCTTATTCTCATAAATAGCTGTAGCGCTCAAACCAACAAATCTATGAATAAAGTTGAAATTGGAAGCCATATTCCATTATTTTCTCTACCTGATCATGATGGAAAGATGTTTGATATTAATTCGGTGGTTGGACAGAGAAACCTGGTTATTTACTTTTATCCAAAAGATGATACACCCGGATGTACAAAGGAAGCCTGCACGTTTCGCGATCAGTATGAGGCTTTTCGTGAAGCAGGAGCAGAGGTTATTGGCATTAGTTCCGATGATGTGGATAGCCATAAGAAATTTGCCCTCAAACACCGGCTTACTTTTCCGTTGTTGAGCGATAGTGGTGGAAAAATTCGTAAACAATTTGGAGTACCCGCCAATCTCTTGGGTTTATTAGCCGGTCGCGTCACCTATGTGGTTAATAAACAGGGTGTAGTGGTTCATATTTTCAACTCGCAAAACCAGACTGATAAACACATCAGCGAAGCATTGAAGGCGTTGGCTGCTATTTAATTGTTGTGAATATTCATCAAATCAAATTTGGGCTATTTTTCGGAATCATTTATATCAATGCGGTTTATATGTGAGTTAAGAAAATTAAACTTTGAAAAGACCTTCGGACGATACCAGATTTCCTGATTTTAGGGTGACATTTTTTTATCCGTACTATGCTGATTATTATAGTAGTGGATACCAGTTAAGCGCATGCTATACTTCTCAATCATTACCCTTCAGTTTTTAAAAAAGTTCCATATTAAAATTGATTGAATATTAAAAATGAGCATTTTTTATTAAATAATATACAGTATGTCAGACGATTATAAAGATAAATATATCAATCAATTGACGGATGAAGATAGTTTGAAATCGTATCCGGATTTAAAGAACTCAATAGATAATGCTGGAGAAGATGGGAAAATTGAAGGTGAAATTAGAGGAAAGTTTGAAATCGCTAAAGAAATGATAAAGGACGGTGAGCCAATGGAAAAAGTAATGAGATATTGTTACTCATCTGGATTTTAACACCATATACAAATTTTTTTTTCTATTTTTGATTAAATTTATTTTTTTTGAGCTAAAGTTGAAATCGTTGTATGAGTTCAAAAACAGAAATTATAAGTGAGTGGGTTCATAATTATACAGCTAGTCTATATAATTGGGCTTATAGTAGAACTCAACATCACGAAACTTCGGAAGATTTAGTGCAGGAAGTATTTCAGGCTGCTTTTGAATATTTCGACAAATTCGAAAACCGAAGCAATCCTAAAACCTGGCTAATCTCCATTCTCAATAATAAGATAGCTGATTACTATAGAAAATCTTTTCACGTATCGGATAACACTGTCTCTTTCGATTCTGGTCAGTTTTTCAACCAATTAGGAGAATGGAAAGCAGAGGCACAACCATCAAAATGGTCCGTTCAAGAAGAAAACTTGACCGACAATAGTGAATTTCAGATAATTCTGAAAAACTGCATGAAAAAATTACCTTCCAGTTGGTTTGCTGCAATTCAATATAAATATTTTGCTGAAAAAGGAAGTGAGGAAATTTGTCAGGAATTAGGAATTTCTGCATCTAATTATTGGCAATTGATACATAGGGCAAAGTTAATTTTACGGCAATGCATAGAAAAGAACTGGTTTAAAGATTGAGAACGTGAAAAGATTGATGAACATATTAATTCTATCATGCCTTAAAGCATCAGAACTAATTGAGAAAAAGCAGCTTTTTGGCTTGAACATAATGGAGAAAATCCAATTACATATTCATAAAAAAATGTGCGATGCATGTAATAGTTACGAAATACAAAGTATTATAATTTCAGCTTCCTTAAAAAATAGCCATTTGCATGCACCAATTTCAAATGAAAGCCTTGATATCTTGAAATCAGATATTTTGAAAAAGTTGGAAGATAAATAAAAAATCTAAATCTTGTAAGGAATTGATTTTTTGTACGACTATTTATTTGAAAGATATAAATAGTAACCTAAAATCAATTCTTATGAAACCAATTTCTAAAGTAACATTAGCCATTCTGATTTTTTCCGGTATTGTAGGCATTCAATCCTGCAAGAAAGACAGCTCAACCACTTCAGAATTTATTGCAGACAATAATTCTTTCAGCTCTTTCATGAGTTGGTCCAACGACAAAACATACCATGGACCAGACCCTTTATTGGGAACTTTTGCACATGCAAATAATGACAGCTCCGTTACCCGCAAGGTTTATTTCAAAAACGGTGAAAATCCAATAAACGGAAAATACTCAATTGGAACAATTATAGTTAAGCATTCTTACAATCCCGGATTAAGTGTAAATGAGGTGTTAGGAATGGTAAAACGTGGTAATAATTTCAATCCCGGAAAAGGCGATTGGGAATATTTCGTTCTCACTTCAGCAGGAGCCATTGCAAAAGACAATGCTGGTATGGCTATGCGAGGTGCCAGCTTAATGGGAGGCATGTGCATTAGCTGTCATGCTGGAGCTTCACACGATTATGTCTTTTCAAAGTAACTTCACAGAGTATGTTGCATTTTCTATTTTTGAGTATTTATCGTTTAAATTGTTTAACTTAATTCAACACTTTGTTATTATTTTCTATAACACTATTGATAATTAAATATATATAAAGTTTGATATACATTGAAATAAAAATATATTTCAATGTATATCAACGTGTTTATTTTTAATTAATTACTTAACCCTAAAAATTTACCGAACTATTGTTATCTAAATGTTCATTTATATGATAAAAATAATATTTATAAGCATTCTAACATTATTTCATCTTCATACTATGTTTGCGCTTGAAAATAATTATCGAAAGGTGGAATATGAAAAAGGACTGGCGATAGGTCAAAAGGTTCCAATATTTAAGCTCATGACCGTGATGGTAAATAAATAATCTTCAAGTAAAAAATTAATTTTTAAAACATTTCAATTATGAAAGCAATTTGGAATGGCAAAGTCATTGCCGAAAGCAAAGATGTGGTAAATATTGAGAACAATATTTATTTTCCTGAAAGTTCTGTAAATAAGGAGTTTTTGAAAGAAAGTAATACACATACAACCTGTCACTGGAAAGGTATTGCATCTTATTATAGCATAGAAGTAGATGGTGAAAACAATACGGATGCAGCATGGTTTTATAGGGATCCGACAGAACTCGCAAAATCAATTAAAGGTCGTATCGCTTTCTGGAAGGGTATTCAAATCGTTCAAGATTAATAGCATAGTATCCGCTAATACTCATCAATATAAGTCATTTGTATGTTTAAACCTATAATTGACGTATCAACAAACAAACTTTTGGCTAATTTGGGAGAACCGGACGTTAAAATAATTGACATTCGTCCTGTTGATTCATATAATGGATGGCAGATGCAATCTGAACCTCGTGGAGGGCATATCCCAAAAGCAAAAAGCTTACCGGCAAAATGGCTCAAATATCTAGAATGGATAGAGATGATATTGCATCGGACACGACCGTAATTCTGTACTGAAAATTTATGTTTCCGTATAATTCCGCTGAATTTCCTTAAAGTACCGCTAATGATTTAGATGCAACACGTAATTCCTTTTTTGCAATACTTACCGGATTGAGAATAAAGAATGTTTATTCCGATACACGGCATTGGTTTTCGCTAGTACATTTTACCAAATAACGATTCAACTTAAATAAGCAAATAATTTAAGATGATAACACAATCCAAAATTACCTGCCCACATTGCGGATTTTCCACAAACGAAGAAATGCCCACAGATAGTTGTCAATATTTTTACGAGTGCAAAAATTGCAAAACAATTTTAAAACCTAAGTCTGGCGATTGCTGTGTATTTTGCTCCTACGGTTCGGTAAAATGCCCTTCAATGCAGATTGAAGAATAAAAACAAAATTTTAGGATCTAATATAAAATATCTTTGAGAACTATTTTAATGTTAATCCTCATATTATTTACTTTTCAATGTTCATGCCAGGAGCACACCGCTAATGTAAATGAAGTGAAGCCTCCATCGCATGAATTATGGACTGCTTTGCTTAAAAAATACGTTTCGGCAACAGGCCAGGTAAACTATAAAGCCATCAAACAGAATAAAGCCGAATTGGAAACATATCTTTCGGTGCTTAGAACATCGCCCCCAAACGACAAATGGACTGTAAATGAGCAAAAAACCTTTTGGATTAATGCTTATAATGGCTTTACAATCGAGTTGGTAGTAAATCATTACCCGGTAAAAAGTATTAAAGACATTGGCGGTATTTTAAAATATCCATGGAAAAAAGAGTTTATTCAAATTGCAGATAAAACATACTCGCTCGACTATATTGAACATAAAATTCTCCGAAAAAAATTTTACGACCCACGCATCCATTTTGCAATAAACTGTGCATCCAAATCCTGTCCGCAATTACTTAACGAAGCATACCAGCCTTCAAAACTCGATGATCAATTGAATCAGGCAGCGATCAGGTTTGTGAATGATAGTTTCCGGAATAATATATCGGCCAATTCAGTAGCCATATCAGCCATTTTTAAGTGGTTTAGCAATGATTTTACCAAAAGTGAAAATATCATCAGTTTTTTAAACCAATATGCTAAAACCAAAATCAACCCAAATCCAAAAATCAGTTATTTAGATTACAACTGGTCTTTAAATGAATAACTAAAAGAAGTAACACAAACTCAAAAAAATAGTCAAATGATAGAGGTTGTTAAAAATTACTACGGTATATTTAATGACTTTGGTGTAGTTTACCTTTTGATGGAATTGAATTAAACAGAGATTCGGCAGGGTTTTGTTGTTACGCTGCCATTAAATCAAAATTAATAATACTAATAAAACTGAAAATGGAAAAAACGTACTACAATCCCGAAGACCTAAAAAAATTTGGTAAAATCGGCGAATTTCAAAAACCATTGGCCGATAAGTTTTTTGAGTACTATGGCGAAGTTTTTAAAGAAGGAGCTTTAAGTGAGCGGGAGAAATCGCTGATTGCGTTAGCTGTCGCCCATGCGGTACAGTGCCCCTATTGCATTGATGCGTATACCACCGATTCGCTTCAAAAAGGCTACACCGAAGAGCAAATGATGGAGGCCGTGCATGTGGCAGCAGCCATAAAAGGTGGCGCATTGTTGGCACATAGTGTCCAGATGATGAATAAAGTTAAGGAAGTATTAATGTGATTTTTTGTATATGGAAATTAACGATAATTACCACAGCATAGCAGATGATATTGCTCAACAAGTTCGTATGTTGGATGATTTGCCATCAAGAACTGGCGCTATCCCAATGTTTAAAGACAAGTTAATAAGCGAAGGAATAAACCAATTTAAACCTGCTGGTATTGATGTGTTGCAAATAAATTTAGGCAAATTATGCAACCAAACATGTAACCATTGCCATGTAAATGCAGGTCCTAAGCGTACAGAATTAATGAGCAGGGAAATGCTGGAGCATTGCTTACATGTGCTAAAGAACCATAACATTTCAACGGTTGACTTAACGGGTGGAGCTCCCGAAATGAACACAAATTTCAGATGGTTTGTTCAGGAATGCAGGCAATTAAACAAGCGTGTAATTGTGCGCTGCAACCTTACAGTTGTTCTTTCAGACCCCAAATATCGCGACTTGCCGCAATTCTTTGCCAACAACCAGGTTGAGGTAGTGTCATCATTGCCTTTTTATAACGCCCAGCGTACCGATAGTATGAGAGGGTATGGCACTTTTGATATTTCAATAAAAGTATTGAAAATGCTTAATGCAGTTGGATATGGAACCGATTCCGATGGTTTAACACTCCATTTGGTATATAATCCGGCAGGGGCATTCTTACCGGGTTCTCAAAAAACGTTAGAGGGTCAGTTTAAAAGAGAATTAAAAAGCAAGTACGATATTTCATTTAATAATCTGTATACCATCACTAACATGCCTGTGAGCAGGTTTCTCGACTACCTACTTAAAACGGATAATTATGTTTCGTATGTCGAAAGCCTTGTAAGTGCTTTTAATCCGGCAGCTGTTATGGGTGTTATGTGCTTGAGCATGATTTCTGTAAGCTGGGATGGCTATCTGTACGATTGCGACTTCAATCAAATGCTTGATTTGAAAGTCAATAAAGGCGAAAAAGCACATATTTCCCAATTTGATTTTGATTATTTGCTTAAAAGAGAGGTTAGGGTATCGCAACATTGTTATGGCTGCACTGCAGGTGCCGGGTCGAGTTGCGGTGGTGCTACTTCATAAATTTCAACTAAATGCCGAATCACTTATTAATGGTCTTTGTCAGAAATGCCGAATTAGGCAAAGTAAAAACAAGAATTGCCAAGACTATTGGGGATAGAAAAGCACTTAAAATATACAAAGAATTGCTCAGACACACGTTTGAAACGATTGAACCTTTGACATGTACCAAAGCTGTTTTCTTTTCAAACAATACCCCTGACTACATTAATGATTTAAACTGTAGTCATTTGAAGTTCTTACAAAACGGCGATGATTTAGGCGAAAAAATGAAAAATGCCTTTCAACAAGGTTTTGGCAATAACTTCCAAAGCATTATAATTATTGGAAGTGATAATTATGAACTCACGCCCCAAATCATTCAAAAAGCATTCGATTCATTAAAGGATTCAGATATTGTTATTGGCCCTGCTTTCGACGGAGGTTATTATTTATTGGGAATGAATAAATTAACTTCCGAATTATTTGAAAATATAAATTGGAGTACCGATTCTGTTTTCAACAAGACCATTCGTGTAATCGAATCATTAGGTTTTAATTACAAAGTACTTGAGCCGCTAAACGATGTTGACAATATCGAAGATGTAAAAAAATATGCCGACCTGTTAAAAATTGCAAATAGCATTAACACTTAACTCAACCCATTCCCACAATCAAATGAAAATAAGCATTATAATTCCTGTTTTAAATGAATCCAAGGGTATAGGAAATCTTATCGGATACTTGAAAGCCAATAGTAAACAAGCAAATATAAAAGAAATTATCGTGGTGGATGGGCAGAGTGCCGACAATACATTATCGGTAGCCAAAGAGCACGGGGTAATTACATTGGTCTCTGAACAAAGAGGCCGGGCGTACCAAATGAATACAGGGTCGGCTAATGCAGCAGGTGATATTCTTTATTTTCTTCATGCCGACAGTTTTCCACCTTCTAATTTTGATGCGTCCATTATTGAAGCTACTAAGAATAACTGCGTATCAGGATGCTTTCGAATGAAATGGGATAAACAGGGGTGGTTTCTGCGTTTTTTTAGCTGGATGACTCGCTTCGATTATAGAATTTGTCGTGGGGGCGACCAATCGTTGTTTATATTCACCGAAACATTCCGAAAAATACATGGCTTTCGACCCGATTTTCGTATTATGGAAGATATCGAAATTATTTCCCGCCTTAAAAAGGAAGGAAAATTTATAATACTACCCGGTTACGTCACTACATCATCAAGGCGATATGCCGAAAACGGAGTGTTTAAGCTGCAACTTCTTTTTGGATTAATACACCTCATGTATAGCCTCGGCTTTTCTCAGCCAAAATTGTGTACCTTTTACCAAAAAACAATACGGTAACTATGAAAAATATCGTAATTATTGGAAATGGCATTTCTGGAATCACGGCTGCCCGGAATATCCGCAAAAAAAGCAATGATAAATTAACCGTCATTTCTTCGGAGACAGAATATTTTTTCAGCCGAACTGCCTTAATGTATGTTTTTATGGGTCACATGAAATTTGCACATACACAGCCTTTCGAAAACTGGTTTTGGAAGAAAAACAGGATTAACCTCGTTTTCGACCACGTGGTATCAGTTGATACTGCTAAGAAGGAACTGGCTATGAAAAACAACTCCCCTGTAAATTATGATGTTTTAATAATTGCAACCGGGTCAAAATCGAATAAGTTCGGCTGGCCTGGTCAGGATTTAAAAGGCGTGCAAGGGCTATGTAGCAAACAAGACCTTGATACAATGTTTACCTATACGAAAGATACCACGCACGCAATTATTGCAGGTGGAGGGCTTATAGGCATTGAAATGGCCGAGATGCTCCGTTCAAAGGATGTGGAAGTTACCATGTTGGCGAGAGAATCAAGCTTTTGGAACGCCATAATGCCCCCTGAAGAATCGGAAATGATTAACAAGCTCATCCGCAAACATCACATTAATTTGTTGTTAAACACTGAACTTAAAGAAATTACGGGCGATAGCCAGGGAAGGGTTTCTTCTGTAACCTTAAAAGATGAAACCGTACTTCATTGCCAATTTGTTGGTTTAACAGTGGGGGTGAGCCCCAACATCGAATTTTTAAAAGGTTCGGGTATTGAAACAGACCGTGGCATTTTCGTAAATGAATATCTCGAAACAAATATTGCAGGGATTTATGCGATAGGCGATTGTGTTCAGCACCTTAATCCGCCATTAAACCGTAAGCCTGTTGAACAAGTTTGGTATACGGGCCGGATTATGGGCGAAACAGTTGCTCAAACTATTTGCGGTAATGAAACAATTTACCAACCTGGTAACTGGTTCAATTCAGCTAAATTTCTCGATGTTGAATATCAAACTTATGGTTGGGTTTCGAACAAAGTAAAAGATAACGAGGAAAGCTTTTTCTGGCTGCATCCCGATGGCTTTAAAAGCATCAGGCTGAATTTTGATAAAAACAACCGGTTACTTCTGGGAACAAATGCAATGGGCATTCGCTTACGCCACGAAATATTTGACCGTTGGCTGTCCGAAAACCGCACGGTTGAATATGCGATAGAACATCTTCCTGCCGCAATGTTCGACCCGGAATTCTCTTCCCCATACGAAAAGCTTATTATTTCTGATTTCAACTCAAAGTATGGCAAAAGCCTTACATTGAAAGGTAAAAGAGAAGTAGTTTTGTTCTAATTTTTAAATCGGAAAACGATGAAAACAATAAAAATAACAGGCCTCGCATTCTTCCTATTTGCCTTTACATTGTTCAACGCTTCCATGTTTATAAATCATTACCGAATTACCCCGGCAATATTGGAACAAACTGGCTTATCTGCTGAACAACAACAGCTATTACAAAAAAATTCGCCCGATTTGTTAACCAATAATTTTTCTAAATTGGGTTTAATAAAAACGTTGGATACAGCCTTTGAGAATGTAAATAACGTATCCGCAAATAGCGATGATGATTCAAATACAATATGGGGCAAAACGGATATTGTTTCGGCTGTTGCAGTTGCTTCCAGTTTGGGGCTTGTAACCGAATATAAGAGTCTGTTCATATTTTTAATTTTCGGGTTAGGTATTATCGGAGCTTTCATGTTTATGCTGCCAGGTATAAAAGAAAGTGCCATGAACAATAACAATGTGTTTTTTAATGCACTCAGTAACAGAGGTTGGCTTGCTACCTTCCTTTTTATCTATTTTGTAGGCTTCTATTACGTATTTTATTATTACCCTGCTTTATTGTCCGAACCCATTATTTTAACAGAACCTTTAAGCCTTTTGCTTAGTGGGCATCATTCCAGCAATTGGTTTGTGTATGGAGTACTTTATACGTTAATCGTATTTGTATTGGGCATTAAGTTTATCATCAAGTATCGGCATAGTCGCTACCATCTTATTCGCACCATTTCTGTTATGTTTTTTCAAACCATTTTTGCCTTCCTGATACCGCAAATCCTCATGCTTTTTAAACAGCCTTCCATCGATTTAAAAAACATGTGGCCATTAGATTATTACTTCTTTTACGAGTCCCATATTCATGAACTGTCAACATCAGGAGGTTTTGGCCATTTTGCATTAATATGGGGGATAACATTGTTTGCCGTGGCAGTACCTGTCATTACCTACTTTGTGGGGAAACGGTGGTATTGTTCATGGGTATGCGGATGCGGCGGTTTAGCGGAAACAGGTGGCGATGCGTTTCGGCATTTATCATCAAAAAAACTCTCTGCATGGCGTATTGAAAGGATTAGTATATATTCCGTTTTAATTTTCGCAATTGTAATGACCGCGTCTACTTTATATTCATACTTTTCAGGGAAACCAGAAATAGCAGGTATAAAAACCGATTCGCTTCAAAATGCTTATGGCTTTTTTATAGGAATGATCTTTGCCGGATTTGCGGGTACAGGTCTTTATCCATTAATGGGAAACAGGGTTTGGTGTCGTTTTGGTTGCCCGTTATCGGCTTATATAGGAATTGTACAACGCTTTAAATCGCGTTTTCGGATAACCACCAATGGCGGACAGTGTATTTCATGTGGGAATTGCTCAACTTATTGCGAAATGGGCATCGATGTAAGGTCGTATGCCCAACGTGGCGAAAACATTGTTCGGGCTTCCTGTGTTGGCTGTGGTATTTGTGCATCTGTTTGTCCCCGCGGTGTTTTAAAGCTCGAAAATGGTCCTATTTCAACCCGTTTCCAAACTAGTCAATAAAAAATGCAAATTGGCGTGATCATTCCAGCCTTCAATGAAGAAAAGTCCATTAGAAATGTACTTTTTGAAATTCCTAAAAATCTGGTATCGGAAATTGTAGTTGTCAATAACAATTCAACGGACAAAACAGCATCCGTAGCACAGCTAAACGGAGCTACGGTTCTTAATGAGCCCCGTCAGGGTTATGGATGGGCATGTTTAACAGGCATTGCGTATTTTAAATCCAAGGATGTAAAACCTGATATTATTGTATTTATGGATGCCGACTATTCCGACTATCCCGATGAATTACTACAACTTGTGAAACCTATCATTGATAATGATTGTGATATGGTAATTGGTTCAAGGGCTCTTGGAATGAAAGAAAAAGGTTCTATGACACCCCAACAGGTTTTTGGTAACTGGCTGTCTACATCTCTTATTAGATTCATTTATCGCGTAAAATTTACTGATTTAGGCCCTTTCCGAGCTATTAAATTTGATAAACTTATAGCGTTAAATATGCAGGACAAAACTTATGGTTGGACTGTTGAAATGCAGGTAAAGGCGGCTAAATTGAAATTGAAATGTTGTGAAATCCCTGTTAGTTATCGTAAACGCATTGGATTTTCAAAAGTATCAGGGACAGTAAGGGGAAGTATTGGAGCTGGTTATAGAATTATTCTTACTATATTTAAATACTTATAAACAAGAGATGAAAAATAAAACGATATGGTTTTCGTTTATACTATCGATTGCAGCATATGTTTTATTAGCTTATACTATCCCACGTGAGCAGTATATTAAGCTTTTCTCATTGTTCTTTCTGCTTTTTGGTATAAGTCTTTATCTAATTTATAAGTCGGATAAATTTAAGAATATTAAAATCCTACTTGCTTATGCATTAATATTTAGGCTTATATTCTTACTTGCAATCCCTGCCTTATCAGATGATTATTTGCGTTTCGTTTGGGATGGTCAATTAGTAGCCCACGGCATTAATCCTTTCAATTCCTTGCCTGTCGATTTAATTCACCAAACTTCTGTTTTAAAAATACCCTTATCTCAGGAATTATTTAATCAGATGAAGCCATTGCAGCTCAATAATTATACTTGTTACCCGCCCTTTAACCAGTTATTTTTTGCTATAGGAGCCTTTTTTTTTGAGAAAAGCATATTAGGTAACATTATTGTAATGCGTTTATTTATTCTGGTGGCTGAAGCAGGTACTATTTATATGGGTATTAAAATTTTGAAATTGCTCAATTTGCCCGAAAAAAACATACTTTGGTATGCCCTGAACCCCTTAATTATTATAGAACTTACAGGTAACCTGCATTTCGAAGGGATTATGATTTTCTTTATTTCCTTGACATTGTATTTTATGGTTAAAGGTAAAGTTATTCTAACATCGTCGGCACTGGCATTTGCTGCTTCTGTAAAGCTCATTCCACTTATCTTTCTACCGCAAATTTATAAATTGTTTTCTTTTAGGAAAAGAATGTTGTTTTATCTATTATTTCTAATTGTTTTTCTATTGCTGGTTACACCAATGTTGACTTATAGTTTTACTAATACATTTTTTAAAAGCTTAAAATTGTACTTCAACAACTTCGAAGGGAATGCAAGTATTTATTACTTTTTTCGAAAAGTAGGTTATTGGTTTACAGATGATAATATGATTGAAATTATAGGAAAGTTGATGGCAGTTCTAATTTTCATTTCTGTTTTATTGATTTCCATTCTTAGAAGAAATAAAAGTCCTCAAATGGTAATTCAATCCATGCTATTTGCTTATTCGAGTTATTACTTTTTAGCAACAGCAGTGCATCCATGGTATATAACGCCTCTATTAATCCTTTCAATATTTACCAATTACAGGTATGCATTCGTTTGGTCATTGTTTATTATTTTATCTTATTATACATACCACGACCCAAGCTTTGAAGAAAGTAAAATACTTGTATTAGTGGAATACCTGGCCGTTTACTCAGTTCTTCTTTTCGAAATAATTTTTAATAAAAAACGGTTTGCAACTAAAATATAATTACCACAATAGAACCTTAATCCTTTTCACAAAATCATCATTCAAATCATTCATTAACAGCGTTATCGTATAAAAAACAGTCGCAGCATATTTAATTCATTATATAGCGTAATAAAATTCAAGTAATTTATTTGTCAGGTTTTAAATTCTTTTCCGACTATTTGATTAGTAATTTAGTTCAATCATTAAAATAAATTAAAATTATGAAAACAGTAAAAACAATTTTCGCGAGCTTAGTGCTTATAGTTTTAGTATCTGCATCTACAATAGCTCAATCTGGTGCAAAGGTTATTGCAGTTGTTAATCAGGCAGAGTGGTGTACAGTTTGTAAAACAAATTGCCAAAGGGCAACAGCAACCTTTATGGGTGATAATAAAGATATGGCTGTAAAATTCATTACGAATGACCTTACAAATGATGCAACAAAAAAGAAATCGTCCGAAGAACTTAAAAAGTACGGTTTAAATAACGTAATGGCTGACTACAAGGGGACAGGTGTTGCCTATTTTTTCAATTCTGAAACCAAAGCATTGATTAATCAAATCAGCTTAGCAGGTTCCGACCAGGAACTAACCGCTGCATTAGTAACAGCAAAAAACGGTTTAAAATAAATTTAATCATAAGGCGAAACTCATTGTTTCGCCTTATGATATTAAAATTTTGTCAAAGAATTTAATGTATGATAAAGTTTCAAGCATTATGCTATTGTAAAATGGAGTAATGGTTACAAAGCTTTCAAGCAATAAAAACTATTTTAGTCATAATTAGTTATACAGCACAATAGAAACAATACAATAAATAATATTTTTTGTATATTACCCATTTGTCTGTTCTACTTCACTTTTCGATGTCTCACGAATCCTTTGATGTCAATTCCTGCAAAAGCCAAACTTTTTTAAGGCTATAGTTTTCCAAGTGGTTATTTGTGTTGGTAATAGCTCATATTTCTTGGCTATTACCTCCAAGCTGTCTCGTTCTTTTAGTGATTCTAAAACAACTTTGGTTTTAAAATCCTTATTGTGCTTTCTTCTGTTTTTTGACATCTAGTTAAAATTTAAAGTTAATATTTCCAATCTTAACTTTCTGTCCTAATTTTGGGGAGTATTATAAAACATTTTACTGATATGGAAATCGAAAAGAATTTTGTTGATTTCCACGGTCAAAGTGAAGTGGCATTTGCCGTCTGTCATTTTCTTGGGTTAATCTAATGCCAAGGCTTAAAGCTATTCATTCACAAAAATTATATAGACCTGATATTGGAATGAGTGATGAATATTCTAATTTGAAATTTATTTTAACCAGACCAATAAATTAAGAGATTATCCCGCAACAATATGATCACATGGGCGGTATATTCGGTTAACCGTGCAAGAAACAATTCAATTTATCAACTACTTCACTTCAGCATTAATTATGTAGGTAATACCTATTTATCTCAAATACAAAGCTGTGGTCAAATTTAGAATAGGATAGTTCTTTTATTTTATCCTGTAAATCAATAAGCTTATTTTGAAAGATAACAAATTATTCACCAACACTAAATGCTTAATAAAGCCAAACGATTTGTCAACTTAAATTATTTTGAGGTTTTTAACTCAAAATAATTATGTGGTTGTGCCATAAATTTTAATTTTTTCAGGATGCATCAAAAAAGTTCTGAAATCTCTTCTAACCTTATGCATTTTACAATAATTTTCCAAGCTCAAACGGAAAATAGAAAATGATTCTTCCACTTTTTTATGTATTTCATTTTCCTTGGCATAAGGCATAAGCTTATTGCAAAGTGTTTCAAGTGCTACCCAAATGGGCCAACCTTTCATATAGCTTATATATTCTTTCGAGGTTAATAATCCAACACGCTCAGTAGCAACACGAAACGAATTTTCAACAATGTCATCAACCTTTATATATGTCCTACCCAAGGGCCATCTACTTCTATTATTTCTATTCATAATGCAAAAATTAAACTCTGAAAATCAAGTAATTAATATTATAAAACAAACCAGAAACAAAATGGTTCTTTAGAATAGGATAAATGTAAAGAAAGATAAATCGAAAACAAACTGGAATAATCACCTTGATCTTAACTCTGAATTATAAAGATCTTCTATTCAATTGGTATAGTTGGTAAAAAATTGGGTGGCTTTCTGTGTTTGGTACCTTGTTCGTAGGCGTAAGCGAAACTTATCAGCTCAGGTTCACTCCAGGCTTTCCCAATAAATGAAACTCCTATAGGTAGTTCATCAATAAAACCGGCAGGTACAGTAATAGATGGATATCCGGCACAGGCGGCAGGTGAAGAACTACCTCCAAGATAACGATCACCATTTATTGGATCGGTTGTCCATGCAGGCCCACCGGTTGGTGCAATAATGGCCTGAAGATTATGTTTTTTCAAAGTAGCATCAATACCTAATTCACGCGAATATTTTCGAAGGTTGGCTAATGCCTCAATATATAGTTTATTGGTTAGTGGCCCCTTTTCATTGGATTTTATCATGGTTTCCTGACCGAAAAAACGCAACTCTTCGTGCGCAGATTTCCTGTTAAAGGCAATAATTTGCTCCAGGGTCCGGATTGGAAAACCTGAAGGCAGTTGGGATAAATATGAATTCAAATCAGCTTTAAATTCATAATGCAACACTTCATTTTCTGCCTCGCCACATTCCTTGAGATATTCGATGTTTGCAGGGTCTACAATTTCTGCTCCCAATCGTTTTAAATCTGAAATTACTAATTCCATTAATTCATCTACACGTTCGTGAAAGCCAAAAAAATTGCGTGATACACCAATACGAGCTCCCTTTAGGCCATTTATGTTCAGAAATTTGGTATAGTCAGCATGTGCTTTGCCATCGCTATCGCGGGTAATTTCATCAATTATATCAATACCTGCAAGAACTCCAAGAAGTATTGCAGCATCGCTTACATTTCGGGCCATTGGGCCGGCAGTGTCTTGCGAATGGGCGATTGGAATTATACCTGTGCGGCTCCAAAGACCTAATGTTGGTTTAATTCCAACTATACCGTTGGTAGATGAAGGGCAAACTATGGATCCGTCTGTTTCGGTACCAATGGCCAGTGCACAGAAATTTGATGAAACGGATACACCTGATCCTGAGCTCGAACCGCAAGGGTTCCGATCAGTAATATATGGGTTGTGAGTCTGTCCACCCCGACCACTCCAACCGCTGGATGAGCGTGTAGATCGAAAGTTGGCCCATTCACTTAAATTTGTTTTCCCCAAAATTACAGCTCCGGCTTCACGAAGCTTTTTTACAATAAATGCATCCCTTTGAGCGATGGAATTAGCAAGGGCAAGAGAGCCGGCGCTGGTAACCATTTTATCAGCAGTATTAATATTGTCTTTGAACAAAATAGGTATACCATGCAATGGCCCGCGGACTTTCCCTTCCTTTCTTTCTTTATCGCATTCCTCGGCAATAATAACTGCATCCGGATTAATCTCTATAATACTATTTACTTTGGGGCCGTTTTTGTCGATTTTAAAGATCCTATCAAGATATAATCTGGTAAGTTCAGCTGACGAATATTTCCCTGATTGCATATCCTGTTGAAGGTCATTTACATTTTTTTCAAGCAATGGGAAATTATTAAAATCCTGAGAAGTCTTTTGTTTTTCAGAGGAACATGCAATAGTTGAAATACCAACCAACAGAGAAGCACTTCCGGCTGTCGAAGTAAGGATGAAATTTCTTCGTTTCATAGTGTTCTTATTAAATTACGTTTCATAATACAAATATGAAATAAAAAAAACATGAAAATAAAAAAATATTTTCTAAGCAATAGCTTGATTTTTTTGGCTTCAGTCGAATTTGTATCAATTTATAGTAGAGGATGTCCAAGGGATTTTAATAATTAATTCGAATTTGATTTAAAAAAAAAGTACATTTACAAAAAATATCAAATAAATTAAATTGTCAGTTTATGAACATTTTTGTTGGAAGCCTTCCCTTTAGTTTAGAGGAAAGCGAATTAAGAGAGTTTTTTGAAGAGTATGGTGAAGTTTCCTCAGTGAAAATAATCTCTGATAAATTCTCAGGAAGAAGTAAAGGGTTCGGATTTGTTGAAATGTCTGATGATGAACAGGCTAAAAAAGCAATTGAAGAATTAAACGGTGCTGAAGTTGATGGCCGTACAATTGTTGTAAACAAGTCTGAAGAAAAAAAGGACGGACCCAGAAGAAGTAGCTTCGGTGGCGGTGGCAGTGGCGGCTACAAAGGTGGCAGTGGCGGCGGCGGCGGTTACAAAGGTGGCAGCGGCGGTGGCGGTGGCGGCGGTTACAAAGGTGGTAGCGGCGGCGGAAGCGGCGGAAGCAAAGGCGGCTACAACAAAGGAGGAAGCGCCAGAAGATCTGATTATTAATTTTATTAATATCTAAGTAATAGAAACAGGAATAGCAGATTGTTTCTATTGCTCTATAACTTTATAAAAATGAATTGTACTGCTATTTTTACAATTCATTTTTACTTATTTCTTCATAATAGAGCTTAATCATATCTCCACAAGCTCGATATAAATGTTGTTAAGGTTTTTATATCCTTGCATTATTTTAACATGTCCATATCTTGGATATGATACTTCAATATTAATTTTTGTTTGTGTCTGGTTTAAATATTGAATAAATCTAAAAAGTTAATAAATTCATACTATCCAAATAATGGACTTTGAATGGATGGCTTCATTATCTATTATTATGAAAATTTTGTCTTTATTGGGACTTAAAAATGAAAGTTTCGGACGATAAGTAGAAATACCTTCCATATTTAATTTTTTATTGCAAAGATTTATCAAAGAATCCAATGGCAGTATATAAATAATTTCATAATGAGTGGCAAATAAACTAAAGTTATGATAATTAAATTAATACAAGATAGAAGGAGTGTGTTTTCATTTTCAAAAAAAATGATTGAACAGGAAAAAGTAAATGAACTATTTGACTCTGCACATCTGGCTCCATCTAGTATGAATATTCAGCCTTGGAGGTTTATATACGCTGCTAAGGATGAACCTGAGTTTAACCTTTTTCTCGACGCGTTAGTGGAAAGTAACAGTATTTGGGCTAAGGAAGCTGCTATTTTAATATTATCATTTGCTCAAATGGAATACATCCATAATGAAAAGATATTTCAAAATAAGTATGCATGGCATGATACTGGTCTGGCAAATTCACTTTTGATGATTCAGGCAGCAAGCATGGGTTTAGTAACTCATCCCATGGGCGGATTTGATGGCAGTAAAGCGAAGATGAATTTTTCGTTACCACAGCAATTTGAGCCTATAGCTATCATTGCTGTCGGTTACCCGGGGGATGGTTCTGCGCTTTCAGATGAATTATTGAAACGCCAGGCGGCTCCACGAATAAGAAAATCATTAAATGAAGTAGCTATGAGAGCAAAAGACCATGTTGAAATTAAATAGGATAATAGTGTTTTCGTTTGCAATAGGTAAGTGTTTATTATCGTGAAAAAATTCAAAAAAATTTACATCGAAATTACGAATGTCTGTAACCTTAATTGCAGTTTCTGCTCAAAAAGTGATAGGAAACCCGAATTCATGAAACTGGATTCTTTTACGGCCATTCTTGATGAAATAAAACCATTCACAAGCTATATCTATTTGCATGTTAAGGGGGAGCCTCTTCTTCACCCTGAACTTGATAAAATAATAAACATTAGCAATAAGAAAGGATTCAACGTTAATTTAACTACCAATGGAACACTTCTTAAGAATGCTACATCTATATTATTATCCGACCCTGCCGTGAGGCAAATCAACATTTCTCTGCATAGTTTTGACGAGCAATCAGATAATATGAACAAAAATGATTACCTGAAAAATATTGTTATTTTTGTGAAAGAGGCTCTTGAGACAACTAACATGTATATATCTCTCAGATTATGGAACCTGAATAAAGAAAAGGATCAGCAGTTACAAAACAACGAATACATCATTAAATCACTGATAAGGGACCTATGCCTGTCTTTTCCTACCTCGGAAATGATGAAACCCGGCACAAACATAAAACTAGCGGATAGACTTTACCTACATTTCGAATACGAATTTACCTGGCCCAATTTAAACGATATCAACGATAACTTAAAAGGGTTTTGTCTTGGTCTCAGAGACCAGATGGCTATTCTTGTTGATGGCACTGTTGTGCCATGTTGCCTCGATGGAGAGGGTATTATAGATCTTGGTAATATTTTTACGGAACATTTTAATGAAATACTCTCAACCGAAAGATCAATTAACATATATAATGGATTTTCGGCTTCCAGATCAGTTGAAAAATTATGCAGAAAGTGTCATTACAAAGAAAGGTTTGATAAAGTATTATGATTACCATTATATTACAATCAAGGCAAAACACGAATGCCTGAAAAATTTGATAAGAATAAAAATGTTTTGGTAAATTTACAATTTGAAAAGTTTCAATAAAACTTGCATTTTGAAAGTAACATTTTTAGGTACAGGAACCTCACAAGGCATCCCGGTAATAGCCTGTAATTGTGATGTTTGTCACTCAACAGACCCTCGCGACAAGCGTTTGCGCTCTTCAATATTGATTGAAATTGACGATAAAAACTTTGTAATTGATTCCGGTCCCGATTTCCGGCAGCAGATGTTAAGGGCCAATGTTTCCTCGCTTGACGGCATCCTTTTTACGCATGAGCACAAGGATCATATTGCCGGTCTCGATGATATTCGTGCTTTTAATTATGTTCAGCAAAAACCTATAGATATTTATGCCGAAGAAAGGGTACATTGGGCAATTAAACAGGAATTTGCCTACATCTTTGCCGAACAAAAATACCCTGGAATACCAAAGGTAACAATGCATTTAATTGATAATCATAAATTTGAAATTGGAGGCATTCCTATTATACCGATAAGAGCAATCCACATGCGGTTACCTGTATTGGGTTTTAGAATAGGCGATTTTACTTATGTGACTGACGCTAATTTTATTTCATCCGAAGAAAAGGAAAAGCTTAAAGGTTCTAAATATTTGGTTATTAACGGACTTCGCAAGCAAAAGCACATCTCCCATTTTTCGCTTTCTGAGTCAGTGAATCTGGTAGATGAAATAAAACCAGACTTTGGTTATATCACGCATATCAGCCATCAAATGGGATGCGACTATGAGGTGAATAAAGAATTACCTGACAATATTAAGCTTGCCTATGATGGAATGACAATTACCATCTGATAATTTGACCTCACAAAAACGGTATTGCAATACCGAAAAGCTTTAATATATTTGTATTCGATTTTTTATAATCTCCTATTAATGTATTTATAATTAATATTTTATAATCTAATTTTTAAATATTGTTATTTGAATAACAATATTTATTCATTTTTGCTATTGAATTAGAAATGTTTTTCTAAATTTGCGAGCGAAAAAAATATGTTTTTTAGCATAAATTTGAATCACTAAATTTATATGATTATGAACAATAACGTGAAATTGAAACAGTGGGTAAAAGAATGGGCTGAATTATGCTCTCCCGACACAATCCATTGGTGTGATGGTTCAGAACAGGAAAACCAAATGCTGCTTGCTCTGATGGTGAAAAGCGGTATGGCGGTTAAGTTAAATGAAAGTAAACGTCCTAATAGTTATTATTTTCAAAGTGATCCTAGCGATGTCGCTCGAGTAGAAGACCGTACATATATCTGTTCTGAAAAAAAGGAAGATGCTGGTCCTACTAATAATTGGAGAGATCCAAAAGAAATGAAGGAAACCCTTCGTTTGAAGTTTCAAGGCTGCATGAAAGGTCGTACCATGTATGTTATTCCTTTCAGTATGGGTCCATTAGGCTCTAAAATAGCACATATTGGTGTTGAAATTACTGATTCACCATATGTGGTTGTAAACATGAAACTAATGACAAGGATGGGTAAAGCTGTTCTGGATATTCTTAAGGATGATGATTTTGTACAATGCATCCATTCAGTTGGAGCACCACTTCAACCGGGAGAAAAAGATTCAAAATGGCCATGTGCTCCAATTGCAGATAAATACATTTCTCATTTTCCGGGAACAAACGAAATTTGGTCGTTTGGCAGTGGTTACGGAGGAAATGCCCTTCTTGGCAAAAAATGTTTTGCTCTTCGTATTGCAAGCAACATGGCAAAAAAAGAAGGATGGCTTGCTGAACATATGCTTATTATGGGTGTTACCAATCCCAAAGGAGTTAAAAAATACATTGCTGCCGCTTTTCCAAGCGCTTGCGGTAAAACTAACCTGGCCATGTTAATTCCTACCATTCCCGGATGGAAAGTTGAAACAGTAGGCGATGATATTGCCTGGATGAAGTTTGGTGCAGATGGTCAATTGTACGCTATTAATCCCGAAGCTGGTTTTTTTGGAGTTGCTCCTTTTACTTCAATGGATACCAATCCGAATGCCATGCTGGCAGCGAATTCAAATACTATATTCACCAATACCGGTTTAACCCCCGATGGCGACATTTGGTGGGAAGGAATAGGTTATGATGCTCCTGCTGGCACCATCACTTGGACAAACGAAAAATATGATGCCGCCGCCATCTGTATACCGGCAGCACATCCAAATGCTCGGTTTACAGCACCTGCAAGCCAATGCCCAGTTATTGATAAAGATTGGGAAAACCCCGCTGGTGTGCCTATTTCAGCTATTTTGTTTGGTGGCCGTCGTCCCGGAACCTTGCCATTGGTGTACCAGTCATTCGACTGGAATCACGGCGTTTTCATGGGATCTATTGTAGGTTCTGAAGTAACTGCAGCAGCGATTGGATTGAAAGCTGGTGTTCGACGCGATCCTTTTGCTATGTTACCTTTTTGCGGGTATCACATGGGCGATTATTTTGGTCATTGGATAAAAATTGGAGAAACTGCTCCTGACAAAACAAAATTGCCTAAAATTTTCAATGTTAACTGGTTTCGTAAAGGCCCCGAAGGCAAATTTCTATGGCCGGGTTATGGTGAAAATATCCGTGTATTAAAATGGATTTTCGAACGTGTGGAAGGAACTTCCGAAGCTGTTCAAAGTGCAATTGGGTATATTCCAATAACAAACGCTGTTGATATTAACGGATTGTCAGGAGTTTCCGAAAACATGGGTGAACTTCTGAAAGTCGATAAAAATGACTGGAATAATGAAGTTGAATTGATTAAAGAACACTATGCCAAATTTGGTGAAAGACTACCCAAAGAATTGCAAAAGCAATTTGATGGACTGGTTGAAAGACTAGGTAAAGCCTAATTTCCTTAAATAATAGAATTTAAAGCTGCTCAAACTGAGCAGCTTTTTAAATTAGTGGTGATATATATCATCAATAAATGTAAAAATACCAGCTAAAAAACATTCAACTTTGTGTGTTTTGTTTCAAAAACTTGTTCGTTATATAGTTTATTCTTTACTTTGCACAACTTAATAAAATCTAGTACATGGAAATCAATATCTTAACCATTGTTTTATTTATCAGTGCTTATTTATTCGGTTCAATACCAAATGCTGTTTGGATTGGGAAAGCACTTTATGGGATAGATGTACGCGAACATGGCAGCAAAAATGCTGGTACAACAAATTCAGTTCGGGTACTTGGTTGGAAAGCTGGATTTCCGGTATTAATTTTAGATATCCTTAAAGGAATAGCTGGTGTAAATTTAGTATGGTGCTCTGGATATGTACCTGGTACAGAGGCTTTTGTTAATTTGGAACTTTTCTTAGGAGCATTTGTGGTTATTGGTCATATTTTTCCAATTTTTGCCGGTTTTAGAGGTGGCAAAGGAGTTGCTTCTTTATTTGGAATAATTCTTGCCATTGCTCCTTATCCTACATTAATTGCTTTTGGAATATTTCTCATTGTTCTTTTTACTACCAAATACGTATCATTAAGTTCAATGGTATCAGGTTTTGCTTTTCCTTTGCTGATAATGTTTGTATTTAAAACGCCTTTACAATCATTAATTATATTTTCGTTAGTTGTTGCCGTATTGCTTTTGTTAACACATCAAAAGAATATCGAACGATTAATTCGTAAGGAAGAATCAAAAGCCAGTTTTCTTTTCCGCAAAAAAAAGGCTCTTTAATTATTGAGGTCTGATATAGGTATTTAAAAACTCTTTCTCAAGAGTCTGCATTAATTCTTCCTTTGATAAGTTATTTGATAATACACCATTGTCGGCAATCGCGATCTCTCCTGTTTCCTCAGAAACTATTATAGCAAAAGCATCGGTATGTTCGGTAATACCCAATGCGGCACGATGTCGCATTCCAAAGTTTGCCGGAACATTTGGATTATCCGACATTGGTAAAATACATCTTGCAGCATATACCTTGTCTTCTACAACGATAACAGCTCCATCGTGCAAAGGACTATTCTTAAAAAATATTGCTTCAAGCAAACGGGTAGAAGTCATTGCATTAATTATTTCGCCGGTTTGTGCATATAATTCCAGAGCAGATTTTCGGGTGATGATAATTAGGGCTCCAGTTTTTGATTCAGACATTCTCTTGCAGGCATTTGCAATCGATTTGATCTTTAAATTTTTTGTCTCCTGAAGGTTAATTGAAAAAACTTTATTTAATGAAAGTGTACGGGATAAATACCGTGTGCCTACAAAAACAAGAAAACGACGCAATTCCACTTGAAAAACTATAATCAGGGCAATCATTCCTACTCCAATTACCTGTCCTAATATAGAACCCAACAATTCCATATTCAAGGCTTTAACTACGAGCCAAAAAAGATAGAAAAGAAATATAGCAATAAATATATTAAGTGCTACAGTTCCTCTGATAAGCATGTATAACTGATACATTAGATACGCAACAAGCAATATATCAATAATATCCAGAAAGCGAAGAGTAATAAAAAGTTGAACCATGCGATTTTAGATTAAACTGAACCCCTTTATGGATATCAGCACTATGTACTAATCAATCAGTCTTACGACTCAAATGTAGGAATTTTTATAGGCGCTTACAATTTTAATCGTGTCCATGGCTTCTTTTACATCATGAACGCGCAGTATATTGGCTCCTCCCAGCAATGCAAGTGTATTTGCAGCAATAGTGCCAGGAAGGGCCTCATTAGTATCAGCCTCAACCACTTTTGATATCATCGATTTACGAGATAATCCGGCAAGAATAGGTAATTCAAAAATCCTAAATTCATCCAATCTTTTAAGCAATTCATAGTTCTGCTCCAATGATTTACCAAAGCCAAATCCGGGGTCGATAATTATATCAGTAATCCCTTCGCGTTTGGCGAGATCAATTCTTGTGGCAAAATATTGAAAAATATCTTTAATAAAATTTTTATAATCTGTATTTTGCTGCATCGTTTGAGGATTTCCCTTCATATGCATGATAACATATGGAACTTTATTTTTTGCCACAGTTGTAAACATTTTATCGTCCATTTCGCCGCCCGAAATATCGTTGATCATCTGAACTTCAAATTCATCAATCACCTTTTGCGCCACTCCTGACCGAAATGTATCTACTGAAAGTAAAAAATATGGAAATTTCTTCCGAATAATAGTCAATGCAGGAATCAAACGCTTAAGCTCTTCTTCTTCCGAAATATTTACAGCTCCTGGTCTTGACGAATAGGCTCCAATATCGATGATATCCGCACCTTCGTTGGCAACCTGATCACATCGCTTTAATATTTCGCTTTCGGAAGTTGTTCTGCTACCGCTATAAAATGAGTCAGGTGTAACATTTACTATTCCCATTATAATAGGAGTAGAAAGATCGAAAAGAGTTCCCCGGAAATTAATGGTTCGCTTTTTTGAAAAAAAAGTATCTTTGGAAATCATTATTTGTCCATATTTAACATACAAATTTAACAATTCACGTGTGAGCCTAAATATACCTTTAAAACTTGTTTTAAAAGATTTTGTTTTGGACTTAACAGCAAATTATTAACTACAATGGCATTATTAGTTATCGAAGGATTGGATGGAGCTGGAAAATCAACACAGGTTGGACTTCTTCAAAATTTTTTAAAAGAAAGCGGGATGCCATTTGAATATCTGCATTTTCCTCGTACCGACTCACCAGTTTATGGCGATTTAATTGCCCGATTCCTTCGTGGTGAACTTGGCGAAATCGACAAAGTAAATCCCTATTTGATAGCGCTTATATATGCCGGAGATCGTGCTGATGCTAAAAATATACTCGATAAGTGGCTAAAACAAGGGATTACCATTATTCTAGACAGGTATGTTTACTCGAATATTGCTTACCAATGTGCCAAGCTTACCGATTCGAAACAAAAAGAAGCGCTGAAAAAATGGATTTTGGACACTGAATTTGTTTACTTCGCTTTGCCCAAGCCCGATTTGAATATTTTTCTGGATGTTCCCTTTAATTTTACCAAACAAAAACTAACCGAACATCGCTCCGGCAATGATAGAAATTATCTTAAGGGACAGCGCGATATTCACGAAGAAGACCTCGATTTCCAAAACCGGGTACGCAACGTTTATCTAAGTTTAGAAGGTGAAGATCGATTTGTAAAGATCGATTGTAGTAATGGGGATGTTATGCTTTCTCCGGAAGAGATATTTAGTAAAGTAAGAAAAGTATTTAATACTAGTGTTAATAAACAACTGTAATTTTCAATTCTATGAAATATATACGAATAATCATCAGGATTTTACTGGGATTAGTATTTGTGTTCTCCGGATTTGTAAAAGGAATCGATCCGATGGGATCGGCTATTAAATTTACTGAATATTTCGAGATATTTCATATGTCGTGGCTCGAATCGGCGGCAATAGTGTTATCCATCGCTTTAAGTACTGCCGAATTTTTGATTGGTGTGGCCTTGATTATTGGTTTACGCATGAAAGTGACTGCCTGGGCGGCCCTTCTTTTTATGAGTTTTTTTACTGTATTAACCTTATATAGTGCAATAGCAAATCCGGTAACCGATTGCGGATGTTTCGGCGATGCATTGGTAATTACTAACTGGCAAACTTTTTATAAAAATATCATTCTTATATGTTTGGCGATATATATCTTTTACTTTAGGGATAAATTTATTCCATATTCCAAACCGGTTTATGAGTGGATTCTGGTGGGTATGTTTGCGTTGATAGGTTGTGGAATATCAATTTATTGTTATCATCATCTTCCCATTATGGATTTCAGACCTTATAGTATAGGTACTCATATTCCATCGAAAATGAGCATTCCCGAAGGTGTACAGACTGATCAATACCTTACCAAACTTTTGTACGAAAAAAAGGGAGTTGTAAAAGAGTTTACAATAGATAACTATCCGGCAAACGACAGCACCTGGACATTTAAAGACTCGAAATCCGAACTTGTTAAAAAGGGATATACCCCTCCAATTCATGGCTTTAGCATTACATCAAAAAATAATGAAGACATTACACTGAAGGTACTTTCCGATACCATTTATTCATTCATTTTCATTAGTGAAAAAGTTGAGAAGGTAAAACCTGAATTATGGTGGGTAATTCAAAAATATCATCAATTCGCGATCTCTAACAATCAAAAATTCTATATATTAACCAGTTCATTACCTGATGTAACTGATTTACTAAAAAAAACTCGTCAATTAGCATTCGATTTTCATTATACCGACCAAACAACTTTGAAAACCATTATACGGTCAAACCCCGGGTTAATGGTACTTAAAGATGGTGTGATACTTGGGTTATGGCACTTTAACGATTTTCCGCAACCCGAATATTTTAAAGGAAATATCATGTCAAAAATTCTCACTCAATATAATAAATCCATTGAGTGGAAACGTATTGGATTGTTATTTATGGTTTTTTTGACCATTATGGTCGTATTGTTTTTAAAACGACGGTAAATTAGTCGCACGCGAACACCTATTACCCCATATTGAAGGTAGAATTTTTGAATTTTTGAATCATAAAAAAGCATGTTCAGTTTTATCATCAGAAAATTATTATACAGTATCCTTATTTTACTTGGTGTTGTATCATTGATATTCTTTATGTTCAATGTGTTACCAGGCGATCCTGCCAGAATGATACTTGGTCAGCGTGCCGATTCTGCTTCTATCATGGCCATTCATCAGGATTTGGGACTCGACAAACCCAAGTGGCAACAATACTTGAAATATATCAACGATCTCTCTCCTATATCAGTTCACGAAACAGAAAAGAAGTCGCATTACTTTTATCTTGACAATCACATTTATTCTCCTTACGTAAGCATTGTAAAATTAGGATCTCATATGAATGTGATTCTTAAAAAACCGTATTTGCGCCGAAGTTACCAAAGCAAAAAAAATGTTTCTGATATTATTACGGAAACGTTACCAAATACATTACTTCTGGCTGTTTCTGCCATTTTGTTTGCTGCATTTGCAGGAATTATGTTAGGAATTTTGTCAGCCTTATATAAAGATTCATGGTACGATCGTATTTCCATGGTGATATCCTCACTTGGCATGTCGCTCCCTTCATTTTTCGCAGCCATTCTCTGTGGGTGGATTTTTGCTTTTGTGCTCGCACGATACACTCATTTGAATCTTACAGGAAACCTTATTGTGATGGACGATTTTGGTGAAGGAATACACTATGAATGGAAAAACCTGATATTACCTGTTTTTACATTAGGCATCCGTCCATTAGCTGTTTTTATACAATTAACGCGAAACTCGATGCTCGAGGTTCTTACTCAGGATTATATCCGCACAGCCAGGGCAAAAGGCATATCCGAATCGGCAGTCATCTTTAAACATGCGCTAAAAAATGCTCTAAATCCTGTTATTACGGCAATTTCAGGATGGTTTGCCTCAATGATGGCAGGTGTGGTTTTTGTTGAATATATCTTTGCGTGGAAAGGCCTTGGCTATGTGATAGTTGATGCATTAACCAATTACGATTTGCCTTTGGTTCTGGGTTGTGTGCTGGTAATCTCTGTCATTTTTATTGTGATTAACTTTTTGGTAGATATTGTTTATTCCTTGCTGGATCCCAGAGTGCGGCTTTATTAATGTATAAGAAGTTCCGGCAGAGATGTTACCAGAAAACCTCCATTTCGTAGAACGGGTTTGTTGTACTGAAAACATTCATAGTCGGGTAAACTTACCATAAATGCCCCAGATGCTTCCACAATGGCTTGACCTGCTGCTGTATCCCATTCCATCGTTGGAGAAAAACGTAAGTATATTTCTGCTTTACCTTCAGCTATCTGGCAGAATTTCAAAGCACTTCCTGCTGAAATAGTTTCGATGTTTGGATAAGCGCTTTTTAGTTTGAAGATAAATTCTTTTGTTTTATCGTCTAAATGCGAACGACTTACTACAATTCTTATCCTATCAGGTTTCTTTGAAACGTTCAAAACAAAGGCTGAAATTATTGCAGTTTCAAAGTCAAAATTACTCCTGTTTGATAGATTAATCCGGTAAGCATTCAAATCAATTCCTCCAAAATAAAGTTGATTTTGGGTAGGTATTGCTATCAATCCAAGTATTGGTTTGTTATTTTCAATGAGAGCAATGTTGACAGTAAATTCGCCATTTCTGCTGATAAATTCTTTTGTACCATCAAGCGGATCAACCAACCAAAAATATAATAACGATTTACGCTTTGAGTAGGTTATTTCGGTTATTTCTTCACAAATAACAGGTAAACCCGACTTCTCAAGAATTTTACAAATAATTTCCGATGAAGCAATATCAGCCTGCGTAACTGGCGATTCATCAGCTTTATAGCTAATGGAAAGTTGGTCTGCTTCGTATATTTCCAAAACTTTATCACTTGCCATGCAAATAGCTTCAAACGCTAATTCAAAAAGTTGTTTAATATTCATAATTTTATGGAGTACAATATTTCATTTTTGTGAAACAAAATACAAAATATTAATTAATTTGCGGTGCTTTAGAAACTACAATACTACTGATTATTAACTACTTTTTTATTAAATTACTATGGCTCTGTTATATAACTTGCATCCTCCGTTGATTTGGAAATACTTCGAAGAAATTACCCAAATTCCCAGGTCATCCAAACATGAAGAACTAATAGTTGAATATCTGATTAATTTTGCATTAAAGCACAATCTGGAGTATAAAAAAGATGCAATTGGAAATTTATTAATTTACAAACCCGCATCGCCCGGAAAAGATACTTCCCCGTTAATAGTTTTGCAGAGTCATGTTGATATGGTTTGCGAAAAAAACTCCGACTATAACCATGATTTTTTAACTGATCCGATAAAACCATATATCGATGGCGAATGGGTTAAAGCCATGGGAACCACGCTTGGCGCCGATGATGGTATTGGCATGGCTGCTATGATGGCTGTTATGGCCGATAAATCATTACATCATGGTCCCCTCGAATGCTTATTTACGGTTGATGAAGAAACAGGATTAACGGGAGCTTTTGAGCTTCAGAAAGATTTTTTTACCGGCAATACACTCATTAACCTCGATTCGGAAGACGAGGGTGAACTTTTTATCGGTTGTGCCGGAGGAATAGACACCAGAGCTGTTTTCGACTTTACATATCAATTTGTTGAAGAAAATCAGAAGGCTTTTTTGGTGAGTGTTACCGGACTTCAGGGAGGGCATTCGGGTGATGAGATACATAAAGGCCGTGGTAATGCTGTGAAAATAATGACCCAATTGATATGGGAAGTTACAACATACCTTGGTGCTAAGCTTAACCGGTTTGACGGGGGGAATCTCAAAAACGCCATTCCGCGTGAAGCTTTTGCAACCATTATCATTGATCAAAATAAAAAAATTCAGTTTTATTCTCTTATTCATGAGTTTATTGAAAAAAAAGCCGATGAATTCTCCGCAATTGATACCGGTTTATCTATCAACTTTGATGAGATTCCAACTCCTGAATTCCAACTTGAACCTGAGTTTCAGAATCAACTTATAAAGTCATTGCTCGATTGCCCGCATGGAGTAATTGCGTGGAGCAAAGATATCGCCGGATTAGTAGAGACATCAACCAACCTTGCATCGATTAAATTTATTGATAAAAAGCAAGTGCTCATAACCACCAGCCAACGCAGTTCCGTTGATTCGGCAAAAACTGACTTATCTTCGAAAGTTGCACGGATATTTTCCTTAGCAGGCGCGTATATTGAACATTCCAACGGTTATCCGGGATGGACACCCGATTTGAATTCGAAAATTCTGGCAAAGACCGCCGAAATCTATTACAAGGTATTCAACACCAAACCAAAAGTAAAAGCCATCCACGCCGGACTGGAATGTGGGTTATTCCTCGAAAAATCACCGGGATTGGACATGATTTCCTTCGGACCAACGCTGAGAGGGGTTCATTCACCAGACGAACGATTATACATTCCCTCAGTGGAAAAGTTTTGGAGATTGCTTGTAACAATTGTTAGTAGTTAGAATTTAGATGGATTCCTTCTCAATTTCAACATCTAACTATTTATTTCTACTCCACAGGTTCAAAATCCTGTTTTCTAACCCCACATATGGGACATATCCAATCTTCCGGAATATCTTCAAACAGAGTTCCAGGGTCAATACCACTATCGGGATCGCCCTCAATTGGATCGTATATATAACCGCAAACGGTGCATTTATATTTTTTCATTATTAGTCGTTTTTAATAGGTGGTTTTCTTTTACCATATATGCGAAAGTAGTATTTTTGATATAATAAACACTAAATGTAAATTCCTTTTTCTCAGTAAGGAGAAATTAAAATAAATATGAAAGTAAGGATGTAGGGTAGGAGAAAAGGTGTTTTCTGAAAAATAAATATATACTTACGCCTTGATAATTAAGACTATATTATGCATACTATTATGAAGAATTCTTTTGTCATTAGTCTTTTGATCTGCATTTGTCAAATATCTTTATCGCAGGAAAAACAAATAATGACCGATGAAAATATAAAAACTCAGGTAGTTTGGGTTACTGAAAAACAATTGTTTAAAGAATTTAAGTATAAAAAAGAAGAACTTCGGTTTGACCGGAAAGGAAATCGCGTTGAAGAAGTTTTTTTCAATAAAAGTGGAAATATTATTCACCACAAAGCTTTTGAATATAATAAGGATCAGCTTACCCGTGAATTCAATCTCGATAAAAAAGGTAGTATCAACACCCGCTCTGACTATCGGTACATCGGTCAACTGCTGGTTGAAAAATGGACTTATGATATTAATGGTAAATTAATTATTAATGAGCAATTTATTTATGAAAAACAGGATTAATGATTGATTTTAACATTTTTGTCTTTTTGAATCCTCAATTGTTTACAATATAAACTTTAAAATTAACCAATTATGAATGTGAGTGAAAGCGCAGGAAAATTGCGGGAAATGATAGAGAAGGTTATTGAAGACCATAGAATTACAAGACGAGAATATGATATGATACAGCATCAGGCTGCAAAGGATTGTTTTATTGACCCTCATGAACAAGCTTTGTTAAGTCAGTTACATGATATGATAGAAAATAAATCGGTTAAGATGGTGCCGTAGATGCATATAAGGCACCATGCCTTATGTCACTTTCCGATGAATCGTTGTGTTTTTTTTCTTTACCAATGGATGGTTTAAGCCACCATTTTCATTATTAATGATTTCGAAATTTTTTAAACTTGAGAATAACTGCGTCAAATTTTTAAATCCAAAAGCGCGTGCGTCAAAACTCGGCTCAATTTTTCGTAAATTAATCCCAATGTTGGAGATATGTGTTTCATTTCCCTCACTAATTGACATTTCATAGGCCTTATTAATTAAATCCAGATCAAGGTTGGGAAAACTCGATTTTTTGCCTTTAGGCGCAGATTTAGTAGTTGTTTCTTTAGGCACAGGCGTGACCAAATCTGGAGAAATATTTTCACAAAATGTAAATATTTCGCAGGATTGAACAAATGCTTTGGGTGTTTTCTTTACTCCAATTCCCATAACAAAAATTCCTTCTTCTCTAATCCTTTTGGCAAGGCCGGTATAGTCACTATCACTGGAAACAATACAAAATCCATCAACAATTTTGTCGTGCAAAATATCCATTGCGTCAATGATCAGCGAGCTATCAGTGGAATTTTTACCTGTTGTGTACGAAAATTTTTGTATTGGGTTAAATGACAGGTCATTTAATATGTCTTTCCAGCTATTCATATGTGGAACGGTCCAATCTCCATATATTCTGCGAACGGTAACTTTTCCGTATTTAGAAACTTCTTCAAGTATAGCTTTAAGTAATTTTGCTTGTGCATTGTCACCGTCAACTAAAATTGCAATCTTTTCAGTTTTGTTTTCCATAGTGCTTATTGTGTTATAATTAATGCTGCTTCCGATAATCCAAATTACTCGCTCTGGGAAATAGAAATTGGGTTGGTAAGCTTCTTAATTTTATGTTTTGTTTATAAAAATAGTTTCTTTTTGGTTATCGACCAAATGGAGGATAAGCAATTATTTCTAATTCAGGTTTTGTAATGAGCTGCACTTATTTACTATTAATCATGAAATTTTTTTCCTTGTTCAAGCATGTCAAGAATTGCTTTTTTACGTTTTTCTCTTATTTCAATATTTTTTGCTGTTTGCAATCTCCACACAATGGAATACTTGTTTGCTTTGTTTAAGGTCTCAAAAAAAGAAACAGCCTGTTTATTTTTTGAAAGATCATTGAGAAAATCATCCGGAATAGTCATTTTTCCAGGTGAGTCATAAGCTCTTTCCCATCTGCCATCGGATTTTGCGGCTTCAGCTTCTTTTAATCCTGAAGGTCTCATTCTTCCTTCTTTTTCAAGACGTCCAACATGCTCAATGTTCCGCCGGGACCACATACTTTTCGAACGTCGTGGTGTAAATTTTTGAAGATAAGAACTTTCATCATACTTTTTTAATTGACTATCAATCCAGCCAAAACATAAGGCTTCATCTAAAGCCTCGTTGTAAGAAATGGTGTCAATGCCTGATCCTTTTTTATAAAACCTCAGCCAAATGCCATTAGAAACAGCATGATTTTGTTCAAGCCACTTTTCCCACGTTTTAGGTAATTCGAAAGATAGAACCTGCAAATCGTTGTGTTCGGTTTTACTGGAATTTTTTTCTTTAACTATATTTTTGCGTTGAATGTCCATAGTTTATCCTTTTATATTCAAAAATAAAAAGTTTAACACGATTTAGGATTAAAAATAAGTGCTTTTGAGACAATGTCCAAATGGTTATATAAGGTTTTTTGTAAGATTGTACCACAGGGATATGTTAGATTCTCGTCTCAATCTTGTAACTTCGTAACCTGATTTAAAGTATAAAAAAAACATGGTTGAGATAGGTAAAATGAATAAAATGAGGGTTGTGAAACAGCTCGATTTTGGTATGTATTTGGATGGAGAAGAACTAGGTGAAATTTTAATGCCCACTCGGTATATTCCCAAAGGTTTGCTTATTGAAGAAATGGTAGATGTGTTTCTTTATCTTGACTCAGAAGACCGGCTACTTGCTACTACAGAAACTCCTTATGCTATGGTAGATGATTTTGTATTACTTAAAGTGACTTCGGTAAACCAAATTGGTGCATTCCTCGATTGGGGCTTACCTAAGGATCTACTCGTCCCTTACAATCAGCAAAAGCAAAAAATGGAAGAAGGTCGCTGGTATATGGTGAAAGTGTATCTCGATAAAATTAGCAAGCGTATTGCAGCATCGGCAAAGCTCGATTCGTTTCTTGACAATTTGCCTCCTGAATATTCAATAGGGCAGGAGGTTGACCTTATTATATGCAACGAAACAGAACTAGGGTTTAAAACGATTATTAATGGAATGCATTGGGGTATGCTTTTTCATAACGATGTTTTTCAACCTCTTAAGCGAGGACTAAAACTTAAAGGTTTTATTAAGAATGTACGTGAAGATGATAAGATTGATGTTTGTCTTCAAAAACCGGGCTATGACAAAATTGATGGAATTTCCCATCGCATCCTCGAATACCTTAAAATAAATAATGGTTTTATGTCCGTAACCGACAAAAGTTCCCCCGATTTAATATATCAGCTCTTTAGCGTCAGTAAAAAAGCATACAAAAATTCCATCGGAGCATTGTACAAAAAAGGATTAGTGATTCTTGAGGCGGACGGAACGAGATTAGTTGAAGGTGAATAAGAAAATTGGGAGAGTATTAGCGCAGAAGTAATTACCTGACTACCACAAACTCCCCAATCTAAAATTTGCAAATTATAAATTTTACCGGTACATTTTTTCCCTTTGCACTTTCAAAACCTCGTCCGATACATAATCGTCATATTCCATTTGTTTATCGATAATGCCTTTGGGTGTAAGTTCGATTACTCGGGTGCAAACGGTTTGAATAAACTCACGGTCATGTGACGACATCAGCACAATACCCGGATAACGGGTCAAACAATTATTAAATGCCTGTATGGATTCGAGGTCAAGGTGATTGGTAGGTGAGTCTAAAATCAAGGTGTTTGCATCGTTAAGCATCATCCGCGAAATCATGCAGCGAATTTTCTCTCCGCCCGACAATACATTTGCCTTTTTGTAAACATCTTCGCCAGAGAAAAGCATCTTTCCGAGAAACCCACGAAGATATATTTCGCTACTGTCGCTGGAATATTGAGCAAGCCAGTCAATTAAAGCTTTATTTGTTTTAAAAAATTCGGAATTATCCAGGGGCAAATAAGCATGAGTAATGGTAATGCCCCATTCAAACGATCCATGATCAGGTTTACTGTGGCCGTTAATTATTTCAAATAAAGCTGTCATTGCTCTGGGGTCCTGGGATATAAATACTACCTTATCACCCTTTTCAATGGTAAAATTTACATTTTTAAAAAGTAATACGCCATCAACTGTTTTGCTTAAGTCTTTTACTTCAAGGATTCGGTTGCCAGCTTCACGGTCAGGCGTAAATATAATTCCCGGATATTTTCGTGTTGAGGGTTTAATTTCTTCGTAATTGAGCTTCACAAGCATCTTTTTACGACTAGTTGTTTGCTTCGATTTGGCAACATTAGCACTAAAACGTGCAATAAACTCGAGGAGTTCCTTTTTTCGTTCCTCAGCCTTTTTATTTTGTGTTTGTAGCTGGCGAAGCGCCAATTGGCTCGATTCATACCAATAACTATAGTTTCCGGCAAAGAGTTCGATTCGTCCGTAATCAATATCAACGGTATTTGTCGATATGGAGTCCAGAAAATGCCTGTCGTGTGAAACAACCAATACTGTATTTTCGAAATTCGAAAGATAGTTTTCTAGCCAGTTAACAGTTTCAAGGTCAAGGTCGTTAGTAGGTTCGTCAAGCAAAAGATTATCAGGCTTTCCAAACAATGCCTGAGCAAGCAGCACCCGAACTTTTTCCTTACCACTCAATTCCTTCATTTTTTTATGATGAAGATCTTCCTTGATACCCAATCCACTTAATAAATCGGCTGCGTCGCTTTCGGCATTCCATCCGTCCATTTCGGCAAATTGTTCTTCAAGTTCCGATACGCGAAGACCGTCTTCATCGCTAAAATCAACTTTTGAATAGATTGCTTCGCGCTCTTCCATTACTTTCAATAGCACGTTGTGACCCATTAATACAGTGTGAAGTACCGTGTAATCGTCAAACTCAAAGTGGTTTTGTCTGAGAACCGAAAGACGTTCGCCTTTGCCAAGAATAATAGACCCTTTAGCAGGATCAAGCTCTCCACTAAGTATTTTTAAAAATGTGGATTTACCGGCGCCATTTGCCCCAATAATTCCATAGCAATTCCCGGGGGTAAACTTTAAATTAACATCCTGAAATAGTGGCTTTTTACCAAACTGAATTTCCAAACCTGTAACTGTAATCATCTAATATTTTGCTGTTATGAAATGGCGGCGAAATTACATTTTTTTAATTGTAAAACTCTCTGAAAAGTATATTTTTCGTATCAAATTTACAAAACATCTCAAAGTTTAATAATAGTCTGGTAAAAATTTAAGCGTCAGAATCAATCTATATCATAATATTACTTAAGTGAGGGTTTGTTTTAATGTCAAATAATCTCCGGATCAATACGTTTTCCAATGGAAAATAGTATATTTTTGCTTGAAATTTGAAATTTTAAAAAATTTCAACAATGATTCATCAACTTGAAATAAAATTACCGGAATACAAACGCGGTTTTCATATTATTACCAGGATAATTGAACAACGTTTACCTCCATTGCCCCAGATGGGGTTGTTAAATATTTTTATTAAACATACATCAGCGGCCATTACCATCAATGAAAATGCTGATGCCTCTGTAAGAGGTGATTTCGAGAAAGTATTTAACATTCTTATTCCTGAAAATCAAGCCTACTACTTGCATACTTTGGAAGGTTATGATGATTTGCCAGCACATGTTAAAAGTACGTTGCTCGGTCAATCTCTTACAATTCCCATCACAAATGGTCGGTTAAACTTAGGTGTGTGGCAGGGCATTTACCTCTGTGAATTTCGAAATAATGGAGGCGTGCGTGACATTACAATCACTATTTATAGTTAATTAAATGAAAAAATTGAACATGTGTAAACATGTATAACTTGATATATACGACTTAATATAAAATATGCAACAACTTTTACTTGGAAATGAGGCTATTGCGCAAGCAGCCATTGATTCAGGGATTTCCGGAATATATGCTTATCCCGGAACCCCTTCCACTGAAATCATGGAATATGTGCAACGAAATACCGAAGCTATAAATGACAAAGTTCATTGCTCGTGGTCCACAAACGAGAAAACCGCAATGGAAACTGCTTTGGGTATGTCATATGCTGGCAAACGGTCCATTGTTTGTATGAAACATGTGGGCTTAAACGTTGCAGCCGATCCATTTATGAATTCAGCATTAACAGGAGTAAACGGTGGCTTAATTGTGGTTTCAGCCGACGATCCATCAATGCATTCATCTCAAAATGAGCAGGATTCGCGATTTTTTGGTAAGTTTGCCCTAATTCCTGTTTTGGAACCTTCAAACCAACAGGAAGCCTATGATATGGTTGGTTATGGATTTGACTTGTCGGAAAAATATAAAGTCCCTGTATTAGTTCGAATTACAACCAGACTGGCTCATTCAAGGACTGGAATAGTTAGAACTGAAAAAAAGAAACAAAACTCAGTTATTTTGCCTGGAGATCCTCTACAATTCTTCCTTTTACCGGCTATGGCCAAAGTGAAATATAAGAAGTTACTTGCTTCACAATCCATTTTTGAAGATATGTCGCATTCATCACTGTTTAATTCCTTTAAAGCTGGCGAAAATCATCAGATTGGAATCATTGCATGTGGCATCGCACATAATTATGTTCAGGAATGTGTCGATTCAGCCAATCTGAAATATCCTGTTCTAAAAATTTCTCAATACCCTGTTCCCAAAAAAATAATCGATAGGATTACTTCAGTTTGTAAAACTATTATGGTATTCGAGGAAGGGTATCCAATTATTGAAGAACAGCTCAAAGGTTTAATCGACCATGATTATTTAATAAAAGGGAGGCTTAGCGGAGATATTCCCCGCGATGGTGAATTAAACCCATCGATAGTTGCTAAGGCTTTGGGATTGCCTTTGCCGGAATCCATACCAATTCCTTCTGTTGTTGTTAACCGGCCACCGGCTCTTTGCAAAGGTTGCAGCCATATTGACACATTACTTGCTCTTAATGAAGCTATTCATCCTTATTCTGCAGGCCGTGTATTCTCTGATATTGGATGTTACACACTTGGGGTGTTGCCTCCTTTTAATGCAATTAATACTTGCGTAGACATGGGAGCCTCAATTACTATGGCTATTGGTGCAGCAGATGCCGGTTTAATTCCTGCAATTGCAGTAATTGGTGATTCAACATTTACACATTCGGGGATGACGGGATTATTGGACGCAATTTTGGAAAATTCACCGGTTACTATAATTATTTCCGACAATGAAACTACCGGAATGACAGGTGGACAGCAATCTGCTGCTACCGGAAAACTGGAAAAAATTTGTCTCGGACTTGGAGTTGAACCAGATCATTTGAAAGTAATCATTCCTTTGAAAAAAAATCATGTCGAAAACGTGAAAGTTATTGCCAGTGAAATAGAATACATTGGTGTTTCAGTGATTATATCACAACGGGAATGTATTCAATCAGCGGTTAGGAAACATAGAAATTAAAAAATTGTAATTAGTAACAAGTAATTAGTATCTAGTGTGTTACATTATAGCCTGTAAAACTGAACTATTAACCAGAATTCATGACAAAAATCGATATAATTTTAGCCGGAGTCGGCGGACAAGGCATATTATCCATTGCAGCTGCTATCGGACAGGCAGCCTTATTTAACAATCTGCAAATCAAACAATCAGAAGTTCATGGTATGAGCCAGCGGGGGGGTGCTGTAATGTCACATCTTCGTATTTCATCTAGTCCTATTTCATCCGACCTTATTCCACATGGCTCAGCAGATTTGATTATATCGGTTGAGCCAATGGAATCACTACGATATCTACCTTATTTGTCTTCTTCAGGATGGGTGATTACCAACACAAAACCATTTGAAAACATTACTAATTATCCCGATTACGATAAATTAATTCAAATTATAAGTGAGTTGCCGCGTAGAGTATTTATTGATGCGGATCAAATGGCGCACGAAGTTGGTTCCATAAAAGCTTCAAACATGGTGATGCTTGGTGCGTCAGTACCTTTTCTTTCTATTTCGGAATCATCCATTGAAAAAGGTATAAGGACAATTTTTGAATCAAAGGGTATCGAAATTGTTGAACTCAACCTTAAAGCGATGCAAATTGGAAAGGAATATGCTAAACTTTGTCATTAAAAATCTATTTTTGAAAAACCAAAGATTTTTCTAATTTTATTGAATTAATCAAACAACGTTGCCTATGTTCTCGACAACTGAACTACTACAGATACATCAAAAGGGAATCACTCACGATCAGGTAAGTGGTCAAATCGATTTCTTTAAAAAAGACTTTACTTATTTAAATATCGTGAGGGCCGCCATTCCAGGAGATGGAATAGAATTGCTAAATCATGCAGTATTAGATGAATTAATAAGAAGTTATGAAGCAGATATTTGTGATAAACAAATTGTAAAATTCGTTCCAGCTTCGGGTGCAGCAACACGTATGTTTAAATCACTTTTCGAATCCCTTACCAAAATTCCCGGAAGCGAACTTTCTTTGGATGTACTTCAGGTTTTTAAAAAATTGGATTCTTTTGCATTTTACCCTGACTTGGTTGAAAAAATCCGCCAAAACGGACAAGATATTAACGTTTTGTTAAAAAATGATCAATATCAAATAATTATCAATTATATTCTCAATGAAGAGGGCTTAAATTATGGCAATCTGCCTAAAGGCTTATTGAAATTCCATAATTACGATCATTGGAATAGAACAGCTGTTGAAGAACATTTGGTTGAAGGAGCTTTGTATTCAAAAAATTCCGATGATACAGTAAAGATTCATTTTACAGTTTCACCCGAACACTTGAAACCATTTACTGAATTGATTCAATTGGTTACAAAGGAATATGAAAAGATGTTTGACATTAAATATGATATATCCTTTTCTATTCAAAAACCTTCAACAGATACAATTGCTGTCGATGAAAACAATCAGCCATTTTTGAATAATGATGGCAATTTATTGTTTCGGCCAGGTGGCCATGGTGCTTTACTTGAAAATTTGAATGATTTGGATAGCGACGTTGTTTTTATTAAGAACATCGATAATGTAGTGCCGGATCGATTAAAACTGCAGACAGTAACGTATAAAAAGGCTCTGGCAGGGTTGTTACTAAAACTTCAAAAACAGGTATTTACTTATTTAGAAAAAATAGAATCAGGATCAGATGAAAATACAAATGCTGAAATTATTTCGTTTATTGAGTCGAAATTAGGCTATCATTTTTCTCCGACATTTTCTGATTTTTCTCATTCAGAAAAAACTAAATTATTATTTAATGTATTAAATCGTCCGATTCGTATTTGTGGCATGGTTAAAAACGAAGGTGAACCCGGTGGTGGACCCTATTGGGTAAAGTCAGATGATGGGTCACGTTCGCTTCAGATATTGGAAAGTTCACAGGTTAATCCGGATGACCACACACAAAAAGAAATATTTAAAAAAGCTACCCATTTTAATCCTGTTGATTTAGTAATTACCATCCGGAATTATAAAGGTGAAAAATTTAATTTGTTGCAATTCCGCGACCCTGAAACTGGTTTTATTTCTATTAAGTCCAAAGATGGTAAAGCATTGAAAGCACTTGAATTACCCGGATTGTGGAACGGGTCTATGGCATTTTGGAATACAATTTTTGTTGAAGTACCCATGATGACTTTTAATCCTGTAAAAACTATTAATGATTTGCTTCGCAAAGAACATCAATAAACTACCTTTTTATTACTAAATACTTATTACCAAGTACTTAGTAATTAATATTATATATTTTGTATGAAAGACGCTTTTAAGATATTGCTTGTTGATGATGAACCTGATATATTGGAATTTTTATCGTATAATCTCAGGAAAGAAGGTTATGAGGTATTTATGGCCAATACTGGCAAAGAAGCAATAAAAATAGCCTGTGCAATTATTCCTCAACTTATTTTACTTGATGTGATGATGCCCGAGATGGACGGAGTTGAGATTTGTGGAGAACTTCGTTCTTTTCCTGAACTCCAAAATACCATTATTGCTTTTTTAACAGCCCGGTCGGAAGATTATTCACAAATTGCAGGCTTTGATGCAGGTGCAGACGATTACATTGCAAAACCCATAAAACCTAAAGTTCTTCAAAGCAGAATCAAAGCCTTACTTAAACGTTACGAATCAATCAGTCATGGCAATATAGGCTTATCTGAAACCAAAGGCAGCCAAAATGAAAGTAAAGAATTGGTTATTGATAAAGAACGGTATGTGGTAATGAAGGGAAAGGAAGAACTTGTACTTCCCCGAAAGGAATTTGAATTGCTTTCGCTTCTAATTTCAAAACCCGATAAAGTTTTTACCAGAGACGACATATTTAATGCAATATGGGGTGACAATGTTATTGTTGGAGACAGAACCATTGACGTCCATATTCGAAAACTTCGTGAAAAAATTGGTGATAAATATATTAGAACAATAAAAGGGATTGGCTACAAATTTATAGAATAATATTGTTTGATAGATAAAAAATTATCCCATCAGATTGACAATTATTTCTTACTTTTAGGTTTAAGTAATTTTGTTTAAGAATTACATTATAATTACTACATATAATTCTATGTTTCATTTTAATAGTCTGGTCAATCCATGAAAGGAATTAATATTTTTAAGGTTCTATTTTATATACTAATTCCGGTTATAATTGTAAGTTTTGCCTTTTGGTTTTTGCAGGTAGATAAGGTTTATAGTGTGTATGTATTAGATAAAACAGTACCTGATAATACTTATAGTGAGCATAAAGCATTCTTTTGGCTTTTAAACTACCATAAAATTATTAATAAGGCAGGGCAATCTTATTCTTTTAAAAAGGATTACTATGGATTTCATCCAGTTGAAGGAGAGGATAATACCTTATATAAAATTAAAAGCTTACGTTTATACGAAATACTTGGGATAACTGACGACATTGATTTTATGTATTATGCTGATTCATATGGGGTTTCTTATGAGGATTGGTATCATAGACCACCTGACAAATTTCATTCACCGTTAATGTATGGTGGGTTAAACCAGAATGACTACCTTCTTTTGAATGAAATGCGGCGGAAAAATAAACTCATCATTTCTGAATTTAATATGTTAGGTTCTCCAACATCTGATTTGGTCAGAAATAAAACAGAAAACCTTTTTGATTTTTATTGGAGTGGTTGGACCGGGAGTTACTTTAAATCTTTACAATCCACAAACCCGAATTTGCCACGATGGGTTATTGATTTGTATGAACAGAAGTACTTGAAAAAATGGGATTTCGACAATTCGGGGATAATTCTAATCCATGAAAAGGGTAATATTTTAGTACTTGAGAATAAAATTCATCTAACAAGCGAATATCCTCAGATAATTACAGACAGCTATGGCCAAAAAGAATATGAATTACCCGGGATTCAGAATTATACTTTTTGGTTTGATATCATCGCACCCGGTAAAACAAACAAGGTTGTTTCCAAATTTCAATTGCCTCTTTCTGAAGCTGGTATAGCATTGCTTAAAAAAGAAAAAATTCCAGCTGGATTTCCAGCTGTAATAGAACATCTTGACAGATACAAATTCTACTATTTTTCCGGTGATTTTTCTGATTTGTCATTATCTTACTATTCATCATATTTTATGGGATTCCCGTGGCTTGCCAAAACTTTTTATTTAAAAAACTCCAGTTCAAAAAAAGCATTTTATTGGAGATTCTATGTACCTTTAATAGGTCATATTATTGAAAAAAATGTTCAAGATAAAAAACGAAAAATTAGCAATTAGTATGGTTCTCAATGTATCAGTATTTGAAAATGAAAGTATGATTAAAGAGAAATATAGTTTAAATTATTTAAATAGCATTTCAGATGGAGATACTGATTTTATAAAAGATATGATTCAAACTTTTATATCAAATGTACCGAAAGAGTTGTATCAAATTCGGCAGTTAGTGTTAAAAAAGGAATGGATTTTAGTTGGTGCAGAAGCTCATAGATTTGCATCGAATTTGGTTTTTTTAGAATTGGATGATCTTAGGGTCATCGCCATTAAAATTGAGAATCTAGGGACATACCAAAAACAAACAGAGCAAATACCCGATTTACTTAATCGCCTTGAAGAAGGTTGTAGCATTATAATTCATGATCTTAAAAATGATTTTACTTTATAAGTCTTTAATTTGCTTTGATAATAATTAAACCTATTCAATATGAAAATATTAATTTGTGAAGATGACCTGATGACTCTCAAAGCTTTGGAACATAAACTCAAAAACGAAGGCTATGAGACTATTACTGCACTTGATGGAAAACAAGCTATTGACTTTCTCAATGATAACTTGGGTATTGATCTGTTATTAACGGATTTACATATGCCATTAACCAGCGGATTGGAACTGATAAGCCATGTAAGAAATGTATTAAAAAGTAATATACCAATTGTAATGCTAACTCGTGTAGGACTTGAAGACACTGTTTTACATGCATTTGAACTTGGTGCAGATGATTATATAACAAAACCATTCAGCCCCGAAGAATTATCATTGCGCATTAAGCGGTTACTTATGAAGGGGAAAAACTAAAATAAGCAATCATTTAGTAAGACAATATCGTATTTCGGCGAAAAAATTGAAGAATCATATGCGTGTTAAAAATCAATAATGATCATTTGTAGAGTAAAATATTTATTTATTTTTCTAATCCTTTTTGAAGGCTTGATTAATAATCAGACACTTGCAAATACTTCAGAGATTATTAATAATGCACAATTAACTGTTAATCAGGATACTGATTTATATCAATCATATGGTTCTGAATATGAGCGAATTCTTAGTAAAGCAGATAAAGCTTATCGCATAGGGTTTTATCGTAGGGCAAAACGTTTTTATGAAAAAGCCTCCCTTATTAATCCTACTTCAACTTATATTAAATTTCAACTGAAAGAAATTCAGGGAAAACGCACAAATTTTAGAAATTTCGTTTTTTATTTCAATTTTGATAAGCCTAATATACTAATAAAGTCGTTAACATATCTGATTGTTTATTTTTTGGGTTCAATGCTTCTTATTCTCTTAATTATTTTAATTAATCGCAGAAGGATGGAATCAGGGGAGAGCAAAAAGCAAAATTTACGGGAGAAATACCAAAGTCTATTGGTCGATTATCTGTTTTCTGAAGAAATAATATCCAATGTTCCTTTGGAAATTGAAAAAATTGCGGCATCCGATTTTAATAGAATGCTGCTAATAGATCAAATGATTGATTTAAGTATCAATCTAACCGGTGCAGCTAAAGATAAGTTAAGAACCTTATTTTTAAATCTAAAACTCGATAAAGACTCATTGGGAAAGGCTTATAGCAGAAGATGGCATGTGAAAGTGAAAGGTTTTCGGGAATTAGCTTTTATGGATATAAAGGATGCTAATGTTGAGATTATTAGATGCTTGTTAAGTAGAAATGATATTGTCCGAATGGAGGCTCAAATGGCCATGGTACGTTTGAATCATGAAGATGCATTTGGGTTTCTCGATCATCTTGACAAACCATTTACTCAATGGGAACAACTATCAATATACGAAACTATTATGTTTCATAATCTTTCAATTCCTCCATTTGACAGATGGTTGTTTTCTAAAAATAAGAGTGTGGTTATTTTTGCATTAAATATGATTGATGTTTTCAAACAAAATGAGGCATATCCTAACCTTTTTTGGATGCTGGTGAATGAAGACCCTGAAGTTAGGAATTTGACAATTAAAGTACTTGGTAATCTAAAAATTAAAGAGGCTTTGCCACACTTAAAGCGACTGTATAAAAACGAAACTTACGAAAATTGTTTGGCAATTATACGTGCAATGGGCAAAATGCCAGACAAGTCGGTCTTAAATTTTTTGAAATTAGTTATAGATAAGGAAGAAGATGTTCAGTTACAAATTGAGGCTGCGATGGCTATTAATAACCAAGGCGAAATAGGAAAAATGACGTTGCAAAAATTAATGGATTCAGAATATAAAAACTATCAAATTATTGTTAAACATGTAATTGATAAAAGGATAAACTAATGGATTTAGTGTTTGAAATTATACAGTTTATTGTAAATCATTTTATTTTCCTTTTAACATTGGTGCTATTTTCCGCTTATGTTATTTTGGGGTTTCTTTCTGCTATTGCTTTGAGAAATTATTTGAGAAAAAACAGCTATATAGATTATAACTCAATTATACTGACACCTTTAACTCCTTCAGTTTCAATAATTGCACCAGCTTTTAACGAAGAAAAAACAATTATTGATAGCATACGGGCGCTATTGTCATTATATTATAACAACTTCGAGGTTATTGTTGTAAACGATGGAAGCAAAGACAATACATTTAAAAAAATTACGGAGGCTTACGATCTCGAAAAAGTAAATTACTTTTTCGATTATCGTATTCCATGTGAACGTATTAGAGGTGTTTACAAATCTAAAAATCGTTCCTTCAAACGATTAACAGTTATCGACAAAGCAAATGGGGGTAAAGCCGATGCGCTGAATGCCGGAATTAATACTTCTAAAAATCAGTTAATATGCTGTATTGATGTTGACTCCATTATGGAGCCAGATGCTTTATTGAAAATGGTAAAACCATTTATGGAACAAACTGATAGAAGAGTAATTGGCACAGGTGGTGTGATCCGTATCGCTAATTCGTGTGATATAGAAGGAGGACAAATTACAAGAATAAAATTACCTGCAAAATTTTTACCCCGCGTTCAGGTATTGGAATATACACGGGCATTTTTAATGTCGCGGATGGCATGGGGTAGGATGAACGGGTTATTAATCATTTCAGGCGCTTTGGGTATGTTTGACAAGGAAATTGTTATTGCATGCGGTGGATATAGCACGTCAACTGTAGGCGAGGACATGGAATTGGTGGTTCGAATGCGTCGTTATATGTCTGAACAAAATAAAAAATATGAAGTGGTTTATATTCCTGATCCTTTAGTTTGGACCGAAGTGCCATCTACCATAAAAATACTAGGGCGTCAGCGAAACAGATGGACACGTGGGACAATTGAAAGCCTTATGAAGCATAAAGTGTTGTTTTTCAATCCAAAATATGGACTGTTAGGTTTTTTAAGTTATCCTTATTGGATGTTGTTTGAGTGGCTTGCTCCAATTATTGAATTTATTGGTCTTGTCTATTTTATTCTTTTAGCCATATTCGGACAGCCTAACTGGTCTTTTTTCTTCCTGTTATTGGCATTCGTATACACATTTGCGATTTCTATGAGTACCTGGGCAGTTCTTTTTGAAGAAATGACCTATCACAAATACAAGCAAAAGAGAGAGATTTTTAGCCTGGTTTTAACCGGTATTCTGGAGCCTATTTTTTTCCATCCATTAACTGTATATTGGTCTGTTATGGGAAATATTGACTATTTGCGTGGAATAAGATCATGGGGAAAAATGGATCGAGAAGGGTTTAAAAATCATTCGAAAAAACCTAAAAAATAAACTTTCCGGTTTTCATAAGACTTATTATCAAATTGCAGCTTTTAAATTTTTATTTTTGCTGAAAATATAAAACATGCGATTAAGCAAATATCTCCTCAAATTATGGGGGTGGAAAGTAGTAGGAATTATTCCTACAGAAAAAAAAATGGTGATAGTTACTGTTCCTCATACCAGTAACTGGGATTTTGTTGTAGGTAGGTTATTTATGTATTCTATAGGGTTAAAACCAAAACTGTTGATGAAGAAAGAGCTGTTCTTTTTTCCATTAGGGTGGTTTTTAGCTAAATTGGGTGGCATACCGGTTGCCAGAAAAAAAAAGAACGATATTATTGATCGCATGGTTTGGGAATTTGCTCATGCTGATAATTTAGTTCTGGTAATTGCTCCTGAAGGCACCAGAAAACGTGTATCCGAATGGAAAAAAGGCTTCTACTATATCGCTGGAAGTGCCAATGTTCCGATAGTACCAGGATATTTTGACTATAAAAAGAAAACAATTGGTATTGGTACTCCATTTTTTGTCTCCGGAGATGTAACTAAAGATATAAACCAGATAAAGGATTTTATAAAAGATGTAACTCCAAAATACCCACACTTATTCACTATCAAATAATATGAACAACATCATTAATCTTACTCTTGTGCAGTTTGACCCAGTATGGGAAGATAGCTATAGGAATATTGAACTTCTAAATGGGATAATTGAAAACATTCCTTTTGCTACTGATTTGGTTATTTTTCCGGAAATGTTTTTGACAGGATTTTCGATGAATGTTAATTTCATTAGCCAAAATATGGATGGAGAAGGCGTAAAGTGGATGGTAAAGAAAGCTATTGAAAAGAAAACAACCATCATTGGGACACTTGCTATTAAAGATAATAATAAGGTATACAATAGGTTGCTTGTAATAAGTCCATTTGGTGAAATCACTTGGTATGACAAGAGACACTTATTCCGAATGGCAGACGAACATAAGTTTTATGATTCAGGGAATAGTAAAATATTTGTTAAAGTAAAAAAATGGAATGTATTGCCTTTGGTTTGTTATGATTTAAGATTTCCAGTTTGGAGTAGAAATGTAAATTGTCAATATGACTTGCTCGTATATGTGGCCAATTGGCCTGAAAGCCGTCGTGATGCGTATCTTACCTTGCTAAAAGCCAGAGCAATTGAAAATGTTTGCTATGTTGCCGCAGTAAATAGAATTGGAATAGATAAATTAGGAATAGATTATTCTGGCGACTCAGTAATTATCGATCCGAAGGGAAATATTATTGCTGATTTATCTGAAAAAAAGACTGGACTATTGAACTGCAAAATTGATTTAAATAATCTTCAATCTTTTAGGCAAAAATTTCCATCATATCTTGATGCAGATGAATTTACAATAAGTACTTAGTACCAAGGCACTAAGTACTTGGTACTTTATTAATGTCCACCACAGCAACTAGCGTCACTTGTTGCACAATCGCTTTCGCAACTACTACCACTGCCGCAACCACAACCGCTTCCACAGCCTCCTCCAGCCGCAGCACCATGAATATGTCCATGTTGCAACTCTTCGGATGTTGCTTCACGAACTTCAACTACTTTTCCAGAAAAATGAAGATCATCTCCTGCTAACGGATGATTAAAATCCATTTTAACATTTTCATTTTCAATAGATACAACTACACCATTTAATCTATTACCTTCACCATCCGTCATAGGAATAGCATTTCCTTCTTTAACAAGCTCATCATCAAATTCGCCGTCAACTTCAAAAACTGATTTTGGAATATCCACTAATGCATCCTCTGTAGCAAGCCCATATGCATCTTCACATTTTAAATCAAACCGAAAATTATCACCAACTTTTAAGCCTTTGATATTATCCTCAAATTTTGGTAATAACGATCCAGTACCATATATAAATGTCAAAGGTTTGTCTACATTCAATGATTCAATAATTTCACCTTCGGAATCATCAACTCTTAGTTCGTAAATTAATGAAACAACTCTGCTCTTGTCAATTATCATAATTTTATGCTTAATAGATTTAGAAAACAAAGAAAACTTAATTATATGAGGTTGCAAAATATTTTTAATTTAAAATCATTCTAAATAAATCAACTTTCTGATTGTGTGTATGTTTAAGATATTCAACTGATTTTAATAAACCCCTTTTTTATTCTAAATAATTTATAAATAGCTACCTAGAAAATTAAAAATTAGTTTATTCGGATTTAATAATCGAAATTTGTTTCTATTGTATTCAATGTCTAGTTTTATTTAATTTATTTTTTGGTAATGGAGAAAGGTAAAGTTAAATGGTTTGATACCGCAAAGGGTTTCGGCTTCATTCATTGTGAAGATGGAAATGATGTATTCGTTCATTATTCCGGTATCGAGAGAGATGGATTTAAAGCACTGGAACAAGGTCAGGAAGTGACATTTCAAATTTCTGATGGTAAGCATGGTCCCCAAGCAACAAAGGTTATTTTAGTAGAATAAAAGTATAAAAACATATAAAACTCTACCCTAATTTGCTTGCGAATAATAAAATGCTCCTTTTCCTGGAGCATTTTATTAAATTAGAATTGAAATGAAATCCGAAATATAGGATTTTGATAAGGTGAAAAACTGGTTTGATTTAAATTCCATAGAATCAAAATGTTTGCGTAACTTCGCTTTCCCATTCTTTGTCTAAGACCTCCTCCGACTAGAAAACTATTTAAAACAAACCGACCATCGGCGACATCTGGTTTAAAATATTTATTTTCCAGACTTAGCGCTTCATCTTCAACATGAGCCATAATTGAGGAACCTTCAGAAAGAAAGTTTTTCCAAAGAACATAACTTGAAAAAATGCTTCCGCCATAAATATTTGTTTTATTTGGAGGTGGAAATCTGGAATCCTTATAGAACTCGTATTTAAAACCTATACCTGCAGATAATCTCGATGTTAATCTATACCCAACTTGTGGGGAGACTTCAATAATAGTAAGCGTTCCAATTTGCAATCCTAAACTTCCACCAAAAAAAAGTCTATCCCGCCATGTAATTTCAGTTTTTTCCTGGGATAAACCGGACAATGAGGTCGTGATTATAAAAACTAAAGTTATTCCAATTGCTGATATTAGTCGTTTCATATTAGCTGTTGATAAGATAAAATCAAAACATCATAAAAGATATATTATTGTTCGCAAAAATACATTTTTTTATTTGTCGACATTGCTAATTTTGCCATCTTAAATTTGTTAAATATGAACGTTGTTGTAACTGGTGCCAGCAGAGGAATAGGATTTCAGGTTGTTCAGTCGCTTGTAAAAGCCGGAGCATTGAAAATTATTGGAATATCGAGAAATTATAAACAGTTGTGTCAATTGAAAGAATTATGCAACCAGATATCAAAGGTTGATTTTATTCCAATATCGTATGATTTACAGCAAATGACTTTAAACGAGCCTCAGCTGGGCGGACTTATAAAGCAACATGTCAATCATATAGATGTGCTAATTAATAATGCAGGTACGTTAATAAGTAAACCCTTCGATACTATTTCAGCTGATGAAATAAATCGCTTATTTTCGGTAAATTATACCGCACCAGCATTATTGATAAAAAACTTGCTGCCTCTTTTAAAATTAGGTAAGGCTCATGTCGTAAATATCACCAGCATTGGTGGTTATCAGGGAAGTATGAAATTTAATGGATTGTCGCATTATAGTGCCAGTAAAGCGGCTCTAGGAGTATTAACTGAGTGTCTCGCTGAAGAATATAAAAATGACAATGTGGTTTTTAATGCGTTGGCCTTGGGGGCAGTGCAAACAGAAATGTTAGCAGAAGCTTTTCCAAATTACAAAGCTTTAGTAACAGCTGAACAGATGGGGGCTTTTATTGCAAACTTTGCATTAAATGGAAAAGATTTTTTTAATGGAAAAATAATTCCTGTATCAATAGCAACACCTTAGAGTTTGTAATTAAATAACTTGTTTATTTTAAAGAAAAGTTTACCTATAAACTTTACATTCTATTTCATTATTCATTACCATGATCGCATTAATAGCCAAGGATTTCATTTCGTCCTCACCAGGATAAACAAAAACTTTTGAAATAAAAGAAACATGTTCGCTAATATATTCAGTTAACATTTTATTATGAGCCAATCCACCCGTAAGAATAATAGCGTCCACTTTACCCCTTAATACAACCGCACAACTACCTATAAATTTAGATACATGGTAACCAAGAGCATCTTGAATAAGCTTTGCTTTTAAATCACCATTTTTGACCATCATTTCAATCTTGTAGGCATCATTTGTTCCAAAATAGGCCACAAATCCACCTTCTCCTGTAACCATCTTTTTTAAAGTCTTATAATCATAGTCACCACTAAAACTCGCCTTTAACAAGTCGCCTATTGGCAATGTACCACTTCTTTCAGGTGACATTGGGCCTTCACCATCCAAAGCCTGATTCACATCTATTACTTTTCCTTTGCAATGTGCCCCAATGGAGACTCCACCGCCCATATGTGCAACAATCAAATTCATATCTTCGTAATTCTGGCCTATTGATTGGCCATATAAACGAGCAATTGCTTTCTGGTTTAGTGCATGAAATATTGATTTTCTCACGAACAAAGGATGACCTGTAATGCGGGCAACATCTTGCAATTCATCAACAACCACAGGATCAGCTATTAGAGCTCTGGCATTGGGTAGCGAACGGGCTATTTCATCTGCGATCAAACCACCCAAATTACTGGCGTGTTCGCCCATAACTCCAATATACAGATCGCGCTTCATAGCTTCATTCACTTCATAAACGCCCGATTCTATGGGCTTAACTAAACCTCCGCGTCCAATAACAATCTTAATCTGATTTAGTGAAATATTTTCCTTTTCTAACTCTTTTAAAATAAGTTCTTTTCTAAAAGATAACTGATCCGTTATTTTATCAAAAATTTGTAAATCTTCAAAAGAATGTTTAATCGTTTTTAAATATATCGATGTGGCACTTTCAAAAACCGCCATTTTGGTTGATGTTGAACCTGGATTTATTGCAAGAATCCTATTATTTTCCATTTGCTAATTTATCAGGTTCAGGTTTATACTAATGCGGCAGCCAACGCAATAGAAAGAAATTTACTATGTTCGGAATCAGCGCGTGATGTAAGCACAATCGGAACTCTTGCACCTGTAATGATGGCTGCAGATAATGCACCTCCCATGAAAATTAATGATTTATATAGAATATTTCCACTGTCTAAATTCGAAACCATTAAAATGTCAGCATCTCCGGTTACTTCACTTACTATTCCCTTGTGTTCCGCAGCTTCCAGTGATATTGCGGTATCCAATGCCAAAGGTCCATCAACTATGCAACCGGTTATTTGTTTTCTTTTGCACATTATCGTAAGCTGAGCGGCATGCAATGTCGATTCAATCTTAACGTTTACAATTTCAACCGGAGTTAAAATTGCTACTTTTGGTTTTTGTATTCCAAGCCTATGCAAAACTTCGACAGCATTATTCAAAATATTTACCTTTTCTTCTAAAGTAGGATTTATGTTCATTGCCGCATCAGTAACCGCAAAAACTTTATGGTAGAACGTGCTTTCAAACAATGCTATGTGACTTAATGTTGCATTTTTACGTAATCCGTTTTCTTTATCCAAAACAGCTTTGAGTAAAGGAGCTGTTGCTACTAAGCCTTTCATCAAAATGTTTGCTTTACCTTTATTAATGAAAGCAACGGCTTTTTTTGCAGATATTACCGGATCTATTTCATTGATGATTTCAATGTTTTGAAGATCAAAATTAATGTCCCGGGCTATTTCGCGAAGATGTCTCTCGTTTCCAATTAAAATTGGTATCACAATTTCTTCTGCAAAAGCTTTTTTAATCGAAAGTAATACTGGTTTGTCATCGGCTGCGGCCACTACTATTATACTAGTGGCTTTTTTCTTCGCAAGTTCAACTAAATCTGTAACTAATTTCATTTTGAGCAGGATGGTAGTGGAAAATTAATAGTCCATTAATTTAGCCGCATTTTGGCTACGCTGGTTTTCAATAATCTCTTTAGTATCTTCTGCAATAACAAGTTCCTCGTTTGTAGGTACAATCAACACTTTAACCTTTGATGTGTCCCTGCTGATTATTTTCTCTTTTCCACGAATGCCCTTATTTTTTTCTGCATCAAACTCAAGACCCAAAAACTCGAATCCTTTTGCAATTTCAGCTCTGGTATAATCAGAGTTCTCCCCAATGCCACCGGTAAACACAACCATATCAACACCTCCCATGGCAGCTGCATATGATCCTATGTATTTTTTTATCCTGTAGTGAAACATTTCCATCCCAAGCTTGGCTCGCTCATTTCCGTTTTCCATTTCAGTCATTATCTCACGCATATCCGATGAAACACCTGTTATTCCTAGCATTCCACTATGCTTGTTTACAAGGGTATTCGCGGTGCTAACATCTAATTCTTCGCGCGTCATAAGAAATGTAAGTACACCAAGATCCATATCTCCGCAGCGTGTTCCCATAATCAGACCTTCTAAAGGAGTCATTCCCATAGAAGTATCAACCGATTTGCCATTCATTATAGCGGTTAAAGAAGCTCCATTCCCAAGATGACAGGTAATAATCCGTTGGGTTTGATAATCGACGTTTAAAATTTCACATGCACGTTGAGAAACATACCGATGACTTGATCCATGAAAACCGTACCGGCGTATCCCGTATTTTTTATATAACGAATATGGTATAGCGTACATATAAGCATAGTCGGGCATTGTTTGATGATATGCGGTATCAAACGTTCCTACCTGCGGAATATTAGGAAGTAACGCCTGCATCGAGTAAATACCTTTTAAATTAGGGGGATTATGCAGTGGTGCTATTTCTATGCATTCTTCAATTTTTTTAATTACCTCATCTGTAATAAGTACGCTGGAGTTAAATTTTTCTCCGCCATGAACCACGCGATGGCCAACAGCTTCGATCTCTTCAAAACTTTTTATGCTACCATGCTTTTCACTGGTTAAAATGCCTAAAACATACTCAATACCTGCTTGATGGTCATAAATGTCACCTTCCAGAAATAATTTATCACCATCATTTCGTTCGTTCTTGATAAACGAACCATGTAATCCAATTTTTTCAACAACCCCTTTGGCAAGAACCTTTTTGGTGTCCATTTGAAATAATTGATATTTTATGGAGGAACTTCCGCAATTTAATACAATGATTTTCATTAGTTAAAACGATTTAATTCTAGTGATAGAATAACGATTTGAAGTCGATTTTACTTTGTTATCTGAATTCGGTGCTAGTAATATTTTGAACTGTTTTCTTCCCGTTTTCATAGATATAAAACCCTTTATTAGTTTTACGACCAAGGTTATTCGACCGAACTAACCTTTTGATGATGGGAGAAGCCTTAAATTTATGCAATCCAAACTCCTGATAAAGGTTATCCATGTATTTTAATATTTTGTCGAGTCCTATCCGGTCGGCAAGTTCGAATGGACCGAACTGGAGGCCGAAGCCATATTTCATGGTATCGTCAATGTTTTCGATTGATGCTACACCTTCCATTAGAGCATCACAGGCCTCGTTAATAAGAGTAACTATAAGGCGAGTACTGATATTTCCAGGCGATTCATTGATGGTAATTACCTTCTTGCCAATCATATTGGCAAAACGGCAAACAAATTCATAAGAATGCTGGTTAGTATTTAATCCTCTTACCACTTCAACAATTTTAACGGTGGAAGGAGGAATCATAAAATGCATTCCTACAGCTCTTTCCGGGTATTTTAATACGGCAGATAAATCAGAAATCATTAGTGTAGAAATGTTCGAAGTGATAACAGTTTCGATGGAGACGTGGTCCTCAATTTTTTTGAAAATGTCCTTTCGAAGTTCAATGGAGGTGCCAGGCTTATTTGAACTAATGGTTTCCATTACCAGATTACAGTCCCTTAAATCATCTAAATTAGTGGAGCCTTTTATGCGTGATAAAATGGCTCTTTTCTCACTCTCGGTTAAGCCCCATCGGTCTATTATCTCATCAAGTTGTTGATTGATACTAAGAAAAATTTCCCTTACCCTCTCATCACTAATATCAATAAATATTACCTCAATTCCTGCCTGGCTAATAATTCGGGTAATTTCCTGACCCACAGATCCACACCCGATAATCCCTACTTTTTGAAGAGTACCCTTACGCTGTAGTTTTTCATTTAGTGCATAATCTTCTAATACTTCTAACATTCCATTTTTGTTTTAACCTAAAATAAAAGTAATATTATAATAAATACTATCAATCTGATAATTATATCTTATTTATAGTAGCTTGATTAACTGTAATGGCAATAAGATTTACGATATCGCTAACTGAGCAGCCCCTTGATAAATCGTTGATAGGAGCAGCCATACCTTGTAAAACCGGTCCAATCGCCTCAGCATGAGCTAATCTTTGCACAAGTTTGTAAGCAATATTTCCGCTTTCTAATGTCGGAAAGATCAATACATTAGCTTTACCTGCAATTTCGCTTCCTGGTGCTTTGCTTTTACCAATAGCCTCAATAATAGCTGCATCTGCTTGTAATTCACCATCAATTTTTAGTGAAGGATCCATTTCTCTGGCAATGCGGGTTGCATTTACAACCTTATCAACCATTTCATGTTTGGCACTTCCTTTTGTGGAGAAACTAAGCATCGCAATCCGTGGTTCGAAACCAACTAATGCTTTAGTAGTCTTTGCAGTGGCTATGGCTATTTCTGCCAATTCTTTATCTGTAGGATTGGGATGAACTGCACAGTCAGCGAAAACTAATATTCCATCATTACCAAATTCTTTGTCTTTCAAAATCATAATAAACGCACCGGAAACAACTGAAATTCCAGGCATGGTTTTTACAAATTGAAAGGCTGGACGTAATACGTCACCTGTGGCATTCATCGCACCAGCCACCTCCCCATCAGCATCCCCATTTTTTATCATAATGGTGGCCAGGTACAAAGGATCTTCAACCAACTTCATAGCGTTGGACTTTGTTAATCCCTTGGTTTTACGAAGCTCTACCATTAAATCGATATATTCTTCCTTTTTTGCATGTTGCAATGGATCTATAATGATTGCCTTGCTTATGTTTTTCAATCCAAAATCCTGAGCCATTTTCATAATTCCTTTATTGTTACCAATAAGAATTATTTTTGCAATTCCCTCTTCTATTGCTATATCAGCTGCCTTTAAGGTTCTTTCCTCATTACCTTCAGGCAGAACAATACGTTTGCAATGAAGCTGAGCATTATTTTTTATTGAAGATAGTAAATCCATTGTATTTGAAGTATTTATTTTATTCAATTTACTCATCCAAAAGTAATTAAAAAAAGATGAAATTGTAGAACTGTTTAAATGATTTACGTCATTCTCTACTTGAAAGAAAGATTTAGAATTTAGACGAATAATTTAATTACCAGCTATTTAAATGAATGTACTCTTTTTATGGATTCATAATGTCTTACAAAGACAATTGTTTTTATTTCGAAAACAAACACTTTATCATTTAGATTTTGCAATAAATACAATTGATTTATCTTTGTTTTTTTTCAAAAATTAATATGAAAGATGCTTTAAAAAGTTTAATAAAACTTGCCAATAGCTTGCAAGGTGATTTATTTTTCGATAAAATTTCGAAAATATTGTATGCGACCGATGCTTCAGCTTATCGCGAAATTCCTTTAGCTGTGGCACGTCCCAAAAACAGGGATGATATTCGGAAACTTATTGGTTTTGCAATTGAAAAAAATGTATCATTAATTCCCAGAGCAGCTGGCACTTCTCTTGCAGGCCAGGTTGTTGGTAATGGAATTGTGGTTGATATTTCTAAATATTTTACTGAAATTCTCGAAATTAATAAGGAAGAACATTGGGTAAGAGTTCAACCGGGAGTTGTACTAGACGAATTAAATCAAGTACTTGAACCTTTGGGATTATTTTTCGGCCCTGAAACATCCACATCAAACCGATGTATGATGGGTGGAATGGTGGGTAATAACTCCTGCGGCTCACATTCAATTATTTACGGAAGCACACGTGACCACACTCTTGAAGTAAAAGCTTTCCTAAGCGATGGTAGTGAATTATTATTTAAGGACTTATCTGATGAAGAATTTCATAAAAAATGTAATTTTGATAACTTGGAGGGGCAGATATACAAGAACATACAAAGCACATTGACCAATCCATTTAATCAACAGGAAATAAGGTCTCAATTTCCTGATCCGGAGTTAAAACGAAGAAATAATGGATACGCAATCGATTTATTACTCGAAACAAATCCCTTTTCTAATAATGGTATTCCTTTCAATTTCTGTAAATTAATTGCAGGTTCGGAAGGAACTCTGGCGTTTATTACTGAGATTAAATTGAACCTTGTATTTCTTCCGCCAAAAGAGAAAGGAGTAATTTGTATCCATCTCAATTCAGTTGAAGAATCGCTCGAAGCTAATTTGATAGTACTAAAATATTATCCGGGTGCTGTTGAACTTATGGACCGTGTAATATTAAACTGTACAAAAGAAAATATTACCCAGCAAAGAAATCGCTTTTTTGTTGAAGGAGATCCTGGAGCTATCCTTATAGCAGAATTTGCCAGAGAAACCAGAGAAGAAATTATTGAAATTTATGAAAAGCTCGTATCAGAGCTAAAATCAGCAGGATACGGATACCATTTCCCCTTATTATTTGGAGCAGATATTAATAAGGTATGGGCACTTAGAAAAAGTGGCTTAGGAGTTCTATCAAATTTACCGGGTGATTCTAAACCAGTTTCCGTAATTGAAGATACAGCCGTAAGTCCAAAACTATTACCTGAATATATTAGGGAATTTAATCAAATTCTTGAAAGGTTTAATCTCAGTTGTGTATACCATGCCCATATAGGTTCGGGTGAATTGCATTTGCGCCCGATAATCAATTTAAAAGATAAAAAAGGTGTGGAATTATTTCATATTATTGCCAGAGAAACTGCCAAACTTGTTAAAAAATACCACGGATCCCTTAGTGGAGAGCATGGAGATGGCCGTTTACGTGGAGAGTTTATACCATTGATGGTAGGCGAACATAATTACAAAATAATTAAAGAGATAAAACGATTATGGGATCCTCACAATATTTTCAATGCAAATAAAATTGTAGATACTCCATCAATGTCTACTAAGTTACGATACGAACCAGGGCTAGCAACCAGAGACATTGAGACGTATTTTGATTTTTCAGCGCAAAAAGGTATTATAAGGGCAGCTGAAAATTGTAATGGATCAGGAGATTGTCGGAAATCAAATTTAATTGGTGGAACCATGTGCCCAAGTTATATGGCAACTCGTGACGAAAAAAATACCACAAGGGCGAGAGCCAATATACTTAGGGAATTTCTTACGAAATCAACTAAACAAAATCCATTTGACCATAAAGAAATATATGAGATAATGGACCTTTGTTTATCATGTAAAGCTTGCAAAAGCGAATGTCCTTCAAACGTAGATGTTGCGAAGCTAAAAGCTGAATTTCTTCAGCATTATTATGATGCAAATGGTGTTCCATTTCGTACATTGGCTATAGCTTATATATCCCGAATAAATCAATTTGTCTCACATTTTTCGGGCATATATAATGTTTTGGTAACGAATAAGGCTACCTCATATCTGATTAAAAAAACGTTAGGATTTGCTGTATTTAGATCCTTGCCTAAAATTGCAAATCAAACTCTTATAAAATGGACAAAAGTTAATCTCAAAAACCTGAATTTGCAGTTGAAAAACACAGATAAGCAGGTATATTTATTTATTGACGAATTTACAAATTACAACGATGTTGAAGTCGGTAAAACTGCAATTAAACTATTACATAAGTTAGGGTATTATATTGACTTCATACCACATAAAGAAAGTGGAAGAGCGTTCTTATCAAAAGGGCTTGTGAGAAAAGCCAAAGTCTTGGCAAATTATAATGTTACAGCATTTAAAGACTTTGTTACCTCCGAAAAACCGATGGTTGGAATTGAACCTTCATGCATACTTACCTTTCGTGATGAATATCCGGATTTAGTGAATGGCAATCTAAGGGAACCGGCCAAAGTTTTGGGAAAAAATTCAATGTTTATTGATGAGTTTTTAGCGAAAGAAATTGATAAAGGTTTAATAACACCTGAACAATTTACAAACAAAATGCAAGATGTCCGTTTTCATGGACATTGTCAACAAAAGGCTTTAATTTCCAGTGAATGCACCAGAAAAATCCTCTCCCTTCCTATCAATTTTAAAGTAAACGAAATAAAATCAGGATGTTGTGGTATGGCAGGTTCCTTCGGATATGAAAAAGAACACTACGATTTATCGATGAAAATAGGGGAATTGGTGCTGTTCCCTGAAGTGCGATCTGCATCACAAAGTACCATTGTTGCAACTCCCGGGACAAGTTGCAGACACCATATTAAAGATAGCACGGGTAGAATTGCTAAACATCCGGTTGAAGTGCTATTTGAAGCACTAAATATTTCCTAAAAAAACACCGGATCAGGCTAATTTAGATATTACTGGTTCGGTGATATAAATTGAAGTCAGAACTCCTCATTCATGTTCCACACTATCAGCATGTCGAGGTAATGGATCATATGAATATTTTCATTTTCAAAACTTAAGCCCTCCTGATAAATCATTTTGACAATATTCTTTAAAAATGCTGAAATATCAGCAACTACACGACCTATTTCTATAGGTTTTATTGGAGCAGTAACAAATCTTCATCTTTTATATGTATTTCCATAATCCGATCAAGGATTTTGTTTCTCTGCAGTAGTATCCAATACTTGCCAACTATGAAAATAGGCCAATATTTGAAATCCGGTAGCGATGATATTTGTAAAAGAATATTGCCAGCTGTCACAAAATCACGTTAGGATGTTATAATTTTTTCCCAGTTAACAATAGTAACAAAATACAAAAAGATACAATTTTAAATTTTTTGAGCTCAAAAAATAGGAATTATTGTTGAATTTGATGATGAAATAAAATAATTACATTTATAGCCAATTACATTTGTAATTATTGGCGATAAATTACATTTGTATTGTTAATATATAGTAATAATGTATCGATATAATTCTACATATGTAAATTAATTTCTAAGAAAATTAATTTTTTAATTTTACATGTTTTATTAACTGTATATTAACATTTTATACTATTTTAATTGAAGTTTAATTTTAATATTTAATTAACAATTAGCAAAAGCTGATAACAAAATGCTGCATAATTGTCATTTTATTATATTTAAACTACTAGTATTCAATATTTAATATATTTTAAATAAACTTATACTTTAATATTTTTAAAATACCACTGGAATTTTACATGAATTGAATTACATATTCTTATAAAACATATAAGAGATGATATTAAGATATAGAATAGTGATTCTAGTGTATAGGTTTGGATATCAATAGTACATTACTAATCAATAGATACTATTATTGGCATCAAATAACCTCTTCAGGCAATTTAATTTTCTTGTACTGCAATTACTATCCATATATAAATTTTATCATACTGATAAGCTAAATTGATTCTTTTAATTCATATAAAACTTAATATTTACAAACTTAATCAATTCATTCCTGAAATTATAGGTATTTTAGTTTAATAACAACTTAAATAGGCTTGTTTCCAATTCAGCCTATACAAATGTCAATGAAATTTACAAATGTGATTCATAAATGTGATTCATAAAGTTACATAAGTATTTATTAATTTTATTACATTTGTAATTTATAGGAATGATATGAAAGAACGGATTATCAAATTTCTAACACATGAAAACCTTACCGGAACTCGATTTGCAGATGAGATTGGTGTTCAGAGATCTAGCGTGTCGCATATATTGTCCGGCCGCAATAATCCTAGCTTCGAATTCATCCAAAAGATACTTTCACGTTATAAGAATATTAATTCGGAATGGTTGATAATGGGCATTGGATCGATGTACAAAAAACCTGAACAAATGGATTTATTTGCCTCTCCAATGCCGTTTACAAATAAAATACAACCTGCATCTGCTCTTCAAAAATCCAATGAAATTTTAACTCCTCCAGAAGGTGATAAAAAAAATCAATCCGATATCACTACCGAAATAATCCCCCCACGAAAGGTTGAAAAAATTCTTCTATTTTATACAGATAAGACGTTTGATGAATTTACTCCTGGAAAGTAATTTATAAAAGTTTCTTTACCTTTGCAGGAAAAATTGAATGTATAAACGAATAATTCGTCCCATACTATTTCTGTTTGATCCGGAACAAGTTCATCACTTTGTAGTACAGGTAATAAAAATTGCTTTTAAAATACCCGGAATTGCCTTGCTAACCGAAAGATGCCTTTCTCTCAAAAATCCTTTATTAGAACGCACTGTTTTTGGAATTCATTTTAGCAATCCGGTTGGTTTGGCGGCAGGATTTGATAAAGATGCTACTTTTTATAATGAATTTTCTCATCTCGGATTTGCATTTATTGAAATAGGAACAGTAACCCCTAAGGGACAGAATGGTAATCCTAAACCCAGATCCTTTAGAATTATAAAGGACAATGCCCTGATTAACCGCATGGGATTTAACAACCATGGTGCCGACGAAATCTTAGCGAATCTAAAGCACAGAAAAACAAAAATTATTATCGGGGGAAACCTTGGTAAAAATACAACTACTCCAAATGACCAAGCAGTAAATGATTATATTTTCACTTTTAATAAATTGTATGAACATGTTGATTATTTAGTAGTTAATGTCAGTTGCCCCAATATATCTGATTTACAAAAACTCCAGGAGAAAGATTCTTTAAAGAAAATTTTAAACACATTGAATCTTGAAAGAGCTAAAAAGCAATCTTTCAAACCTATTCTTCTCAAAATATCACCCGATTTAAATTTTTCTCAAATAGATGAAGTATTGGAAATTGTTTCTGAAACTAAAATAGATGGAATAATAGCAACTAATACTACTACAGGTCGTTACAATTTATCAGAAGATGATCAGAAAATAAAACGGATTGGTAATGGCGGGTTGAGTGGAAAGCCTCTGCGCGAAAGGTCTACCGAAATAATCCGATATATTTTTCAGAAAACCAATGGTATGTTACCAATTATTGGTGTGGGAGGAATTATGAATGCTGAAGATGCCATTGAAAAACTAAAAGCCGGAGCCTCCCTTGTGCAGATATATACAGGGTTTATTTATGAAGGACCGCAACTGGTAAAACGAATAAATAAGGCTGTTTTAAAGGAAAATCTATCATATTAATACAATTCTAAAACAAAATTACAAGAAATCCTTTTCAGACTCCTATTAATTGATTTTGAAAACCCCTTTACTTTATATAAGTGCTTGATTTATTGAAACAAATAACCCCGAAGTAAATACTTCAGGGTTTCTGTGATCCAGCTGGGGTATTAACCCAATCAGGTCAATTATTTAATAATCAGTTGCTTTCTAAATTTTCAATAAAATACCGTACCGATTTCGTACCGAATTTCTGTCCAGTTTTGGCTGTCCAAAGACTTCACTTTTCTGCTTAACTGTTCGGGT
>JBBQTB010000026.1:0-76361 GCA_038213375.1 Bacteroidales bacterium | reverse complement strand
CGTAATCCTCGAAAAAAAGAATCATCGCCGTAAGTGTTTGTTTAATTGATATTTAAAGTCATAAGCGAGCCGTCGATACCTCAGTTTAGCACATGAATTACCCCTGATACATAGGGAGAAATCTTCTCCGAAACTTCAGTTTTATATAATTCACTATCATCAAATTTTATATTAATCGTAAAAATTATTCTGGCGTTAACATCTTATGCTAAGGTATTTGTAAACTTTATAATTTGAGATAAATATATAATCGATGATTTTGTAGAAACTTTTTTAAATATCTCAAACAAATGTTTGTTTCTGCGTACAATTTTTAGTACAAGTTTAGAATTTATTTTTTATAATTACTTGTTAAACCAGAATAAACTTATAATTTTCCCTATTAATTTATTAGAATTTATTTTTATTATATCGTAGCTGGAAATGAAAGTATTAATGATGGAAGATGACCCGGATATTTCATCGTTCGTTAAATTAGGTTTAGAAAAAAATGATTGTAACGTAGATTTAGCCTACGACAGTGCAATAGCAGAGAAGTTAGCTCTCAAAAAAAAATATGATGTTATATTACTGGATGTTATAGTACCTGGCATAAATGGTTTCGAATTATGCAAGAAACTACGCAATAACAATATAAAAACACCGATTCTGATGCTTACCTCTCTGGACTCTACCGAAGATAAGGTTACAGGGTTTGACAGCGGTGCAGATGATTATCTTTTAAAACCATTCCAATTCCTGGAATTACTGGCAAGAATAAAGGCGCTAGATCGGAGGAGTAAAGATTCTTTTATAGCACCTACTTTAAAGATATTAGATTTGGAGATTGATACCATTTCGAAGAAAGTAAAACGGGCGAACGAAGAAATTAAGCTTACAGCCCGCGAATATAAAATACTTGAACTCCTGGCAAGCAATAAGGGCAAAGTATTTGAAAGAATTGAAATTATCGGGAAAATTTGGGGCAATTCGTTTGATACCGGAACTAATGTAATTGATGTGCATATTAATGCCCTTCGCAATAAAATAGATAAAGATTTTTCACAAAAGCTTATCCATACTGTCATTGGAATGGGTTATGCATTGGATGACAAATAGTAGACTCCTCAAATTTCCATATTTTTCATTCATCTCTCACATTGGATCTCATAATTGAATGTCGTTGACTTAAGCAAAATTAAACCCAACACCTTAAAAAGGGGCAATAACTTGCGCCTAGTTCTTCATAGTTCCTTCTATAAGGCTTTTTTAATTCATTTTGTAAGGCTCCCTTCAAAAACCATCAAATTATTTTATTTGTAGCCTTGTGCTACTTTAGGAATTATTCAGGCTAATTGAACTATAAGTCCAAAATTTCCACAAAGTGTAGAATGGTTACACTAAAACCTTTGTTGTGATTTATAAATAATAAACTTATTAAATTAATAAACAGTTAGTTATGTTTGTAAATTATTTTTGGCACGTATTTCGAATATTTGAAGTCAATTCATTGTAAAACGTAAAAATTAATGTTATGAAAAAATTGATTTTTGTAATTGGAAGTGTGTTATTAACTGGTAGTCTATTAACCGGATTGAATGTAAAGGCTAACAGTCGTATAAATGCAGTGTATGTATCTGCTCAGGATGAAGCAAAGAAAGAAAAAATTACAGAGGATAAATTACCTCAACCAGTGAAGGATGTTTTGGCCGGCAACGATTACAAAGGCTGGAAAACCGATGCTATCTATCTGGTTAAAGGCGAAAAGGAGTATTATGAAATAACCTTGAAATTAAATACCGATACCAAAACAGTTAAATTGGACAAAGAAGGTAAAGTAGTTGAATAGGTAAATAGCACTAAATTAAAAATAGACTGCATCGAAATAATCGAATGCGGTCTTTTTTTTTATCTATTATTCTCTGACACCTAGCCTCATCTTTAAATTTCACATAAACTTTTGACCGATTATTTTGTTGTAACAATTTTCAAAGAGAATTTGGGTATAAATTCAACTTTGAACTTCTTTTTCTCTATTCTTTAGTGTTCAACTAAAAATTAACATCATGAATAAAGTCATTTTAGTTACAGGGTCAAGCAGTGGTTTTGGAAAACTTATAGCCCAAACACTTGCTAAATCGGGGCATACGGTGTATGCTTCCATGAGGAATCTCACTTCTAATAATGCTGAAAATGCTGCTTTAATGCAACATTGGGCTGCCGAAAACAAATGTGATCTAAAAGTAATTGATCTGGATGTATCCAAATCTGGTAGTGCGGAAATAGCTATTAATGAAATTGTAAGCAAACATGGACAACTTAATGTGCTTATAAATAATGCGGGGCATGGTAGCATGGGAATTACCGAAGATTTCACTGACGAATATGTAAGAATGCAATTCGAAACCAATGTCTTCGGCGTATTTAACGTCACAAAAGCCGCCATTTCTGTGATGAAAAGAGAAAGAAACGGGCTTATCATTACTATCTCGAGTGGATTGGGGAGGATAATTATTCCAACGATGCATGTTTACAGCGCAAGCAAATTTGCTGTAGAAGCTTTAGCTGAGGGGTGGCGTTATGAACTTGCTCCTCTTGGAATTGATAGTATAATTGTAGAACCCGGAGCATACCCAACTACGAATTTTGTGGGTGCAGCCTATGCAAATAGTCCAAAACCATCGGCAAAAATTAATGAGTATCAAGGTTTGAAAGAGTTTGTTGATGGGTTTGGTGAAAATATTCAGAAAAGTGTTATTGATGGCTCTGCCAATAATCCTCAGAATGTGGCTGATGCAGTTGCCAAACTAGTCGATATACCATACGGGAGTAGACCATTACGCACAGTTGTTGATCCAATGATGGAGCATTTACTTAATCCACTAAATCACGCAACAGATGAAATTGAGGCTAATATGCTTCATTCCTTCCAACTGGTTTGAAACATGCTAAATTCAATTGAGTTGAATACAAGGGCGCTAAGATATAACCTCTTTGTGCTCTTGTGTTTTTGATTCCTATCGAATAGATTTATTCACTTTACCTCCATCGAATCTTTAAGTATCATACAAACCCCAAAAAAGCCCAGTGCGTTATTGTTTAAGTTGGTTGATACGTTCCCCTGCTGAACATCAAACAAGCCTCCACGCCATTCGGTCTCCATAAGCAATGAACGGATAAATGCCTGGTGATCTTCCGACAAGCTGTATTTACGGCGAATTATTTTTGTGCCTTTTGGGAACCGGATAATTTCCATGTCAGGATGCAAAACCTCGTTAATATCTACATTTTTGAGAATATAGAAAGTCTCCTTAGCCATGCTGCTGCCATAGTCCTGAGTGTATTCGGTGTTTTTTGTCCAATCGAAATAAACCTCTATGATGGCCGGCATCCCTGTTTTGATATGGTTGTATACATAAAATTCGCCTTTGCTTTCGATGGAAAGATTGAATGGAGAAAGTTCCGTGATAGATACCATGCTGTCTCTTGCAGTAAATATTTTGGAATTAATGGTGATGGATAATACATAAGTTTTACCAACCACTGCTTGAAATGGCAATGAAATATAACTGCCCGGCAGAGTTGAAGATTCGATAAATTGGTAATGATTGTTTTTCTCATCAACAGTCACTGTTGCACCCGAAATTGGCTCTGAGAGTTTATTTGGTTTGGTATTCGAGATAGAAAGTTTGATGTGCTGAGCCTTCATTTCGTTGGTGATGATGCCATCAACCACCATGTTTTTCACTTCGGACTCCTGAAGTTCCCATGGATATTCGGTCTCGCATCCCGGTAAAAGAATGATTGTAAGAACAAGCACCAAGAACCCTGGGCCAAGTGCCATGTGTTTAGAACCTAAAGCCAAGTGCCGAGACAAGGGCAAATAGTTGATAATTTTCAACAGTGCATTATTTATGTCGCTTATAATTAATCGTTTCGTTCCCATTAAAAATTAAAATGATAAGTTATCGAAGGCACCACACCATAAAAATATCGCATGGAAGATGTGATATCCTCGCGATTTAACCGATCCATAGGCACTACAAAAGTCCCATCGGCGGTTTTTTGCTTATTGAAATATATAAATATTGGGTTTTTATTGTTTAAAAAATTCACAATTGAGAAATTAAGACTTTGCTGAAACCTGCTGTTTGGTTTATTTAGCTGAAAGGTAGCAGACACGTCCAACCGCTTATAAGTTGGTAATTGATCATTGTTCTGGGAGGTATAGATCGGCACCTGAGTTCCGCGATAATTATAAAATCCGGTTGGTGTGGTAAAACGCATCCCGGAAGCCAAATTATAGTTGGCCGAAAACAACCACCTTGGTTTTGCCTGCCAGGCCAGACTAAGTACAAAGTTGTGAGGACGATCGAATGTTGCCGGATATGAGCGGTTGCCATTTAAACCGTCAATTTTCTGAAATATTCTGGACCATGTGTACCCTGCCTTACCTGAAAATTTTCCAAACTTCCTTTCTATACCAAGTTCTAAACCATACGACCAGCCCTTACCCTGCCGCAGTTGGCCCTCTATTTCCGGGTTCACCAGCATATTGGAATGATAGATATATCCAATTTGGTTGTTCATCCACTTATAATACACATCGGTTTGAAAATCGAAACTTCCAAACGATACTACATAACCCAGATCGGTAATATCGGCATATTGCGGCTTAATATTAGGACCCGCCGGAAGCCATACTTCCAGGGAGTTAAAGGGACTAATCGAATTTGTTATCAAATTGATGTATTGATAGGTGCGGCTGTAACTCAGTTTAAAGCTCGACTGTTTTGTAGTGCGGAACGAGGCAGATAATCTCGGCTCAATGCCTACATGCTTATAGAAAACTTCTTTATCTTTATAATTTTTAACTCCTTTGGCGTTATAGAAATCGTCAAACTGAACTACAAAAGCTTTACCTGAATTAATCCACGATGTTAACCGAAATCCATAATTAACTCTCAACCATGGCAATACTTCATGTTCAGCGCCAGCGTAAGCAACTGTTTCAAGCGAATTTATGGGCGACACCTTAAAGTTGTCTAAAATAGTTGAATTCTGGTAATAATTTCCCGGATTAAAACTATAACTTGACCATTTGATACCAAACTTCAAGATAAGGTGGGGTGTGACATAAAAGGTCATCTCTTCCTTCAAACTGGCATTGCTAATCCGAGAATTCCAATAGTCGTTTTTAGTAACAGAGGTATAAAGATTATAGTCGTAACTACTGGCAACGAATGATGAATTGAGAAAAACCCTCGAACCAAAAACATGGTTCCATCGCAAGGTTGTACTGGCATTGGTCCAGTTTAAACCATTTCTGTCGTTGATATCCTTGGTAACCCTTAGAATATCTTTACCAGAGTAAATTGTAAAAAACAAACGGTCCTTAGCGCCTAATTTTATATTAAGTTTTGTAGTGAAATCATAAAAATACATTCCTTGCAACGAAGGCATCGAGGGTTTTAGGTATGCGTCGAAATACGATTTCCGGAACGAAACAAAAAACGAGCTGGCATCTTTTTTAATTGGCCCCTCCACGGTTCCGCGTGCCGAAATCAATCCAATATCTCCGGACGCAGCAAATTTATTTTTATTCCCATCCTTTGTTCTTATATCCACTACCGACGATAAGCGACCACCATAATTAACAGGATAATCAGCTTTATACACGTCCACACTGCGGATAGCATCGGGTATAATGGGAGAAAATATGCCCAGCATGTGCGACGGATTGAAGATGGTAGCTTCATCCAACAGAATAAGGTTTTGATCGTAATTACCACCCCGCACATGAAAGTAGCTTGATCCATCTCCATAAAAAGAGATGCCTGGCATAAATTCCAATGATTTAATAACATCAGGCTCGCCCATCAATGATGGCAGTTGAGCCACAAACGATGGCTGGACATCGGTTTGCGATGCGTGTCTCTTAAATACCATTTCGCCAGTTTTAAGGTTCGAAATAACAACCTCCTCAATTCTCTGTATCTGCTGTTTCAGGCTAAAATCAATCTTGTAATTGCTTTGCAAATCGATATCCTGTTTTTCCAGGTCATAGCCAAGGTAAGAAATCTCAAGTGAATATTTTCCCACTGGAAGAGTTAATGAAAAAAAGCCGTAACCATTAGTGGATGTGCCAATTCCCAAGTTCCTGATATATATGGTGGCACCCGGAAGAAATTCTCCAGATGGGTTATCTTTAATATAACCACTAAGGGTAACATTTCGCAATGGCAGTTGCTCCTCTTCTTTGATTATCTCCACTGGAACATTCCCTTTTTTCAAAACAATGTAATTATCAACAACCTCAAATTCCACCGGAAGATTTTTTAATACCGTAATGAGTGCCAATCCAAGTGAGACCTTATCGAAAGAAGCTGTAACAGTGGCACTTTCAGGAACCTTGCGGGAACTGTAGGAGAAGCGTATTCCGGTTTTTTGTGAGATATCGGCAATTGCCTCTTTCAGCGATGTTTTTATATATGCGGCAGTTACAGGCTTATCCAGAATTGAGGACTGAGCAGCAACCTGCGCAACCGCACTTAAAAAAAACATTATAGTGATAAAGCCCAATTTTTTCATAGAAAATAACGATCGGATGATGTTCCTGAGATCAACACCCTTTGCCTTTAATGATAATTCTGCCATCCTTTTCTTCGATAGTGATATCAAGTGTCGATTTAAGGACTTTGAGTACCGTAGTGAGATCTTTGTTGTCGAAAATAGTGGTGATGGTGCAATGGTTTAACTCAGAACTTTGAATAACAATGTCCTTGTGATAAACACTGCGCAACGTCTTTATTATTTCAGGTAAGCTTTCATTTTCAAACACCATTGTTCGGGTTTTCCAGGCAATGAAGTTATGGTCTTCATTATTTTGTTTCTCCACCACCCTGTCCACTTTACTAAAAATAGCTCTCTCACCTCTTGTAACCACAACTTTTTTATCTTGCTGCTGATGATCGTAAACACTTACAGTGCCTTCCGATACCGTCACTTCAATTTTATCAGCTTCCGCATAAGCCTTTACATTAAAAGAAGTTCCAAGAACCTTCACGTCAGCGCCATCCAACCTGATAATAAATGGTACCGCGGGATTTTTCATCACTTCAAAAAATGCTTCACCCTTCAAAGAGACAACTCGTGTTTTAAGCCAACCTGATTTATTGTATGTTAACTTCGAATTAGCATTAAGGGTAACATTACTTCCATCGGGTAAGGTAAGATGGTTGGTTTCAGCCAAAGGCGATTTAATGGATTTATGATTGAAAAAAGTCCATCCGGCAAACGAAAGACCAATGATTATAATAATGGAGGCTGCAATACGCATAAAAGGATTGAAGAAAATTCCTTTCGATTTTGGCTTTTCAGATTCTTGCAAAGTAGCCTGTAAATAATTCCATTCTGAATCTATATCGATATCCTGCTTAAGCGAAGTTTTATCCATGATCAACCACACCTCATGAAAATCATCGAATTGTTTACGATTTTCAGGCGATGCTTCCTTCCATTGCAATAAACGCTGTTGTTCGTCCGGTGTGGTTTCTCCAGACAGGAACCGCGTAATCACGGCAGGGTCGATATGTAATTGATCGTTTTTCATAGCTTTACAATACCTACACACATAAATCGTTTTATACCCTGATGCGTTACCATAGTTTTTTTAATAAAAAAAGTATCAGGATATGAAGGTAATCGGCCAAATGCTCACGAAGTATTTTCAAGGCTTTTGACATCTGAGTTTCCACTGTTTTAACAGAGATATCCAGATGCCCGGCAATTTCATTGTACTTTTTTCCTTCAAACCGGTTCAGAATAAAGATCTCCCTGCACTTTTCAGGCAACTGGTTTATTATTTTCCATATACGGCTTTCGAGTTCGGCTGCTTCCAAATGATCGTGATTGACTATGTTTTCGGGAAAATTGTCAGCTTCTTCAATATTGTCATTTGTTATGAATTTTTTCTGATCACGGATGTGGTTCATACAGCGATTATAAACCGAAGTAAACAAGTATGATTTGGCTGGCTTTTCGAAGTCGAAACCGGCTCTGTTTTCCCAAATAGCAACAAAAACCTTATGAACAATCTCTTTACTGGTATCCAGATCAGCGATATACTTTCTGGCAAAATAACACAACGAAGAAAAATAGGTTCGAAACATCTCTTCGTAGCGGGCACTCATGATATCTCCGGAAACAGTCAAACCTTGTGTTGTGTTTGTGTGCGTGTAAAAATAGACAGAAAAAGAGAGAGGAGCAAATGATTTTATATTAACCGAATTGCGATTATAAAAAAAGTCCAAAATCGAAAACGATGAAAAATAATTGGGAAAATAATTCTGATATACCAGTTTATATTACTATATATCTTTATATTACCATAAATATTATTGAAATTAACCGAACCTGATCCTAACTCGTCTACACCTGAAAATAATTTTGATTTTATTTTGCTAAACATATTTTTACTAATTTTTTTGATTCAGAAAATACTAATTTTGCATCGCAATACCACTTATTAAAATACATCTGATAGGATTTCCGAACATTTATTAATTAAGTTTTTAGATTTATTCGGTTCAGTCCGGCCAGGGGCAGATGAGTTATAAAACAATTTTCTATTTTCCGAAATAGAGCATAACTTACTTTTCCAAATGCTAAGCCTGCCTTCTTTATAAAAATAATGGTTGCATTACTATTATAAATTTGAATTTATTGATAACTAAATAATTATAATTAATCGACAATTAAAATATCAACATGAGAAAGTTTTTAATTAAAGTAAACAGTCAACAATACGAAGTAGAATTGGAAGAAATCAAAGGAAATGCAGCCCCAAAGCCAACAAATGGAACAGCGGTTAAACAACCTGCAGCGAACGCAAGCACCTCAGCGCCTGCACCTGTTTCACATGGCGGAAATAGTATTACGGCTCCAATGCCTGGCAGTATATTAAAGGTAAATGTAAAAGCTGGCGAAGCAGTAAAACGTGGTCAGGTGCTTCTTGTACTCGAAGCTATGAAAATGGAAAATGAAATTACTGCACCTGCAGATGGCAAAGTTTCAGCAGTTAAAGTTGAAGCCGGACAATGTATTTCTGCAGGAGATATACTCATTGTATTCGAATAAATTTATTCATTAATTCTATCGCTATCATGAGAAAAATTAAAATAACAGAAACAGCGTTGCGTGATGCACATCAGTCACTTATCGCAACCAGAATGAGATTGGACGAAATGCTCCCTATTATTGAACAGCTTGACAATATTGGATATCACTCTTTGGAAGCATGGGGTGGAGCAACATTTGATGCTTGTCTTCGTTTTTTGAATGAAGATCCATGGGTACGTCTTCGCGTAATTAAGAAGCTGGCAAAAAAAACACCGCTTCAAATGCTTTTAAGAGGACAGAATCTTTTGGGATATAAGCATTATGCTGACGATGTTGTAGAATATTTTGTTCAAAAAGCAGTGGCTAATGGTATGGATATAATCCGTATTTTTGACGCATTGAACGATCCACGTAATGTAGAAACATCTATCAAAGCCTGCAAAAAAGAAGGCGGCCACGCTCAGGCCACTGTTTGCTATACTACAAGCCCTTTTCATACACTCGAGCTTTTTGTAAAAGATGCCAAGCGATTGGAGTCTATGGGTGCTGACTCTATATGCATCAAAGATATGGCAGGCCTTCTTATTCCATATGCAGCATACGATCTGATAAAAGCTATACGCGAAAATGTTAAGATACCTCTTGCTTTGCATACACATTATACCAGTGGTGTTGGATCAATGACATATTTAAAAGCCATTGAAGCAGGCATAGACATTATTGATTGTGCAATATCGCCGTTATCAATGGGTACGTCACAACCACCAACAGAAGCTTTTGTTGCCACACTAAAGGACACTCAGTATGATACAGGACTTGACTTAAATAAATTAAGCGACATTGCTGAATATTTCAGACCTTTACGTGAAAAATATATAGCAAGTGGACTGCTCGATACCAAGATACTTGGTGTTGATGTAAATGCACTAAAATACCAGGTACCTGGTGGGATGCTTTCTAACCTTGTTTCACAACTTAAACAAGCCAATGCTTCCGATAAATATGACGAAGTATTGAACGAAGTACCACGAGTTCGCAAAGATTTCGGCTATTCTCCATTGGTTACACCTACCAGCCAGATTATTGGAACCCAAGCTGTAATGAACGTTATTATGGGCGAACGTTACAAAATGATTCCGAAAGAATCGAAGGCTTTAATAAAAGGTGAATATGGAAAAACGCCTGCGCCAATTCCTGCTGATATCCTTAAAAAGATTCTGGGCGATGAAAAGCAAATTACATGCCGTCCTGCTGATTTAATTGCTCCCGAACTCGAAAGTATTCGTGAGAAAATTAAAGAATATATCCAACAGGACGAAGACGTTTTGTCTTACGCACTTTTGCCTCAGGTTGCCGAGAACTTCTTTAAAATGCGCCGTGATGGCTTTCCTGCTCCTACACCTGAACCTGTTAAGGTGGCACCGGCAAAAAAAGAAGAAAATGTATCTGAAGGAGCTGTTGTAGCTGCAATATCAGCTGCTGTTTCAATCATCAGTGAAGAATCGGACACTCAATACGGAATACATTCCATTCGTCCTGCGGGAATGAATGCATGGGTTTTGTCCGGACGACTTAAGATGAACTAATATGTTTCACGCAAAGGGCGCAAAGTTTTGCACAGAGCTTGTAAAGATAAATTTATGAAATTTATCACGTTGCATTCATAGCGCATCCTTAGCGTTCTTTGCATGAAATATTTTTTATTCTTCAGGCTCAAATCCTGAATCACTTAACTGTAAGATAATAAGTACTTCCATTTCCATCTGTACTTTCTGCCCAAAATTTTCCTGGATTAAATTGAATAATTTACCTATAAATCATTTTACCAAGTCCTATACCTTTGCACATTCCCGTTTCCGGGACATGTTAGTTTTACCTGCCACATTTATTCCATCCCGCGTTATGTTGAATTATGGCGATGACGATGGTTCCGCCAAACAAAATAAAAATGTATTTTTTTACCTGAAAATATGTTTTTTGAATGCAACTATTTTATATTCTATTTGTCTTTCAATTTGAATTTAGCTAATTCCTCGGTGGATTTTTCTGTTTCACCGATAAGGTGTTCTTTTAGGATAAATTAGGTTTTAAATTCGCAGCAAAATATATTTAGAAAGAAATAATTATAATAATCAATCTATTAGCACAATGTTACGAAAAGTTAAAGTTTTAATGATAGGCTTATTGGCTTTATCACTGGTACAATCTCTTATGGCAGAGGGTGATAATCCCGCAGGGCGTTTAAGTGTAAGTGGTTATGTGAAGGATATCGAAAACGGAGAGGCTCTGATTGGAGCTACGGTTTCCGTAAAGAATCTGAAAACAGGCACAGCAACCAATTTATATGGTTTTTTCTCATTAAGCCTGAAACCCGGAGATTATGTATTAGAATTCAGTTATATCGGGTACGCTCCTGTTTCGAAAAACGTGGAACTAACAAAGAACATCTCGTTGACAGTGGAATTATTACCAATACAACAACAACTCGAAGAAGTGGTAGTCACAGCCGATCGCCCTGATGCAAACGTTAAAAAAACCGAAATGAGTGTGACAAAACTTGAAATGAAAACCATTAAGCAAGTACCGGCTTTAATGGGCGAAGTAGATGTTATTAAGGTTATTCAAATGCTTCCCGGGGTTTTACCAACAGCTGAAGGAACTTCGGGATATAGTGTTCGGGGTGGGGGCATGGATCAAAACTTAATACTTATCGACGAAGCTACGGTATATAATGCATCTCATCTCATGGGCTTTTTTTCGGTGTTTAACAACGATGCTGTTCGCGACGTTAAGCTTTATAAAGGAGATATTCCTTCGAATTACGGGGGGCGATTGTCATCGGTATTGGATGTTCGGATGAAGGAAGGCAACACTAAGAAGCTTGCGGCGACCGGAGGTATTGGTCTTATATCGAGCAGATTAACCTTGGAAGGGCCTATTGGTAGCGAAAAAACATCATTTCTTATTGCCGGAAGACGAACTTATGCCGATATGTTTTTTCCGTTGATGACCGATTCCGGGCTGCGTAAAAGCAAAATGTACTTTTACGATTTAAACCTGAAAATAAATCATCAGATAAATGATAATAATCGTTTGTTTCTTTCGGCATATACCGGTAGAGATAAATTCGGGCAAAAGGGCAGTTCTGATGCCGGATTTGGAAATATGACAGGAACATTGCGATGGAATCATCTTTTCTCTCGCCGATTATTTTCAAACATAACGGGTGTGATTGCCAAATACGATTACTCGTTGAAAATGGGTTTAGGTGGCTCCAACTATGTATGGAATTCGAATATGCTTGATTACACGTTCAAAATGGATTTCAACTATTTTTTAAATCCCGAAAACGAAATAAAATTTGGAATTTCATCAACCTATCATGATTTTGATCCTTGCGATGCGTATATGGAAAGTGAACGGAGCACATTAAGATCTCCTGTTCCAAAAAATTACGCATTGGAGCATGGCGCTTATATTTCGAACCAAGAGAAAATCGGTGAAAAGCTCACCCTCAAATATGGGTTGCGATATACGGCTTTTCAAAATATAGGTACCGCAACCCTATATCAATTTTCAAAAGAAGATCAAAATAATTATCATGTAATTAGTACATTATATTATCCGAAAGGAAAAATATTTCATACATATCAGGGTATTGAGCCCCGGTTTGGTTTGAATTACTCCATTAGTCAAAATTCATCGGTAAAAGCAAGTTATTCGCGAACCATTCAATACATGCAACTGGCATCGAATTCAACCGGAGGGATGCCTCTGGATGTCTGGTTTCCTTCTACCCCTAACGTAAAGCCTCAAAAGGCTGATCAGTTTGCTATCGGATATTTCAAAAACTTCGCAGATAACAAATACGAAACATCGATAGAAACTTACTATAAAAACATGTACGATGTGGTTGATTTTAAGGATAATGCACAGTTATTGATGAATCCAAGGATGGAAGGCGACATCCGGTCGGGAACCGCAAAAGCTTATGGCATTGAATTTTTAATCAGAAAGAACGAGGGACGGTTTAATGGTTGGATAAGCTATACACTTTCGAAGGTAACACGAAAAATACCTGAGATTAACAATGGCAAGGAATATCCTGCTCCTTATGATAAACCTCATAATATTAATGTTATCCTTAATTATGAGCTATCTCCAAAGGCAATACTGTCAGCCAATTGGGTTTATGCAACTGGCGCTCCCCTCACTTTTCCGGTTGGCTCCTTTTTTATAAATGACACTTACGGAAAATATTATTCTACGCGCAACGGATACCGTATGCGGGATTACCACAGGCTTGATGTTTCCTTAACACTAAAAGGTAAAGTTCGTCCTGGAAAAATGTGGCATGGCGAATGGGTTTTCTCCGTATATAACCTTTATGGAAGACATAACGACTGGATGATCAACTTTGTACAGGACACAAAAAATCCCGGGCAAATAGTTGTAGAACGGTGGTATCTTCCGTTTGTTTATTTCCCTGGCATTACTTATAATTTCAAATTTTAATTTGTTAAAATATTCAATATCATGACAATATATCACAAATCAATTAAACTAATAGCGCTGTTTTGTGTTTCACTCTTTTTCAATGGGTGTACCGAAAACATAAATAATATCGAACCCGATTCAACCAATGCGCGATTGGTTGTGGAGGGTTATATATCAACGGATACTACCAGGCATATGGTAAAATTATCGAAATTAAGCGATGCTTTAAATAAACAACCTATTAAGATGATTTCAAATGCGACGGTTACAATTTCGGATGGTTCCGCCGTGTATGCTCTTAAAGAAGATATAACAAAAGCAGGAACTTACTTTACTGATTCTACCGTATTTGGCGTTCCCGGGAAAACGTATTCTCTAAGCATCAAAAATGTGGACGTAAATGACGATGGCATTGCTGAAGAATATTCCGCAAAGTCAGTTCTTAAATTAGTTAATGCAATCGATTCTATTCAAATTGTTTATAATGGCTCCAATCCGAACATGAGAGGATGGAGCGTAAACTTATACGCTCAGGATCCGGGTGGCGGAAGAAATTTTTATCTGATTAAAGTCAGAAAAAATAATGTGCTGCTTACTGATAGTATTTTTAAATATTCAATTACCGACAATACTGGTTTCGAAGGTAGATATTATGACGGTTTTCAGGCATACATGTTACGTGAAGAACGTGCTGACGAGAAATTAGTTACTGGCAATATGGTTAGTGTTGAGATGTATGGGATTACAGAGGAATATTATGGTTTTATATATGACTACATATTAGATTATTATCCCAAAGTGCCTATTTTTAGTGGTCCATCAGCAAATATTTCAACAAATATTGAGCCAAAAGACAAAGCTGTCGGAATTTTTACGGCATATTCAATCAAACGAAAAAATATTGTTTATAAATAAAAGCAGTAAGTATTGAGTATTGATTACCAAGTATCAAGTATTTATTATCAAGAAAACAGTCAAAAATAGTTAATTTTTAAAATATTAATATGCTGGATTTTATCTTGGTACTTGGTTCTCTTTCCATTTTGGGTTTGTTGGAGTTTTTTAGGGTTTTATGTGTTAGATGAATCATATTTGTAACAAAATGTAAAACATTTTCTGTATACTTGCATTGTCAATCAGGTATTTTTATCTTTATAACCTGATAAACTCAGCATTACTAAAAACGCCATTTAATATGCGTTTTGCAATTAATATTTGTTTCTTATCGTTTATTGGAGCCTTCTCTGGGATTAGTGCAAAAGCTACGGGTACTACCCAGCTTTTACGTATTGACTCCCGATATGTAAAGGATCAGGCTTTTATTATCAATGTATATTTGCCATCATCGTATGGCGATACCACCAAGACTTTTCCGGTGATTTATCTTTTGGATGCTGATCGCTCTTTCGGTATGTCGATGGATATTGTTGAGTGGCTTGGCTATGGTAAAGATATTGGAGATGTGATAGTTGTAGGTATTGGGTATGGTGGAACTACCGAAAGATGGTGGAACCTAAGGGCTCGCGATTTTACTCCAACCCGCGATAGGGAAAAAAAGATGGGTGATTGGCCGGAAACAGGCGGGGCTCGTAATTTTCAAATGTTTCTCGAAAAAGAATTATTTACAACCATTGAGAGCCGTTTTCCAACAAAACCAGACCAACGTGCACTTTTCGGGTTTGATTTGGGCGGATTATTTGGCGCATATATACTGCTCACCAAACCTGAACTATTTCAAAATTATGTTTTGATATCTCCTACGCTATCTTGGGAAAATAGATATATTTTCAATCTGGAAAAAAAATACTTTAGCCGTAATAAAGAATTAAACGCCAATGTTTTTGTAATGATGGGGGGGCTTGATTCTAAAGAAAATTACCTTGTTCCCGGAAGTGAATTCGTTGAAACTCTTCGTAATCGCGATTATAAGGGGTTTAAAATGTATACACATCGCTATGACAATGATACACACTTTTCTGTATTTCCCGTTGCCCTTGCAGATGGCATTAAGGCCATTTATAAGGTACAGTGATATTTGGGCATAATTTAGTTGATTAAATTCTTTATAACCCAAAAATCAATTTCTGTTTAATTGATAGTAGAATATGTTATATAGCATTTATAACTAATTATTGTTGTTTAACATAGAAATATTTTTTCTGTTTCCTGCAAATATTATTATATAGAAGCCCTTGTTTATTGAAACTTTATCAATACATTTGTCAAATACTGATAAAGATCATGATTTATAATTCTATCCTTCTTTCTATTTATTTCATTAGCCTACTTATTCTAAGATGCTAGAGAGAATGGTATGTTTTATATAGAAAATATGTAAGAGCCATTCTCAACAAAGAGTGGCTTTTTTTAGTTTATATAAGAATCATTTAAAAAGAAAACGTAGTCATGGAAGAAAAACTGTACATTTTCGACACAACGCTCCGAGACGGCGAACAAGTTCCGGGCTGTCAATTGAATACCGTTGAAAAAATTGAAGTTGCCCGCGCCCTCGAAGAACTAGGTGTCGACATTATTGAGGCAGGCTTCCCAATTTCAAGTCCCGGGGATTTTAATTCCATCGTTGAAATTTCTAAAGCTATTACCCGCCCAACCATTTGTGCATTAACTCGTGCAGTTGAAAAAGATATCGACGTTGCTGCCGATTCCCTAAAATATGCGAAAAACAAACGCATTCATACTGGTATCGGAACATCTTTTTACCACATCACTTATAAGCTAAAATCCAATAAGGAAGAAATTATTGAAAGAGCTATTGCTGCGGTAAAATATGCAAAAAAGTATGTGGAAGATGTTGAATTTTATGCCGAAGATGCTGGTCGTACTGAAAACGAATATCTGGCTCGTGTTATTGAAGCAGTGATCGGTGCAGGTGCAACGGTGGTAAATATACCTGATACCACCGGATATTGCTTGCCACATGTTTATGGTGAGAAAATTAAATTTCTGAAAGAAAACGTAAAAAATATTCATAAAGCTATTATTTCCACCCATTGCCATAATGATTTAGGCATGGCGACAGCAAACTCCATGGCGGGGATACTAAATGGCGCTCGCCAGGTGGAAGTTACTATGAACGGTATTGGTGAAAGAGCCGGAAATACTGCATTGGAAGAAGTTGTGATGATTATAAAAAGTCATAAGGATATTCTTTTGAATACCAGTATCAATTCAAAAAATATTTTTAAAACAAGCCGATTGGTTTCTACTTTTATGAGGATGCCAATACAGCCAAACAAGGCAATTGTTGGCCGTAATGCTTTTGCTCATTCATCGGGAATTCATCAGGATGGCGTGTTAAAAAATCGTGAAAGCTACGAGATAATTGATCCAAACGAGGTTGGAATCAGTGAATCATCTATCGTTCTTACTGCCAGAAGCGGTCGGGCCGCCTTAAGCCATCACTTGCAAAGGCTTGGTTTCACTCTCACAGCAGATGAACTAAACGACGCATATAATAAATTCCTTTTGCTTGCCGACCGTAAAAAAGACATTAACGACGACGACTTGTATGTTATTGTTGGTGTGGGAAAAGCCGAACAATCGCGCACGCTAAAGTTAAAATACCTGAATGTTACGTGTGGAAAATCAGCTATACCCATGGCTACGGTTCAATTGATTATTGAAGGTGAAGTATGTACAGCTACTGCTTCAGGTTCGGGTCCTGTAGATGCTTCATTTAATGCAGTTCGTCAACTGATTAAGAAAAAAGTAGCGTTGGAGGAATACCTGGTTCAAACGGTTACACGTGGCAGCGACGATGTTGGTAAAGTGCATGTTCAGGTCGAAAATAAAGGGAATATTTATTATGGTTTCTCGGCCAATACTGATATTGTAACAGCTTCAGTGGAAGCATATATCGATGCAATCTCCAAAATACACTAGTAAACTGATATTCAAAAAATAACAGAAAATTAAATACGATGAGTAAAAAAACTTTATTTGATAAAATTTGGGACAGCCACGTTGTTGCCGAAGTTGAAGGCGGTCCATCGGTACTCTATATTGACCGCCACCTGATACACGAAGTTACTAGTCCGCAAGCATTTGCCGGTCTCGACAAAAGAGGAATTAAAGTAGCTCGTCCGAAACAAACGTTTGCTACACCTGACCATAACGTTCCTACTAAAGATCAACACCTGACCATTCGCGATGCACTGTCTCGTTCGCAGATTGAAAAGCTTACCGAGAACTGTAATCGACACGGAGTTACGCTTTATGGATTAAACCATCCCTGGCAGGGCGTTGTGCATGTTGTTGGTCCGGAGCTTGGAATAACACTGCCCGGTATGACCATGGTTTGCGGCGACAGCCATACATCCACCCATGGAGCATTTGGTTCGGTTGCTTTTGGAGTAGGAACCAGCGAAGTAGAAATGGTTCTGGCTACTCAATGCATTATGCAGCCAAAACCCAAAAAAATGCTCATAGAAATCAATGGAAAGTTAGGCAAAGGTGTAACAGCCAAAGATATTGTTCTTTACATTATTTCGAAGATAACAGCTTCAGGAGGTACCGGTTATTTTATTGAATACTCCGGTTCTGCGATCCGTAATTTGAGTATGGAAGCCCGCATGACCATTTGCAATATGAGTATTGAGTCGGGTGCCCGTGGAGGTTTAATTGCACCCGATGATATTACGTTCAATTATGTGAAAGGACGCGAATTTGCTCCAAAAGGAGCTGAATGGGACAAGGCAGTAGCAAACTGGAAAACCCTGAAAACAGACGAAGGTGCCGGGTTTGATAAAGTAATCAGTTTTGAAGCAGAAGACATTGAACCGATGATTACTTATGGTACAAATCCGGGGATGGGTTGCAAAATTAATGCAGTATTACCAGATGGTAGCGAATTGACTGACAATGATAAAAATACTTTTCTTAAATCGTTCACATACATGGGTATTGAACCTGGCACCAAAATGCTTGGACGCAAGGTAGATTATGTTTTTGTTGGAAGTTGTACCAATGGACGAATCGAAGACTTTAGAGCTTTTACAGAATTTGTTAAAGGCAAAAAGAAAGCTAAAGATGTTATTGTATGGCTCGTTCCAGGATCAAAGCAGGTTGAAAAACAATGCCAACAGGAAGGAATAGTCAAACTTTTGGCAGAATCAGGTTTTGAACTTCGTCAACCAGGATGCTCAGCATGTCTGGCAATGAACGACGACAAAATACCCGAAGGTAAATATGCGGTGGCAACGTCAAACCGAAACTTCGAAGGCCGTCAGGGACCGGGGTCGCGCACTTTTCTCGCAAGCCCAATCACTGCGGCAGCGGCAGCGCTTACCGGAGTTATTACAGATCCTAGGGAACTTATGTAATTTTTGATTGATGATTTTAGATTTTTTATTTAAAGCTCATTTCATGAGTTACCTTCAATCAAAAATCAAAATGTAAAATTGGACAATAGAGTTTATATAAGTTAACGCGTTTTTACCCCAACCCCTTAAAAAGAGGCTATAACCTTTGCATTACAGTGCACAAGTTAGCCCTCCTTTAGAAGGAGAGTTGGGAGGTTGAAAAAAAGAGCAATAAAGTTCTAACTTATATAAAGCTTAATCAAAAATATAAAATCAAAAATATAAAATCAAAAAAGATGGCAACCGAAAAATTTGTAACAATAGAATCATCTGCTATACCACTTGCAATTGAAAACGTGGACACTGACCAAATAATTCCGGCCCGGTTTCTGAAAGCTACTACTCGTGACGGTTTTGGAGAAAACCTCTTTCGCGACTGGCGGTATGACAAAAACAATAAAAAAATCGACAGTTTTGTATTAAACAATCCGATATATGCAGGTAAAATACTCGTTGGTGGCAAAAATTTCGGAAGTGGATCAAGTCGCGAACATGCAGCATGGGCAATTGCCGATTATGGATTCAAAGTAGTGGTATCCAGCTTTTTTGCTGATATTTTCAAAAACAATACATTAAATAACGGATTACTTCCGGTTCAGGTCACTGAAGATTTTTTGAAAAAAATCTTTCAAGCTATTGATAAAGATGCACATACCAAACTTCATGTCGATTTAGTGAATCAAACCATTACTATTCTGGCAACATCCGAATCGGAAAAATTTGACATCAATCCATATAAAAAGACCTGTTTAATAAATGGGTATGACGACATTGATTATTTATTCAATATGAAAGATAAAATAGAAGCTTTTGAAAAAAATAGAGCCTGATAAAAACCAAATATCAAGACCAAGAATAGAGATTTTTGCTGTCTTGGTTCTTGGTTCTTCGCTCTTTAATTGTAATATCTGAGATGATGAGAATAGAGATAATGGATACCACACTTCGCGATGGGGAACAAACATCGGGAGTGTCCTTTACAGCCGGTGAAAAACTGAGTGTTACAAAAATGTTGCTGGAGGATGTTAAGGTCGATCGTATCGAAGTTGCATCCGCCAAAGTTAGCGAAGGTGAATTTAAAACCGTAAAACGAATTTCCGATTGGGCTGGCAAGCATAATTTTATCGATAAAATTGAAGTCCTCGGTTTTATTGATGGAACACAATCCATTGACTGGATTGTTGGATCCGGCGCAAAAGTGGTGAACATGCTGTGCAAAGGATCGATGAAGCATTTGAAAGGACAGCTTCGTAAGACACCCGAAGAGCATATTGCTGATATTACGGCCGCTCTTGAATATGCTCTAAGTAAAAACCTGCAAGCCAATATTTACTTGGAAGACTGGAGCAATGGCATGCGTAATTCTCAAGATTACGTTTTTATCTTATTGGAAGCTCTTACAAAACTGCCTTTCAAGAGGCTAATGTTGCCCGATACGTTGGGTATTTTAAATCCTGAAGAAACCCACAGATATTGTAAAATGGTGGTTGACAGGTATCCTGGCATCCACTTCGACTTTCATGCGCATAACGATTACGATTTGGCAACAGCTAATGTGCTGGCTGCTATATCAACCGGAATAAAGGGAATACATACCACTGTAAACGGGCTTGGCGAACGTGCTGGGAATGCGCCGCTTTCAAGTGCCATAGCTGTTCTAAAAGACCACACCGATATAGAATTTGGCGTTCTTGAAGAAAAGATTACCATGGTGAGCCGAATCGTAGAATCATTTTCTGGAATACGAATTCCTTCTAATAAACCAATTATCGGAGAAAATGTGTTTACCCAAACGTGTGGTATTCATGCCGACGGTGATAATAAGGATAAACTCTATTTCAATGATTTGCTTCCTGAACGTTTCGGACGTGTTCGTAAATATGCACTTGGTAAAACAGCCGGGAAATCAAACATCATGCAAAACCTCAAAGAACTGGGAATAGAGCTTGATGCAGAAGCGATGAAAAAAGTAACCAAACGGGTAATAGAGCTTGGAGATCGCAAGGAAAATGTGACTGCTGACGATCTTCCGTTTATCATTTCCGACGTTTTAAACAGCGAACTTATTGAACAAAAAATTAAGATCCGTAATTATTCCCTTTCGTTAACTGATGGCTTGAAACCTGTGGCTACACTTAGTATTGAGATAGATAAAAAAGTGTATCAGGAAACAGCAACGGGCGATGGACAATATGATGCTTTTATGAAGGCTTTACAACAGATATATAAATCATTAAAAAAGAAATTGCCCAAACTTATCGACTATGTGGTAACAATCCCTCCCGGTGGCAGAACTGATGCATTGGTGGAAACTGTGATAACATGGGAAAACAGCCGCGAATTCAAAACCCGTGGCCTCGATCCCGACCAGACAATCGCTGCCATCAAAGCCACTGTGAAAATGTTGAATATTAGTGAACATTAGTTGGGGTTTACCTCGAAAACTATAATATTATTCCTTAACAATCTAGTAAGTATAATGAAAAAAAATATCGCAGTATTAGCCGGCGACGGCATTGGACCTGAGGTTATAGATCAGGCATTGAAAGTAGTAAAAGTTATTGAGAATAAATTCAATCACGAATTTACATATACTCATGCCTTGGTGGGAGCTGTCGCTATAGATGAGGTGGGCGATCCATATCCACCCGCCACCCATGACATTTGTATGAAATCTGATGCTGTTCTTTTTGGAGCAATTGGTCATCCACGTTTTGATAACGACCCCAAAGCTAAGGTTCGTCCTGAACAAGGCCTGTTACGTATGCGTAAAATGCTTGGATTGTACGCCAACATTCGCCCTATAACCACCTTCAAATCACTCATTCACAAATCACCTCTCAAAACCGAATTGGTTGATGGAGCTGACTTTATCGTTATCCGTGAACTTACTGGTGGAATTTACTTCGGGGAACGTGGCCGCAGCGAGGACGGCAATACTGCCTTTGACACCTGCACATATACCAAAGACGAAGTCATTCGCATCACCAAATTAGCTTTTGAATATGCTCGTAAACGTAATAAAAAAGTTACCGCAGTTGACAAAGCCAATGTATTGGAAACATCGCGGCTTTGGAGAGAAACAATTCAGGAACTTCACAAAGAATACAGTGATATCGAACTCGATTTTATGTTTGTGGACAATGCGGCTATGCAACTGGTTACTTGGCCAAAAAAGTTTGACGTGATGGTTACAGAAAACATGTTTGGCGATATCCTTACCGACGAGGCCAGCGTTATTACCGGTTCGCTCGGTTTATTGCCGTCTGCTTCGGTGGGTATTCATACTTCAGTATTTGAACCAATACATGGTTCGTATCCGCAAGCTGCCGGTAAAAATATTGCCAACCCGGTCGGAACCATTCTTTCGGCAGCGTTAATGTTTGAATATTCACTTGGCATGCCTGAGGCAGGGAAACTCATTCGCGACGCCGTAAACGCTTCGATAGATGCAGGTATTGTTACTGTTGATATTGCCGGCGAAGGCAAAGCATCATCTACCAGCGAGGTGGGTGACTGGATTGCTGATTTTGTGAAAAGGTAATGATTCCGTTGCTATTGGCTATGCCGGTTTTGCCGGTACGCCGACAAATATGGCCATTTTAGAAATTGTTTCTCCCTTCATCAATACCGACAGATTATCGAGTATAGAGCCATCCTCCATCTTTGAATCGTAAAGTACAACGGACATTCCGCCAACACTGCACTCCTTTCCAATGTCAATATATGACATTTTCATCACCCTGTCCTCGAAAAGGTGGGTTTGTAGAGTGCAGTTGTCGTTTAGAGCCGAGTAGTCTCCAATCTTTACAAGATCGAATTCAGTTATTTGTGTGGTATAGATGCATGTTTTCCTACCAATTTTACAGCCCAATAACCAAAGGGGCAATTTAATGAAGGGTGTACCCGTAAGTACGTTTAGAAAAAAGAGTACCCCAAAGTTCTCATATAATCCGGTTACAAGTTCGCTTCTCCAAACAAAACCACTCCAAAGGGGTTTATTTGAGGGGCTGTAACGGCCAATCACAATCCATTTAAACAATGCCAGAACAATAAAACCAACAATACTGGCAGCAATGTAAAGCAATGGGAAAACAAACATCAACGGCAATAGGTCTAAATCTACCTGCAGATAACTGGTAATATTGGTAATCATCGCTGCCATACTTATAAAAAGAGTTGCAGGTAATGTTACCCTAAAGAACTCAATAAAATATCGTAATGCAAAGAGGGTCCGGGTCGGTTTATAGGTTTGGGTTACCGAAAAATCTTTGTTTACATCACGCCTTGGCAGATAAACAGCGGGAGACCCAAACCAAGAAGTGCCATCAGGGGCGGGAATGTCCTCTGTCTTCATCTTCGAAAGCACGCCTACCAGCACTTCGTCACCCAGCACTGTTCCCGGACTTACTACTGCGCTGTTTCCTACAAATGTTCTGTTACCGATATTTGTTTTAGCTATCGAAATGTATCCATTCCTAACGTGCGATGCCCCTATAGATACTGAATCAGCCAGGAAACACTCATCACCGGCAACCAATAAGTCTGGAGAAATAAATTCCACTGTAGATATTTCAGATCGCTTGCCTATTTTAACCCCTAGAAGTTTAAACCAAAATTGAAGGTATAGTGTCGTGTAAAGCGTACCTATCACCTGTAAACTCAGCGTCATTAGCTGATCAAAAAACCATTTCCTAAAATAGAAAAGGCTTCCTACCGGATACTTTCCTTCTTTAATGTTGCCTAGCATCAACCATTTTAACAAGGCAATAATCAGGCATAATACCAGTACAAATGAAAATGCGACAAAGATAGTTAACGATAAAAACCGATAGTCATCCCGCGAATAGTCGATATGAGCTATAAGCATCATTCCGGGAAAATAGGCAAGCATCGTAATAAGCGGAAAGATGAATACCCCCACGAGATATAGGCCAAAGTGGGAACCTTTCCAAACTTTTATCGGATGAATTTTGGGATTGATTCCTATCTTTTCAGCTGGAGAACCCTGCCAATTTTCGTTAGCCGGAATGTTAACCCCTGTTGGCAGTAATGAAAGATCTTCAAGAGAAGAATTATGCTCCATCTTCGTATTTTCAGATAAGCAACATCGGGTACCTATAAAACAATCATCTTCAATCACAATTGAACCGATAAGTAGATATCCATCCTTAATCACAAAACCTTTTATGTGAGTATCTGTACAAATGCTCACATTATTTCCGATAGTAAGTAGATCAAAAGCAGCTGCCGTATGCACATTGATGTAAGTATCCTTCCCAATTTTAGCTCCAAGCAGTCTGTAAAAAATATTAATGATGGGTGTTCCTGCAAAATAGTTGGCAGGAGATATGTTTATGACTTTATCGACTACCCAGAATCGGAAATAGTATAAACTCCATAATTTATACTTTCCAGATTTAATCCGGCCGATGACCAGCCATTTAAAGATGATGGCAAACACCGATAATGCAGGCAGTAGCAAGAAGTAAGTCAGAAGCATTATGAGCAACGAATTTACAACACCGTAATCGGCATGATAGTAATATGAGTACACAAAAAATGGCCCCAACCATTCTATACCAAACAGGAAGGACAGGAATACTAAAGAAATTGTTTGAAAAAACCAGCACCTGTAATAACTGAGGTTGGATGGTATGTAAAAGTCGCGGAGTTCCTTCTCCTTTTTGCTTTGAACAGTTAACCTTGACTCCAAATCAATGGCTAGATCTTTTAGGATGGGATGCTTATAAATATCCAATACAGACATGCTCCCGAACATAGGAAGCCTTCGCAAATCGGAAACAAACAGAGCGGCCAGAAGCGAATGCCCTCCAAGATCGTCGAAGAAGTTGTCGTTCAACGAAATATCGGTTAGGTTCAAACGTTCTTTAAGAGCATCAACGAGTGTCTTTTCAAGCGCAGTTGATGGCAGAATTGTTTCCTTTTGGATATTCAAAGCCAAGGGTGCTTGTGGTTTGGGCAACTTGCTTCGGTCTATTTTAGAACTCGAAGTCATTGGCAGTGAGGCCACTTCGTCGAGCGTTGATGGTATCATGTAATATGGTAGTTTGGAACGCAACAGGATGGCCAATTGTTCCCTATTAATAGTCTCCTCTTCACGCATCACCACATACGCAGCCAGTTGTTGGGTCGTCTTATCAATTGTTACAGCAGCTGATTTTACGCCATTAAACTTTAAAAGAAGACCCTCTATCTCTGATAACTCCACTCTAAATCCCCTTACTTTAACCTGCGTATCAGCTCTACCAACAAAAATGATCTCTCCATTTTCAGCATATTTTGCTAAGTCTCCGGTTTTGTAAAACTTTAACTGATAGCCAGTAAACTTATCGGTCATGATAAATTTTTCTTCTGTAAGTTCAGGATGATTAAGATAGCCTCGGGCAATACACTCCCCTCCTATGTAAATTTCACCTTCCTTGTTTGCACTTACCTGATTTAGCTTCTCGTCGAGCACCATAACTAAATATTGAGGCATGGGTCGCCCGATGGTGACCGGCTGAAGCGGCTCTAAAACTTTGTAGGTTGCAACAACGGACGCTTCAGTTGGCCCATAAGTGTTGTAAACCATTCGTCCATTTCGGCACCAGCGATGGGCTAGATCGGGTGGACAAACCTCGCCTCCAAATACTAATATCTTTAGAGTAGGGATGTCCTCATCAACCATTGATAACAATGTTGGTGCACACGATAAAAAAGTTATGTTAAGCTTGGTGATGATGCTTGAAAAACGATCACCCGATCGCATGATATCGAATGTTCCCACCACCACCGTTGCCCCTACCGAGAATGGAACCCAAATCTCTTCAACTGAGGCATCGAACGATACTGAAAAGCCTTGAAGAGCCCTATCATTATGGGTAATAGAATATATTTCCTGAGCAGAATGGATGAAAGTAACCACATTGCGATGTTCAAGCAAAACACCTTTGGGCATACCGGTTGTGCCCGAGGTATAAATTATGTAACAGAGGTTTGCAGTTGTTACCTTCGAATTGGAAATTCTTTTATCAGGATACTTTTCGATAAGGAGATTATCCTTGTCAATATTAAAGATTTTTCGACCGGACAATTTTGAACCAATTCTATCCAAAATCGCTTCGGATGATATAAGTAATAAAGCCCTGGAATCTTCCATCACAAAATCGACCCTTTCACCAGGTATTTCCGGATCGAGAGGAATATAAGCACCTCCCGCCTTTAAAACCCCCAGCATGGCGATATACACAAATGCTGTTCGGGGAAGCATAATCGCAACCTTCTGATCGGGGCCAACGCCCATTTCACTCAAATAGTGGGCGAGCTGATTTGCCTTTTGTTCTACCTCTAAATAGGTTAGCGTTATACCGGTGTCTTCTACCGCAATGTTATCGGGAAAGCGATCAGCCGATTGCTCAAAAATCTGATGCAACATCTCGTTTACCTTCATATTTTGATATGATGGAAGACCGGTCCACTCCATGAAATTTAACTGGGCTATGGCTTTTTCAGCTGATTGTAGTGGCATACTAATCTAATAATTTCATGTGGTTTTTACTTCAATAAATTAACGAATTTTTTAAACAATATTATAAAGTAGCAGAAGATAATCATTTATAAAGTTTTCTGAACATTTACCGTGTCAACCGATATATCTTCCCTGGTAAACTGCGTATTATACCGGCAAATTCGAGATTGAGCAACAAGGCTGAAACTTTGCTTACCGGCATGTTTACCCGCATACTTAACAGATCGATGGGGAACTCGCCTGTTTCGCGCAACATATCTACAATCATTTTTTCTTCATTGGAAATATCTACAAAAAGTTCGGTTTGTTTTGGTACGGATGTTTTAAGTGGAGAATCCCAGCCAAGGATATATTCCAGATCTTTTACTCCCTCGATGAGCGATGCCTTATTGGTTCGGATGAGCCAGTTACATCCGGTGGAATACTGATCGTTAATCCGCCCTGGAAAAGCCATTACATCACGGTTATAAGATCCTGCTATATCGGCGGTAATAAGCGCTCCGCCTTTAATAGCCGATTCAATTACAATAGTAACATCGGCAAGTCCCGCAATGATCCGGTTCCGCTTTATAAAATTATTCCGGTCGATTACGGAATCGCTAATGAAATCGGTTACCAAAGCTCCCTGTTTGGTAATTTCTTTAGCCGTGTTTTTATGAACGGCAGGGTATAATGTTGCCAGCCCGTGACCAAGAACTGCAATAGTTTCGAGTCCGTTTTTTAAAGCTGCCCTGTGGGCGCAAATATCGATGCCATAAGCCAATCCGCTTACAACAATAACTTTATGGTTATGCGATTTAATATCATCGAGTAGTTTATTACAGCATTCTTTACCATAATCAGTGGCATTTCGGGTGCCAACAATGCTGATTACTTTTGCCTGATTAAAATCAACATCTCCTTTGTAGAAAAGAATAATAGGAGAATCCTCACAGTTTTTAAGACGTGCAGGGTAATTTTCGTCCAGATAAAAATGATAACCAATATTATACCGTTTGATAAACTCGATCTCCTTGTCCGCTTTCTCTAAAACCTTATGGTTGATAATTTGATCGGCCAGATGTTCGCCAATACCGGGAATTTTAAGCAGATTCCTTTTCTTTTCGCGGAAAACAGCTTCAACACCACCTGTGTAGGCAATTAGGTTTTTAGCATTTATACTTCCTATCCCTGGAATCAGGCTGATACCAATCTTGTATTTCAGAAGTTCGTCGGACATGATGCATTGGTTAGTTTGAATTTTTCGGCTCGTATTTTGTGTGTTAACTTCTTGAAACTAAAATAGGCGAAATTTTGATAAGTGATGCAACCTTTGGTAAAAAATAATGTCCTTGTCTTAAAATTGCTAAATCAATTATATTTGTTTGAAAATTAATATAACATTAAAGAATGAAAAAAATAGTGATTATTGTAGGAGTTTTGGTCTTATTTATTTGCAAAAGCAATGCCACTGATATTCGTTATCAGGTAAATGACAACAAAATAGATAAATTATTAGATAACGCTCAGGAAATAACGATTGCTGATGTCAACGCAATGAATTTATTTAATAATATGGGAGTTGCAAAAGTTTCGGCGTCAAACCCCAACCCTGTTGTAGCCACTATTTTAGCAATGCCCTGGTTGGGTGTTGGGTTATTCGGGATACATCGTTTATACCTTGGAACCGAAACTGGGACCTTTTTGGCGTACCTGTTTACCTTAGGTGGATGCGGTGTTATAAGCCTTGTGGACTTTATAGTTTTGGCTGTTGGGTTAATTGAAGAAGATGTGAGCAGGTATATTGATAACCCCAAATTTATTATGTGGGCTAATTAATCATTTAATCAGTACATTAATGCATTTAATTGCTTAATTAGCAAAAGGTTACAAAAAATTTAAATAAAAGCTCCGAATGCACGAATAATTTATTTGTGCATTCGGAGCTAAACTCCTCATCTATTATTGAAACAACTTTTACTTTCAAAATAATTTAGTTGATACTGGAAAATATTAATTTTTTAATTGTGTCGTTGTATTTCTGAACCTTCTTAGAATTTCGTTCTCTTGCCAGCCGTCGGGTTTGCTCAATACCGCCAAAATAGAACTTCTGAAAAAATCCCAATCCAACCACATAACCAGTAATATAAAACCCATTCACTAATTCAAGTGCAGCAAGTCCTATACTTCCTGCGGTGAAAGTAAAAGCCAGCAACCCACGTCCTACATTTCCAACATATATTTGTCCGGCCCCCGGAAAAAAAGTAGATAGCGTTGTTGCCGTTTTTACTTTTTTTATCTTGGGTTGATATTTATAATCAAAAATATGGTTACAGACCATTTTCAGGCTGTCCTCACGCTCACCAGAATTATTCTTGTCTATCAGCAATAGCATTCGTTCCCTAGCTTTATCCCATTGCAGCAAGTCGGAGTAAATCAGTATTTCAAGACCCGTTTTTTCTGATGTTTTAAATTCAAGTGGCAATTGCTCAATCCAAGCTTCGGCTTCTTGTGAATTATGGTTGAGATAATGGCAAAGTGCTTTCTGATAAATGACTGTTGTTTGAATAGAATCCGGCATTGAAGGAAGAAAAATAGTCTCTAGTTCTTTCAATGCCCTCGTAAAGTTTTTCAGTTGTTTGTAGCAATCAGCCTTTTTAAGTTTTATTAATCCAATCTCATTGCCGGACTGTCCTGAAAATAGTGATCGTTCGTAAGCAATTGCAGCATCATTAAACTGACCTTCCGAATATAATTCATCGGCCTTTTCGATCCAATGTGTCTGACTTTCCTGGCAGTTACCTAAAAAAGTTGCGTAAAGGAAGATGCAAATCAAGCAAAAGATGCCCATTAATAGTTTGATCATAAAGGTTGTTTACATATTGAACAGCGAAAACCGATCCATAAATATTGCCGATATAAAACATCGTAAAAAGCCCACTGAATAAAATAGATTGAGGCGATTTCCAGCCCGATTTAATAATATTTTCTGTAGCCATCGCCCCCATTGTAAGAGTTACAAACATGGATGAAACTCCTTGAGCTGTGCGACCTGCATATATTTTTCCCAAACCCGGCAAAAATGCCGACATCATTCCCGCTAATGCCGACGATTTATAGTGATGAGTTTTTATGTTATAATAATATTTTTTAAAATTTCCCTCTTCACCAGCGTATGCAAAATGGTTATGACTGAAACCCGATGAGTAGGTTTCAAAATTTTTCAAATCTCTTTCAAGTAAGGATATACCCGCCATTTCAAAATTTTTCAATCCGTAAAAAAGACTGTCATCAGCTGAAAACTCTGATAATATTTGCTTTGCAGTTACATATCGTCCCTGAAAGGTGTTGCAGTAAGCTGAAAAAAAGCTTGCTTTTGGAAATAACTTTGAAGAACCTGAAACCCCGCCTAGAAATAAACTTGCACTGTCAAGCGATTTTATGGAATAAAAACTCCATCCTTTGAGAAAAAGAAGAGAATCTCTGCCCGTGTCATTTGTGCCTGATACGCATTGATTGCATACATGGATGGCATCTTCAAATTCTCCTTTATCAATCAGGTAGTTAATAAACTTCAAATCGGATGACGATTGTGCCGAAACGGTCAAAGAAAAAGCTATGAGGATGATGAAAGCTTGAAATTTCTTCACCATGTATAATAATTAATTGATTCGGTAACTTTGTGTAAACTACCGTCAAACTCAAACGGCCCGATACTAAGGGCCGAAACACGATTGCATCGGGTAAGTCTGTCGGCAGTGCAAAAAACTCCCTTAAACAAACCATACTTATTTATCAACTGCTTGCTAAAATCGGAACAACTTGGTTGATACAAACAACCTGCCGAAAACTGAGGTGAAACGGCATTTTGGTAAATATACATGGCGCCTCCGACCAAATAAGCAACGGGATTATACTTTACAGTCGGTTTGGCGGTTTTATCAATCATAAAAGCCCGTTTAGGATAGGCAGAAGTAATGGACGTTTTATTGTTGTTTTTAAGCAGAGTTAGATCACTTATTGGTTTTTGGGCAAGTATCGTCGAATTTGACAACAAAATTAATAGTAAAATAAAAGCTGTATATCGTATGTTGTAAGTCATAAGTAAACTGAGAATTGGAATTATTTAACAACCCTTGCATTTTTAGGGACTTCAAAATCAAAATATTCGCTTATCGCCATATTTCCGGTTTTAACATCGGAGAAGATTGTACGTGAAATAATCGAGTCTTTTGGGTTGATAAAACTAATTTCGGTGATTCGTCCCGGTAAAAGAAAATGTTCGAAGGTGTGATAATCTGAATAATAGATTTTTCGGCTTATCCAGCCTCTTGTATTGTAAAAAACGGAATATATGGGAGCAAAATTTTCGTGAACCATTTCTACTTTAGCTATTTCGCTTTTACTTTCAGGGTTTGGTTGATAGGTACTTATCAGCGAATTACCTTCTTTTCGGGTATTAACCAAAATGTAGCCGGCTTCTTTCATACCCAAATTCTGTATTTGGTTAGTGAAAAAGAAGTAAAGTAAATTATTCCCGGTTTTAAGGAAATCGTGTTGCAATAATTGAACTTCGTTTCTGGAAGGATCGAAAATTTGACTTTCACCGGTAGCTGAATTAATCAGAATGGAATTCAGCGGTTTGGTAAACCTGGTGAGCATCTTCCGTTCGTTGCCTTTGTAATAAATATCCGATTCAACGGTAACAGTCTTGCCATTTTTCAGTGTTTTATTCACCATATGCAGACATACCCGGTCAACTTGAGGTTGTGAATAAAAAGAGAAAAAAATGATGGATAAAGTAACAAAAACTAATGAGCGCATGGCTTGTAATTACTTGGTTTTTTGAAACATCAATAGGGAAGCCTGCAAATCGTTTCTCTGACGGGTTTTTATCAAACTAATGCTAACAGGAGGATACTTTGCAATTCCTTGTGGTGTTTTTTGATAAAGGATGACATAAATTTGCATCCCAAAGAGTTTTTTTACAATTTCAAATTTATAGAAACGATCCTTGGGGATTTCAACAGAATGTAAACGTTTACTCAAAGGGGCCAGAGAGTAATATCGAAAAACAAGCTTTCCTCCCATATCATTGTAAAAAAAATAGTTATAGTTACGTATTATTCCCCAAACATAATAAACTACATATAGACCCACCAGCACTATAGTCCAGGTGCTGCCTGTAATTCCTAATAAACCATCCCTGAAAATATCCATGTAGTAAAACAGCACAATGGCTATACCGAGCAAAACAATGAAAAGGAGTTTTCGAAGTTGCAATCCAATGGTTATTCTTTTAATGTCTATAATCATATTAAAAATTCGTAAGTATTAAGTCTGGCGACGCATTCGAAGCGAAGTTAACGATAATCCGGGTAAAAAAAAGCAACCGTTTTATTTCGATTTTTTACGACGTAATAATTCTGTTGAAATTAGCCGGAGCTCCCGACCAGTTTGATCGGCAATAGATGAATTTTCCTGGGCACGTCGAATAAGATATGGGAGAACTTTATTTACCGGGCCATACGGAATGTATTTAGCAACGTTATACCCTTCACTGGCAAGATTAAAAGTGATATGATCGCTCATCCCATAAAGTTGGGAGAAGTATATTCGTCTGTCGTTCTTGTCAATACCATTTTTTTTCATGAGTTCAGTAAGAAAAAAACAACTTTCCTCGTTGTGGGTTCCGGCGAGTATTGAAATTTTGTCAATGTGATAAACACAAAAGCCCAAGGCCTGATTGAAAGCTCTGTCGGTACTCTCCTTATCGACCCATATGGGTGATGGATAGCCCATTTGCAGGGCTCTTACCCTCTCTTTTTCCATATATGCTCCTCGTACTATCTTAAATCCCAATCTGTACCCTTTTTGATTTGCACGTTCGAGACAACTACTTAGATACTCAAGCCTGTCCATCCGATACATCTGCAGGGTGTTGTAAACAATAATCTTCTCACGGTTAAATTTCTCCATCATTTCGGTAACTGTATCGTCGATAAAATGCTGAAAAGCAAAATCTTCAGCGTCCACCATAAGGGGGATTTTCATTTCATATGCTTTCCAGCAGAGTTCTTCTATTCGTTCGCGGAAAATATTTGTCTCATGCAGAATATCCTCACTCAATTCTTTCTGTGAATTGAGGCTATTCAATACTTCTTCAGGAAAAAGAGCTGATGGTTTAAACACTGCAAAAGCAACATTAGCACAACAGGCTGGTATTTCAATTCCGCGCATCAATTCGTCCATGGTTTGTTGAATTATCTCTGAAGAATGATTTCCTTCGACGCTATAATCGAGAATTGATTTTACTTTGTACTTAGACAGCTTAACTACTATTGAGACTGATTCTTCAAGTGAAGTGCCACCGCAAAATTGTTTAAAAAAAGTAGGTTTTACTATCCAGGCAACAGGTATATCAAGTTTATTGCTTAAATTTATGAAAGCTCTCCAAAAAACATATAAAGGCCTAATTTGAAGAATTCGAAATAACCACCAGGCTTTTCTTAATTCTGATTTGTTTTTATTGGCAAATGCGATTTTGGTATTTTCAAAAAAAATCATGCAACAAAATTGAAATACAAAATTAGAATAAATTCAGTTCATTATGGGATGATATAAATCAAATCAAAAGGTAATTAAGCACAGGTTTTGTTCAGTAAATATGCGGAATTTATTACTTTTATCCAGAAACTATTTTCAAAATGAATTATATTTTAAATTGTAATAATAGCGAAATAAACGGCGAAATCGTTCTGCCGGCTTCAAAAAGTATTAACAATCGATTGTTAATTATCCGGGCTCTTTCAGGTAAAAATTTCGTAATTAATAATCTGTCAGATAGTGACGATTGTAAGGTAATGCTAAATGCCTTGCAAAATAAAGAATCGCTGATCGATATCGGACATGCTGGAACCTCCATGCGATTTCTAACAGCATTTTATGCAGCTACAGCCCAATTGAAAGTAATTACCGGTAGCGAGCGTATGAAAAACAGGCCAATTCGCGAATTGGTTGATGGATTAAACCAGCTTGGAGCCAACATTACTTACGTTGAAAAGGAAGGATATCCGCCGGTTAGAACTTCAGGAAAAAAACTCACAGGTAATCAGCTGTATATAAACGGAGGTATCAGCAGTCAGTTTATAACTGCTTTGATGCTTGTGGCGCCTTCATTAGCTCATGGACTTACCATTCACATCACCGGAAAGTTAATTTCTTCCTCATATATTCTGCTTACTTTGCAGCTAATGAAATCTTTCGGGGTAGACGCCATTTGGGAGGGTCAGTCAATTACCATTCTTCCACAGATTTACCGTAAGCACGATTGCACAGTGGAAGCCGATTGGAGTGCAGCATCGTATTGGTACGAAATAGCAGCTTTGGCTGAGAAAGCCGATATTGTTATTCATGGTCTTTCGCATAATAGTTTTCAAGGCGATTCTGCTCTCGCTTTATTATTTGAAAAGCTTGGAATCAGAAGTGAATTTTTGAACAACGCAGTTCGACTTACCAAAACCGAGACCCAAACCAGTTTTTTCGAATTCGATTTTATCAATAATCCCGATTTGGTTCAAACCTTTGTAGTTGCTTTATGCCTGAAAAATATACCGTTTAGAATATCCGGAGCCGATACCCTCCGTATTAAGGAAACTGATCGCATTGCTGCTTTGCAAACAGAAATGGCAAAATTCGGATTCAATATTCAGGAACCAACTGCCGGGGTATTGATCTGGGATGGCAAAAAAGTAACAACCAATAAACTCTTATTTATCGATACCTACAAGGATCACCGCATGGCACTTGCCTTTGCTCCAGCTACTTTGTATTATAAAAACCTGGTAATAAATGATGCCATGGTGGTAACTAAATCTTACCCTAACTACTGGGGAGATTTAAGGTCGGTGGGGTTTGAAGTGAATGAACAATTTAATTAGCGAATTTTTATTTACCAATTTTATGGATCAATCGGATAATTTGTTGTGTCTAAAATTGAATACAACTTTTCGATTGATCCGCCTCAATTAAAGTATTATCATATTTCCTTTTCAATTAATTGCCCTAACAATTTGGGAATATAAAACCGGCTGATCTTCTCCTTTTCTTCGAATATAAAAACGGCCACACTATTCAGGTTAATTTTCTTAATTTCCTTTTTGCCGTCAAAAACAGTGACAAAATCAGTAAAAGCATTTATCTCTGCCCTTTTCTTGGATTTTGCATCTTTGCGAATTACCAGTGTCGCATAATTTTTCGACGTTACGTTTGGCATTATTTGCCAGGCATAACCTTTAAGAGCTAACGAATCGACACAATAATATTTGTTCGAGAGGGTATCGAGACTTGTACCCCCAAGCACGTCCATCATATATGTATTCACTTCACTATTCTGAACTACACCTGATAACCGGTAGTTGTGTGGGTGATAATTTGCCAGCATCACATCCTCACCGGTATGTCCGGTGGTTGTGAATGCAATATATGAATGTTCGGTATATATTTTCGCTATTTTTCGGCTTAGGGTAGCAACCCCTCTTTTTACGAAAGCTTTCAACGTGTCCTGTTCAGTAACAGTTAAGCTAATTCTGGTGTTCTCAACAAAAACTTTGGGTACAGTATTAATATCAGAAAGTGAAATGAGCTTCAATGCAAGACCATCGGCAGTATATTTACAGTTGGTAATCGGAGTAGTAATGCTTTTAATACTCAATGTATCATATCCTTTAACAGTTCTGGGTCCACCAATACTCATACCACTGTTCCCGTGATCGGGACAAATGACAATGGCTGTATTGCCGTCCTTTTTAGCAAAATTAAGTGCTGTTTCCACAGCTTTGTCGAATGCAATAAATTCCGATACTATTCCTACCGGATCGTTGTTATGAGCGGCCCAGTCTACTTTGCTTCCTTCAACCATCAGAAAAAATCCTTCGGGATTTTTCGAAAGTATTTGCAGTGCTTTATCAGTCATTTCCGATAAGGATGGTATAGAGTCCTTATTACTGTCGATGTCATAAGGTAAAAAATCGTCAGCAAAGAGTCCCCAAACAAGACTATCGGAGGATTGTAATTTCTTAAAATCGGAAATCTTCGTAACATAATTGTAGTTGCGGTTTTTCAGAACAGTAACCAGATTTTCCTTGTCATCGCGTTTGAGAGGATCAAGATATTTTGTTCCACCCCCGAAAACCACATTGATATGATTATAAACCATCTGTTTCGCAATCAAATCATATTGGTCACGATGAGGAGTATGAGCCGAAAAGTCGGCTGGTGTGGCATGAGGAAACTGACAAGTTACTACAAGGCCTGTTGATTTATGGTTTACTTTTGCAGCTTCCAGAATGGTGAACAAAGGCTGATACGCTTTTTTTGGATCGATGGGAACAAGATCTTTATTTATACCGGACGATTTGGGGTACGTGGCAATATATCCCGATTTGGAAAGATAACCCGTTGCATAGGTGCTACCCGTTGGTGCAGAATCACCAATAGGAGCATCGGATGAATGCGTTTTTACCAATCCGCAAATCATTTTGTCGATGGTAAGCCAACAGGTATTGTCGGCAGGGCAAATTCCATATTTATACCAGCGGGCGAGCGATAAAACACTGACGCTGGTTCCGTCAGGTATCATCATAATAACATTTTTCACCCTCTTTTCCTGCTGTGAGTTTGCGGGAACGATAAAACTAATTGATAATATAAGTGCTAATAATATTTTCCAATTCATGGGAATGAAGTTTATTTTTTGCAAAATTAGCGAACCATGTCGAATTTTAAGTTAAGGGAATATTAAATGGTTGTAAAAAATAGGTCGTATGAACGAGCAGTTGGCACTTTACTATTATTTTATTTTTTCTTTACCAAAATTTTGTCGATACGGTTTCCGTCCATATCAACAATTTCAAATTCGTAATCGCGCCATGAAAATTTCTCTCCGGTTTTAGGAATCCTTCGAAGGTGCGATAGGGCAAATCCTCCGAGCGTATTATATTTAATTTTAGTTTTATCGAAATAATGAATTTCGAATTCCTGAACAAATTCATAAAATGGAAGTTGACCATCCACAAGCCAGGATCCATCTTCGCGTTTCACAATTTCGAACTCCGATTGATCACTTTGAGGTATCTCGCCAACCAGAGCTTCCAAAATATTATTAAGTGTGATCAAACCAACCACTGACCCATACTCATCAACCACCAGCCCATGGTGCTGCTTTGCTTCGCGAAATTTTTCGAGCACTTCGTACGCACTATTGTTTTCGAGGATATAAAGTGGGTCTTTCAGGTATTTAGCCAAATCAATAGGCTCTTTTAACAGATGGCTTGTGAACAATTCCTTCACAAGAATAATTCCAAGTACCTTGTCGAGGTTTTTTTCGCAAACCGGATATACGGAATGAAGTCCTGGAATGATTTTCGACTTAATCTCTTCTTCGGTATCAAGTATGTCAAGGTAATCCAAATCGGTACGATGGGTCATCAACGATCCCACTTTGCGGTCGCCAAGATGAAAAACACGTTCCACAATGTCCTGCTCAATCTCTTGGATTTCACCATCTTCTCTACCTTCGTTGATGATTGCTTTAATTTCTTCTTCAGTAACTTTTGAATCAAACGAAGGTTTAATTTTCAGGATTCTAACGATTGCTTCACCGGGTTTGGTTAGAAGCCAGATAAGTGGAAAGGCGAAAATGGAGAAATATTTCATGGGAAATGCCGCATTTCTGGCAACTCCTTCGGCACGGATCATGCCTATTTGCTTTGGCACAATTTCTCCTATCACTAGTGTAAAAAAAGTAATGAGAATCACCACCAGAGTTATGGCAAGACTATGGCTGTAGGGCTGTAGTGAAGGAAACTGGTCAAGCCACACAGCCACCTTACTGGCGATGGATGCTCCGGAATAAACACCAGTAAAAATGTTTACAAATGTCATTCCTATCTGAACGGTGGAAAGAAATTTACCGGGGTTGCTAAGCATGGATAGTACCTGTGCCGATTTACGGTCACCGTTGGCTGCGGAATGTTCAAGCTTGGAGCGGCGGGCTGACACCATCGCTATTTCGGACATGGCAAATAATCCATTTAGTGCAATCAAACCAAGAATAAAAAGTATTTCGATAAGCATGTTTTTCGTTTATTGAATTAGTTTTAAGTAAATATATTAAATCGTTATTTTAAATTAGATAGTTATACTTTACAGTTTAAATGTTTGGATGTTTTTTCAGCTTTTTTACCCCAATCCCTGAAGAGACAAAGCTGAAAAATCAAACTATTTCTTTAGGGATTCAGGGTAAAGCTGGCTGGTTTTTCTAAAATGTCTGAATAGAGTTAGTATACATCTTTGTTCTTAGCTCTTAGGTATTGGCACTTTTTAATTTATTTTCTTCTTTTTGCAAAAAAATCCTTTAAAAGTTTGGAAGATTCATCCTGAAAAATACCGGTAACAACTTTTGTTTTCGGATGAAGCAAGGGTGTTTTGTATAATGAGTATCCACGTTTTGTATCGTGTGCTCCAAATACCAGCGATTCCAGCTGTGCCCAAAACAAAGCTCCCGCACACATTGGACATGGTTCCAGGGTTACGTACATAGTGCACTGATCAAGATATTTCCCTCCTAGGTATCCGGCTGCCGCCGTTATGGCTTGCATTTCGGCATGAGCGGTAACGTCGGTTAATGTTTCGGTAAGATTATGAGCCCTGGCAATGATAATATTCTGACAAACCACCACCGCCCCAATGGGTACCTCATCTTTAACCAGCGCTTTATGTGCCTCTTTTAAGGCCTCTTTCATGAAATACTCGTGGGTAAACATCTTTAGTTTTTCGCAAGATATTGGTTTTCTTCAATTATTCTGTAAAAATACACCGATGTTTGGATTTTTACAATGGCTTAGCGGACTAATGGATTTAGAATTGGCTGGGATGCGATTAATGGATTCTCTTTGTTCTGCTTAGGCTTTGCCTTGGCCGCCTATATTTTTTTAAGCTAGGCCTAAATTCAAAACTACTATTCTCTAAATTGATTTTTTTATTTTCTACTGAGGCAATAGCCTAACAACATATTTTCGGCTGAGGTGCAACCTCAGCCGGACCTCAGTGCAAAAGGTGTTAATAATTTATATCTTCATTTTCAACCATCCGCCCCAATAAAACATCCCCGCAAACAAGGTTTTCAATTTCACCTCATCGTCGAAAATTCCATATACTGCCGATCCGCTGCCAGTCATAGAAGCATATATGGCTCCCTGTTTGTACAGGTCATTTTTTATTATTTTAATTTCGGGATGCCTCGAAAAGATACTGTCTTCAAAATCGTTTATCACCAGTTGTTTCCAATCGGTTATGGGGTGCTTAAGAAGTTCTGGTAATGAGTGGCTTAGTTTTACAGGCTTTACATCAGCATAGGCTTCGGAAGTGCTGATAAAAACATCCGGTTTAACCAAAACAAGGTATTTCCCTGAAACATCCAGTTGTATATCCTTCAATACATTCCCTTTGCCAGTACCAAACGCCGGTTTATTGTGAATGAAAAAGGCACAATCGCTGCCAAGTTGTTCCGCGTAAACAGCCAGTTGATCATCGGCAAGGCCCAGTTCGAAAAGCTGGTTTAGCAATGTAAGAGTAAAAGTACCATTGGATGAACCTCCTCCAAAACCCGCACCCATCGGAACAAGTTTATGCAGGTATATAGCAACAGGAGGCAGATCGAATTCTTTATCCAATAAGTGATACGCTTTGACGGATAAGTTACTTTCGGCATCTCCGGAAATCAGCATTCCGGTGATTTTCAACTCAACCTTATTTAAATTATTTTCGCTATGAATTATTTCGAGGATATCGCTTAGAGGAATTGGGTAAAAAACAGTTGCGATGTTATGAAAATTATCGGGTCGTCGTTCAATAATGTTCAGTCCAAGGTTGATTTTTGCATTTGGAAAACAGAGCATGGTAAATTGTTTTTTACAAAAATAAGGAATTTTGACTGTGTATAAATAGTATAGTTTCCCTAAACCTGTACCTTTGAGAAAAATTTTGTTACTTGCATTTATGGAACACGAACAATTTAAAAGTGCACTAACTGTAAACCAAGGCATTGAGCAACCATCGTCAGTAAATGACGATTCGGTGAGAAATTTCATCAGAAATACGAAAAAGAAACTCGCCGTTCAGGAATTTGTTGATGGCATTTTAAGTGGTAACCGAACTATTTTAAGTCAGGCCATTACCATGGTGGAAAGTTCGTTGCCAGGTCATCACAAAATAGCTCAGGAAATAATAGAAAAGTGCCTTCCCTTTTCAGGCAAATCAATTCGGATAGGCATTACCGGTGTTCCGGGGGTAGGTAAAAGTACTTTTATCGAGTGCATAGGCGTTTATGTAACTTCGCTGGGGAAAAAGCTGGCGGTGCTTGCCATCGATCCTTCATCAGAACGTTCCAAAGGAAGTATTTTGGGCGATAAAACCCGTATGGAAAAATTGTCGGTGGATCCGAATGCATTTATCCGTCCATCGCCTACATCAGGCTCTCTTGGCGGTGTAGCACGTAAAACCCGTGAAACCATTGTTCTTTGTGAAGCGGCCGGTTTTGACACTATATTTATTGAAACTGTGGGTGTTGGACAGTCGGAAACTGCAGTTCATTCCATGGTCGATTTCTTTCTGCTTTTGATGCTGGCTGGTGCAGGTGACGAGCTTCAAGGTATTAAACGTGGAATTATGGAAATGGCCGATACCATTGCCATCACCAAATCGGATGGAAATAATTTCCATAAGGCTGAGATAGCTGCTGTTCAGTACCGAACCGCTCTGCATCTTTTTCCAAAATCGGCATCGGAATGGATTCCTCAGGTTTTAATGTGCTCAGCCATTAATGGTTTTGGCATAGATAAAATTTGGGAGACATTATCAGAGTATGTGCAATTAACCCAACAAAACAAATACTTCCAGCAACGTCGTCAGGAGCAGGCCAAATATTGGATGTACGAAACTATTAACGAAGCTCTCAACGACCATTTCTATCATCATCTTCAAATAGAACATCTTTTACCGGCTTACGAAGAAATGGTGCTTAACAACCAGCTTTCTTCATTTATCGCTGCTAAAAAATTATTATCAAAATATTTTAATCACTCAAAACAAGAATAAAATGAAAAAATTAGTTCCGATTATCTTGGTTTTATTGGCATTTGCCTGTACATCAAAAATTAATGAAGGCTTTAAAATCACCGGAAATATTAAGAATTTGCCTGACGGAAAAGTTCTTTTGAAAAAATTTGCTGAGGGCAACTGGAAGACCACTGACACAGCCATTGTTAAGTCAGGAGGCTTCAAATTTATAGGAAAAGTGGAAGTGCCCGAAATGTACCGTATCGTGTTGGCGGATACTCTTCCTCCTATTTCTGTATTTGTTGATAATAATGAAATTGCCATTAATGGCCGAAAAGATAGTTTAAGTGAGGTAAAGATTACAGGATCTAAAGTTCAGGAGGAATATGATATTTTCAGATCCTCGCAAAAAATATACAAAAACAAACTCGATTCCTTATATAGTGAATACATCAAGGCCAAAGACGCGGGCAATAAAGCATTCATGAGTAAAGTTGATTCAATTTACGAAAAAGTTACCGCCGATCAGTCGAAGGGCACCAGATTGTATGTGGTTGCCAACGAATCTTCTGTTATATCTGCTTATCTTACATGGAGTAACCTTGTTTACGAAACTAATTTAAACACTCTCGATTCCATTACTGCTGCATTCGACTCAACATTGAATAAGTCAGTCTATGTGATGATGTTAAAAGACTATATTTCTATTTTGAAGAAAATCGAAATCGGACAACCAGCTGTAGATTTTACCATGAATGATGTTGATGGAAAGTCAGTTGCCTTATCATCACTCTATGGCAAATACTTATTGGTTGATTTCTGGGCATCGTGGTGTTCGCCTTGCCGTCAGGAAAATCCCAATGTTGTAGAAGTTTACAAGAAATTTAACAAAAAGGGATTCAACGTACTTGGTGTTTCATTCGATAATAACAAAGAATCGTGGCTGAAAGCTATTAAAGACGATAAACTAACATGGAATCATGTGTCGGATCTAAAGAAATGGGATAATGCCGCAGGAAAATTGTATGGAATAAGAAGTATTCCCTCCAACATTCTTCTCGACCCAAAAGGAGTGATTATAGCCAAAAACCTTAGGGGCGAGGATCTGCAAAAGAAATTAGCTGAATTGATTAAATAATATGATACAAAGGAGTTAGAAGTTACCTCCCGTCCGGCTTAGGCTGCATCTGAGTCAAATATCTGGTTTTATATAACCGACTTACGGACGACATTTCAAAAATTACATTATTTTTTTGAAAAAATATGGTTTAAGTTTTATGTGGTGATACTAAATATTTAATATATTTAGCTATTGGAAATATTAAAAGAAGCTAACCAACAAAACCGTTATGACAACTTGCGTTATTATTGAAGACGATCGTTTGGCAATGGAATCATTGCGTCAACTTATTACTACTAACTTTTGTGAAGAATTGATGCTGGTAGGAATTGCTTCCAATGCCAGAGATGGCATGAAATTAATCCACAATAAATCTCCCGAACTTATCTTTTTAGATATTGAGCTTCCGGACGGAAATGGATTTAACTTACTTTCTCAACTATCTGATTATAAATTTGAAGTAATATTTGCCACAGCAAGTCATGATTACGCAATTTCAGCACTAAGACATTCGGCCATCGATTATCTGATTAAACCCATTAATTTGATTGATTTACGCGGCGCTGTTATTCGATTAGAGAACAAAAAGAAAACTCTGAAACCAAAAAAGGTAAATGTTCAAAACATATCTGAAAATTTTAGAATGGGCATCTCCCTCTGTGAAAAAATTGCATTGCCAACATCAGATGGATTTCAGTTAGTTCGATTAAATGAGATCTTATATTGCCAGGCTTCGGAGAACTATACCTACATATATACAGTTAACGGTGATTCGTATTTTATTACCAAAACTTTAAAAAATATTGAAGAACTTCTTTCATCAGTGTGTTTTTTCAGGATTCATAAGTCTACCCTTTTAAATATCAACTACGTAAAAAGCTTTTCCCGAAGGGATGGATTTGTTGTAATTCTTGAGAATGAACAGAAATTTGAGGTTGCTACCCGCCGCCAGGAGGAATTTATAAACCTTTTTCTTAGAAAAAACAGCGAAATAAAAAACTCAAACGGCGACTTTCGCTATACCGGCGAAACGTTAAATTGATTTTTGCTAACGGTTATTTGCAAAATTCGTACGTTAAATAAATCAACGTAACTTTTAAATGCTATTTACGTAATCTTGTCAATTGAAAGTGATAATTCTCGTTTCATGTAAGTTTTGATTTTTATATTGAATAAATTAATAACTAAAATAAACTTAATTATTTATTGTATGAAGAATAGAAAAACAATCAGTGCGTTTCTTTTGTTGCTTTTGACTTCAGGGGTATTTCTGCAGGCACAAGACAACAGTGGTTCTGCCAGCAAGCAATTCTCATTTGGAATTAAGGCCGGCGGAGTTTTTTCAGGATTTACCAATCATCAGGATGTATTTACCGGAATGAGGGGTGGCATGACTATTGGCGCTTTTGCCGAATTTAAGCCCATTTCTTTTTTAGGTTTGTCCATTGAAGCAAATTACGTTCAGGAAGGCGCATTCCACGCAAATCCGTACCTTATTTATCCTGCAAGTTCGGTAAACTATACAACCAGTATATACAAAACCTCATCAGATATAAGGTTGCATACATTACAAATACCATTGTTGGTTAATATCAGCGCTCCAAAAATAAGCGGAGCTGTATCTCCCAAACTTATCTTAGGATATTCGTTCGATTTTATATTAAATGCAACCTCGAACGATATGTACATGATAAGTGGCAATCCTGACATTCCACTCTCCTCGCGTGGAACTGAAAACGTATCCTCCAGTTTCCAAAAATGGAACATGGGACCCGTTTTAGGTGTTGGCTTCGATTTCGCCAGCGATAAACTTACCTACATGTTAGAAGCAAGATATAAGATAGGATTAAGAGATATAAATAATATGGGAGGATTAAATTCCCTCAATAGTCAATACGATTTCTCAGTAAATACATTCACCGTTACGTTTGGTATCGGGTTTTAAATAATGAATCTAAAAATCAATCAAATCAATAACTTAAAAGTTTAATTTATGAAAAAGTTTAGAATTTCAATGTTTTTAATGGCCGCGCTAATCGGTGTAAATTTTAACTCGTGTAAAAAAGATGATTTCAGTGAAAAAGACGCCATGAATCTTCAGGCGCAACTGGACAAACAGAAAAGTCTCGATCAGGATACACTAAGTACAAAGAATTACCGTGTTTCTTATACGGTGACTTTGGTAGACGCTTCGACCTCAACTCTAAAATCGGCAAGCGCAGTATCGGCTATTACAGGCGCTAAAGTAAAATTTGTACAGGATACGACTATTATTACCAAAACAGCAGATGCTTCTGGCATAGTTGCATTTAGTAATATTAAGCCGGGTAATGCCAATATCAATATTACACTGGCTGATTATTCGGAAGTGAATTATACTGTTAATCTTTCTTCTTCATCGTTAAGCGGTGGTCGTCAGCTTAGTAATATAATTCCCTTAATCCCCATTGCCGGAACCTCAACAGGTATTATTAAAGGAAGAGTTATTTATGAAACTGACCTAACCAATAAAACTCCGGAAGTTGTTCCTACCGGTACTAAAATTATTGCTACTGTAAAATCTACTTCAGCAGCATTGCCCTCAACAGGAAGTGGCAATATCACATCTATTAGTTATGACAAACTTTCACTAAGTGCAACAACTGATGCAAGCGGTAATTTCTCGATGACCGTTCCTGCTACGATCTTAGGATTGGAATACGATATTATAGTATCGGACTTTACAGCTGATCAAAAATTATTACAGGATACTTATTTTTCTCGTGATACGTTTGGAGTGCTTACTATACCCACCAATTTCGGTTCATCTTTTCAAACCGCTTCAACTGTTACAGTAGGAACCTTTATCGTTGTTACCGTAGGAGCGCCTGATTATACCTTTACGCCAGCAGTTGCTAATGCCGTAATTGATAATTCTAACGGAATCGGGAGTATCAATATTACAAATAATGGTGCCTTATACGCCCAACATGCAGGTTATTCTATACCTCTTGACGATGCAACTATCAAAAATGGCTCAACAAGCACAGGAACAGCTTCTTTTAACGTAAACTCTTTTGGCAGAGTAACGGACATTTCTGTTTCAAGCGCTGGTTTCAATTATTTACCCGCAGCAGAAAACTTCGAACTTACTATCCCATATGTTCTGGTTGAAGGTGTTGTTTCTGTTACAGTTGCAGGTGGAGTTATAACCGCAGCAAGTATTACTAATAAAGGGAAATATTTTATTAACAGACCTGAAGATGTTACTTTCACATACAATGGCGGTGCAGGTACAGGAGCAACGTTTACTCCTTCGTTTATCTTTACAGGTGGTGTATATGAGTTACTTGGAGTAACCATAACAAATGGTGGGTCAGGATATACAAATGGTACTCAAACGTATAATGTTCAAAGCATCTTATCTCAAAAAGCGAAAGCCAACTTACATTTGACATCAAGTAGTCTTTCTGCTATAAGTGTTACTGATCAGGGATCAAATTATATTAATGGGGTGAATGTTGTGTTAGGAAGCCCTAATGTTAATGGTGGAACACAAGCAACTGCAACTGCAATTTTAGCAAGCGGTAAAATTGTTTCAATTGCTGTTACCCAACCTGGATCAGGCTACACATCTGCACCTTCGGTTTCAATTGTAAACAAAGCAGAAAAAGTTCAGGCTAAGTTTACTGCAATGGTTCTTGATGGTCAAGTTTCTGGTTTTAAGACCGTTAATGCAGGAAATGGTTACTTAGCTGTTCCAATTGTAACTATTACCCCTTCAATATCTGGTGCAGGTTCGGGTGCATCAGCTATCGCTACCGTTTCAGGAGGTCAGGTTTCCCTTAATTTGGTTAATAAGGGTAACGGCTATAGAGGCAATCTGCCAGCCAGTGAAAAACCTTATTCAGGAACTTCATCCATCATTGTGAAAGGTAGTGCAACTTCTATCGTGAATATCGATTTAGGTACCGGAAAACGTACCATCGAAAAATAAATAAATTTCAAAAGAAGACAGCTTCATTCGCTGTCTTCTTTTGAATCTACTAATAGTTCTTCATTAGGATGCCCCGTTAGAAGAATCTTGGGAATATGAGGACTAATACAAAAAGCACTATAATATAAAGACGATGGATCGTATGAGAAATGTTTTAGGAATTCTGGTGGTGGCAATTACTTCAATGATATTGTCCCAAAGCTGTCAGAAATCTGAATTTTTAATTATTTCGGGGATAGTAACAGACTCCCTGACAAACAAACCTATTCCAGGTGCTTATATCTTTACCCAGGATGGTCATGTGTATACATCTGCAAGCGATGGAACCTTTACCATTACAGGAATTAAACCAGGAAAAACCAATTTTCAATTTGGTTTAAGAGGTTATAATCCAAAAAGTAAAAGCGTAATTATTACAGACGGTAGGGTAAACAAAATAAATTTAACAGTAAGTCCAATACTCCCTCCTGAAATTGAAACGGGTAAGATAACAAATATTACAAGTAACACTGCAAAAGTAACTGGTAGTATTAAACTAAAATCCAATGTTTATATATCGCGATATGGCCATTGCTGGGCTTATTCCACATCTTTGCCATCGCTGGAGGAATCGATTGGAAGAACTTCTAATGTTGGAGGTAGTGGCGATATTTCTATCGAAAGCTACTTAACAGGATTACAAAGCGACAAAATTTATTATGTAAGAGCTTATGCCACTACTGATGCAGGCATTACAATTTATGGTAATTCGGTAGCCTTCAGGACTTTTGATATTTTAATTGATGAAGGACTGCTTTTGTATTTTCCCTTTAATGGTAACTATCTCGATGAAAGCGGGAAAGGTCATTCATTGTTACCTGATCATGGTATCCTTCCCTCTTTTGTAAAGGATAGATTTGGAGTTAATAACAGTGCTTGTCACTTTTCAAATTTGGTTGACTTATATGGATCTGGAAATCCTGTTTTAAATGATTTTACAGTTTCATTATGGTTCTACAAAACTAATAGTTGGGAGAATGAACAGGAACATCTATTTCAGATAGGTGATAGTTATAATCACGATAATATATTCTATATAACCCAAGATATAGGCCCTAACAACTTTAATTGCGGAATAAGGGTAAATAATTCTGATTATAAGTTGTCACTTAATTCATCCCCATCCCTTAATATATGGCACCACGTGCTGGCTCAACGCAAGGGCTCAGAACTATATTTGTATATTGATGGCATTTTAAAAAGCAATATGAATTGCCCTTCTGATATTTTACCAGCTACCTACTACTTCAACATTGGAGCCGGTTGGATAGGTAGTGGAGGTCCCCAGTACCAGCAATTTTATGGAGATCTGGATGATATAAGGCTTTATGATCGAGCCTTGACAATTTCCGAAATTCAATATTTACGAACACATTAAGAAAATAATACCACATACCCCTTTAGTTCATCACTTAAGGGGTATTTTTTTTCAAAACCCCAACCCAATATTAATAAAAGTTGATATTCCAGGGTTTTTATTTGATGTCATAAGGCTAAATTCCATAGGGCCTATAGGGCTTTTGTAACCAAACGATACCCCATATCCAAAAACAACATCACTCCACACCCACAAATCGGTTAGCCGTGGGGTAACTTTGCCTATGTTCGTGTGAAAAATAAGATAATTATCGTTCCACATTTCCCACTGAATATCCATCCGGCCAACCAGGGCATGTTTATTGGTTCGTTGCATAAAATCAATTCCAACAAATGGTATTAATCCTCGTAAATTAGCGCCACCCATGCCTCCTACCAAAAACTGATAATGGGCAGGTATACTATCACCCAATGTAGTTCCTGCGAACACACTCTCACTCAATGACACTCTGTCGCTTAATGGAATTACCATGTTGGCACGAACCGATGCTACAAAAAAACCATTTTGACTTTTTACATCTTCTGACAACCCTTTCACAAATTTCACTTCAGTAAAAATACGCGATCCGCGTTTTGGATAAAATGCCTGATCATATGAATCGTTCTTAAATAGAATATAAAAGTTCGAATAATACGATGTTAATTCCTGATTATCTGAATAATTAAAATTATTTTTAATTGATGTATAGTCACCTACAGTGCCTAATGCAATAACATCGTTATTTGATAAGTTGGCTTGCAAAAATAAATCGGTGGTAATATCTTTAAAATTATAACTTGAGATTCGTTTGTCATTTTGGTAGGCATAAATTCCAATGCTGTGTGCCTGGATCTTTAATCCAAAATCGGGTACCAACCTTGATCGTATCATAAAATTATGTTTAGGGTTCCAACCGGTATTTCTATACAACAACCCTGTAAATGATGGGTTTTCGCCCAGCGCTACATCCAAAGTAATTCTTGACCCCCGAAAAACTTTGTTTCGAAAGGTAGTATTTAGCATGATGGTTGTTTTGAAATCGGGATCGTAGTGCAAACCTACCCTGAAAAAGTTCGTATTTTTCTCAATCACCTTAAAATGAAGTCTTACACCTCCATCTAATGGCTCCATGTTATAGTTGATGCGTTCAAAAAACCGCGTACCATAAATACGCTCAATAAACTGATCAATGTCTGTTACATGAACAGTATCAGGTATTTCAAAGGGAAGCTTTCGTTCAATAAACTCCAGAGGTACATCTCTTAACCCATCAACTTGAATATCTTTTACATAAAATTCGTTTACGTTTTTTACTTTTCGTGCAGCAGTGGGTAATGAATCTGAAATGGATTTAATTCGTTTACTTAAAGCTGATAATTTTGCGTATTGCCCCCTTGCTGCTCGCTCTCCTCGGGCCAGCAATGTATCGGCATGATTAAAACTTGAAGCGTTGTAATCGTGCAAATGCGGTGTTATTAATATATCGCACATATCCTTGCTTCGCTGATTTTTATCCATACTGTGCATAAAGATGGATTGCTCAATAATTTTAACTAACGAATTGAGTTCATTGCGCTTGTAATAGCGGAATCCGACATCAACTCCGATGATGATATCGGCCCCCATCTTTTTCATTTCTTCGACCGGAAAATTATTAACTAAACCTCCATCAAGCAGCGCTTTCCCATCTATTTCTTCGGGAGTAAAAACCGTAGGTATCGCCATGCTGGCTCTCATGGCTTCTGCCAGGTTTCCTTTTTTAATAATCACACTTTCACCTTTCTCAACATCGGTAGCAACGCAAAAATAAGGAATCGGAAATTTGGAAAAATCCGTCTGGTTATACACGGAATTTGTTAAACCGGAAAACAGCCTTATTATATTTTGCCCGGCCACGATTCCACTTGGCAGTGAAATTCTTTTTTCGCGAATGGGAAACGAAATAAAATATTTTACATTCTCGTCTTTCTCAATCATTGAAAGGTTTCTGCGGGAAACCTTATCCGTCAGAAAGTCATCCCAATTAGTATTACGGGCAATAGAATCGAGCTGTTTAGCTGAATACCCTATCGCATATAAACCTCCAACAATGGCACCCATGCTCGTTCCCCCGATATAATCGATTGGAATTCCAGCCTCTTCTAACACTTTAAGTACTCCAATATGGGCAAGCCCCTTTGCACCTCCACCACTTAATACAATGCCTATTTTAGGACGTGTTTTTTCTAAAGTTTGAGTAAATACATTACTGGCAACCCACAAATGCAATGAAATTACTATCAATAATTTTTGTTTCACTTTGATATGTTAAAAATGAGACACATGACAATTGTAATGTTTATGTATGATACTTTTTTAAAGTTAACTTGTTAGAATGAATTATATAACAAAGAATTGGAATTATTTATGAGTTCAGTTTAAAAACACATTTTTTAGTTAAATTTGCTTTCCATACCTATTACGAATTAAAGGATGCTTATAGACGTTATCAGACAAACAATTATGATTACCAGTTTAGTTATGGTAATGATGTTGTTAATTGAATATTTCAATGTTTTAACCCATGGTCGATGGGGAAATAATCTTTTTAAATCGAAATTCAAACAAGTGTTTGTTTCGGCTTTGCTTGGTCTGATACCCGGTTGTATCGGTGGCTTTGCTGTTGTTTCGATGTTTACCCATAACCTTGTAAATTTAGGCGCTTTAGTTGCCGCCATGATCGCTTCATCTGGTGATGAGGCATTTGTTATGTTTTCGATGATTCCCAAAACGGCCATTATTTTGAATGTTGTAATCTTTGGAATAGCAATTGCAGCGGGTCTTGTTACAAACCTGTTTATTAAACCATATTCAATCCCTTTTCCAGAGAAATCACATCTGGTGGTGCATAACCTGGAGATCAAAGCTGACGCTCATTCATGGGAAAATATTAAAGAAAACGTTACAAAAATATCATTCCCCAGGGCCATATTGATTATGGGACTTTTCATGTTTCTTTTTGGCATCATTACCGGTCAATTTGAACATGGTGGTCATGAAATCGCACAATCAACGGAAAAAGTGCATTCCGAATGGGGGCTCGAAAATATACTATTCATTGGATTAACCTTTGTTGCATTTTACATCTTGTTAATTGTAGACGAGCATTTTTTGGAGGAGCATCTATGGAAACACATCATTAAAAAGCACTTCATCAAAATATTCTTATGGACCTTTGGCGCTTTGCTGGGCATTGAATTGCTTTTGACTTATCTGGACATTTTACCCTGGCTACAAAACAATAAGCTAGTTGTTTTATTCATTGCAGTTCTTGTTGGAATAATTCCCGAATCGGGTCCACATCTGATATTCGTAACACTTTTTTTTAATAATTCCATTCCATTCAGCATACTTTTAGCTAACTCCATTGTGCAGGATGGACATAGCTCACTCCCTTTACTTGCCGAATCGAAGAAAAACTTTTTTTTAATGAAAGGTATAAATCTTTTAGTGGGTTTAATTGTTGGTTTAACAGGGTATTTTATGGGATGGTAGAGGATTTTTAGATTTTGGGTTTTAGAATTCTTTAAAAATAACCGGTAACTTATAACAAATACATATAATTCTTAGATTTATGAAATATGATGTGGTGATAATAGGAAGTGGTCCTGGCGGATATGTTGCCGCCATAAGGGCTTCGCAGTTAGGATTGAAAGTTGGTGTTGTTGAACGCGAAAATCTTGGAGGTATTTGCCTAAATTGGGGATGCATTCCAACTAAGTCGCTTTTAAAAAGTGCACAGGTGTTTGAATACACACAACATGCGGCTGACTATGGAATAAAGCTGGAAGGCATCGCTAAACCCGATTTTACTAAAATTATTGAACGAAGCCGCGGTGTAGCTGATGGCATGAGTAAGGGCATTCAATTTCTATTTAAGAAGAACAAGATTGAAACCGTTTTGGGAACCGGAAAATTGATTGACAATAAAACGGTTGAAGTAACTGATAAAAATGGAAAGAAATCTCAGATAACTGCCGATCACATTATACTTGCCACAGGAGCCAGATCGAGAGAGCTGCCTAACCTCAAACAGGATGGAGTTAAAGTAATTGGCTATCGTCAGGCAATGAGTCTGACAAAACAACCGACATCAATGATCGTGGTTGGTTCCGGAGCAATAGGCAGCGAATTTGCTTATTTTTACAACGCCATTGGTACTAAAGTTACGCTGGTTGAATTTCTGCCCAACATCGTTCCTCTTGAAGACGAAGAAGTATCAAAGACGCTTGAAAAATCATTCAAAAAAGCCGGACTCACTATACTCACAAGCTCAACTGTTGAGTCGGTTGATATAAAAGGACCTCTTTGCAAGGTAAAAATTAAAACACCAAAAGGTGAAGAAATGTATGAAGCTGAAATCGTTCTCTCGGCTGTAGGTATTGCTCCAAATTTGGAGAACATTGGCATTGAAGAATTGGGCATTGTACTCGAAAAAGGTCGTGTTAAAGTTGACGAGTTCTACAATACCAATATCAGAGGAGTATATGCCATTGGCGATATCATTGGAACACAAGCTCTGGCGCATGTAGCATCAGCTGAAGGAATTACCTGTGTTGAAAAAATTGCCGGTAAAAATCCCCATCCAATAGATTATAAAAATATTCCCGGATGCACTTATACCTCTCCCGAAGTTGCCTCCGTTGGTCTATCTGAAAAGGCTGCGAAAGATGCCGGATACGAAATTAAAGTTGGCAAATTTCCGTTCACTGCCTCTGGTAAAGCCAGTGCTGCTGGTGCAAAAGATGGCTTTGTAAAAATTATTTATGATGCAAAATATGGTGAGCTGCTTGGCGCACATATGATCGGAGCTAACGTTACGGAACTGATTGCCGAAATGGTGGTTGCACGTAACCTGGAAACAACGGGTCACGAAATTATAAAATCGATACACCCTCACCCAACCATGAGTGAAGCCATTATGGAGGCCAGTGCCGCCGCTTATGGAGAGGTGATACATATATAAAATCGGGGATCGGAAATTCTATTTCCGAACTCCGACCCTCCGTTCGGCTTAGGCTTTGCCTAAGCCGTTCCTATTTTAAAAAGGCTGTAGCCTGTTTAAATATATACTCGACTGAGGTAAAACCTCTGCCAAACAGTGAGATTCGCACTCCTAACTCCTAATTTTATACCCCATAGATTAAGGCAATAAATATCGGAACAAGAAGGGTTAATACAATTCCATTAACCACCGATCCAAACACATATTCTTTTCCCGAATATTTCATAATTATTGGCAGGGTTGTATCGCTTGTTGTGGCACCGCCGGCAGCAATGGGTGCAATTTTACCAAAGTATTTTACAAGAACCGGTGCAAGGACAAGTGTTGCAATTTCGCGTATAATATTAGCCAATAATGCAATTATACCCATTGATTCGCCGGATAATTTAGTAATAACGATACTCGAAAGACTATAATAACCAAATCCTGCACCTACAGCAAACAAATCGGCGTTATTTGGATAGGAAAAGAGGATCCGATAGAAAAGCAGCCCAAGACCGGTTCCAACAATGGTAGTTAAGGGTATAAGTAATACACGAAATTTCATTTCACGAAACTCTTGCCAGATATGCTTATCGCATCCAATGCTTACACCTACTATAAACATTAATATATATAAAGTGTAGGTACTAATCTCACCCATTTGGTGCGTTTCAGGTAATATATGAAGTACTCCAAGAATTATTCCCATAGCGAATATAATAAGTATTATTACACTACTCTTCATTGCTTCAGGTCTTTAAAAAAATATTTATACACTACCCATGCGGTTAATACACTCCCAAAAGTGGCAAATAAGCTTATAACCAAAGCGGTAAGTCCCAAAGTATCGAGCCGACTCATAATGGTTCTGTCTGAACCGGCTTTAATACCTAACGTCAACAATAATAAGTAAATAGCTATTGTCGTAAGTTTTTCGGCGACCGGAGGCAACCACACACGCTTATGAAGGATTATACCCACCAGTATGCCAGTCAATAGAAAAAATAAAACGTTAAACATGAAATTGATTTTGAAATTGTTTGTGAGTGTAAATTTGAATTGACAATGAGCCCTTGTTCGCTTAGGCGGTGCTTAAGTCGAATATATCCTTTTAGGCTGCATCTTAATTATAAATTGTTTTCCAAAAAAAATGATTTTCATATTTTAAATCAGACAAAAGGCTGATATCATGCATTAGACTGAGGTACAACCTCAGCCGAACTGCCACACTTCTCAGTTTAATTTCTAAAGTAACAAAAGTGTACAACAAAAAAATATAAATATAGCCACGAATGGATGAATAATTTATACGTCCATTCGTGGCTATTAAAAAATGCGTTTATTTTATTGCTCGAAGAAGAAATCCTGCAATTCGTAAATATCTTTTGACGATAGGTCAGACGAAAAATCGAAGAAATCATCAATAGATTTTAATAATTCGTCGAACGATATGTAGCCGTCTCCATCCCTGTCTACCGATTTAAATTTAGCAGGAATGGCCTGAGAAGGTTTTCCAGAATACCGGTTTTGAGCTCTGTGCATCAAAAGAAATATTTCAACATCTTTACGATTAATCGCTTCAATATTTAAAGCGGCGCCGAATTTATCTTTATCAAGTTCCACGCCGTTATTATCAATCATAGCTCCAAACCTTGTGTGTAAATCCTTATCCAAATAATTTGGAACACCATCTTTATCATCATCAAGCGGACATCCCACGGAATCAACGGGAACTCCCTGAGGTGTTCCAAAACACTTATCCATAAGATCTTTTACACCATCATTGTCTTCATCCCCATACATCGCGTAATCAAAGTCAACTTCAGCAAAAAGTTTATTTATAGTTATAGTTTTAGCATCTGAAAATAAATCGAGGTGCAGCGTAAAGTAGGTCATAGTGAACATGTCTTTCCTGCCGTTTCCTCCATTCTTAGAGTTAACACCATCAATATTCTGAGTAAAAGTATAATGATATGATTGTGCTAATCGAAGGTTTACACGCTCAGAAACAGAAAAATCAATTCCTATATCCAGAGGAATTGCAAATGTGTTTTGCGAATAATTTTCTTTGTTAAAAGTTCGAAGGTCAGTCTCATATTTGTAATCGCGCTTTATTATTTCGTTGGGTAGTACATTTTTATCTTTCTCACTAATATTCCGTATCGACCCATCAGACCAATAATGATAGATAACTCCCTTTTGGTCTTTCCAATCAGTTGTCAAATCAGTTTTTGAGTTGAAAGAAATATTTTCCAACCCTAGCGAAATAAATGGACGAACAGGACTTTTTTTAATTAAATGTCGAAAATCGTATTGTACATTTAGCCCAAAACTAATGATGTCAGACGAAAAATTGCGGTTACGTAATGTATCTATTGATTGCTCATTGCCAGTTAATGTACCAAGAATCAATGCAAAATTTGTTTTAAAATAATGTTTATTATCAAGGAATGTACCAACATTAAGTCGATAAGCCGGTATTCCGAGATTTGGACTTCGGTTGTTGTTTCGTATATCGCCAAGGAAATTTAATATGCCAATACCAAAACCAATCACAGGTTTGTAAACCGGATTTTCAACCTTTACTTCTTCGCGCAACTTCGATTTAAAGTATTCTTCTTCTACATCTATCTGGGCAAAGACAGATAAAGAATTTACGAGAAGTGAAAAAACAAGTAAAAGTCTGAATTGTTTCATTAAATTTTGATTGAATCGGTATATTACTGGTACCATCTTTGATTACCCATCATTAATGCTTCCTGAACGGTGATTCGTTTACCATCGTTATAGGCAGATATAAAAGCATCGTTAATGGAGGTTGTATTCCATAAATGTACCCTATAATCTCTGGCAACTCTGTAAGCACTAAAGGAGCCTACCGAATATTTGATCCATCCATCATGTTTTTCTTTCATAACTAATGTGTCCAACTGGAATTTTTTAAAATAGCTCTTAGTATTCACGGGTCTATGGCCAGCGGCTATTTGAACCCTGAAATACATTCCTGTTTTTGGCTCAAGTAAATCAGCCACTTGGGTTTGGATTGCAACTGACCTCTCCGAAGGAGAAATTATCTGATTTGGAGCAGTAACAGTTTTGTTTGCGGGGTCAGTTTTAGTAGTAATTTCCTTCTTATTTTTGGGATTAGAATTTTCGGCTACCGCCAATGATTCTTGGTTTGCTCTTGTGTTTTGGGCAATTCCTTGAGGAATGTTTATTTGCTGTTGCAAAATAATTTTCACCATGTCTGGAGTAAGATTAGCCAAACTGACTTCCTTCTCTATTACGTTAATACTTTGTGTTTTATCATCAATGATATAAGAAAAAACACCTTTTATTGCGGGTTGTTTGTTAATGGTGTTTTTCATGGGAACGAGCTTATAACTAACGGTAAAGAAAGGATCAGCTGGGAGATTCATCCACAAAAATTTTGCTTTGTTATCCTTAAATGTAAAAACCCCATCTTTGTTTTCTATAGCTACGGCTGTATATCCTGTAGGTACAATCTCTTCAATCTTAGCAAACTTCTTAAGGCTTTCCTTATTTACCAGTAATGTAATCAGATATTCTTTGTTAATTTCCGACCATATTGGCGTCTGGCGAATACAAGCAAGGTCGCCCGGTGAAGTTGCACCTAACTGAGGTAATGCCGATCTTCCGAAATCCTTTATATCAACGAGTAAGCGGGGATCAATAGCTGAAGATGGAACGATTGCCAGTGTTTTTGTTTGAATATCTACTGTTTTGCGTTCATTGTTTTCAATATAAGAAAATTTTCCTGTAACATCGAAACTCCCTTTAAGATGTTCATTGCATTGAATATTAAAAGAAATAGTGATGTCCTTATCCTCTGGCAAACGAAGCCAGATAAACCGAACTTTCTGATCCTTGAAACTAAAATCGGCGTTGGCTGAATAAATATTAGTCGCTGTTACACCCAGAGGTAGATCCATTTGAAACCGGGAAAACCCAACCAAATCACCTTTTTTAAGAATCACCTGGACTTTTAAATCTTTACCTGCATTGATCTGTCCGGGCAAATCCATGCTTACAGATATATCACCGCTAAAGAGCAAGTTAACAAACAATACTCCTAACATTTGAAGCACAACAATGTATAGTCGAATCATAAATGTACGGTTACGCGTTTAATTATATCAATATGAGCAAATTTACAAATTCAGAAGACATAATTAATTAAAAACAAAGTCAAAGTTAACAGCAAAGTTGATAAATACAAATATAGTTATTACTAATTGAATCAAAAGATCATCCGAAGGACAATCTTATGGCTATCAAAAGTTAGGACTCAACATGTATTTCGAATAGAAATGGTTAATAATCGATACTGCTTCATCCGCTTCGTCCACCATAGTGAACATATCCAGGTCATCGATCTTAATGTTTTTTTCTTCCTCCATCATCACTTCTTTTATCCATTCTATCAGGCCTTTCCAATATACCTTACCCACTAAAACAATGGGAAAACGTCCAATTTTATTGGTTTGAATCAATGTTAGAGCTTCAAAAAGTTCATCTAAAGTTCCAAAGCCTCCGGGAAGTACAATAAAACCCTGTGAATATTTCATAAACATAGTTTTCCGGACAAAAAAGTAATCAAAAGTAATGAGTTTATCCGGATCAATAAACATGTTATGTGTTTGCTCGAAAGGCAAATGGATATTCATACCCACTGAACGGCCCTTACCACGCTTTGCACCAAGGTTTCCGGCTTCCATAATGCCAGGTCCGCCACCGGTGATAACACCATATCCAAATTGAGTTAGCTTAAATGCTATTTCTTCTGCAAGTTTATAATATTTGGTCCCCGATTGGGTGCGTGCCGATCCAAAAATGGATACACATGGCCCGATGCGCGACATCTTTTCGTATCCTTCTACAAATTCTGCTACAATTTTAAATATTCGCCAGGAATCTTCCGATTTTATCTCGGCCCAATCCTTTTCCTGAAAGGCACTTCTAATCTTTTCTTCGCTTGTTGACATGATAATTTGTTAAAGCTATTTTTTAAAGTTATACGTTTCTTTTGGTTACAGGTTACGGTTAATGGTAAATGGTTATTAATTAGCTCCAAATAACAAATACCTAACTCCTTAATTTTCTTTTTTAAAACTCAATTCTTCCTTCAAAAACCGGGCCGTATAACTTCCTTTATGTTTTGAAACCTCCTCGGGAGTACCTTTGCAAATTATTTCGCCACCTAAACCGCCACCTTCTTTGCCAATATCAATAATATAATCGGCTACCTTAATTACGTCGAGGTTATGTTCAATCACAATGATTGTATTTCCGCGGTTTACAAGCCTGTTAAGAACATCCAGCAATACCCGAACATCTTCAAAGTGGAGACCAGTTGTTGGTTCATCAAGAATATATATGGTATTCCCTGTATCTCTTTTTGCAAGTTCTGCTGCCAGTTTTACACGTTGCGATTCTCCTCCTGATAGTGTTGTGGAAGGTTGTCCTAACTTAATATAACCCAGGCCAACTTCCTGAAGGGCTAACAAGCGGGTAATTATCGCGGGGATTTTCTCAAAGAACTCCACCGATTGATTAATCGTCATATCTAGCACATCACTAATGCTTTTGCCCTTATATTTAACTTCCAGTGTTTCGCGATTATAGCGTTTACCATTACATTCACGGCAAACCACGAATACATCGGGCAAAAAATTCATTTCAATGGTTTGGAGTCCGGCTCCGGTGCAAGTTTCACATCGCCCGCCTTTAACATTGAACGAAAATCGACCCGGTTGATAAGCTCTGATCTTAGCTTCGGGGGTAATCGCGAACAGGTTTCGTATATCACTGAAAACTCCAGTATAAGTAGCAGGGTTTGAGCGTGGAGTGCGTCCTATAGGAGATTGATCTACCTGAATTACCTTATCCACATGTTCCAATCCAACAATTGATTCGTAAGGGAGAGGATCCAAAATTGACTTGTAAAAATGCTTGCTCAGAATAGGCTGAAGTGTATCATTAATCAACGTAGACTTACCACTTCCCGAAACACCTGTTATACATATAAATGTTCCCAGTGGAAACTTAACACTCACATTTTTAAGATTATTCCCGGTAGCGCCTTTCAGTTCAAGAAACTTGCCTGACCCTTTGCGCCGGGTTTCAGGTATGGCGATGGTTTTATGATGGTTAAGATATTGCGCAGTTAAAGATCCGGAATTTACAATATCGTCGGGCGTACCCTGGGCTACAACATACCCTCCCATGCGACCGGCAAAAGGTCCAATATCGATAACATGATCGGCTGATAGAATCATATCCTTATCATGTTCAACTACAATCACTGAATTTCCGGCATCCCTCAGCTTTTTCAGCGAATCAATCAGGCGGTGGTTATCACGTTGATGCAAACCAATACTTGGCTCATCTAAAATGTATAAAACATTAACCAGCTGAGAACCTATTTGTGTGGCTAACCTGATGCGCTGACTTTCACCTCCTGACAAACTTCCTGCACTCAGGTTCAGTGAAAGATAGTCAAGACCTACATTTAGCATAAAACCTAAACGGGTTCTGATTTCTTTGATTATTTCACGTGCAATGACTTTTTGTTTATCTGTAAGGTATGGATCCAGCTCATCAAACCAACATTTTAAACTACGGATATCCATCAACGAAAGCTGAGAAATATTTTTTTCGTTGATAATAAACTGAAGGGATTCCATTTTCAAACGGGCTCCATTGCATTCGGGACACGTAACATGCCTGATAAACTGTCCTGCCCAGTGTTGCGCTTTCTTTGAGGTACTTTCGTTTTGATGCATGTTGATATAGCTCACAATACCATCAAAATTCATAAAATAATTTGAAGCAACACCCATTGGGGAATGCAACAGTTTAAACGACTCATCGGAGCCATACAAAATAACATTTACAGCCTCTTCGGGTATATCCTCAATCGCAGTATTTAAATCTACCCCGTATTTGTGCAGAATAGCCTCCACCTGCATAAAAATCATCGTGTTTTTATATGCGCCAAGTGGTTCAATACCCCCCTTTTTGATGCTTAATTTTGAATTTGGAAATATTTTATTAAGGTCAATCTCGGCAATTACACCAAGTCCACTGCACTTCGGACATGCGCCTTGCGGGGAATTGAACGAAAAAGAGTGTGGTGCCGGTTCGTTATATGATATTCCAGACGTTGGACACATCAATTGCCTTGAATAGTACCTGGAATTTCCGCTGTTTTTATCCAAAATCATAATGATTCCCTTACCATGTTGCATGGCAATATGAACTGATTCTTTTAACCGTTTTAACTGATCCTCATTAACCTCCAGTTTATCGACCACCATTTCAATATAGTGGTTTTTATATCGGTCAACTTTCAACCCATACACTATTTCACGTAATTCTCCGTCGATTCGGACATTAAGAAATCCTTTTTTGCGAATCAGTTCAAATAGCTCTTTGTAATGACCTTTCCTTCCTTTAATTAATGGAGATAAAATATAGATAGGCGATCCATGAAACGATTCATATATTAGTTTAATAATCTGCTCTTCAGTATACTTCACCATTTTTTCGCCTGTAACATGCGAAAAAGCCTCTGATGCACGTGCGTATAATAATCGCATGAAATCGTAAACCTCTGTGATAGTACCTACCGTACTTCTAGGGTTTTTACTGGTAGTTTTTTGTTCTATTGAAATGACGGGACTTAATCCGGTAATCTGATCCACATCCGGACGTTCAAGTCCACCAAGAAACTGCCGTGCATAGGCCGACATGGTTTCCATATAGCGACGCTGTCCTTCGGCATAAATTGTATCGAATGCCAGCGACGATTTCCCGCTACCACTAAGGCCAGTAATCACCGTAAGTTTATTTCGCGGAATTGATACATCGATGTTTTTCAGATTGTGTACACGTGCACCCAGCACATGAATCATCTCAGAATTTTCGGTTTCAACGTTATCTTGACTTTCGGAATTATCTTTTTTCATTGAACTAATTGCTCACTTTGTTTTTCTATCCTTTCGATGTCTTCTTTTGGCAATTCCTTTTCGAATGTTCGGAATCCAGGATCAGGTATCTTAACCACATAGTTTTTCCCTTTGATATTAGTAAGAACATTGTCGCGGAACCAAGGGTTAAGCATCTTCAGCATCTTATAATTGGTTCCTTTTTCAAAGGCGAATTTTGCCAGATCAATGATCGGGGTTTTTAATGTAACCTCAGAGTATGGAATTGGTTGATAATAATCTTCCTTTCTAATTTCGAATCCATATTTTTTGGGATCATTAAAAATTATCTTTAAAGCAACGATTCTGAAAATATAGCGCGCTGTTTCATCATTCAAAAGAATATCATAATAATTACCCGTATATTGTCTTTGAATTTGTTTATTAATCCCTTTTCGTCCGGCATTATAAGAAGCCGCAGCCATCGTCCAGCTTTTGTATATGTTGTAGGACGAAATCAAAAATTTACATGCCGCTTCCGTTGACTTTTCAATATGGTAGCGCTCATCTACTTCCTCATTTACCTCCAAACCATATTCCTTTGCTGTTTCCGGAACAAATTGCCAGAAACCAACCGCTCCCGCAGGTGAGGTAACATTAGAGAAGCCACTTTCAGCCAAGGCAAGAAATTTAAAATCGACAGGCAGATTGTATTTCTTCAAAATAGGCTCGATCATTCCAAAATAGCGTGTTGATTTTTTTAACAACATCAACGTTTGCGAATGCCAGTAGGAATTGATTAAAAGTTCACGTTCAAGCGATTCTTTTACATCAAAATCCTCAACAGGTACTTTTTCATTCGCAAAATCTATATTATCGGGTATTTCAACACCGGTAACCACAAATGCCGGTTTCGGCTCAATTTTTACAGTGTCGCAAGTTTTTGTAGTTGGCACTGAAAACGAAAAAACTAAAATAAAACCCACTAGTCCAATACCTACCACTACAAATCTAATTCCTTTGGCGAATGACGTTAAGACCTTTGAAAATACTTGTCTCATCACAATAAATAAATTATGTTCAAAACGATGCAATCTGCAAAGTTAACATTTTTCAGCTAAGGTTTATGAAAAAATTTGAGGCAGGTTACCAATTTCAGAACTTATATCTGACTCCCGTAAAAATTCCGAATGAATAAGGATGGTAGTTTATGTCGCTTTTATCTGAAATAGAATTCAGATAATACTTGAATGTGGGCTCCAGGGTAAGGGTAGTTTTTTCCCATAATTTATAATTGAAACCCAATCCTAAATTGCTGTTATAATTTAAAAAGCGTAAGTTGCCGGTTTCACCAATATTATTTGTTGAACTACCTGATTTAACCAATACACTATTGTCCACAAGAACATTAGTGCTAATTCCTCCAACCACGTGAATTCCAATTTTTTTATCAAATAGGATATACCGGGCAAGTAATGGAATTTCAATATACTTTTGTTGCTGAACAATACGAACATCAGAAGTACTGGCATTAATCACATTGGTTTTGTCATAACTATTATTTAATAAGAGGCTATTATTTACCACATCAGCAAGGGCAGACTTTACATATATTATACTTTCGCTAGACGGCCCTTGCTTTGGGATAGTTCCTAACGAATTATTACCAACCTTCGATGAGCCTCCTTCTAATATACTAGTATTCACAGCATAAGGTTGTGCAATCGCGTAAACGTCCTTTAGAGTTTGACCAATAACAGAGTAAACAACTCCAATTTGAAAACTTAACCGACTAGTGGTTTCATAGCTAATTTTTATGCCACCGGCATAAGCAACCAATCCTTCTTCCTGAGAATTAAACTGCTTTTTTGATGGTGAACTACCTGCAACACGTGGAATATTCCGATATGAATATTGAGGTGCTACTTGTCCTTCAATACTCCAATGGTTAAATTTTGGGAGCTCAGGCGTAATTAAATCAGAATAGGACAATAAAATTGTACTGTTATTTTTTGATACTATTTCTGGAATTACAAGCTTTATTGAGGGTGATTCGGAAAATAAAATGCTTTTAGGAGTTAACAATGATACTATTTCCTTACCGTTTAAATTGTTCATGGAATCTGAATTAGCATCGCCACCGCCTGCCAGGATAAAATGGTTAGGTTTATCTGTGGTGAAAACTGTCTTTTCAGAAGTTGCTAATAAATTTGTTTCATTTGTAGAATCGATCATACCAAAAATTGGTTCGGTTTCGGAAGAAATAATTCGTTTCTCAACAAATACCGCGGTAACTGATGCCTTTTGAGTTGATGCCAATTTAGATGAACTATCTACCACATGTTCATTTACTTTTGAATTATGTGTTTCATTAATTTTCCCGACTTGAGCTACTATCTGATTGCTTTGTTTGTTATTATAAAAATAATATCCCCCAACACCCACAAATATGGCCAACCCAGCCGCTAAACAGCTCCAAAGCGTAATAATACCGATGCGACGTTTACGGTCGAGTTCCTTTTCGATGTTTTTCCAAACATCGGCAGGCGGTATTAAGTTAAGGTTTCCCAGCCCTTCCTTAAAATATTCGTCAATATAGTTTCTCTCTTTACCCATTCTTAACCAATTTTGGCTACCATTCCGGTTTTTAAACAAATCTTCTTTTGTAATATGGCTCGTGCTCTGGAAAGATCTGATTTTGAAGTTCCCTCAGTAATTCCGAGTTGTTGTGCTATTTCTTTATGTGTCATGTTTTCAAATGCGTACATATTAAAAACCAATCGGTATTGGTCAGGAAGTTTTTGAATAAGTGCAAGCATTTCATTTAATGATATATTTAATTCAATCTCTTCATTTTCTTCAGCACGTACTTCAGCCAGATATTCCAATTGAACAGTCCGAATTTGCATTCGGTATTTTTCTAACGCTGTGTTTACTATAATTCTGCGAACCCAACCCTCGAAACTTCCTTTATTTCCAAACTGATGAATCTTCTCAAATACTTTAATAAAGCCTTCCTGAAGAATATCTTTTGATTCATCATAATCACGACAATAACGAAAGCAAACGCCAAACATTTTTGCCGAGTACATCTGGTAAAGAATCTCCTGTGAGCCACGTTTACCTTTGATACAACCTTGTATAATATCGTTTAAATCGTCCTTCAATCTTACTACTCTTAATGAACTCTCATACAGCATATAAAAATACAATAAAATTGAATGGCAAATTTATTACGACATGTTTTTTATTGATAGATGTAAAAAACATCTTTTGGTTGCGTGTAGTGAACAATATTTTTTTTACGATTTTAAATCAGATGCACTGTTGCTTAACATACTTTACATTTACATAGGGCATAATCCTATTTTTAAATAATTATTTTCAAATCACCTTAATGCTTAATTGGCGTATGAACCTGTGATGAACTAAATCACTATGTGATAGCTTTCGTCGGTCATTATTCAAAAATAAACATTGAATTGATTTTTTTACTTTATGGCATTATTAATTTAAAATCATTTCGTATGAAAAAAAGTATTGAACCTACTCTCGCAGAACATAAGCAAATTAATTAAAGAAACATATTTGGAGAACACATGGAGCTTCAATCCTTAAAAATTTGATCTGGCTCAGACTTAGCTAACAGTATCTCACTTATGAACCTGATTTTATTGAGTTAAAATAGCTATCCACTAATAATAAGCCCTTAAACATTAAAAACAGTAAAATTATTTACCAAAACCTTCTTATTTTAGAAGTCTTACCTTACGGCATTTAATCGGCCAGCTCAGACGCCAGACGATTCTAAAACTGCTTCCACCCTTCTTAACTCTTGTTTGAATATATTAATACTTTAAAATCTCTTTTATTCGATCGGCAGCCTCCTGCAACGAAATGGCAGAGTACACTTTTAATCCCGAATCATCAATCAATTTTTTAGCTTCAACAGCGTTTGTGCCCTGCAAACGCACAATCAAAGGGACTGGCAATTCACCAAAAGCATGGTATGCGTCAACAATACCCTGCGCAACCCTGTCGCAACGCACAATTCCTCCAAATATATTAATCAATATTGCTTTTACACTTGGATCCTTCAAAATAATATGAAAAGCCTTTTCCACTCGCTTGGCATTGGCAGAACCTCCCACATCTAAAAAATTGGCAGGTTCCCCTCCTGAAATTTTAATGATATCCATTGTGGCCATAGCTAAGCCAGCTCCATTAACCATGCAGCCAACATTGCCGTTTAACTTTACAAAGTTCAGGTTATTCTCAATAGCTTCCGTTTCAGAAGGATCCTCTTCATTGATATCACGCATTTCAGCATACTCAGGATGTCGGAAAAGAGCATTGTCGTCTAAACTAACTTTCGCATCAGCGGCAATAATCAAATCGTCAGAGGTTTTGATGACTGGATTAATTTCAAACAATGAAGCATCTGATTTTTCATAGGCTTCACATAATCGTTGCACAAAAGTTATCATTTGACTGAAAGCTTTGCCCGACAAACCAAGGTTATTGGCAATTTTACGAGCCTGAAATGCTTGAATTCCAGCACAAGGGTCAATTTCTTCTGTAAAAATAAGGTGAGGGGTTTGTTCCGCTACTGTTTCAATATCCATACCTCCCTCTGGGGAATAAACAATCATATTTCGTCCCTTCTGACGATTAAGCAGAATACTCATATAAAATTCCTGCACCTTGCTTGGACCAGGATAATAGATACCTTGTTCTATTAAAACCTTATTCACCAGCTTTCCCGTCGGTCCAGTCTGATGAGTAATAAGTTGCATACCCAAAATTTGTCTGGCATAACTAGTTACTTCATTCAGATTTTTAGCAACCTTTACTCCTCCACCTTTGCCTCGTCCGCCTGCATGAATTTGGGCTTTAACTACCCATGTTTCATTATGCACCTGATCGTGTAAACATCGAGCCACATTCTCGGCCGCTTCGGCACTTTTAACAACAAATCCTTCAGGAACAGGGACTCTAAACCGCTTTAAAATTGACTTGGCTTGATATTCATGAATATTCATACGACTACAAAAATTTCATAAATTTATCTATTTTCTGAAGAATTCGCTATATTATGTTAAACATAATTTTAAATTGTAAGTTTATCTTTGCCAAAAAAATTTGCTTGAAAATGAGAAAACTTGCCAATTCTGAATTAAACAGAATTTCTGTCGATGAGTTTAAAAAAATCGATAAAACACCAATTATTGTTGTTCTCGACAATGTAAGAAGTTTGAACAACATAGGTTCTATATTTCGAACAGCAGACGCATTCAAGGTAGAAGCTATTTACCTATGCGGAATCTGCGCGACACCGCCACATAAAGAAATTCATAAAACAGCTCTCGGTGCGGAAGATACTGTATATTGGGAATATTTTGATAATACCATAAATGCCGTTGAAAAATTAAAAATAAATAATTATATACCAGTGGCAGTAGAGCAGACTGAAAATAGCATTATGCTTGGAAAATTTCCGATGGATTATCAGTTAAAATACGCACTAATATTTGGAAATGAGGTGAAAGGGATCGAACAAGAAGTAATAAATCTGTGTATTAAAAGTGTGGAAATTCCCCAGTTTGGAACAAAACATTCTTTCAATGTTTCTGTAAGTGCTGGCATTGTTTTATGGGAGTGGTATCGGCGATTGATCCTGGGAATGTAACAAAAAAAAAGGCGACTCGTTAGGGTCGCCTTTTTTTATATCAATATGTAATTATTGTACAATCGATTTGAATGTAGCATCCTGAAAGTATTTGGCAAATTCCAAATCCTTAGCAGCATTAGCTTTCAAAGCGGCACTCTTTCCAACAGCTATCTTAAGATTAGTGAAGAGCATGTCGGTGTTTTGTGTTCTTGCTCCAACAATAGCACGTAGGTAAGAAACAATAGCATCTTCGCTCTTAACACTATTAAGAGTTGATAAAGCCTGATCGTTTTGTTTGATCAATAATTTAGCCAAGGCAGCATTTACTTCAGCAGCATTACCAAAATAATTAATAGCATCACTATATTTACCTTGAATGATTTTAATGATACCCAAGTTGTAGCTAACAACTTCACCTGCGCTCATAGCAGCTGTAAATAAGTCTTCGGCTTTTTTCAAATCACCTTCAAGTAATGCAATTACACCTAAGTTATTTTTAACAATTTCGTTTTCTTTAATTTTTTGAGCCGCTTCGAATGCAGATTTAGCATCAGCAACCTTGTTAAGCTTAATGTCGATATAACCAACATTGTTGATTGGTCTTACATCGGCAGGATATTTCTTGGCGGCAGCTTGATAAATAGCAAGTTTTTGATTGTTATCGGCAACCAGGTTAGCAGCAAAAAGTGCTTCCTCAACATCAAGTGAGTCTGGTTTTGATTGAGCCAATGCAACAAGTTCCTGATCTGTTTTACCGTTTAAAGTTACATTAACCGCAAGTTTCGAGCGACGTAATTGTGGTAAAATTTTAACCTTCAATTCATCATATCCTGCAGAGATGTTTTTTATTTCTTTTTCACGAACACTTGGATCGGAATACATGGAAAGAACACGCAAAATCAGTTCTTTATCTTTTATATCAGATTTTTCCAATAATGCTTTAAAGCCATCCCAGTCTTCAGCTGTAACTAAATATGTAAACAGTTCATCTTTAACTTTTGAATATTTAGCTTTTTTGAATTCTTTCTCGAAATACTTGTTTGAAGCATCTTTTCTTTTACCAGCTAATTTTTCATTCACATCAAGTGGCCCATCAGGTGAAGCGTAAGAAGAAAGCTCAAGACCTTTAATTTCTTTCTTAGGATCAGCATCTATAGCTTTTAAAGTTTCGTTGAATTTCTTCAACTCAGCTTTTTTAGTTTCTGATGTTCTGATATCAGCCTGATTGATCATATATTTAATGTCTGTTTCAATCTTGTCTGAAGTAGAACGTACATATTTATCAGCCATAGAAATAGCACGTGGATCGATAATTACCAAATATTCAGTGGCAATTACACCATCACCAACCTTTACTGCTGCGAAATCAGCTTTGGATTTACCGAGTGTAGCCTTAACTCGTATTTCGAGTGTTGATACCATCATTTCTTTTTTGAAAGATAAAGTATCGGAATAGTTATAACTTCCACCTTCAGTGTATTTAATTACCTTATTATTTTCCTTTACACTTTCGCCTTGAATCTTTATAGGCTTAAGGGCGGTTTCGCCACCATCATATTTTAAAACAGGAGTAACTTCAAGAACAGCTTTTTTGTTGAAATATTTAGCCGGAATCTTACCTGTTACAGCAACTTCAATTTTTCCACCTTTTACTTCAAGAGGGCTAGGAGTAACTGAATAGCTAACGTTCTTAGCATTGTCTTTCATTTTGTTCAAACCTCCACAACTGCTGAGAACAATTACTGCTAGGAGGGTTGCAAACAATGAGATTTTATTATTTTTCATAGTCACGCGGTTATTGGTTTTTAACTATTATATTTTTAATTAATTTTCAATCCTGCAAATTTACTAATGTTTTTTAATAAAAAAAAACTCTTATAGTTAATATTAGATTAATTACTTGATTCTAAGGAATTATCTTGCTGTGCTAAGAGGGTAATGGGTATCGAAAATGTCATGGTTAATTATATATATATCTGACTGTTAATTTATATAAACAATCCATTGTATTAATTATATTCACTGTCAATTATTTTTGTTGTTTAATAAAAATCATTTGTCCTTCTTATATTTTCATGTGATCTAATTTCTAGTTTATACACAGGTGTAATATCCAAGTTTATTTTATGACACGGTTCGCGTTTAGAAATTCCAATTACATGATGATCCATAAAAGCAAAAAAGCCTGACGAATAAATCAGGCTTTTTTGTTGATGTTTTATTCATTCCGTGGAGGTTGTCTCTTTTGGAATTCTGGTCTCTCATGCCTTTCATTATGTTCCGGACGTTCCTGTCTTTCAGGACGTTCAACATATCCTTCAGGTTTGGGTAACAATACCTTACGGGAGAGTTTCATTTTACCGGTTTTCTTATCAATATCAATCAATTTAACTTCGAGTTCATCGCCTTCTTTTAAGATTCCATCAAGCGATTGAAGATGTTTCCAGTCAACCTCCGATATATGGAGTAATCCGTCTTTTCCGGGCATCACTTCAATAAATGCTCCGAACTGAAGTATTGATTTTATTTTGCCTTTATATATCTTTCCAATCTCCGGCACTTCTACAATGGCGTTGATGCGGGCCAAGGCTGCATCAATCGATGATTTGTTTTCAGCAAAAATATCAATAATACCTTTGTTGTCAATTTCCTCTAATACAATGGTAGCACCGGTAACATTTTGAATTTCCTGAATAACCTTTCCTCCAGTACCAATTACTGCTCCAATATATTCTCTTGGAATTGAAATTTGAACAATACGTGGTGAATGAGGTTTGTAATCGGCACGTGGTTCGGCAATACATTCCGTAATTTTTCCAAGGATATGTAAGCGACCAGCCTTTGCCTGATCAAGCGCTTTGGTTAAAATTTCGTACGAAAGTCCATCCACTTTAATATCCATCTGTGTAGCAGTAATACCTTTAGCAGTTCCTGTAACTTTAAAGTCCATGTCGCCAAGATGATCTTCATCGCCAAGAATATCAGATAATATCGCAAATTTGCCTGTTTTTGAATCAGATATTAACCCCATGGCAATACCTGAAACAGGTGCCTTTATTTTTACACCAGCATCCATTAAAGCTAATGTTCCGGCACAAACAGTGGCCATTGAGGACGATCCATTGGATTCGAGAATATCAGAAACAATACGAATTGCATATGGGTTTTCGGGAGCCCCGGGTACAACATATTTTAAAGCGCGTAATGCTAGGTTTCCATGCCCAATTTCGCGACGACTGAGGCCGCGTGAGGCCTTTGCATCGCCTGTAGAAAATGGAGGAAAATTATAATGTAACACAAATTTTTCAGTTCCGCGATACAATACATCGTCAACCTGTTTGGCATCGAGTTTTGTACCTAATGTAACAGTGGTAAGTGATTGGGTTTCACCACGCGTAAACACAGCTGAGCCATGTGCCGCAGGCAAATAATCAATTTCGCAGGCTATAGGCCTGATTTGAGTTGTATTACGACCATCAAGCCTGATCCCTTCGTTAAGGATCATATTGCGCATAGCCTCTTTTTCAACATCATGGTAATAACGAATAACCAACGGTTTTTTAACTTCGCGTTCTGCTTCAGGAAGGGATGTTAAAAATTCGGTTTTAATAGCTTCGAAAGCGTCTGAACGCTCATGTTTACCTTGTTGTGATTTAGCAACAGTATAAACTTTATCATATGTGGCTTTTTTGATAGCCGTTCGGAGATCTTCATCATTTACTTCATGACAGTATGTACGTTTGGTGGTTTTTCCAACCATTTCCATCAGTTCCATCTGCGCTTTGCAATGTTTCTTAATTTCAGTGTGAGCTACTTTTAAAGCTTCGAGCATTTCTGCTTCCGAAACTTCTTTCATCTCACCCTCTACCATCATAATATTCTCGTATGTAGCAGCAACCATCATGTCTATATCCGACTTTTCCAGCTCAGAAAAGGTAGGATTGATCACAAATTTACCATCAATACGGGCTACCCGAACTTCTGAAATAGGACCATGGAACGGAATGTCCGAAACCGCCAATGCAGCAGAAGCGGCTAAACCGGCTAATGCATCAGGCATAATTTGTTTATCAGCAGAAATAAGAGTGATATTAACAAATGTTTCAGCATGATAATCATCGGGAAAAAGTGGGCGTAACGCACGATCCACCAAACGGGAAACCAACACTTCGTAATCCGAAGCTTTTGATTCGCGTTTCATAAAACCACCGGGAAATTTGCCTAAAGCAGCATATTTTTCTTTGTATTCAACCGATAAGGGCATGAAATCAACATCTGTTTTTGCTTCTTTTGCTGTAACAACAGTTGCCAACAACATTGTTCTTCCAAATTTAAGAACAACCGACCCATCGGCTTGTTTTGCAAGTTTACCAGTTTCAAGAGTTATCGTTCTACCATCGCCTAAATCAATAGCTTTTTCAAAAACCTTAAACATCTTTATCTAATGATATTAAATGAATATTTATGGACATATAAATAAGAAAAAAAGGCAATTCAAAAAAATTGCCTTTTCAATGAGGTATACGACGCGTTATTTACGTAGATTCAATGATTTGATAATCTCACGATATCTTTCGATATCAATATCCTTCAAATAATCAAGCATTCTGCGGCGTTTACCAACCAATTTTAAAAGTGCCAACTGGGTACTGAAATCTTTTCTGTTACTCCGTAAATGCTCAGTTAAATGATTAATCCGGAATGAATATAATGCAACCTGCGACTCCGGCGAACCAGTGTTTGTTGCTTCTTTACCGTACTGTGTAAAAAGTTCTTGCTTCTTTTCTGTTGTTAAATACATCTTATCAATGATTTGTAAGTTCACACTCTTTTTAAGACTTGCAAAAGTAATTAGTTTTTTGAAATATTCAATAAAGGATGAATAAAAAAGTTATTGATTTGATTATGATTGGATATTTCCAATAAACTATGTAAAGATCCTTGTGCAAATCAATATTTAAACCACATTGCAGCCTTTGACCCCAAAAACAAAGAAAACAGGCAAAAAGAAGTTTTTTTGGTCTCAAAACAGTCAAGGACAATGGCATTGGCATAAACCAAGAAAACCATAAAAAGGTTTTCAATAAATTCTACCGTGTCCCTACCGGTAATGTCCATAAATTAAAAGGGTTTCGGATTGGGGCCGATGATTATATTGTCAAACCCTTCCATATCGAAGAGTTGGTAATTCGCATTGAAATATTCCTGAAACGAAGCACCAATCAAACCATGCCAAAACCGATATTTCAGATAGGGGCATATGTTTTCGACTACCTAAATTTAATGCTCAATCTGTCGGGAGAAAGCCGCAATTTGACCCTAATGAAGGCCTATCTGTTAAGGAATCTCTGCAATCATAAAGGGGCTATCCTAAAACGCGACGATATCCTATTGGCCGTCTGGGGAAACGACGATTATTTTACCGGCCGCAGCCTCGATGTGTTTATCTCGCGTTTACGTAAATATCTGAAAGACGACCCTTAGGTGGAGATCCAAAACCTTCAGTCGGTTGGGTTCCGGTTGAATGTGCGCTAATGTTTTACTTTTTATTCCAATACTCCTTATTTGGTTGGCTCCCAAGTTTTAATAACAATTTCCCGCCTTTGGAAATTTCCTTTTGAAGGAGGGTTGGGGTTGTTAGTGCTTTGCCATTCAATAACATGGATTGGATGTAAACATTTTCGGCAGAATTGTTTTCTGCCTTGATAACAAACGTTTTACCAGGATAGTATTTGGGGTCGAGATGGATTACAACTTCGTCAAACACAGGGCTGCTCACATCATAGTATGGTTCAACAGAACACCCGGCCTTCATTTCGAACAACCCCATGGATATCAAGCAATATAAGGAACTTATTTGCCCCTCATCTTCCTCTCCTGCCCAACCTGAAAGCGGAGAAAGGTTGAAGAACTTTTCGGCAACATACCGGGAATAAAATTGTGTTAACCAAGGCTTTCCGGAGTAATTAAATAAAAACGGTGCTTGTAAGTTTGGTTCGTTTCCGAGATCGACATAGTTTTTATTGAACCCTTCTTCCAATCGATTGTTAAAACGCTCTTTACCAATAAGGTTAATTAATCCAGGCAAATCCTGCGGCACATACCAGGTATACACCCAGGCATTCCCTTCCATGTAACCTGGGCCGTTCCATCCGCCATCTGTACCTACACGAAACGGATCGAAATCTTTGAACCAAGAGCCGTCTTTATGTTTCCTGCGCATATAGCCTGTTTCGGCATCAAATATATTTTTATAATTCATGGAACGGTGTTGGAAATAGTCAGCATCTTTTTTATTTCCCATGGCACGTGCAAATTCGCCCATGCACCAATCGTCAAAGGCGTATTCGAGAGTATTGGAAACTGGGCCAATTTCGTCGGGGACATAACCAAGGTCCATATACGTCTGCAAGTGCCTGTTGCCGGCAAAACCACCGCAGGGATGATTGATGCCTGGTGTTGTATAGTCGTGCTTTATGGCAGCGTAAGCTTTGGTTTTATCAAAATTGGCAATTCCCTTTAGGCAGGAACTAATGATAAGGGCATTGTGGTGTTGGGCTCCCATAATTGGGGCATACTTTAAAGCCGTGGGCGCTTCGGGGATCCAGCCTCCATTGTCGGCCAACGAAAGGAACGAATTGCTCATCGCATTGGACCAATCGGGCGCAATTAACGTCCAGAAGGGGAACAGCGTCCACTGGGCGCCCCAAAAACCATCGCCACTAAAAATGTAATTTGCCGGAGAGACCACATTCTGAACCTTCCCACACATATCGATGTATTCGCCATTAACATCATTGAAGATGTTTTTTCCGCAAAATGACCGGTAAAAATTGGTGTAGAACTTGGATACATTTTCTTCGGTTTTCGATTTCACCTCAACCCTCGAAAGAAGTTCATTCCACACATTTGATGCATTCTCAACCACTTTGTCAAAATCCCAATCGAATGGTTTAACTTCGGTAAGAAGGTTTTGCCTGGCATTTTCGAGGCTAACAAATGATATCCCAGTCCTTACAATTACCTTCTCGCCTTCGGTGGTCGAGAAATTCAGCACCACGCCGCTTTTTTCTTTTCCTTCGAACGTGTGAATGTTTTTCTGGAGTTTGCATTTTCTCTTCCAATCGGTGCCATAGTTCATATCACCGCCCGTGTATTTTTCGTATTGCCACCCATCTATGCTGGTAAAAGCCTTGCTAAATTGCGATACAAAATACACCGTATAATTGCCGGCATATTGGTTAGATTGATTGATATAGCCCGAAATCTCGTTTTCGGAAGTTTTTTCGACATATGTTTTTTTAATGTTGGCCAATTCTTCAGAAGGACAATCGAGATCGAGAATTAAATGCGATTCGTTGCCTTTCGGATAGGTTAAACGCATCAGTCCGCAGCGTGTAGTAGAGGTAAGCTCTACATTCACATTATAATCATACAGTTTTACGCTATAATACCCAGGGCTGCCTTTTTCATCTTCTTTTTTGAAGCGCGAACGATAACCGCATGTCCACATGCCATTATAAGGGCCATCGGCATTGCCAGGAAACAACTTGGCGTATTCTTCACCAAAATACAAGTTTCCAGTAATAGGCATGTAACTAACTCCGCTTAAGGTCATTCCGTGAAGGTGGCTAAAGCCTGAGATGCTTGCATTAGTGTACTCATAACCACCATTCCAAACATTTCCCTGGTTATCAGGTGCGAGTTTGACCATCCCAAAAGGCAAGAGAGCCCCTGGCGATATCATCCACCTTGAATTTGACGTACCTGTAAATACATTCACATAATCAACCGGCCTTTTGGTATTCTGAGAAAACCCTTGTAATGAAGTTATTGCAATTAAAAGCTGGACGAAATGTTTTTTCATAAAATTTAGATATTATGGTGCGATTGTGTATAAAGTTAAAATTTTTAATGTATTTGATCGAATTTAAGGAATACTGCCTATGGATTAAAATTGGTCGATGGCCGTTTAAATTTGCGCCTCACGACCCGCGAACAATCAATTGCCCAGCTAAGAACACCTTTTTGTGCCCGTACCCAATATTTTTTATTTGTTGGAGCAGCATGTTGATGGCGGTGCCGGCAATCTCCGTCAATGGCTGGGACAAAGCGGTGAGGGAAGGGTAGGTCAGTTCAAATGCTTCATGGGTTAATCATTGCAAATCTAATTATTTTTAATTTATCCTTGTAATTATTTTAAACAGCTACATATCATATAATTATAAAACCTTAAACGTTTTAGTTATTTAATTTATGATCAAATATCCAAGGGCCCTTTAATTTCGCCGGAGATATACCGCGACTATTTTAAACCATTTCATAAAAAAATGTGGTCGCGAGCCAAAGAAATAGCCGACGTTAAAATTCAATTGCATTCATGCGGCTCTATCGAAGCTTTTATCCCCGATTTAGTTGAAGCTGGTTTGGGCATGATTAACCCCTTTCAGATTAACGTATTGGACATGGAGCCGTCGTTGCTAAAATCAAGGCATGGAAAAAACATTTGTTTTGGGGAGGAGGTTCTTAAAAACACCCGATGGAGTAAAAAAACACGTGAATGAATTACTGTCCGTTTGGGATGCCGGTAGCGGTTTTGTTTTTCAACAGGTGCACAACATCATGGCCGATATCCCACCTGAAAATATTATTGCCATGTTTGATACCGTCAACTCTTATCCACACTAAAATTATCCCACAACAAAAAATCAAGGCCGGCCTAATATCCCTTGTCAAAAATCAACAAGAATATTTGTGCCAATCAGGGAATTGAACATATATTTTTAGTTTATTTGCATCCTGATATGTTTAAAAACACAAATATGGACAAAAGCCCTGAAGGTTGTTCTTCGATCTCCGATGTACGGGATGAAATTGACCGCATTGACAAACAAATCATTGACCTTTTAGGGGAACGCCTTCTTTATGTCATACAAATTGCAAAATACAAATCTTCACAGGATGACATAAAAGCAAAAAAACGGTATGAAGAGGTCTTGACCCTCCGGAAAAAATGGGCAAGTGAAAAGAACCTCAGCCCAACCGTGATCGAAGAAATTTATAAACTCCTGATGGAATATTTTATTGATGAACAAATGAAAATATTAAAACTTGACGCTAATTAATAAACCTACAAAACTTATAACTAATTAAGAGAAGATGTATAAAGAAGACATAAAAGTAGTTGATTGCACCATTCGCGATGGCGGACTAATGAACAACTGGCGTTTTGATGATGATTTTGTGAAGGCCATTTACCAGTCGTGCGTCGAAGCTGGCATCGATTATATGGAAATTGGGTATAAAAGCAGTGAGAAATCCTATTCCCGGAAAGAAAACGGACCATGGAAATTTTGCGACGAAGCCGATATCCGCCGCATTGTTGGGGACAACAAAACAAAAACCAAGATATCTGTCATGATTGATATTGGCCGAATTGAACTTGAAGCCATAAAACCAAAAAAAGAAAGCGCTATTGATATGATTCGTGTGGCTTGTTATATCCATCAGATCGACAAAGCAATATACCATGCCGAACATTGCCTGGACAAAGGGTATGAAGTATGCATCAACCTGATGTCGGTATCGAAAGTGATTGAGCCCGATTTGGATGAGGCACTCAAAGACATAGCAAAGTCGAGGGTAAACACATTTTACCTGGTAGATAGTTTCGGGAGCTTGTACAGCGAGCACATTGAGGCATTGATGAAAAAATACACCGCTGCCCTTCCCGGGAAAAAGATTGGCATCCACGCCCATAACAATATGCAGATGGCTTTTGCCAACACCATCACATCCGTTATCAATGGAGCCACCATGCTCGACGCCACATTTCTCGGACTTGGGCGAGGTGCCGGCAACTGCCCCATGGAATGTTTGATTGCTTTCCTGAAAAACCCCAAATACCGCTTGCTGCCTATTCTCGATGGGATCCAGAAAAAAGTACACCCGCTTCAAAAAGAAATATCCTGGGGATACCATATTCCCTACATGATCAGTGGTTCGATGAACGAGCACCCTAAAGAATCGATGGAATGGATGGATAGCGACCACCGTGACGATTTTACGGGCTTCCTCCGTAAAATGCACGACAAAGAGATCCTTGAATGATCGCCGCTTAAACAATCCTTGTACCGGAATATTTGCCCTGTAACGTTTGCGGTCGAGTAGGAAAGGAGGTTACCCTCCTTTCCCCTCTAAGAACCTTACGTGCGACTTTCATCGCATACTGCTCAAGCACTTATAAGGCTGATAATGATATTAATCAACCCGATTAGCAAAGATAATCTTTACAATACATTTGTTCCTATCAACCGAAAAGAACATTACCAGAGGGCGATGCGCTTAGCATACCAATAATACCCCAATATTTTATACCGCGTGTGTGCGTCCTGCATGAGCAGCGCGCACACTTGTTGTAAGCTCTGGAAAAAGTTTAAATATGCAAATTTAATTCCAAAGAGCAAGCAGCAAGTGTGCATTTTTCCAGAGGTTGAAATCCCTTACTCACGGGGGTCGTGCCCGAAGAGTTAGCAAGTGGCAAGGCAGGGAGGTTTATCCAGCCCTGCTATAAGCGGAACAGGGCAAACAAAGTAAACAATAGCGGATGATTGAACAG
>JBBQTB010000025.1:0-78069 GCA_038213375.1 Bacteroidales bacterium | reverse complement strand
GTCCTTTTATTCCCGGAATCACTGTCCTTTTATTTCCGGAATCACTGTCCGCCCAAAAACGGAATGACTGTCCTTTTATTCCCGGAATCATTGTCCGCCAATTCCCGGAATGACTGTCCTTTTATTTCCGGAATACGCAACAGTCGCCCACTTATGAGCTGTTAAGTACTCACCAGCGGGTTTGGCAGTTGTGCTTTCTTTCTTGCAGGCCAATACTATGATGGCCAATGCGAATAAACTGAATAATGATTTTTTCATTGTTTTGAGTTTAAATGATTAATAAGTCATATAATATTTATACTCACTTGCTTTGATTAAATAATGAGCTTTTATCTTAACTCTTACATTATATTTTATCTTCATTTCTTTTTTTATTTTTTTTAATAAAAGTTCTATATCAGACTCCTTTCTAATATCATTTGTATATAGCAATACCATATAGCCAGGAGATTCTAAAATATTTTTAATTACTTCACTTTTATAAAAAGAAGAATACCATAGGAATAAATCTTTAAGTAAAGAAGAGTGATAGTGATAATATGAATCATAATAAAATGCTTGGGTTTTAAACCCTTTAACAAATGTTTTCTTTGCATTTGGAGTATTAATGTACAAAACTTCCCACATGATATCTTTGTCTGCCCAATCCAAAAAAATAGAATCCTTTCGATTCGTAATTCTTCTTTTAAATTCTGCTAAAACCATTTTTTCAGCCTGTTTATCTCCTAATCTAGCTTTTACGTATAGCGGAGTGATTGTATCGTGTAACATATATTGCTTAACGCTATCGGGCAAATTAAGTAACCCCATAAACCATGCAATTGTAGGTGTGTACCTTTTTTTGTAGTCAAGGCTCAATAAAAAATTATGAGAGTATAATTTCAACGTATCATAAAAAATGCCAGGCATCTTGCTTTTACAAGCCTCTATACATCTTTCCTTTTCGAACATGGTAAATTTCCCATCAAGGCAATTCAAATAATATATAGATTCATAATCTTTATCACCTTTTACTATATCCCACCATAATACTGGTTGTCCTGAAGAACTTGCAAAAAAGAATAGAAATGAACAGATGAAAAATAATATCACTCCAGCTTTCATACGCAAACAATATAATAGTTGTTTTTCATTTTCATATATTTAGAGGTTATTTATCAACTTGAAAGCATCAGTGCCGCATTCCTCTTTATGAATGGTTGTTGTTATAACTTTTTTAAATGTAAAAGTGTATGTTGTAGCAAATAATACCGTTGGCACAACCTTTAAGACAATAGTTTTGGTAGTCTTTGTATTATTAAAATGTAATTCCTTGATTTTCATTTTACTGTTTTGGTTTTGTTTCACAAAGGCGGATACAAAAGACTTTTAAAAAAAATGTATTACTACGTTCGCCAACATTATTAGTACTCTATAAAATAAGCATTAATGTAAGAGTCGCAATCTTTTCCTTGCACCAGAAATTTTGCTCTCACTTTAATTCTTACTTTATGGTTCTGCCAAATATGAACTATAAAGTCATTGAAAAACCCATCAATAATAATACGGTCTCTTATATCTTTATCGCATGTATAAACAAACTCCTCACCCGTTAAAAGAGTTTTGGCAATTTCACAATTGTAATAACGCACGTACCGTTTTAAAAGAGTATAAAATATTGATTTTTCAACGTTGCCAATTTCACTATAAGCTGTATAACTAGCTCTACTTCTAAACCCTTTAACATAGGCCTGCATGGTTTTTTTTGAACCCACATATAATAGGCCATTCGCTAAACGATTAAAAGTATCTATGTTAAACGAAGTTGTCCCAGCTTTTTTTATAGATGTCTTGAACTGTTTAATAAGTTCTTTTTCTGCTCGTTTATCTCCAAGTTTTGCTTTTACATATAATGGAGTTTTTTTATTATTTAACACAAAACTTCGCGTACTGTCCGGAAGGTTTAGTAACCCGAGCAAATATCCATCTATTCTCTTGTAAGAAGGTTTTTTGTAATTATACTTTCCTAATAAACTGTCAGAATAAACTGATATATTCCCATTTAAAACACAAGGAAAAGATTCGAAGAATCTAATTAAATGACTATCTCTATTCTCAACTCTCGTTAATATTTTTATTAAACGAGGTATATCCTCTTTAAAAACTTTTAAAGTATCAACTCTCCAATAAGGAGGCTCAAATTGCGAGTATGTATTCAAAGATATGAGCGATAATAATATAATTAGAGACTTTTTCATATTTAAAATTATTTAATTTATTATCTGTCAATAGTATTCCATTGATTACAATTATTTTCATCAATTGTATCATCTGGATAGTGTTTGTTATTTATACATTTAAACCTTAATGGCCTAATGCTGTAGACACTGTTTTCCTGGAAATACATGAGGTTTTCATTCTCGTCTAAATCTTGTAATACTCTGTTAGGTGTTTTAAGTTTCAAACTATGACCTACCCCATGAGCTATCGTTTTTGGAGAAATTTTGGTATTGTAATTTATGCTATTGGATTCAGGGTTGGCACCTCTTAATGTTGGTAATCCTATAAAGAATAAAAAAATGGCCAATAAGCAGGGTAAGACCGGGTGCATCATGTCTTTTTTGAATTGATTTGCCTATAATCGGCAATGCTTTAGCAGACAATATTTAACCATTTTTTGCCATTTTTATGGGTTTCAGTTTTCTTAAAAGTGGTAAAATAAACCTCGTTTAAATCTAATGGGAGCAGGTTATTTACAGCGAAGTTTTTTTTCTTCTCTGTAAAACCGCTATATTCATTAACAACAAAGTGTTTGTTATATCCTGCCATTATTTAGCCTGATATGTTTCAGTTAATGTATATTTTACATTATCTTCGGTATAATACGTTTCAAGTACCAGCCGGGAATCGGAGATTTCTTTAATGGTGGTAGGAAAATTCAATTCTTCTCTGGATAACTGTTTCTGATCGACAGATACTGTATAGGTTCCTTCTGTAATTTTATCTGCTTCCTTTGTACTACATTTTTTCGTATTGGTAATGGTATAATACTTCCCATCGATATTGAATTCACACAGATTGTCTTTATCACAATCATCGAATGCTGCAAAAATATCGGTAATTTTAGTGCCGGTTTGGTACCAATCGTTAGCCGGATTAATTGTTGTTGAAACAGTCGCCCACTTATGAGCTGTTAATTACTCACCAGCGGGTTTGGTTGTTGTGCTTTCTTTCTTGCAGGCCAATACTATGATGGCCAATGCGAATAAACTGAATAATGATTTTTTCATTGTTTTGATGGATTAAGTGTATTTAAGTTATTTATTTTTTGATGTATTAGCTTATGAAATATGTTTTATTTGAATCGTTAGTTGTCGCAAAGAATCAAATACAATCCATTATCGGATACCCTTATGCTATTTAAGTATTCCGAAAGCATATTGATATTTAAAAGTCCTTCCTCGTCCTTTACTTTCTTTTTCATTTGGTTTATAGTCGGAAACTGACCGTCGGCTTTGGTGTATATTTCCCAAAACATGTCGGTACGTATGGAAGCAATCACTTTCTCGATATAATTAATTTCCTTTATTTCCGATAGGTTCCAGATGTTGCCTGCTTTTTGTAATTGAATCACAATTGGCTTTCCCATGATACTATCTTTCATTTCGGCAAATTTTACAATAGCAGTTTCTGTTCCCTGCCAAAAGAAAGTAAGTTTATGGATAAGTACCAATCCGTTTTTTTCGGTAGAATCTGGTTTGGTGCCTTTGTAAACGGGCACTTTGGGTAATCCATTATAATTTCCGCAGTATTTAGCTTGAATAATATCTTCGGGGGTAGTTTGGGAATTCAAACCTGCCCGATATTTTAGCCTTATGGGGTTATAATTACTATCTCTATAAGTGCAAAAATAAGGCTCGACTAGCCTCACAGCGGTGACAGTTTTTACGCTTTCACCTTTAAATACTTCGTAATTTGTTTGTGCGGATGCGCAAAGAGGAAGTGCCAGAAACAGGAGTGTAAAATATTTTACCATGCGTTTGGGTCTTTAAAATAGTTTAATAATTTTGAATTGTTGGTGTACCAGTTGTTAAACTCATTTACAAGCTTATCGGTACGTATGTTACCATTTTTGTCCTTTATTTTGTTAATTACATCGTTTATAATGGCATCGTCTGTCTTTTGTCCGCTGAGTATTTGGGCAAGTTTCTCGTCCTGAAAACGCATTATAACAAATGCCAGGTCGGAGGTAAATGCTGTAGAAGTATAAAACCATCTATTATTGAGTTTCTGCATTACATAAGCTCCACTAATAGGTTTATTATCCTGAGAATTGTAGTAATACTTTATTATCGCCATTTCATTACCTTCGAAAATAAAAGTATATTTCGACTTGAGTTCGAGGAACGTTTTCTCTTTATCCAGAGCGCTCCTTTTCTCAAAGTATTTTTTATCGTACTTTTTACTTCTTTCCTCTCCGCCTAGGGTGTTGTAGTCAATCCATTCCTGAGAATTGGCGGAGATAATAGATTCCATAAGCTGCTCTGGATATAGGTTGGTTGCAGCAAGCGTATCCTTAAAAATTGCTTTTGCCTGAAATGGTGGCGAATACACGTACATGGAACTTTGGTTTGTTTCGTTGGTAGCAAGTATAATCCTCGCCCCCTGGTATTTGTATTCCTGGGCATTTGCGAATACATGTGTAATTAAGGTCAGGAGTAAAAGGTTACATTTCATTGTTTTACGTTTTAATAGTATTATTTTGTTTTGCTGCTTTTTTTTTCATTCGTCGCCGAACAAAGGCAATGATAATAAACGGAGGTATGCCGAATAGCATTAAGCCTTGTAAGTCCCTTTGCATATATTGGGTAATATGAAAAGTTGTATCTTCTTTTTTTCTTACTAAAATATATCCCCCTTCTCTATACCAAGCATATATAGTATCATTAATATTAACTTTTTTTTTATACTCTTTAATCCGAGTTAAAAAGATTTCATAGGAAACATTATTTATTGATCCTATTGCAACTGAATCGTATGACATTATACCTGCAGTTGAACCACTGCTTTCTATAATTTTATCTGTTACAATGAAAATTCCAGGTTTATATTCATTCATATTAATTATGGTCCTTATATCAGCAATTGTTTGGGAAATAAAAACAAAGACACCAAAGAAAAACGGAATAAAAGAAATGACTTGAAAGAATATTAAGGGATTTTCTAGCCTGTTTTTCATAATTATTAGTGTTTTATTCACAATTAGTACCTATACAACCTATATTGTAACTGTCACAAATTACTATTTCACTTTTATAGTCCACTAGTTCCCAGTCTACTAGTTTTATATTTGCCGACCACCCTAAAACAACAGGGGCGGTTTTTAATTGTAACTTATATTTAAAATCCTTCCCATCTGGTAAATACAATTCAAACAGGCCTATAACACCAATACTAGCATATCCTTTTGCTTCAATTTTCATGTAGTCTTTAATATTCGGTAAAATATTTGCTATTAATCCCAATTTTAGTCCTCCTTCAATAGATCCTATTGTTTTGACTCCTGCGAAAGACAGCGTTTGACTAGTACATAAGCTCTCGTACATTAAATTTACTTGGTATTTCCCTTCAACTTTTATACTCCAGAAAGCCCCTAATTTAATGAATTTGTTTAAAACAAGAGGGGTACTTATTCCGGGTATAGGTAAATCAGTTGTTTCCAATTTTGCGCTATAACTAAAGGCTGCGTCCTGAGCTTTCTTATAAAGTCTTGAATTTTTATCCTCTGTGTTATATGTGATAGTAGAAAATTTGAATTCTGTTTTTGCTTCAACTCCAGCATTCTTAAAAATGCCCCCCAGGTTTTTAATTTGAGTCGTTAATACATTCCCAATTTTTGTTAATTGGTCAATTTTTGGCTTCATATTAAATGGCACAATGCTGGAGCTTTGTTTATTCTCCCTCAACCATTCAATATTTACCGAATAGTTTTTATCGTAAGCAAATACTTCGATGGTATTTTTGCCTGGCAGCGAAAAATTTTCGAGCGTTGGCCAGTTTTTTGTTGTTCTTTCGTACTTTTTGCCTACAAAATCCTGCACCGTGCCATCTGTTTTCCAGTAAGGTTCGCCTGGCCAGTACGTTCCGTCCGGTGATGTGGTGGTAGAATTATAAATTATTTTCCGGTTGGGTAAATCGTTGTTTGTAGTCCTTTTGGCTACCAAATACAACGTTTCACCAGCTTTAGCCACTCTTTTCGTATTATTTGCATCGGTAGCCGTAAGCCCTGTTAAATCATATTTGGGAAGAACTTCAATTTCCAGTTTCTTTTCGGCAAGTTGGTTGTTGTTTTTTAATAAGGTAAACGTAAGCTCGTGTTTACCAACTTGCGGAAAGGGTTCCATTTCCAATTTGGGTATCCATGCCATGTGGTAAAATTTGTCTCCATACATTGGCGCAGGTTTGCCGGTTGAGGGATCTTTGTCTTCGAGAAATGCCAGGCTGTTTTTTTTGTTGAACGTGGCATTGTCTACCCCAAATTTAACCGACGCATTGGTGGTGTCTCTTAAATCGTGATAAATTGCAAAAGTTACAGGGATATTTTGGCCATAGCCAATTTTAAGAAGGTTCTGCTGAACCGCAAAGCTTACCTGTTCGTGGGTGGATGATGCTCCTCCTGAATTGGAATTTGAAGATGCACCTCCACCATTATTCAGGGCTATAGCGTTTCCATCGGAACCAACTAATGTAGGAGTTTCGCCTGCATTGTAAAGCGTAGTATCCCCACCTGCACTTATTGCAATCGTAGTCCCATCTGTGCTTGTATGTATGGTTGTAGTATCTCCGTTTTGTGAAATAATCAGCATGTCGCCATTATTGTTTTTTACAATGGTATCAATGGGCGATGTTATAGTAACTGTATTGGCCGTATTGTTTGAAAGGCTTGTAGTATCCTGGCTGCCTGTTTGCAAGGGTGCCTGGGTGGTTGTGTCGCTCTGTTTATTCGCACCAACTTGTGCTATAATTTTGCTATCAGGGTTATAAACCGACTCAATACGCCCTTTTGTTACCTGAAACTTTTCATTAATATCCACATCTGTAAAAGTAACACGCACTTTTACCCCCATAAAAGGGACACGCATAAAGCCTTCGCCCGTCCAATTGCCATTTCCTCCGGTGGCCTTGGTAACCTGCGTCTCAAATTTTCCGCTTGTAATTATATCGCTAGGCAACAGCGATGTAAGGGGCAAGGTATTTGTTATAGCTATGGCAGGGTCTTCCAATCCACATACTACTTTTGTTTCTTTTTTGGGCTGGGTGGTCACCGAAAGTAATTCCGAAAAATCACTGTTTACCGTGCCGCATTGGCCCTGTATCTGGTACTCATATTTAGTTTGGGTTTTTAGGTTGTCGATGGTTAAGCTGTTTACATAAGTGTTTTTCGGATACCACACTCCATTGGTATTACCTGCCTCACGATATTGAACATAATAGGCTGTATTATAGGTAGTCGGTTCCCAACTAATGGCAATCTTGCCCGAACTGGTTGATTGGGCCTCAATTTGTGTTGGCACATTGCATGGATCGCCATACGTAAACATCTGTACTTCGCTGTATCCCTTGTTGCGGAATAGGTCTCTGCCTTCCACATCGCGTGCCTGAACCCTGTATGCATATTGCCTGCCCGGAATTAATGCCGTTTCTGTTGTATTTGAATAAAGAAAAGTGGTGGATGTGGTTGTTTTTTCAATCAATGGTTGTGTGGCTGCAACCACTTCATTTGGGTTACGGCCATTGGGCCATATTTCGTAAACCTGAAATAAGTATTCCGAGCTAAAGGCTGAATTGGGCGAGCCTAAATGCCGGGGCATCCATTGAAACATAATATTTTGTGGCTCAGATGCTGTTAATTTTATGTTTTTGTCGGGGATATTGAAAATCGGAGGGTCATTTAAAACCAGCCAGGCAGTCGCAGAACCAGTTAACGATACTGCTATACGTTTATTATAGTCAAGAGCTTGAAATCCTATGCGATAAATGCCTTCCGGCAAAGCTCCTGTTTTTATAAATTTTTCTTTGCTATATCCTTTAAAATCCAAATTTTTAGGATTGAAATAACCGGAAAGTTCATCACCGGAAAGCCGAAGTGGAGAGCCGCCGTCCAAAATAATCTGTTCGGGCATGTAGGTAGAAGATGTAGAGATAGTTATTCCTTCTCCCTCAATAACCAAGCGAAGCTTTACCGGGTAATTGAACTTGGAAATGTCTGTAAGTAAAATATTCACTGCTAGTTTTCCGGTTCCCGGTGTTGTGTAATCGGAGAGGTAAACTGAATACGGTGGAGTAATCTCAGTTATAACCTGTGCTGGATATATCTGAGCCCTAATAATATGCCAAAAAGGCATTAAATTCAATAGCAATAGAAAGGCTAGTTTCCTGTAAATACTCATATTAAATTTCATTAAGTATCGCATCTTTTAATTCAAAAATTATAGGTATATCCTAATGTCACCGTATATTCATTAAATTTCCTTTTTAAGCCTGCGCTCTTTGCTGTCCGATTGATGTTAGCAGCTGTGAGGTTGAAATTATGTTTTTTTTGCCATGTATACCCAGTACTAAATCTAAAATTTAATACGGTATTAATTAACTCACCATTTGAATATGAATTATTAAACGATGTGGAAAAAGACCCCTTTAGTTTATTTTTAAAGAAACTTTTACGAACACTTACGGTTGGCCCAATGGTATAGGTTGAAAGTATTTCCATTTTACTATTACTGTAATTTAAAGAGGTGGAGAACGATGTATTGGTCTTGATAAATGTATAATTGTGAGCCAGATTTAAGCTATAGAATTTTGCACCGCTGTTTGTAGGTAATTGTTCCTGATATTCTGATGCTTTTTGATATACACCGTTAAAACTAAGGTTCTGCCTACTCTTTTCTGTCTGGGATAATGTGTAATTGACATTAAGTGTAGTATTTTCTGATATTTGAGTAAAATTTAGGGTATCTAAATTTTCATAAGGTGTTATTTGGTTAATACTTTGAAACTGCGATTTTACATTGGTATGGCTTTTGAAATTCGAATAGGACGCAGAAATATTCAGTTGGTTAATAGGTACAAATCCTACATTGTATGAATTTACCACCCTGAGCATGTTACTCATTTTCTTGTTGTCCAGATCGTCTCTTTGTAATCCAATATTAGCTCCTAGAGTTAATTTCTTCTTAAGAAGAGAAGCTGTTATATTGGTGGCTATATTTTCCAGGTCGTTGTTGAAATAGTATGCTCCATGTGTGCGATACCCTGGGTCGATCCGTTCGTAGCTAACCCCAAAACTATAAAATGTTTGACTGTATTTTAAGCCTGCCCTAATAGCGTTATATTTTTCGGTTGATGTTCTTTTTGTGAACAAAATGTTTTCCGATATTGTATCCGAACGTATATCGCGGGTAATAAAACTCGATCCGTAATCAATCTGGAAGTTTAGTTTTTCAATGAGAGAAATAGTTGAGGTAATACCTACTGCAAGGTTTTCTTCGGGATAAAGCTCAAGGCTATCAATTCTGTAATTTAGAGAGTTTAATTGATCCTTACTATGAAAGGCCATCAATTCAATTGCTGCTTTCCCCAAATTAATGCCTCCTTTTACCCCATAGCCTATACGTTGGTATACAGGTTGGATGCTTCTATTGGCAGTATCATATTCTATTGCTTTTTGTAATCTGCCATACATAGCGCTGAACTTGAACTTACTGCCTGAACTTAACTCTACACCAGCCCCAAGAAATTGATGCCCGTTTAAGGTATAAGGAGAGAACGTCATGCTAACATATCCAATATGGGCTGTAATCCATTTATAAGTTGGATTTAAAGAATATTGATTAAACGGTTGCTGAAACGAACTTTGTTGATTGGAATAAGTGTAAGAGAATGGTACCGACCAACCGTAAAGGCTAAAATTCAAATTTCCTGCAAGGTAATAAGTATAGGGTGAACGATTGGATTGTGACCCAATAGCATCATAAAATAGTTGGTTTACCGATAATCCACCAGAAACCTTCAAAGGGCTTTGTTTACCTATGCTTTCCAAATTTTGCCCCCAAGTATGTTGAAATAAACAAAAAGTAAGCATAACGGTTAAATTGGCTTTTGTCGCTAAAAATTTCACAAAAGGGTTTATTAAAAAATGGGTTTTGGTATTTATACGGCAATCTAAAATTATTGTTTTTATTTATGTCAAAAAATGTTTAGTTTCTTTTGACAAAAGATAGATTTTTATAGATAAAATGGTATAAATAAATGACAAATTCATTTATTTTATATAGGAATTCAAAAGGGTGGGTGAAGGGTTAGTTCATAATTCTTAGTTGTAAAATGGAGCCATTTTGCACTTGGTTGACAATAGAGCTTGTTCGCCCTTCCTTCAAATTGCGCTCCAAATTGGAGGCATTGTTTTGTTGCCATAATCGTATGGTTTTAATTGAAATTCGTTTATTATTTTCTCCGGCTATCACCTTCCAAGTTAATGATATTGTAGGCTTTAAACCTATCTGTTAGCCGTTAATCAAATGCTTTCTTTAACTCTGCTACACTCAGGTTCGTTGTCAGGTGTGCCATTTTGTGATGGTTCAGGTACAATTCATAACGGGAATAAACAAAATCATCCACCAAGGTATTGGTATCTACACCAAAGTGTAGGTGTTTGGTTAGTCCTAAATCGTTCAGGCGAAGGTTCATTGGGTTGCCGTTAAACTCGCGTTCGCTTGACAACTCGTTAAATGTGTACTTATCCAGGTGGTTGAAAATTTTGTAGTAGTTAATCATTTCAGTAACTGACACGTTGAAAAATGTGTTCGGGTTGCCAGTTAACCAAAGGTAATGAGCTAAGACCTCCATAAGCATTATCCAAACATTACATTTTTTAACCGCAAATAAATAAAATTTCAATGGTTAAAAGTATGTTATAAAAGATAAGATACTATCCTGTTTTTACAGGATTTTTTCGACTTTCTAATTATTCCAGTTACATCTTTTGCTTTTGCCTTGCCCAGTCAAATTCTTGCTATCTTTTTTCTGTCTTTTAAATTACCACTAACTCGACAACATACTTTAAATAATTGATATTTCAGAATATAATTTAGTTTTTATAATTTATTTGGAATATAATTCTTTTATTTAGTATGTTTGCAGAATGAATAAGGAAACGGCAATTGTAATGGATAAGATTGATTATGGGATCCTCCGGTTGATGCAGGAGAATGCCCGTATTTCCAACGCCGATATCGCGCGCGAACTTGGGATGGCTCCTTCGGCCATTTTGGAACGCGTTAAGAAACTGGAGCAGAAACGGGTTATTCAACAATATACCACCCGTTTAAATCCTAGTGCATTAGAACAAAAATTATTGGCTTTTGTTTTTTTGAAAGCCACCGATGGATTGGGTTCCAGCGAAACGGGTAGGGAACTGGCTAAAATCCCGGAAGTACAGGAGGTACATCATATTGCAGGAGAGGATTGTTATCTTATCAAAATTCGAACGGCTGATTCCGCCTCGCTGATGGATTTAATGCGACACCGGTTCAGTAAAATAAATAATATACTTTCTACCCGAACAACCATCGTTCTTGAAACGATAAAAGAACAACAACAATTAGTGATTCCCGAAAAATAAATTTATGAACACTTCAACTAATAAATCAGCGTCTTCTTTTATGGTAGTGCTCGCTTTTGCTACAGTGTATATTGTATGGGGGTCAACATATTTTTTTATTCAAAAGGCTATACATGGATTCCCGCCGTTTTTGTTAGGTGCTTTGCGTTTTATTACTGCAGGCCTTATGGTTATGGTATATAGTTTAATAAGAGGAGAACAGATATTTGTAAAGAAAAATATTAAACATGCAGTTATAAGTGGCTTTATGTTACTGTTTTTAGGTAACGGAATTGTGATATGGGTTGAACAATATTTGCCTAGCGCCGTGGTGGCCATTACCGTTTCTTCTGCACCTATATGGTTTGTATTGCTTGATAAGCCAAAGTGGAAAGAAAACTTTAACAATAAAGCAACCATTACTGGTTTGGTGATTGGCTTTGTTGGGGTCATCTTATTATTTAGTGAAAAAATTATCACGGCATTTGCGACAGCCGGTAATCAGACCGAACTGGGTGCACTAGGCTTACTTATTATTGGATCCATTGCATGGGCTGGTGGTTCGCTGTATTCAAAATATAAATCAACCGCTGGCTCAGCTTCTGTAAATATTTCATGGCAAATGCTGGCAGCAGGCATCGCTTTTATACCGGGTGTTTTTTTAAGGGGTGAAGAGCAAAACCTTCTCTGGCAAAATATTCCCGCCAGTGCCTTGTGGTCATTATTGTATTTAATTTTCTTTGGTTCTATTGCCGGCTTCACAGCGTATGTGTGGTTACTGCAAGTAAGGCCTGCCACCCAGGTAAGTACGTATGCATATGTAAACCCTGTAGTAGCTGTTTTATTGGGTGTTTTCTTAGCCAGTGAAAACATCACTTTACTACAGATAGCCGGGCTTGTAACCATTCTTTGCAGTGTATTATTAATTAATCTGGCAAAATACAGGCAGGAAAATAAAACAAACAACCTGGCAAAAGAAAAGGTAATGGTAACAAATAGAACACACCAAAGTATTACAAGCGTAGCGGCAAATGATGAAGATGATGAAGAAGCTGCGGCTATTTAGTGATAAGCGGTGAGTGAATGCGTGAATTGATGTTGCTCTTTATGGCACATGCTTTTCGTTTGATTGGAAGCCCAAATATATGAAGGTAATGTATATTCTATTTTGTTCATGTACATGTACCAATTCTACTCCCAGGTTTTCTCATAATTCTGCGAAAACGATTGACTCCAAATGGGTTTTTTTAGGTCGGGTTTGTCCCACTTAAAAACTACAATAATATATTTGACATTGAATTTATCTTTTTTATAAAAATTGCTCCCCGATTGAATAAATCGAAAAATATGATTGAAGAATTAAGCAAATAAAAACTGGAAAAGCATAATAAATTTTGACCGCTGCATTTTGGCGACTAATAAATATCATAAAAAACTACACAGGCATTGACATAGGGTTGTCACTAGATAAATTTACTTTTGGGAAAATATTCGTAATTCTTAAACATTTTGTAAATTTATCAAACATTAAAACTCTATTTTTATGAAAACCTGTATATCATTTAAAAAACATTGCATTGTCATGATAGCAATGTGCATTTTTGGCTTCACAAGCGAAGCTTTTACCCAAATTGCCGATGTAAAAGTGGAAACAAAACAAATGGATGCTCAAAAAGCGTTGGTTATTAAAACAACCGTGCCAACGAGCGATATTGGTAAAACCATGGGTGAACTATTCGGTAAACTTTACGGTTATGCCGGTGCCAATAGTATTCATCCTGCCGGTCCTGCTTTTACTGTGTATTACGAATATGATCCGAAAGGGAATACAGTATTTGAAGTTGGTATTCCTGTTGCATCTGAAGCGAAAGGAAACGCTGAGGTAACCTATAAAGAATTTCCGGCAATGAAGGCTATTTCAACGCTTCACGTTGGTCCATACGAAAAAGTAGGACCCACCTATGAATATTTGATGAAATATATAAAAGATAATGGATTGCAATCATCGGGAGCGTCTTGGGAAGTATACCTTACAAATCCCAGTCAGGAGCCAGACCCGAATAAATATCAGACAATTATATACTTTCCTTTAAAATAACGAATTCTAATTAAGTAATAAGAAAAATTTGAACACGAAGACATTAAGAAAATACATTAATATCATCTCTTTGCGTTTTCGTGTTCAAATTATATTTTTACTTCTATTTGATTTTTGAAAATTCTTTATCAAGTTTGTCTTTCGAAAGACTGATGTAACCTGATTGTATAACAAATTTCTGTCCATCTGTAAGTATCCACTTTATAAACTCCGTAACCACTTTGCTTGATGGTTTGCCTTTGGTTACAAAGTAAAGTTCGCGGGCAGGAGGTGATGGATATTTACCAGCAGCCACAGCATTTACAATTTCATCAAGTGTATTGTAAAAATTTTCTTCGGGATCCAATTTGCCATTATTATTCAAATCCAGCGGAAGTACTCTAATGCCAGGATAAGGCTTATGTGATTTGGCATCATATACATAAGCTATGTTGTTGTATCCAATGCCAACAACATCTTTTTTAACAGCCAACGCAACTCCCGGATCGCCATAAACGCCAACACCAAGCAAATCGTCCTGCTTTTTACCAAAATATTTGGCCCAGGTTTCGCCAGCGCCACAAGCGTCCGATCGGGTATAAACATGCACCGGGGCGCCGCTTTTAATTCCAAGCGCTTGTCCCCATGTTTTGTATTTACCGGTTACGAATATATTGTTTGCTGCCTCTTTTTTTAACCCTTTGGCAAGAATATCTTTTATAACTGGGTTTTGGGCACTGATAGTTAGCACTACCGCATCTTTAGCAACTGCAATGGCGAATGCCCCTTTTTTGAATTCTTCAGAATTGATTTCACGCGAAACCATTCCAATGTCTATCATGTTGGATAAAGCATCGGTCATCCCTTTACCAGCGCCCCCGGCAGAAATATCAATACGAACGTCCGGATGAATTTTTCTGAACTCGTCGCCCCATTTCACCGCCAATGGATAAAGGGCAAATGCTCCTGACAAGGATATGTTTCCCTTCAAATTGCTTTTTAGTTGACCAACTGTCTTCGAAACCTGCTGGAAGCTAAAAAAAGCAACCAAAGAGAGATATAGAATAAACTTCTTCATGATGAGTATTTTTGTTTTTGATGAATTAAAATTGAATTTGTAACTGAGCCGAAGCAACATTATTTTTTATGGTGATACCTTCTTCTTCTTTAAACGAATAGTTGAATTGGAAACGTACATTTTGGTTCAGGTATAAATTAAGGCCTGCCACATACCATGTTAATTTGTTATTATCGAGATCGGGATCAAATGAATCAAGTTTAGCCAAAAATTGAAGTTTCTGTGGTATTACATAGTATCCGGCTTGGGCATAATAACCTTTGCGATTTATAATACCATCTTTCCCCTTGATATATTCTCCTTTTATTGATAAACTACTCCATTCGTAACAAAGTTCAGCTCCAAGCCTATTGCGACCTTTATTATCAGCAGGTGTTCCATAATTACCCACACCATCGTAGTATGAAGCTCCCAAATCCAATCCCGTAAATGGGTGAATTACGATTCGGGCAACTACATCCTTGGTTTTATTTTTATCACCACCATTAATACCTGCACCGTTAAATAGTCCTATTTTATAATCAACCAATGATTTTCCATTCAATTTTAATAAAACACCACCAGCCTGAACACCTATATCACGGCCATTTTGGTCGCCAATCACATCGCTTTTTCGAGAAACCAATGACTCAATTACCTGAGAGCGATCAATAAAATCAGTTTTGGAGTTAGAAGTAAGGTTTTCAAGTGAAAATGGCAAAAGTGTCTGTCCGAATTGAACATTGATATACTCGCTGTACTTAAACTCAGCATAAGCATCCATAAGTTTTGGCGAATTGGCAAAGTCTGCCTGAAGGCGATATCCCCAATAAGGGTTAATACTTCCCCGCAAGCCGATGTATGCGCGGCGGATATCAAACCCATCGAATTTTGCAGGTTCATCGAAAAACTGATACCTCAATTGTGTATACCCGTCAAGTTGGAAGAGTTTACTAGCAGTGACCTGAAATGACTTACGTTTGACATCAGTTTCCTGCTGCTTAATGGCTGCTTCAGACCGCAGAGAATCGGCATCTTCCTGTGTTATAAGTTTCCGTTGAATAAGAACATTTAAAACATCGTTCGTAGATTGTGAATAACCTGCTACGGGAAATAGAAAAACAAAGAAGAATAAAATGTAGAGTAATTTCATAGTCATTAAAAATAATATTAATTAATTGATTCATTTTTGTATGCACAAATCTATACTCATTATCAATCTAAAAAAATACCTACAAAATGGTATATTACCTACTTGTATCTAGGTACGTTTATATACTCATGCAACCATAAGAGTATATACTACTTGATAAGATTTTTTAGTTTTTTGGTTTTTTATTGCCCCCCGTTCGGCTTAAACTAAGCCTGAGTCGAATATATAACCTTAAATTTTGTTAAAATAACAGGAATATTTGGTAGATTTTGCAATAATCGCTGATAGTTTTTTTAATTTCGTTCGCTAAAAAAAGGGACACAGGATATGCAGGGTTGGGAAGAATTATTATATGAAAACCGCAACAAGCTTTACGGATCGTACCCGCTTAGAAAAAAATACACCAAATATCTGTTTATTGCTTTTCTTTCAAGTCTCTGTATATTGGCGATACCACTGTTAATCATTTATTACAACAATAGGAAAATTGAAATAGTTACTGAATTACCTCTAAGCATTTCCGTTGAACTCGATCAGGTACCTGATGAATTAAGGTTGGCTCCTCCTCCACCCCAGCAAAACCCTGATGAAGTAATTGTAGCACCTCCCCTGGTTGTAGATTCATTACAAGAGGAGGAGCAAAAACAGACAGTTAAAAAGGAAGAAGGCACTCCGGTGGACAGTGGCTTATTGCTTGCCGAAAAACTAAAAGCCAACGGAAATGGAATAAACACTGAAAATGATAGTTCCTTTTATGTCAACGCCGACGAGATGCCTCAATTTTATGGCGGAGAACCGGAACTTCGAAAGTTTATGCAAAAGAATTTTAATTATCCCGAATCCGCAAGAAAAGCAAAAAAACACGGCAAGGTAATAGTTCAGTTTATCATATCAAAAACCGGCGATATAAAAGATATATCCATTCAAACAAGTGTTGATGTGGAACTAGATAAGGAAGTTTTGAGGGTAATAGCATTACTTCCAAAATGGAAGCCGGGGAAACAAGGTGGACAACCGGTAAATGTTATGTTCCGTATCCCAATTAACCTGAGATTATAAATTTGAGGGATATTTTTGACTTAAATTCTTTTCGACTTTTGGAATAACTTATTATAAAATATCATTATATTCGCAGATTCATAAAATAATAGCATATGACTAATTTAATTGTACTTGGTGCATTTGGGCCAACCGAGATTCTTTTAATAATTGCTGTTCTTGTTCTTATGTTCGGAGGAAAGAAAATTCCTGAACTAATGAAAGGATTTGGACAAGGTATTAAAGAATTCAAGAAAGCTTCCAAAGTAGAAGACGAACACCACGAACCAGAAAAACCTCTTGCTGAAGGAAAGCAATAAATTCAGGACAATTTATAAAATAGCGGTTTTCTTAAGCCGTTATTTTATGTTATTTATTTCTTTACAAATACGTTATCTCGTTAAATTTTGGACTTTTTGCTTTTCCGGGATTCATAAATTAGAAACATTAAAAAAGTTTAGTCAATAAATTTCCCATATACGTTGCCAATAATCCCAGCATTACACTTAATCCGGTATACAGCGCAAAATAAAAGTATTCTCTATCGCCAAGAAGAATCAAATTGTCGTTTGCAAATGCAGAAAACGTTGTAAAACCACCACAGAATCCAACCGTTAGAAACATCCTCCATTCGCCTGACATAATATTTCCACGTTCAGATAAGCCATAAAAAATTCCGATCAGAAAACATCCCATTACATTAATTACAAACGTCCCAAGTGGAAACGAAGTAGCATAGAACTTATGAATCATCAAGTTAGTTACATACCTGGAAACAGTGCCAAGAAACCCCCCTGTACCTATAATTAGAATAAGCTTCATGTAAACTTTTTAACGTTGCTGCAATAAAATAAAATTTCTATAAATGTAACATTTCTTGGATGGATGAAAAAATAAAACCCCTTGCTCGTTTCCGAACAAGGGGTGAAAATATTTAGGATGCGAATGATTACATCATTCCGCCCATGCCTCCCATGCCTGGGCTTCCACCACCCATAGGAGCTGATTTATCTTCTTCTTTTTCAGCAAGTACACACTCGGTCATGAGGAGCATACCAGCGATAGAAGCTGCATTTTCAAGAGCTACACGTCCTACTTTGGTTGGATCGATTACACCAGCAGCAAAAAGGTCTTCGTAAACATCAGTACGAGCATTGTAACCATAATCGCCTTTACCTTCTTTAACCTGATGAACTACAACAGCGCCATCTAAACCTGCATTTTCAACTATTTGACGAAGTGGTTCTTCAAGAGCACGACGAACGATACCGATACCTGTTGTTTCGTCTTCGTTAGATCCTTTTAAGCCATCAAGTGCACTAATTGCACGGATGTAAGCTACGCCACCACCGGTAACAATACCTTCTTCAACAGCAGCGCGTGTTGCACTGAGTGCATCATTAACACGGTCTTTCTTTTCCTTCATTTCAACTTCAGTAGCAGCGCCTATGTAAAGAACTGCAACACCGCCAGCTAATTTAGCCAAACGTTCCTGAAGTTTTTCACGATCGTAATCCGACGTGGTATTGTCAATCTGAGCACGAATTTGTCCAACACGGGCTTCAATCAGTTTCTTATCGCCAGCACCATTAACAATGGTAGTGTTATCCTTATTAATTGTTATTTTTTCAGCTTTTCCCAACATTTCTAAGGTTGCACCTTCCAGTTTCAAACCTTTTTCTTCAGAGATTACTGTACCTCCGGTTAGAATAGCAATATCTTCGAGCATTTCTTTACGACGATCGCCAAAACCAGGAGCCTTAACAGCAGCTACACGGAGTGAGCCTCTGAGTTTGTTTACAACAAGAGTAGCAAGAGCTTCACTATCTACGTCTTCTGCAATAATTAAAAGGGGTTTACCCGTTTGTAATGATTGTTCGAGAATTGGAAGAAGGTCTTTCATGGTCGAAACCTTCTTGTCATAAATCAAGATGTTAGGTGTTTCGAGTATACATTCCATCTTTTCAGTATCGGTTACAAAATATGGTGATATATAACCACGGTCGAATTGCATACCTTCAACTACTTCAACTGTAGTTTCGGATGATTTGGATTCTTCAATAGTAATAACGCCTTCTTTTTTCACTTTACCCATTGCCTCAGCAATAAGTTTACCTATTTCGCTGTCGTTATTAGCCGAAATTGTTGCTACTTGCTCAATTTTCTTAAGATCGTCACCAACTGATTTCGATTGTTTTTTGAGGTTTTCAACAACTTTGATAACCGCTTTGTCAATTCCTCTTTTTAGATCCATTGGGTTTGCACCAGCAGTTACGTTTTTTAAACCAACTGTAACCAAAGATTGTGCAAGTACAGTTGCAGTCGTTGTACCATCACCTGCGTCGTCGTTAGTTTTTGATGCAACTTCTTTTACCATTTGAGCACCAAGATTTTCAATCTTGTTGGTAAGTTCAATTTCTTTTGCCACAGTAACACCATCTTTGGTAATTTGTGGGGCGCCAAATTTTTTATCAATAACTACATTGCGACCTTTTGGGCCTAAAGTAACTTTAACAGCATTGGCAAGTTGATCAACGCCTTTTTTAAGTAAATCCCGGGCTTCAATATTAAATTTAATTTCTTTAGCCATAAAACAATTTTTTTAAATATTTTCTATTGATTATTAATAATTTAAGTATATTTCAAATTGAAATATAAAATAATAAATTAAAAATTATATGACGGCGAGGATGTCAGACTGACGCATCATTAAATAGTCTTTTCCATCGACATTTAATTCAGTTCCTGCATATTTTCCATACAATACAACATCGCCAATCTTAACTTCCATTTTGTCGTCTTTAGTGCCAGGTCCAGCCGCAATAACAGTTCCTTTTTGTGGTTTTTCCTTTGCTGTATCCGGAATAATAATTCCACTTGCAGTTTTTTCTTCAGCTTGTACAGGCATAACAAGTACTCTATCTGCTAATGGTTTAATTTTAACTTCTGCCATTTTAATAATTATTTAAGGTTAAACATTCATTTTTCTGTTGGTAACTAGTCATATTTTATGCCAAAGTCAGAATTTGCCAATTTAGGGGTTCTAATACGCCATTTTTTCAGCAAGGAAAGAAAACCATGTCAGCCTTTTTAGACATATATTATTCATTATGTATGTTTTACATGCCTCAGTCTATAGTTTGTCCAAAAAAAAATGTCAGTATAAATGACATACTGACATTTTTTGAATTTATTTTCTAAAATTATTTCTTAGCGTCCTTTTTTGTTTCAGGTGCAGTGCTAGTGGGTTTACCTTTGCTTGCAGGTGCCGTACTTTTTGTATTGCTTCCGGCAGCAGGGGCAGTTGTTGGAAATTGTGGCGCAGCAGATGGATCATTTGAGTTTTTTACTTGGTCCTCAATAGCCGATTTTTTGGCAGTTTCTCCACGAGGGATAGTGATAGAAGCCAGTAAACATAGAAACAATAGACTACCAGCCAGAGTCCATGTTGCCTTTTCAAGAAAATCGGCTGTTTTTCTAACACCCATAAACTGATTAGATGCCGAAAATGAAGAAGCTAATCCTCCACCTTTTGAGTTCTGAACAAGTACTATTAAAATTAATATAATGCAAATTGATAAAATTAAAATTGATAAAAATATGTACATAAGTGTCTATTTTATAATTGTTTGATATTTTTTCTGAGTTCTTCGATACGACTGGCAAAGTAAGTGCTTTTTTCGGGAAATTTCAAAATTAATTTTTCGTAAACCAAAATCGCTTTCTCAAAAAGTTTCTGACTGGTATAAATTAAAGCCAATGTTTCTGTTGCCAATTCTTCAGGTTCTATGTTACTCGGCTCTGAAATATCTTCATGAGCATCCGGTATTTGCATTCTATTAGGTGTAAAAGCCGGATTCTTGTCAATAAATTGAGATATTAAATCCATTGGTGAAGGTATTACTTCCGGCTCTTTTGAAGGTTCGATAATTTCAGCTTCCAAAACCTTCTCATCTTCGGCAAATTCCATCATTTCACCTGTGTTACCGATATCCACCGTCGATTTATCATTTACGCTTATCTCAAAATCAACAACTTTGCTTGGCTCATCTTCAATTCCCTGAGTGTCTTCAAAATCAAGTAATTCCTGTGTTGGTTTTTGGCTGTCACTAAGTATCTGATCAGCCTGATCCTTTAATACAGGTTTTAAAATAACAGCTCTCGAAATATTATGGATAAAATTGAATAATACTTTACGGTCGCTTACATAGATAGCTGATTCTCTTAACTGAAGATCAAATTTATCGCTATTTGTAATATACAAATTGTAAAGTAGTAATATATGAGCAGTTTGAAAATTAGGATATTTACTGATTAAATCATACAATGACTTTGTATCAGCTTTAGTCGTTGACTCTGGCGACTGCATGATGTAAAAAAAGCGTTCGTTGTTCATAATAATTGAGATATTGGGTTACCAGTTAACAAAAGCTTTATTAAATATGTCTTCCACTAATTTTTCGACAATTTCTTTTTCCAAATACTGATCTTCTGCACTTTGTAAGCTCATTTGTGAATCGTAATCTTTGTATCGTGAAAATGAAGTATCGTAATCATATTGACCATCCTTAGCATTATTGTACTTCAATCTAACTGTAACCGTTAACCGGTTAAGCGCGGCTGTGGCGTTATTTCCCCCTTGAATTGCCATAGGTAGTGTTCCATAATTTTCAATGGAACCTTCCAGATTGACATCACCCACACCATTCACCATTTTCAAACTAGTTTGTGATAAAATTTTATCTTTCAACTTTTCTGTAAGCAACTGGGCAAGCTTGGGATTTCCCAATGGTGCCCTGTTTTGAAAATATTGAACCGATGCCGTTTTAATATCAACAGAAATAGAGGCTCCACCGGTTGAGTATTTTATTTTGCATCCACATAATGTTACTAATAAAAGTGGAATAAAAGCCATCATCGTAATTCTGCTTAATATACTGTAATTCATACCATTTTATTTTACTCCAAATTATATTCTTTTATTTTCCGATACAAGGTGCGTTCGGATATACCAAGCTCATTAGCTGCATGTTTTCGTTTACCGCCATGCCTTTCCAAAGCTTTTTTAATCAGTTCCATTTCCTTATCGCTAAGGGAAAGAGATTCTTCAAATACCTCTTCGGTATCCTGAATATGTTCAGGATCTTCATGTTTAAATTCTAGTGTTTTAGGAGGCGCTGATGAGTTACCGATCGGGCTTATATCACTATATAGTTTTTCAATTATCTGAGCATTTTTTTCGCGTACATTTGCTTGATCTCCACCTTTCTGAAGCATGTCAACCACAAGCTTTTTGAGGTCGTTCATGTCATTTTTCATATCGAAAAGTATTTTATAAAGAATTTCCCTGTCAGATGCAAATGTTTTATGATCCTCCTGATTATTATAAATAGCTGGAAGTTTAACACTTGAAATACCAGGTAGATATTTATGAAGTGTGGTGGCAGAAAGATTTCTGTTTGTTTCTATTACCGATATCTGTTCGGCAATATTTTTTAATTGCCTTATGTTTCCAGGCCATCCGTAGGAAATGAGCAATGCTTGTGCCTCATCATCGAGCACTATGGACGGCATCCGGTATTTATCTGCAAAATCAATTGCAAACTTTCTGAAAAGTAAGTTAATATCTTCTATCCTGTCGCGAAGTGGTGGAATAAATATGGGAACTGTATTTAGCCGATAATACAAATCTTCCCTAAATTTACCCATTTGTATAGCTTTATCAACATTAATATTGGTGGCAGCTATTACACGCACGTTGGTTTTTTGCACCTTCGATGATCCTACACGTATAAACTCGCCTGTCTCCAATACCCTCAATAACCTCACCTGTGTTGAAAGAGGCAAATCGGCAACTTCGTCCAAAAAGATTGTTCCTCCACTGGCGCCTTCAAAGTAACCTTTTCTGCTATCGGAAGCTCCGGTAAAGGATCCTTTCTCATGACCAAATAACTCGGAATCGATCGTGCCTTCAGGTATAGCGCCACAGTTCACGGCAATATAACTTCCATGTTTGCGAACGCTAAATTGATGAATTATTTGTGGAAACACTTCTTTACCAACACCACTTTCTCCGGTAATAAGCACTGATAAATCCGTTGGAGCCACCTGAACAGCAATATCAATAGCTCTGTTTAAGCCAACTCCATTGCCAATTATACCAAAACGTAGTTTAACTTTTTGAACTTCCATACCTTATCTAACTTCGAAATGCATCAATTATTAATAAATTTTTGACTGCCAAAAATACAACTATATACTGACAAAATTACAATTGCTTTAGAGTTTTGTATTGTCCTTTTGGCTATTTTTGGCTTCAAAACGAAATAACAATGCTGCAATTTGCCGGAATTATCCCAGCCCGATATGCCTCTACCCGATTTCCGGGTAAACCATTGGTAATGATCAATGGAAAAACCATGATTCAAAGGGTTTATATACAGGCTAGTAAAGTGATTGACAATGTATGCGTTGCCACTGATGATATAAGGATTGAAAGAGAAGTAAAAAAATTTGGCGGAAATGTTATCATGACATCTCCATACCATCAAAGTGGCACCGACCGGTGTGCTGAAGCCCTTGATATATTTGAGAAGCAACTTGAAAGAAACTTTGATGTTGTGGTAAATATTCAGGGAGATGAGCCTTTCATTCAACCGACACAATTGGAAACTTTAATGAGATGTTTTGAAAATGCAAATACCCAAATTGCTACACTTGTAAAACCCATTAGATCAAACGAAGATGTATTTAATCCCAATCATGTTAAAGCAGTTATTGATAAACATAATAGGGCAATGTACTTCAGCAGGTCACCTATTCCATACTTAAGAAACAAAACTATTTCCACTTGGGATACACAACATGAATACTACAAACATATTGGTATTTATGCCTATCGCAGCGGGGTTTTAAGAGAGCTAACCACCCTTAAGCAAACTTCGCTTGAAATGGCTGAATCTCTGGAACAACTGAGATGGCTGGAAAACGGATATTATATCATGGTTGAGAAAACAGAGTTTGAAAGTTTATCAGTAGATACGCCGGAAGATCTTGAAAAAATTAAAAATTTAGAATTTGAATAACATATCGTGAATATATAAGTCTCAAAAAAACCTTCATCGGAAGGATTACATAAATGAGCCATTTTTATCAAAGATTGGCAAGAAAATCTATCCTACTATTGATGTAAAATAATTTTCCTCTTCGCGAAGTGACAGTTGGAATTGTTGATGCAAATGCCTGATTTGAATCAAAGTTTTTTGTGCAAAATCCTTATATTTTGTAGATTCTGAATTAAATGGATGATGTTTTCGAGCCGAAACAATTTTCTCAACTTCATTCATGATTGAAATGGTTTTCGACTCCATAAAGCAATTTATAAATTTTTGCCATATATAATTTACAGCAATGTGGTTAGGATGAATCATATCCTCATCATAAAACCGATAATCCCGTAAATCATCCATCATTAACTCGTAAGATGGAAAATAAAACGTTTGGTCAAATTTATCGCAAATTTTTTCGGCGGCTAAAAGTAATATTGATTTACTAAGTTGGTTTTCGTGTGCCCCATCCTTCCAATGTCGCACAGGGCTTACTGTAAATACTATACAAATTGCAGGATTAATTTGTCTGAGACGAGTTATTAGAATCGAGTATTCATCTACAATTTCGTCTATTGTAACTCTTTTGCGATCAAATACCTTAGCCGGAAACTTGTGACAATTGGAGACTATCTGCTGTGTTGATTTCAAATAATAAACATAGGAGGTGCCAAAGGTGATAAAAAGAAAATTGGCTTTTGAAATATTTTGTTTTGAAATAATAAACTGATTATTAATTGATGAGATACAAGCATTGGGATCGATATTCGAAAATTTTCCATGGTGATCGAAACTGTTCCATAATTCCTGATTCACCAATAATTCATCAGTAGAATATTCAACTCCATCCAGTAACCGGGCTAATCCGTGCTTAATAGATAATGGGTTATAAACAATCCCAAAAGGGTTATTATCAACAGAAAATTTAGCATCAATGAGGTTTTTCCCGATATGTTCGGAAAAACACGATCCCATCAACATGATGCAAGAATTATAACGAATTTTTATTTCCGACGGAACTATGGAAAAAGGCGTTCGGAAAAGTTCCATTTAATTTATGTGTCTGCTAAATGGCAATTGGTCAATCCAGTTGGCAATATAACCAAAAACATCCTCCTTATCATAATTGTTATGCAGTTCATGATATCCACCTTCCCATGACTTAAAACATGTGTTTTTGCTGGTATACTTTGAAAATTCAGCACATGCGCGCCATGAAGCAATTTTATCGTGCGTCCCATGCAACACTAAAAGGGGAACATTAAAACGATGTCTGTTTTGAAGAAGAGAATCTCCCGTTTCTAAAACTTCATGTAACAATTGTGGAGATATTTTATCATGAACCAAAGGATCAGAATCGTATGATTTAATAACTAATTCATCGTCAGTAAGATTTTTACTATTCAATCTATTGGAAAGCGCTATTGATGGAGTCAGTTTCGCCAACAGCTTATTGACCTTTCGAAATAGGTTCGAAGGTGGATTAATCAATCTTAACCAGGGCGAAGTTGAAACTAGTCCATTAATATTGGGTTTCTTAGTTATTACATAGCTCATTACCAGATTACCTCCCATACTTTGCCCGTAGAGAATTCGTGGAACATTGGGATATTTTACTTTTACATGATTAATTAGCAAATCTATATCTTTGAAAACATCACATAATGTTCCATGTCCCCGTTTTCCGCCTGATTTTCCATGTCCCCGAATGTCAAGACCTACAAAGCCAATTCTTTCGTCATTAAAGAACCGGGCCCAATGGTCATAACGTAAAATATGGTCCCCTGAACCATGCACTAACATAATTATTGCACGAGGAATTGTTTTTGGCATCCATGAAACAATGTGTAATCTGGTATTATCAAAACCAGTAGCGAAGAATTCAGTACGTGCAAACTGGTCTAACTCTCTGTAATTACTTAACTTTAATGCTTCCAAGGCTTTTTGCTATATAAATGCTCACTTTCACAAACCGAATCATAACTGAAATTACAACTTTTTATTAAATTGTAAGTGATATTTACAAAATATTTTTACTAAAAATTGTATATTATTATTAATGTGATGATTAAAATTTCAAACGATTTTACAATAACCATTACTCAGATTGGTTTATACGAACAAAACGAATATTCCGCTGTAAACCTTTGAATTTAGTCCTTTTTACTGCCGACTTTTTAAAAATAGAACGAAAGTTTGCTTCGTCCAGATTATTCCAACCTTCCTTAGTCATCTCCTGAACCTCCTTTTTGAGAGAAAATAAAGGCTCGGAATGAACGTGTGCTTTTTTATTCCATGGACAAACATCCTGACAAATATCGCATCCGAAAATATTATCTGCAAACTTACCTTTTAATTCCGATGGTATTTCGGCATGGTTTTCAATGGTTTGATACGAAATGCACTGGTGACTATTTACGGTTCTGGTTTCAGAAATTGCATGTGTTGGGCACGAATCAATACACTTCCGACACGTCCCGCAATATTCGTTCAACGGCACGTCATACTCTAATTCCAGAGATGTAATGATTTCAGCAATGAATAAAAATGACCCATGTTTACGGGATATCAAACAACTGTTTTTCCCAATCCAACCCAATCCGCTATTTTGCGCCCAGAATCTTTCCATAACAGGCGCTGAATCAATAAAGCTGCGTTGAGTCTGTTCTCCAAAATTCTCATTGATATAATGGCTGAGTTCACGAAGTTTCACTTTAATAACATCGTGATAATCTTCCCCGTAAGCATATTTGGCAATTTTGTATGGTGCGCCGGTAAGAGATTCTGTTGAGTAATAATTATATAGAAGAGATACAACCGATGTGGCTCCTTCAACGAGAAGAGCCGGATTCAATCGTTTATCAAAGTTACGTGCCATATAATCCATTCCGGCATGATGGCCATTCCCAAGCCAATCATTGAGAGGTTTTTCACATTCTGAAGCAAATCTTGCATTCGAAAATCCTATATCACTAAACCCCAAGCGAAACGCCTCCTTTCGAATTAATTCTGATATCTCGCTTTTATCTCGCGACAATTCCATATTATTACTTCAAGAAATCAGTTAATGATCGAATTACTACATAAACCCTAATTCCAAAAGAGCTTCCTCACTCATCATATTTTTATCCCAGGGCGGATCGAAAGTCAAATTAATCGCGGCCATTTTTACCCCTTCTATCGCTTCAACTTTCTGTTTCACTTCCAATAGCAGCTCGTCGGCCATGGGGCAATTAGGAGCAGTAAGTGTCATCGTTATTTCCACCTGATTATAGTCGTCAACATCAATCTTATAAATAAGACCCAAGTCATATATATTTACAGGAATTTCAGGATCGAACGTATTTTTGAGGGCTTTAACAACCTCAGTTTCTATTTGGAGTAAATCGGTATCTGCCATAGCTTAAATATTAACCTCGTATAAATCAAGTAATGAGAAAAAAGTACTGAATAAAATGACAATAAGATTGAATTTTTTGTCTTGATTCTCGTATTCAATATATCTTAAAACAATTCATTAAAAAAGTTGTTCTGAAAAACTGAATATGTACAAATTATTGTTGAGACAATTTAGTATGATAAGCCAAGCCATACAATTTCATTTGCTTAACCATGGAAAGTAGCCCATTAGAGCGGGTTGGAGATAAATTTTGCCTTAACCCGATCTGATCAATAAAATACAAGTCGGCATTCATTATTTCGTCGGGTTTTCTGCCCGAAAGTACCCTTATTAAAAGTGCGATGATACCTTTTGTAATAATGGCATCGCTATCGGCTTTAAAAACAATTTTATCGTCACTCATTTCGGAAATCAACCAAACTCTTGACTGACAACCATGAATAACGTTTTCGGGAACTTTGTCCTTAACGTTGATAGGTTCGAGGTCTTTGCTTATCTCAATCAGGTAATTGTATTTTTCCATCCAATCGCCAAATTGCTCAAACTCTTGTATTATTTCTTCCTGAATTTCTTCGAGTGTCATTATATAACGTTTAATGCTACAAAAATAACAATTATATTTCGATAGAGAAAAGAGTCAAGAACAAAGAATCAAGAACCAAGAGGAAAATACAAATTTTGGAATTTTTAAATCTATCCCAAAATATTATCTATTCTAACATCGATTTGGCTATTACCAATCCATCATAAAGTTTATCAATTTCTTCAAGGGTATTATAGAAAACCATCGAAGCTCTCACTGTTCCTTCTATTTCGTATCTATCCATTAATGGCATAGTACAATGAGTTCCGGTACGAACGGCTATTCCCATTTTGTCAAGAATCATTCCCATATCGTAAGGATGTATGTTACCTATAAGAAATGAAATGATTGAGATTTTATTCGGGGCATTGCCATAAATCCTCAATCCATCAATCTGTATCAACTTTTGTGTGGCGTAGGTGAGCAATTTGTGCTCGTACAAAGCAATGTTTTCAAGACCAATGGCTTTTACATAGTCTATCGCAGACGCCAAGCCGATTGCACCAATATAATTTGATGTGCCGGCTTCGAATTTAAATGGTAACGAGTTATAGGTGGTTCTGTCAAATGAAACGCATTCCACCATGTCGCCACCGCCCTGATATGGGGGCATATCGAAAAGAAGCTTTTCTTTACCGTACAATACTCCTATTCCGGTTGGTCCATATAATTTATGCCCTGAAAATGCATAAAAATCGCATCCTAATTCCTGAACATCAACCTTACCATGCTGGATACCCTGAGCGCCGTCAATTAGAACTTTGGCTCCTGCATTGTGTGCCAAGTCAATGATTTCTTTAATCGGGTTAACGGTACCAAGCGAATTAGAAACCTGATTAACAGCAACCAATCTGGTTTTACTGTTTAGAAGCTTTCTGTACTCATCAAGAATTAATTCACCATCATCTGAAATAGGAATTACCCTCAATTTAGCATGTTTTCGATCGCACATCATTTGCCACGGAACGATGTTGGAATGATGTTCCATCTCCGAAATAATTATCTCATCGCCCGGTTTGATATATGCTTCACCAAAAGAAAAAGCAACGGCATTTATCGATCCGGTGGTTCCTGAAGTAAAAATTATTTCCTGCGAAAATTCAGCATTAATAAATTCCTGAACAATTTTACGGGCATTTTCATATTGCACAGTTATTTGCTCGCTCAAATAGTGCACACCCCTGTGAATGGAGGAATTTTGATCAGAATGCAATTTATTGATGGTGTCAATCACAATCTGAGGTTTCTGTGTTGTAGCGCCATTGTCCATATAAACCAATGGTTTTCCATATACCTGTTGAGCTAGAACAGGAAAATCCTTCCGAATATTCGTTATATCAAAATTCACGATAGTTTATTTAAGCTGTAAGAATTCGTACTTGGTATTTGGCACTTAGCATGTTCCGTTAAACAAAACATTCTCTTCCTAACTGCAATGCATTTCGCAATTGTTGCAGCGTGAGAGTTCTCCCCGAAGACGTTTTTCAATCAATTCACTCATACGATCCTTAAGAGGTTCTATTTTAATTTCATTTAAAATTTCAAAAGCAAAAGCGTACATTAACATTAATCTGGCTTCACTCTCGGTGATACCTCTTGACCTGAGATAAAAAAGTGCTTCTTCGTCGAGCTGACCAACTGTGGCGCCATGACTGCACTTAACGTCATCTGCATATATTTCGAGCTGTGGTTTGGAGTTCATTTTAGCATCATCGGTCATAAGAATGCTGCTGTTTCGCTGGTAAGCCAATGTCTTTTGAGCATCTCTTTCAACCAATATCTTCCCGGTAAATGCTCCAGAGGAGGAGTCGTCAAGGATTGCTTTAAAGAGTTGGCTGCTATGACAATTAGGCTTTGCGTGATCGATAAACAATGCGTTATCTACTTTTTGATTTTCATCACTCACAAACAATCCATAGGCATAATTTTCACATCCTTCACCATTTAGCTTCACTGTGAGATTGTTTCTAACAACTCCACCATGCAGAGTGATGGTTGTTGACCGGCAGTTACTGGCTTTTTCCTGATTAATAAAAGAATGTGAGACCTGCACAGAGTCATTATGCTCATTCTGAACCTTGAAATAATCAAAATAGGCATTTTCACCAACAAATATTTCATTTACTGAATTTGTCAAAAATTTTACAGGACTAAGCGTATGATCACATACAATCACTTTAGCCTGACTATTTTCCTCCATGATGAAAAGATTCCGGTGCTGCACCATCAGCTCTTCGTCCGACAATAAAACGTTAATGATCTGGATCGGCTTCTCCAATATTTTCCCCTTGGGTACATACAAAAAAATACCATCGTGGGCAAGAGCCGTATTTAATGCTACGTAACTATCAGTGCTATTTGCACATTTTCCCAGGTATTTTTCGACCAAGTCAGGATGCTTTTTTACAGCTTCTTCAAAACTGCCTACAATTATCCCACCAGCTAAAGTTTTTAGCGGATTAGCTTTATCAAAATAAAAACCATTTAACAGAATAATCACCTGAGTATCCAATGCTGGAACATCGCACCGAAAAAGGTGATTAACATCAAAAGATATTGGTTTTGGCGCCAAATACCGGTTGTATCCGTTGCTAAAATATGGTTCCAAAAATGAATACTTATATTGCTCGTCCTTTTTCCCGGGAAAACCATTTTTGGTAAGTAAATTCAAAGCATCCTCCCTAAGTATTGAAATAAACCCAGGATCCGATGCTCCAAATTTTTCTTTGCTTTCCTGATACAAGGAAGAATATATATTTGTTGTTTCAGACATACATTTCGAATTGATACTTATTATAATACTTCGTTTCCGTTTAATTCCGGATAAACTTCTTTTTTTATCCAGTCGTACCCTTTTTCTTCCAGTTGATAAGCCAATTCTTTTGTTCCTGACTTTACAATCCGGCCATCCATAAGCACATGCACAAAATCGGGTACAATGTGATCAAGTAGCCGCTGATAATGGGTAATCACAATGGTTGCATTTTCTTTGGTTCTAAGTTTGTTTACTCCATTTGCCACAATGCGCAACGCGTCAATATCTAGCCCGGAATCGGTTTCGTCAAGAATTGCCAATTTTGGCTCGAGAAGCGCCATTTGAAAAATTTCGTTTTTCTTTTTTTCACCACCTGAAAAGCCTTCATTTACTGCCCTATTTGTAAGATTTGAATCAATCTCAACCAAATTTTTCTTATCGCGCATTACTTTCAAAAAATCCGATGCCGATAATGGAAGTAATCCATTGAATTTACGATGCTCATTAAGCGCGGTTTTCATGAAGTTTACCATGCTTACTCCGGGAATTTCAATAGGGTACTGAAAACTCAGAAAGATACCTTTTCGAGCCCTGTCCTCAGGTATCATTTCGAGAAGATCTTCACCAAAATACGTAACTTTTCCGTGGGTAACTTCCACATATTCCCTACCGGTAAGAACCGAGGCCAGCGTACTCTTGCCGGAGCCATTTGGACCCATAATGGCATGAACCTCACCTGCATTCACTTTCAGATTTATTCCTTTTAATATTTCCTTATTGTTGATAGAAGCTTTTAAGTCTTTAATTATGAGCATATTTTGTTGTTATTTGTAATATATAGAAGTTATTGAAATTAAGAAGTTAATGAAGTAAAGAATTAGAGAAGTTATGGTATTTTTTTCCTTAGCGAATCGGAAATTACCTGACAATAGGAATTCAAAAGACGACTTGTCTTCTCTATCTTTTCAATTAATCCAATATAAACATTATCTGCATAATAGTTTAAATCCTTGCTTGGAAGTATAGAATATCTGCATTCTTCCAAAGAACCCTGTGAAAAATTAAAAACCCTTAGTTTATCAGCTTTACCTTTCTTTTTATATCCTTCCGCATTATTTGCTGCTATTGAAATTTCTGCCCGACGAAATTGACTAATAAGTCCAAAAATCTCATTCTTTGTATATAACTCAATTACCTTGTACGTATTTAGGACAAACTCATGAGCATACCTCCAAACAAATAGTTCTTCAAATGATTTTGTCTTTTCCATTCCTTCATTCTGTACCTTCCTTTATATTCTCCATTATCCTACACTTCCTTCCAAACTGATCTGCAATAATTTTTGTGCCTCCACCGCAAATTCCATTGGAAGCTGATTAAGCACTTCCCTTGCATACCCGTTCACAATCAAACCAACGGCATCTTCAGTACTAATGCCACGTTGATTGCAATAAAATATCTGATCTTCGCCAATTTTAGAGGTTGTAGCCTCATGTTCAACCTTGGCTGTTTTGTTTTCTACTTCAATATACGGATAGGTATGGGAGCCACATTTGCTGCCCAAAAGAAGCGAATCACATTGAGAAAAATTTCTGGCATTGTCAGCATTTTTGGATATTTTAACCAATCCACGATAGCTATTATTGCTCTTCCCGGCTGAAATGCCCTTGGACACGATCCGGCTACGGGTGTTTTTTCCAATGTGAATCATTTTGGTACCTGTATCAGCCTGTTGGTAATTGTTTGTTACTGCAACAGAATAGAATTCGGCTGAAGAATTGTCACCCCTCAGAATACAACTTGGATATTTCCAGGTAACAGCCGATCCGGTCTCAACCTGTGTCCAGGATATTTTAGAATTAGCTCCTTTACAAATTCCACGTTTAGTTACAAAATTGAAAATGCCCCCTTTTCCCTCCTTACTCCCAGGATACCAGTTCTGAACAGTGGAATATTTGATGGATGCACCGCTAAGAGCAACAAGCTCAACCACCGCTGCATGTAATTGATTTTCGTCACGCATGGGAGCTGTGCAACCTTCGAGATATGAAACATAAGCATCCTCATCGGCAATTAAAAGAGTACGCTCAAATTGTCCGGTATTAGCTGCATTTATACGGAAGTAAGTGGACAATTCCATGGGACAGCGAACACCCTTGGGAATATAACAAAAAGAACCATCGCTAAAAACTGCAGAATTGAGGGTTGCAAAGAAATTATCGCTATAGGGAACAACAGAGCCAAGGTATTTTTTCACTAAATCGGGATGCTCTTTTATTGCATCGCTCATAGAACAGAAAATAATTCCCAGCTCAGCCAGGCTTTCGCGAAATGTTGTTTTTACTGATATACTATCCATTACTGCATCAACCGCTACACCGGCAAGATGTTTACGCTCTCCTAGAGGGATACCCAACTTGTCAAATGTAGCAAGTAGCTCGGGATCAACTTCGTCCATACTTGCATATTTTGCATTTTGTTTGGGCGCAGCATAAAATATAATATCCTGATAATTAATTTCAGGAATGGTTAAATGAGCCCATTTGGGCATGGTCATAGTTTGCCAGTGACGGAATGCTTTTAATCGCCATTCGAGCATGAATTCAGGTTCGCCTTTCTTTTCCGAAATCAATCGAACTACATCCTCACTCAATCCTTTTGGAATAGTATCCGTCTCTATATCAGTAACAAAGCCGTACTTATAATCCTGCTGAGTTACCTCACTTAAAATATCATTGTTTACTTCACTCATATTGTTACAAAATTAAACTGAACAACATTACAATGTTCACATATTGCTTATTTAGATTTATTCTAAATAATTGCAAAAATACGAAAACAAATTAACTCTTGAAATAAAGTGGCTGTTTTTTCGTATCCATAAAAAAGAACACCAAACTCCATCACTTGTTTATTTTGCTTTATTTTGTTGTGTCCTAATTTTCATGTCTATATCCAAATATCATTAAAATAATTTATTGATTTTTAAACATTTATATTTTTGTCGTGTATTAAAAAAAATAGTATTTTCGCAGCCCTAAATCATGTATCCATGAGTGAATCAAAAAAAGGTCTTACCTCCGTGAGTGAAATTGGTGAATTTGCACTTATTGATCGTTTAACAACCAATTTACCTGTCTATCATAAAAGCACAATTAAAGGTATTGGCGATGATGCTGCTGTTCTTCAATACGGAGATAAATGTCAGGTGATTACCACAGATATGTTGATGGAAGGTATTCATTTCAATCTGGTTTATACTCCAATGAAACATCTTGGTTATAAAGCTGCTATAGTAAATTTTTCGGATATTTATGCCATGAATGCCATGCCACGGCAATTAGTTGTTTCTATAGCCGTTTCGCAGAAATTTTCGGTTGAGGCTCTCGATGAATTTTTTGGGGGTCTTAGACTTGCTTGTGAGGAATATCAGGTTGATTTGGTAGGTGGTGATACATCCGCCTCAATGACGGGGTTTGCTATAAGTATTACAGTGATTGGAGAGGTTGATAAGGAAAATATTACTTATCGGTCAACAGCAAAAGAAAATGATTTAATTTGCGTTACAGGTGATTTAGGGGCTGCCTATCTGGGCTTGCAAGTGCTGGAACGTGAAAATAAAATTTTTGCAGATTCAAAAGGTGGCCAGCCAAAACTTGATGAATATAGTTATGTGCTTCAGCGACAACTTAAACCAGAAGCAAGAAAAGAAATTATTGATTACTTTAGTAAAAATGATATTGTACCAACCTCAATGATAGATATTTCCGATGGACTTTCGTCGGAGTTGCTCCATATTTGCTCTCAATCTGATACAGGGTGTAACATTTATCATCAAAAGATACCTATTCATCAGCAATCCATTGTAGTAGCAAGGGAATTTAATATGGAACCATTGATTTGTGCTCTCAATGGTGGCGAAGATTACGAGTTACTTTTTACAGTTCCGCTGGAGAAATATAATATCATTCTTTCAAGAAATGATATTTCAATTATAGGACATATGACTCATAAGGCCGAAGGGTGCCATTTGCTTACAGATCTTAATCAACAGATTCCCATAGTTGCGCAGGGATGGAATGCTTACAGTGAGCAAAAGTAGATGCATTACTTAACGGTATGCTTAGTTTTCTTCGTGTTCATATTGTTTCATAAAAGAATGATTTTACTCACTTGGTAACCGTTGTTACTTTTTCAATCCAAACTCTGGTTTAACCTTGATAAAGAATACAGGGATAATAGCGGGAATCATACAAAGCATCACCCAGACAAAGAAATTTCTATACCCAATCACCTCCTGCAACCATCCTGAAAACATACCCGGAATCATCATTCCCAATGCCATAAATCCTGTTGCGATTGCAAAGTGAGCTGTTTTGTTTTTACCTTCCGAAATATAGATCATATAAAGCATGTAGGCTGTAAACCCAAATCCATAGCTAAATTGCTCAATTACTACACACAAGCTAATGGTCAGGTAATTTTCTGGTTGTACATAAGAGAGATAAACATAGGCCATATGAGGCAGGTTGATTGCCAACACCATCCACCAAAGCCAGTATTTGAAACCTTTTTGTGAAGCCGCGATACCGCCTAGGATGCCACCGGTAGTAAGGGCAAGGATACCAAATGTTCCATAAATCAAACCCACATCACCGGTAGTAAGCCCAAGTCCTCCCAATTGGCGCGGATCAAGCATAAATGGAGACGCCATCTTAATTAATTGAGCTTCTCCCACACGATAAAGCAAAAGGAATGAGATGATAACACCGATATCTTTTCTTTTAAAAAAAGAGGCAAATGTCTTAAAAAATTCATTAAATAAGTTTTGCCCTTCACTTCTAACCATCTGGTCAGCTGGCGGGTAAGGCAACAACAACCGATGATAGAAGGAAAACAACACAAATAAACCGGCAAGGATAAGAAAGGTGATACTCCAGGCCAGATGGATATTTCCCGATATACCTTTAAAAATAGCCTCTGTTGAATGCCTTAGTTTTGAATCGGCCTGTAACAAAATATATGCAGGTTTATCCCAATTATTACTATTAAAAGCTAATCTGTCTCCTTCCAAAAGCTTGATGTTATTATCTCCCCTTTGGAATTTCATGTTAAGCACCATCTCTTTGTCCACTTTCGGTTTAGTCGTTAACTTCATTGCGACAACCGCAATATTTCCGGTAAGTGAATTTATTGATACAGGCTTATCCTTTGCGTTGAGTTTATCCTTTAAAAAGTTTTTAAGAGGGTTTGAAATGTTTTCAGTCCACCATGATAATTGCTCTTTTCGACTTGAAGATGGGTGCATTTCATTTCCTAATGGAACAAATCCATTCATTTGATTATGCTGAACCACGATAGCCCGAATCGAATCAAGTTTTCCCTGAGGAATGTTTTGAGTAGATAATACAGCCTTCTGCGGAAAAACAGCAAAGAAGGTATTCTTCGAATTTGGTTCATTATTTTGAGAAATCTGAGGCAGTAGAATATTATTCGAATAAGACGTGTTGGTTACTGCACTTATTTCGATGGGCGGAAGACCAGTGGATGTTTCAAAAAAGCCGGCAAGAATGATCAACAGGCCTTGTCCGGTAATCATGGCAATGCGATAAAAAGTGCTGCGTATTCCTACAAAGTACGTTTGCTGATGCTCATTCAGCCCCAGCATGTAAAAGCCGTCAGCCGCAATATCATGTGTAGCGGAACTAAAAGCTAAAAGCCACATAAAAATCAAAGTAACTTTGAAAAACAATGGTAAAGGGATGGCAAGGGCTATACCTCCTAAACCGGCTCCTATAAGCAGTTGCATAAAAATGATCCACCAGCGTTTGGTTTTAAGCAAATCTACCACCGGACTCCAAAGTGGTTTTATTACCCATGGGAGGTAAAGCCAACTGGTATATAAAGCAATATCGGTATTGGAAATGCCCAGCCTTTTAAACATTATAACGGCAACAGTCATGGCCACAACGTAAGGTAACCCTTCTGCAAAATAAAGAGTAGGCAACCATATCCATGGGTTTTGTGTCGTTTTTTTCATCCGTTTAAGCATTACTTTATTTTTTAGTTAGCCTTATTTTTAGAACAATGTGATTATTTTGACTTTATGGAGAATAATAATTCTTATTTCAATGTCGTTTAGTGAAGACAATTAAACTCTATCAGGACCTTCGGACACTGCCATGTATCCAAGTTTTAGTTTGACCTTCCAGAGTCTAATAGAACCACCAACTATACTACATTAATTTTTATTAATACAATTCACGAAGTTCAGTTTCAGTGAAATAGTGATTCAATATTTCTTTAAAAGAATACCCTTTTTCGCCCATCATAGCAGCGCCAATCTGGCACAACCCAACGCCATGCCCCCAACCCGCGCCTGTTAGTACAAATTCTCCGGGCACTCCATCTTTGATTTCTTTACGATCGACCACAAAGGCAGAACTATATAAATGCGATTCGGACAATACTTTGCGAATCTGTAACTCTTTTCCAATAATAAGCGTGTTATTTGTTCCTATAATTTTTAACAGAATTAATCGACCGGACTTTCCTCGCTGAACCGGAACCAGATCGATGATTGATCCAAAATCTCTACCTGTTTTCCGCGAAATTAATTCCGCTATTTGTTCCTGCGAATAAATCACTTTCCAACGGTAAAAATCTTTTGTTTCCTGATCATAGTCGTTAAGCACCTGAGAAAGTACTTTTTTATCGTGAGTATTGCAAAAAGCTTCAGGAGAATTCCGGATCCATTTTTGTGCGAAAACCTCGTTAGTAAGATCATGTTCATATGATTCCTGCTTCTGAGGATTGTCAATAATGGATTTAAGATAAGGATGAGCTTCCGGTTCCCAAACATTCTCGAACGTTTCGGAGATTCCTCCGCAGCTCTTGGAAAAGCGGGCATCACAAACATTATCGTTATTGATCAGAACTAATCCTCTGGTTTCCCCAATGACTTTCATCACCAATTCACCCGACTGGCGGGTAATACCCTGGTATCGCTGACAATGATCGTCGGCACAAACATCGAAATTAGCATGGTCCTCACGATCGTACCATCGAATGTATTCCTTCTTTGTTTCGTTAATAGTATGGTAAATATTTTTAGATGCTTCCAGCTTTTTTCCTTTAATCAACTGCGCCAGCAGCCACGACCGCGAAATTACAGCATGGGCCTTTAACAACTCCATACTGCTGGTAGCGCTCATCTCGGAGGAAATAACACTAACCAGATAATCTTCAAGGGGCAAAACATTTATTGCTGTCAGCTTATCGTTTTCAATAATAAATTGCAACGACCCCTTGAACCGCTGATTTTCTTTGCGTTCCCAATGGAATTTAATCCCAATAGTTACTTCGGGTAAATCAAAGGATGCTTCTTTAAAACTACCCGGCTCAAAATCAAGCATTTTGATATCAATAGCCTTTTCGTTCAGATAAATTTTCCCATTGGAATAATGAACTTTCTGTTGACCCTGAAATGATAAGCCGTTTTGTTTTAAAATATATATCCCATTCAATATAAAGGTTATTGAAGGTTCATACATAATTCCGATTTTCAGCTGAGGTTCTTTCATCGTGTTTTATTTGTTGAAATTATTCCTGCATTTTAAAAACAAGTTCCAGATAAGGATAAGTGGGATTGTTAAATCCGAATTTTCGATACAATTGCTCCCCATCTTTGGATGTATGCAACGCCACTTTACTTATTCCCAAATTCCCGGCCTCTGTTAATAACTGTGTCAAAACGAGTGATGATATCCCTTTTCGTCTTGCCGATGGAACCGTATACATATTCAGAATGTCTCCTTCAATGTAGGATGATTGATTAAAGTCTCCCGGAATCCGTTTGATGACCATACCCCCGAAAGCTAAAATTTCTCCTTCGTATTCAGCCAAAAGAGCGAAAAAACTACCATTTTCCATTGTCATTTTAAAGAAACTGTGTAGCTCCTGCCGCAATGTGTTTTTATAATCATCGCTCCTCTCTCCTTGCAGCTCTGCAAGGTAAGCCAGGCGATAGTCCGTCATTTTTCCAATGTCGTTTATTTCCACCTTTCTGATGGTAACTTTTGCAGGATCTAAGTTCATCTTGTCATTTTAGTTAAATCCCGGTTAAATAATATATGAAGTGTGGCGTCATGCATGCATACCTGAGAAAAGATATCAGCAACATCCTCATTGGAAATTTTTAAAAAGTCTTCCACCCGTGGAGTGATAAAAACTCCTCCCATATCCACACTTGCCGGACTTATCAAAAGTTGTTTTTTCCCATGTTCAAAATATTGACTTGGACGGTGCAGTATTCTGGGAAAAAGATGAACTACCCATTCACCTTCTTCATAATAAGTAATCACATTCATCATGGGCTCAACTTCATTCGGTTGTTGTTGCCTAAATCGAGAAAGGAACTCATTAAAAAGCATGGATATTTTATTCTTATTGCTGCTTTGTAAGGTGACCGCTGTTCTTAAATAGTGGTTCCATTCATATACTTTCATCTCTTCCCTTACCATTTGCAAACTACAAAGCGACCGATTGTGAAAATCTTTTTCAATCGGTAAAAAGCCTTTAGAGCCAGCCTGAAAGTGAAAATGATCGGGAGCAGAAGCGCCGCACCTTGGCCCATTATAAAAAACTACAAAGGCCCTCAAATGGCTAGCCAGATCCAACATATCATCAAAATGATTCGAAATTAACTGGTCCGTATGTTTTACATTTGGTATAGTTAAATGCTTCGGAAATATAGGAAAAGGATTTACTAATATTACATAATCCTTTTTGAAAGGCAGGCTCCGTTGCTGTTTGGGACGATTTTGCGAACACAGGAAACATGGCCTTGATTCAATGGATGTGGCATCAACTTTGGCTGTTGAAGAAACGATCCGATTCGGATTAAACTGCACCAACACATCAAATCCGTTGAAATGTAAATTTTTTGTTTTAACTTTTTTAAGATCGTTATAATTCAGTGCAGCCAGCTCCCATTCCTTTAGCTGGATATCTATAAAATTATCAATGTCTTGTAAATCTTTCATTCGATAATTATTTAAACCGGTTGACCACTTTTAACATATTTCTGACGAGCCCAAAACTCCAAGGTACGAATTTTATCTTTGTAGAAATTTAGGGAATTCATTTTATTCACATCTAGAGAGGCATCGGAATTTTCTTCCCATCGTCGGCATAGGTAAAGAGGTTCGTAAATACGGCCAATCTGATATTCCCTACTTATGTTTAGTCCCAATGCATAGTCCTCACCATAACTAACATTAGGCACTTTTATGGACCGGATAACAGGAGTGTAAAAAGCGCGTGGAGCGCCAAGTCCGTTAATTCGTAAAGCATTGTTACGGCCATTATCTGGTGTCCATTCCTTGTGATCGATTAACCCCGGAGGAATTTCTTCCAGCTTAAAATTTACCATTTTATATGAGCCAACCAACATCGCACAGTTTTGCTCATAAAATGCGGAAACAACCTTTGTAATTACGGAATCATCAATGTACAAATCATCGCTATCGAGCTGAATAGCAAATTTTCCACAAAAAGGATGAGCCACTGCCAAGTTCCAGCAGCCTCCAATACCAAGATCTTTTCGTTCCGGTATAATATGAATAACCCGAATATCAGTTTTTGTTACCGAATGTATTAGCTCAGAGGTTCCATCGGTAGAGAAATTGTCGACTATTATCAAATTAAACGGAAAATCAGTTTTTTGGGCAAGAACTGAGGTTATGGCATCACCAATCGTTTTTACTCGATTTTTGACTGGAATAATCACTGACACTTCACATGGAAATTTTTCCTCATTAAACTTCATAGCCTTAAATTTCGCAGGTAGCCAGGCCCCCACATCTTTTAAATGAGATGTACACGCCTGTTCCATCTCAATCTGTAAGTCTCTGTTTTTAGGATCGACATAATCAAAAAGTTTCTCGCCCGATTTCCGGGTATCCAATTCCACTTCGCAGTACAAAAGTTCAGGAATATGCACCAGTTTATGATTTTGTGAAACTTTTAACCGCAAATCGTACAATCCGGCAAATTGAAAATCGGTGTCCATGCGAGCCACGGCTTCTTTCAAAGCATTGGTTTTAAATAACATCAATGAGCCAAAGTTAAAGTCATCGCGTAAACTTCCGTCCTGATATTCAATCACAGGATGTGGCATCAATTTCCCATCCTTCTTCTCATAATAATCGGAATAAACCATACCAGCACTGCTATCCATGCAGATTTGGATCATTCTCTCCAAACAATTATGCCCCGGTTCGAGTGGTAAAGTTTTAGTGTAAAGCAACGTAAATTCTGTTTCAACTTTAGCGGCTATCTGCTTGAGTGTGTTTGTCGAAGCAAAATTATCAGATACAATCCATTTATTTGCATCCTTTGCAGACTCTTTGCCAATAACAAAAATTTTATGAACACAATCAGTCTGCTTCAATGCTGAGATGGTAGGTTGTAAATCGCCGGCATGTGTGGCTGGCAGAAAACAAGTGATTACTTTTTCCATATTACTGATATTATTTTTTTAAGTAGGTTAATACCTGTTTCATTAAGTTTTCGCGTTGTTGCTTATCAACGATTGTTTCGAATGGAAATCCTAAAACAACAGTTTTAAAATCTCCCTGAAAGACAACCCCGGCACTGGTATTGTTTTCTGTATACCGGAAGGCAGAAATTGCACTTTTACCATATGGTTCGATGGCATCAGGTGATTCGACAGTATATATTCCGGGATGATAACCGGTATTAAAATTCCAGTTTCCATGAAACCAATCCTTTGCATAATCGGTCGATTGAACTTTCCCTTCTTTAACGGCATGTGCTGTGCGCCACGAGAAATGAAAAAAATCCTCCGCAAATTTTATTGTTAACGAGTCTCTGGTAAGAATCAGATCGGTACCTACATAAGCGCCTGACATAAATATACTTCCTCCATGGTTAGTAATCTCTTTTATTTTATTTTGAAATTCCGCTGTGTAAATCGTAAAGTTATATTTTCCCTTGTCCATATGAGTTGGTGTCGATTTTTCCTCACCCAAAATTATGTCTGTCATTTGATAGGGAGAAGTTTTAAACGCGGGATTGCTAAAGGCTTTTTTACTTGTAGAAACAAATGAGTAACCGCCAACCATGATGGCTTCACCATGGATATAGGGATAGTCGAAACTATTTCCGGAAATAATTTTCCCTTCCATATTTCCATATGACGCACCCCAACCGGGACTATCATCATCAAGCCATTCCGATTTTCTGTTATAATCGTATTGCGCTCCGGTGAAACCGATTTCGCAGTGATCGGGAACTCCTGCGTCATCCCACCAGGATATGCCTGCCATTTTCCCGGAATCAAAAAACGATGGAGCGCTTATCCGATCAAAACCGTTAACCACCAATACCATCAATGAGCTCTCACTTTTTATACCTACCGATAAAATCTCACTTGGAAAGCTCTCGCCACCATCGTTAATGGCCGTAACCTTAAAACTATATATTTTATCGTACTCTTCAAGGTCAATTGTTAAGGAGGTATCATCTACCATCATACCATTATCAAAACCTCCTTCGCTGGTTCGTTTATATACCTTATACCTGCTTGGTCTGGCGGTTATTTCAAGAGGATCCAAAACAGGCTTCCAGCTTAAGGAAACAATTTTTCCCTGCAAATTTATTATTGAAAAATCAGTGACTGGCATTGGTTGAACCACATAAGCCCTGCCTTCCTGAAAAGACTGAAATTTTAACATCCCTTTATAGATGGATCTGCAAATCGCAAACCGGAACTGAGGATCCAGGCCGAATTGCAAATCAGCCAGATTCTGGTGTGATAGTAACTCCAAAAGCAACGAGGGGGCATTGGGCTTTACAGCCTCTGAATATTTCCGGTCCCACATGGCTCGTCTGGTCCATTTGGGGTTATACAATGCCCTAATGTCATCTACCACTTGCGATTGAACAATATCGGTAAAGTCCCGGCTTGCTAGTTTCGATTGTCCATTAGGAAAAAAACCATTCTCTGTAACAGAACTGTAAATTCCTAATGTTCCAATCACCGAATCATTTACAGTAACCCCAGCATCGGTGTGAAATGCAAACGAAAGATCGATAGGGATATTCAGTCCTGTTTTTTTTTGTTTTGATTCTCCATTTTTCGATTCTCCAATGAGGTAATTTACCCATGCTCCGCGGGATTGGTAATCGTCATTATAGTCATTTTTATTTTTATTAAGATTATATACCAGAGAATCGGGCATTCCACTATACTGTAGAAAATATCGCGCTCCTTCCATATACCTGGGCTTCCCACTCGTCTTCCATCGGAAGTGATCGGGATTTATCCTTTTGCCATCCACCTTACCAGCCGAGGTAGAATTTACTGATTTTACATTGGGTATGGCCTCGTTAGAAGGTCTTCGTGCAACGCTACCCATTCCTCCACCAAACCTTACAGCATCTATCGAAATACGACCTGTTTGGTTTTTGTTAGAAAATATAATTACAGAACCCAGTTTCGGGCTTTTTCCTGCCCCAAAATCAAAAGTTCCCAGGTAAATCCAGGTACTCCCCCCAATTCGTTGGTTTATAAGAAATGTGCTTTCTCCTCCCAAATGATTAACCGAATATTTAACTCCTGTATTGTTTTCATTATTCTGAAGGTATGAAACATAAACTGCATATTTGCCTTTTTCGGGTAATTCAGGCACAAAGGTTGCTACCTTCCCAATGTTTGTGGATGCGCTGCACGAAATGGAGGTTCCCTTAATAAATGGATTTTCATTAGAGAAAAGGGTGTCTTTTTTGAGAAAACCACCTTTTACTATTTCATAGTCCACAGGTGGCGATAAAATGAACTCCGATTGTCCTGTAGACTTATCATTATCTACAATAACCTCATTAATTTGAATATCGCGTTCGCGTGGTAGAAAAACATTTGCTCCGGCGTTTTCGAGCATGGGCACAAGGTAAGGTAGAATGAATGTAGTCGTTAATACATCTTCAACGGTGCCGAATAATCGCGCTCGCTGACATTCCCACCTGTCCAGCGTTGACTCGTAATAGTAACCATGACTGGCCCATAAAGCAATATTATTATTATATAATCCAAATGCAGGTATCGTCTTGTCCGACCTTCGAACTAAAGGTATCTTTTCGATACCTGCCAAATTGATTCTTTTTTGATCCAATGGAAGTTCATTTCTCAAAGCATTGGGAATTAATTCACTAAATTGGTGATTGTCGGTAAAAATCGATAAGGTATATTTTCGAAATCTGCAACCAAACCTTTTTTTAATTGCTTGATTAAATGCATTATATTCGCTTTCACGAACGGGAAAATACGAGAGTCCTTTATTAAAGAATAACTCAACCAGTTTTGCTCTTTTGTTAACTGCAATTGAATCTACCTTTATATCGGCCAAATAATTCCAATTCTTGTATGGATTATCCCAACTCTCAAGCTTATTTTTTATTCTCTTAGCTAATCGATTCCCATTGGTAGACTGCCCAACAATGGGTTGAAGCTGATATGAACAAAAAAACAATAACAAAAGCAACATTTTTACCGATAAAATATCCCCATGCTTTCCCATTTACCTTATTTTCTAAAACACTACAAAGTTGGGTAAAAATAAATATACTTTTGATGTACATTATCTTATAAGTTTTTTATAATACGTATATTTTTACATCATGATTCTAATTGCTGACAGTGGATCTACAAAAACAGAATGGAGCCTGATTGAAAAAGATAAATCATTTAAATCCTTGATTACATCGGGTATAAATCCCTTTTACCAGGATACACTCGATATTGTAAACACCTTGCAATCTGAACTAACCTCTTATATTATTCCTAATCCCGGCCATATTTATTTTTATGGTGCAGGATGTTCAAATCCTGAAAAAATCAATCTGGTCATCAACGCCCTTCGTCAGGTTTTTCCATCGGGTAATATCTTTGCAGGCAGTGATCTTTTGGGAGCCACCCGATCACTTTGTCAGAGTATGCCCGGTATAGCTTGCATTTTAGGAACAGGTTCAAATTCATGTTACTACGATGGCAAGGAAATCATACATCATGTACCGCCTTTAGGTTATATGTTAGGAGATGAAGGGAGTGGAGCTGCCTTAGGAAAAAAATTAATTGCAGATATTTTAAAACATCAATTGCCACAACCCATTATTAACCTATTTTTTGATACCTATCGGGTTTCACCTGAAGAAATTTTGGACAAGGTTTATAATGATTCTTTTCCTAACCGCTACTTGGCTCAGTACACAAAATTTTTGTCTCAAAATATTCATATTGCCGAAATTGAAGACCTTGTAATAAAAAGCTTTAATGAATTTATTTGCCGTAACATTCTGCAATATAAACAATCATCCTCGGCAGTAATACATTTTACCGGCAGCATTGCATACTATTTTAAATCTCAACTGAGTAAGTCTCTAAAAGCATATCATTTAAATGAAGGACGCATAACCATGACTCCTTCACCCGATTTGATAAAATACCATTTACAAAACTGATAATAAATGGGGTCAATAGAAATAATACTAGTTGTAAAATCGTAAACAGATAATAATATGATTATTGTCCATTTTTTAGGAATAGGGTTTTAAAACAATTTAACTTATTTAAACTTCAATGAAAGAGTTGAACAAACAAAAAATAAGCATTACAGAAGCCTCATCGCATTTTGATAATCTTGAAAAAATGACGGTATTAGAATTACTCAATAATATTAATAATGAGGATTCAACGGTTCACCTTGCAGTTAGAAATGCAATCCCACAAATTCAAATGTTAGTAGAGCGCATCGTTGAACGAATGATTAAGGGAGGGCGAATATTTTATCTAGGGGCTGGAACCAGTGGCCGCTTGGGAGTGCTGGATGCATCCGAAATACCGCCAACATTTGGAGTTACCGAAAATACCGTCATCGGACTAATTGCAGGAGGAGATACTGCCCTGAGAAAATCCGTTGAGGCGGCCGAAGATGATCCTGATAAGGCTTGGGCAGAACTTCAAAAATACCATATTACCACTTACGATACTGTTATAGGCATAGCTGCCTCCGGGGGTACGCCTTATGTATATGGTGGTATAAAAAATGCACGCGAAAATGGAATTTTAACCGGATGCATCACATGCAATCCCGGCAGTAAAATATCGGAAATTACCGAATACCCTATTGAAGCCATCGTTGGACCGGAATTTGTTACCGGAAGTACTCGGTTAAAAGCCGGCACAGCACAAAAGCTGATTCTTAATATGATTACTACCACCATTATGATTAAATTAGGTAGAGTGAAAGGTAACAAAATGATAAACATGCAGCTTACCAATAAAAAGCTGGTCGAACGAGGTACTCAAATGATACTTGATGAATTGAATATTCCTGCTGAGGAAGCAAAAAAACTACTTCTTTTTCATGGCTCGGTTAAAAAAGCAATTGAAAATTATAAAAAATAAAACTTAAAGGAACGTTTAGTGAAGGTTTTTAATATTTCTACAATAATTAAAAAAATATTTACTACATTTAAGGATGAGGTTCTCAAAATAAGCAATAATATTAACAACCATTGAATTATGAGACTCAAAAATATTTATATTAAGTTAATACTTGTTTCTTTAATATTATTACAAAATGAAACCTTATAAAGTTGATAGTTTAAATTTGAGTAGCGTTGAAAAAAAGTTTTTTGAACTGAATGGAATAAAAAGTATTTCCACCAAAACGCCTTATATTACAGTCGATAACTTTCCAAAACTTGGTTTCTTTACCGCATTGCGTTTTCTTGAGTGGGTATCTGAAAATCCGGAAGGAGTGATCAGTCTTCCAACCGGAAAAACGCCCGAGTATTTTATTTGGTGGACAAAATATCTTCTCGAAAACTGGACAACTGCCAAAGGGAAAAAGACCAGAGAAGAATATGGACTTTTTGCAGATAATAAGCCATCATTGGGCAGGTTGAAGTTTGTTCAGATCGATGAGTTTTATCCTGTTAATTCGCAGCAGCACAATAGTTTTTATCATTATGTTAATGAGTATTACATCAAAGGTTTCGGATTAGACCCAAAACTCGCGTTATTAATTAATTGTGATACCATCCCTCTGTCCGAAGGAAAACATTTTTCGGAAGTTTTTCCAGACAGTCAGGTTGATTTATCATTGCGCTACCGCGAAGCTAAGACCAAAAAGGAACAGGAGCAACAAAAATCAATTTTCCTTATTGATGATTGGTGCAAAGAATACGAAAGTAACATCAGAAAGATTGGAGGTATTGGATTTTTTCTTGGAGGTATTGGCCCTGATGGACATATCGCCTTTAATACCAGGGGGTCTGATCATTACTCAACGTCACGCCTTACCGCCACTAATTTCGAAACACAGGCCGTTGCCGCCGGAGATCTGGGAGGGATAGAGATTTCGCGTCACCGATTGGTTATTACCATTGGATTGGAAACCATTACCTATAATAAAAATGCTGTAGCCATTATCTTTGCTGCCGGAGAGGCCAAAGCAGAAGTAATAAAAAATGCGCTGGAAAACGAACCCTCTGTACTTTATCCGGCCACGGTGCTGCAGCGATTGACAAATAGTCGATTTTATATCACGCGTGGCGCCGCTTCGCTATTAAATGATAGTGTGGAAAGTTTTTACAAAACAGGTGAATGGACGCAAGATAAAACGGAACGTGCGATAATCGACCTTTGCAAAAAAAGTAACAAATACGGTCACCATCTCCAATTGGAAGATTTGAGAGCAGACCCATTCTGCCGGTTAATACCAAATTTAAATAACGATACTGTTCAACAGGTAATCGATTCAATAAAAGTTAAAATGGATCATGGCTTAACCATTGAAACCGGACAAACATATTATCATACGGGCCCACATCACGATGACATTATGCTTGGACTGATGCCAGCCATAACAACGCAGCTTCGTCCGGAAGACAATCAGTCTCATTTTTCAGTGCTTACATCAGGGTTTACTGCAGTTACCAACCAATTTATTTACGAGTCGTTGCTTGACACAAAGCGTCATTTTGAGGAAGGACAAATACAGATGACCAATTTCCCCGATTTTTTCGAAAGTGGTTATAAATTTAAATGGGACAAAGATGTTTATCATTTTCTTACCAAGGTTGCTTCGGGAGAACCTCAGGAACGTAAACGAGGCCTCTCCCATCGTTTAGTGAGAGCCATTGTTGATATTTGGAACGTCAAAAGCAAAGATGAGTTGCTCGACTCCATTAACAATATTCTCTCAACATTGCGATCAAGCTACGATGGACAAAAGAATCCACCTGATATTCAGAAATTGAAAGGGATGGTTCGAGAGTTTGAAGAAGAATTGGTATGGGCGCATTTTGGAGTGCAAGTAAAAAATGTACATCATTTACGTTTAGGATTTTATACGGGCGATATTTTCACAGAACAACCTAATAACGAAAGAGATGTAGCTCCTATTCTCAAACAATTAAAAGAAATTAAACCAACCGTAATTAGTCTGGCATTTGACCCCGAAGGAAGCGGACCCGACACCCATTATAAAGTTTTACAGGCCATAGCTAATGCTGTTCGACTTTGGAGCAAGGAGGAAGATTTATCAAATTTGCGAATTTTGGGTTATCGTAATGTATGGTATAAATTTCATCCTGCTGATGTAAATGTAATTACACCAATAAGTTTGAATTCGCTGGACGTGCTTGATAAGTCTTTTACCGATTGTTACCTAAGCCAGGTAAATGCATCGTTTCCCAGTTATGAATTGGACGGAAAATTTAGCGCCCTTGCTCAACGAATTTGGGTGGATCAGCTCAATATGATTCAGTTACTTCTTGGAAAAGATTATTTTTATACAAGTTCCATATCAAAAATAAGAGCATGCCATGGTTTATTATTTCATAAAGAAATGGGTGTGGAAGAATTTCTAAAGGAAGCCCGCGACCTTGAAAAATCAATGGAAGGAATGGTTTTATAGCCCAAGAATATGGTTATAAAACTTTCGTTACCCATTTTAAGTCCATCCTCAATCAGGGATGGACTTCTGAACTGAACACTATGAATGTTATCATATTCTATCCATTGATAATTATTATTGTCATAACATTTTTGTAAGTAATGTAAAAGTAAATATATTATGTAGTTTCAATGCTTACCTTATTTTGATTCTATTTCACTGATGATTCTCATTCAAAAATATTAGTAAATTGCGTTAACATAATATTAGAAATAATGAAAAACCCAACTTCCAAAACATTGTTATTGATTGCTTTCTTATTTTTAGCTACCTGTTTTACAGAATCGATGATGCAGGCACAGAGTGAAACAGAACCGATTGTTAGCCATTATGTTTTCCCAAAATTTGTGAAGGGTTCAGTCAAAATGAAAAATGGATCTTCCCAAATAGCCATGATGGATTATAATATGCTTACAGAGGAAATGATTTTTGAAAAAGACGAAAACAAATTTGCTCTGGATAAACTGGAGACCATTGATACTATATATATCGAAAATCGAAAATTTGTTCCTCATGAAAAGGTTTTATATGAAATAGTGATAAATGCTCCTGTATCACTTTTTGTTCAACATAAATGCAACTTGTTAGCAGGCGGAAGCCCTGTAGGTTATGGAGGAACATCCGAAACTTCCGCAACAACGTCAATGTCATCCATAAACGGTTCAGGAGGTGCCCTTAAATTAAAGCTTCCAAGCGACTATCACATAACTAAAGCTACACAATTCTGGATCAGAAGAAACAACATATTTTACAAGGCAAACAACGACCGCCAGTTTATGAAAATTTTTCCAGAAAAATCCAAAGAACTAAAACAGTTCATCGAGTTAAACAATCTTGATATAAAAAATACGAATGAGCTGATAATTCTGGTAAATAAGTGCAATGAGCTTGGGCGGTAAGTGATATTTAATTTTTCTCAATAACTCAAACTAATCATGTGTTCTAAATTTTTGATTGTGATTACCCTGATATAAAGTTTCATAAAAAGTAATTTCTCATAAAAAAATGCTATATTTATATATAGCTTGAACCTTAATTCTACTATGACACTTTAGAAAAATCAAACTGTTTTTACCCTGAATTCCTAAAGGGAACAGGTTTCTTTTCAGCTTTTCCCCTTCAGGGACAGAGGTGAAAAGCTGAAAACCCGATAATAAAAATTAGACTGTCAAAATAGAGTTAATCATCTTACTAAAGTAATGAAATTTAAAGATCAGTGGTTTAGAAAAGTTTTAATTGTTTTATGTGTCATTTTAGTTAATCCCATTTGGGCCAATAAAACGGATAGTTTACTAACCGTTCTAAAAAATCATCAGCAAGATGATGCCCTCAAAATGAGGCAAAAGAAATTGGCCGAATCATATAAACTTTTCGGAATAGCATATTTCAAGGCTGAACAATACCGTGAAGCATACGAAAATTATCTTAAAGCTATACCTCTTTATCAGGAACTTGCCGATACCTCTCAGTTGTGTTTCATCTATGGAAATATCAGGCTCATTTTTGAAGTATTTGAAGATTATGATAAAGAGTTGGAATATAGCCTTAAAATTGAAGCTCTGGTCAGAAAAATGAATAATACCGACTTAAAAATTGAGGCTTATCTTAACCTTGCTTTTACTTATAGAAGTCAGAAAAATTTTGAAAGGGCATTAAAATACTTTGAAAAGACATTATATCTGGTAAAGAAAAAAAATGACCAAGGCAAAAAAATCGCTATAAAAAATTATTATGGGTCAACATTGAAAGAACTAAACCAATATTCAGCAGCATTACCTTATCTTCTTGAATCTCTGAATTATTACGAATTAAAAGGAATCAATTATTTTGATCAGGCTAGTTGCAATAACGAAATCGGAATGATCTATTGCACTTTTGGCGATAGTAAAAAAGCCGAAATATATTTGAGTAAGAGCAAGGAAATAGCTGAACGTCTTACTTTTCCAGAAATAATTCCATTGAACTACCTCGGTTTTTCAAAAATTGACTCAATCAGGCATGATTTTAAAAACGCTTTAAAAAATTATCAAACCTATATAACATTAGATCGGGAGTATCATGACAAACAACAAAAAAAACAGATGCTTGATGTTAGGATTTGGAATGAATCGGAAAATATTCAGAAAGAAAAAGTACTGCTTGTTAAAGAGGAACAACGGCAGAAGGCCCTTATTCAAAGACAATTTATGATTATATTGTCATTGAGTGGCTTATTGATTTTTATCATCATCGTTGTTCTAATGAATCTTCGGCAACACCGGAAAACTCAGTTTATGAACCTTCTTCTCGAAAAACAAAAACTTGAAATACTTGACAAGAATAAGGACATGGAATACCTTCATAAGGTAAAGGACAAACTGTTTTCGGTAATATCGCATGACTTAAGAAGTCCAGTTATCGGCATTCAAAACATGTTGACTCTGATGAATGATTATAACCTAAGCCCTGATAAAATTAATGATTTCATCAATAGTATCCGTGAAGAAGTAAACGACACCTCTGATTTGCTTAATAACCTGTTACAATGGTCGAGAATTCAAATGAAGGGTAACCTACCTGAAAAAACTCAAACGGAGATATCTCTTCTTATTGACGAAACCATCAGACAGCTGGATTCTATTGCTTCGTTGAAACAAATCGAATTGAAAAGCGAATTTACCCTGCATGTTCAATTGATTTGCGATGCTGAGATGCTCAAAATTGTGTTGAGAAATTTGGTAACCAACGCAATAAAATTTAGCTATCCGAATAATCCAGTGATCATTGGGGGATATATTGTGGACAATTTTTTAGTGATTTCAGTTAAAGATTCCGGAACCGGTATTTTACCCGAACATCAGGCCAAGATATTCAGCCTTACCGAAAATGTTGGAGAAAAAGGAACTATGCTGGAAGCAAGCACCAGTCTGGGGCTCATTCTTTGCCATGATTTTGTGGATAAAAGTGGAGGAAAAATATGGTTCGAAACGGAACAAGAGAAAGGAAGTATCTTCTTTTTTTCATTGCCTTTGCAAACCGAAACTGTTTAATAAAACTTTGAACTATCGATACATTTTATAACCTGAATTATTCATGAATCCCTTTAGTGATTTAACCTCCAACTGACTGCTCCCTTCGGTCGAGTGATTGCTTCGCTAAGTTCTCCAAACAGTGATGGGGAGCTAAATTTGAAAGATGCAAAAGTCCTTCGCCCATTTGGGTATAGTTTGCCAATAGCAATAATACTCCCAAAATCTCTCCATATACCTTATTATGATTGTTTTGTAAATCAGAGAGCAAATGAAGAATTCGGAGATAGTCAAACAATTGTTATCCAGAATTGCCATCGATGATTCCGAGGCGTTTACCAGGCTCTTTGATCTTTATTTCTCGAAAGTTCTTCAATTCTCTGGTTATTTTATTATATCCGCAGAGATCAATTCGCAGCCACTTATATTCGAAGCGCTGTTCGGCAAAGCGTTTGTGTTGCCGAACTATGCCTTTTAGCATTTGCTATTTTGTAACATTGCTACCAGCCTATTAATTTTTATATTTGAACAAAAGAAGCTATGTCGTATGGTTGTCAGGTTCGGAACCAATTGGGAAACGATAAAATAGCGAACGCTACAACAGAAAGTCCACCGTTGAAAATCAACACCGAACAGCTTCGTCCACTAGGTATTAGCAAACTACGTGGAAAGGGAGAAACAAATTGCCCCCTTATTATTTACATGAATTTTATTTCATGAATGATTTTAGATTATTAGATATATAACCCTTATTTATTGCAATTTACAAAATAAGCTTAACGACTATGCCTTGAGGGGTCCAAAAAGTTATTTCCCGTTTTATCCGAGTATCTAATTTGAACAAAACAATCTTAACTTGGTATAATTTCTGTCCGAAGATTAGGGTATGGTGGTTTATTAAGAAAGCCAGAGGATTATAATTATTTAAGTATTCGTAATTATGCTGAAATGGAAAGTGTGTTGGAAGTTATACTATTGAGGTTGAATGGAAAACGTTTTTATAGTAGAAATTTGTGCATCAGGTGTCTCAAATAACTAAAACCTGGGACATGGAACAGCGCCCATTTTCCGCCTGCTCTTTTTTGTTTGTTCAAAAGTGTAAACTAAAGCTATTTCGTGGGCTCCCCCTGTTGAGGTAATAAGCGATGAAACTGTAAAATCGTAACTATATGTTAAAAGTAAGTTTTGGACCATTAATCCTCCAGATACGGTAATGGCATCCTTTGTTTTTGTACTTTTAATCACCGGGATTCCACGATACCATACTCCTACAATAAAAGGTAACTTATTATAATACACACCAAAATCGAGCTGTTGCATTAAAGCTTGGTTTCGGTAATGAAAGGCCAGAGTCATATATTGCTCATCTCTGCTAAGTAGGGACTTGGTTAAGTGAATTCTATAGCCACCGTAAGCGGATATCTTCAAAGGAACATATCGTACATCATTTGTTAATGTTGTATTCAACCTCATAAGATGATCCACTGAGGCGCCAAACCACATATTTTTTGAAAAACCAAGGATGGATGTTGAAAAGTCGATATGGCCACTTTGGTCATCAGGTGGAGATTCTACTGAGCTTGGTAAAATCTGATCGGCATAATACTGATCAGCAAATGTTAATTTATTGAAATTGAGTGCTCTTTGATAAAAAAGAAATTGTAATCCGGGTTGAAGGAAAAAATCCCTTGTAACTTTAATCCTGTAGGAATAATTAACGCCTACCTGAGTAGTGGTTAATTTTCCATTTCCGGCGTTATCACGTAAAACCAGAATTCCAACTCCACTATTTATCTGGCTTACATAGGTATCGAACGACAAAGAAGATGTGATGTATTTACCCTGTAATTTTGGCCATTGATCCCGAAAGTTTAAGCAAACTCTTGGGCCGCCATTGGTGCCTGCCATAGAAGGCCCCAAATACAATGGAGCAGCATAGAATTGCGAAAATTGAGGATCCTGAGCTTGCACCATACACAATAACAGTAAAAACTTTATTGTGAGGAATATATTTTTCATTTGACCTATTTATAATTATAATTCAATATGTTACTTATCTTTTCATCAATAAAACATCGCCAATGGTGCTGAATCTCTTACCATCATTATAAGTTCCGGATACCTTATAGATGTATACATCCTGCATTAATAACTGACCCTTGTAATATCCGTCCCAGCCAATTTCAATATTGTTGCTTTCAAATAAAAGAACACCCCACCGATTATATATTTCCATTTTGTAATTCCCGATACCGTCCATGTATACAATCGGATAGAAAACATTGTTGCTAAAGTCGTTTCTGTCATAACTGCCATTTGACGACCCGTTCGGGTTTGGCGTAAATGCCGAAGGAAATTTAATCCGGCTTTTAACTATTACGTGCACTGCATTTGGGATTACCAACGAATCGACACACTGATATTCCGACCACACAATGAGGCTAATATTATATAAACCGGAGTCTTTATAAGTATGATATGAATTAAGGTCAGAGGCCGTTTCCCCATCGCCAAATTTCCACAAATATGTTTTCCCTCCCTGGGTATAGTTTAAACATCTCAGTTCCTGTTCCGGAATATAAACTTCTTTAGGGATAGTTTCGAATTTAACTTCCGGCAGATCATACACTGTGATTTTCTTGTCCTTTGTTATTTGTTTTCCATCAGGCCCCGTAACAGTTAATTTGGCCGTATATATGCCAGATTTCGCGTAAATAAAGATTGGATTTTCAGAAGATGATGTACTGTCTTTATCGCCAAATTCCCATTTGAATGGATATTTTTCAACCGTTGTTTTAGTAAAGTTAACCTGTAATGGTGGACAGCCAACTGTTTGATTTACAGCGAATGAAGCAGTGGGCAGTTTGTAATAGGTTATGATAACCCTATCGGATGAAATACAACCCTCAATGTCTACCGACCATACAAAAGTATTAACCCCTTCCGATAATACGGAAACAGATGATTCCGTGTTGTTAGGTGTCGAAATAGAACCGGTTCCGGCATCAAGTGCCCATGTTCCTATACCCCTGGGTGGCTCGTTGCCAACTAAAATACTATTCGGTTCAAAAACAGTCTGGTCGGGCCCTGCGTAAACATTCGTTTGATTGTTCTTAACTTCAACAACATCATACAATGAACATCGGTTATTGTCGATTGTCCATTTCAGAATATTACTGCCTTGTCCCAATCCAACTACCAGAGTATTATATTTAGCACTATCTATAATAGTGGCTTTTCCACTAAATACCGACCAATAACCTTTACCTATAAGTGGCTTATTGGCATTTAAGGGCGCATTATTGTTACAAACAGCGATATCGGTACCAGCATCAGGTTGAGTTGGCAAATCGTTGGTAATAATTACATCATCGTGCGATGAGCAAGTCTGTTTCGATATCTTCCACCGGTAGATATTTTTACCTCTGGTAAGATTTGTAGCTAAAGCACTAAACAACGTTTTATTTGCGAATGTACCTGATCCACTGATGACACTCCATTCGCCATTGCCTGTTTTAGGTATATTTCCATCCAGCATAACCTGGTCGGAACATAGAGTTATGTCAGCCCCTGCTGATGCTATAGTCGGGAGATTATTTACAATTTTTATATCCCGGTATTCTATACATTGTTTATTTGTTACTGACCATCGGAGTACATTCGTGTCCGATGCAAGTTTCTGAATTTTTGTAAATGAACTATAGGCATCCTTAAATACCCCGGATCCTTTTATGATGCTCCATACCCCTGATCCAATAACAGGCTGGTTGGCAAGTAATATGGCTGAGTCGCTGCACAAAGTCTGATTTAGTCCGGCATTTGTGTTTAGTGGTTGATTATTGCTGATTACTACTTCATCACTTGATGTACAATTTCCATTGCTAACAGTCCATCGATAGGTATTAGATCCTGCACCAATATTCCTCACTCCGGTATTGTACATCGAAGTATCTGTAAATGCTCCTGAACCACCTAGTATCGACCATGCTCCTTTCCCAATAAATACTGGTCGGGCATCAAGAGTTAATGTGTTTGTGCAAAGGTTTTGGTCACCCCCGGCAAAAGCATCACTTGGCGAGTTGTTATTAATAGTAACTTCCGATGCAGAGTTACACGATTGGTTACGAATAGACCATCTCAGGATATTTTTTCCCTTGTCCAGGTTTTTAACTTCAGTATTCGGACTGGTTGAATTTACAAATACTGCGGTGCCCGATCCTCCAATTAACGACCATTCCCCGATACCTAAGCTTGGATTGTTCGCGTTAAGAATAATATGATCCTGACAAGTAACAACTGGTGTTCCTGCAAAGGATTTTACAAAAGCATAATTTACTTCCACATCATCATACGAAATACAACCATTGTTATTAATCGTCCAGCGGAGAATATTTACTCCCTGTGCAAGTCTTTTTACTAATGTATTATTAATACTCGAATCTACCAGGGTTCCGGCGCCATTCATCACACTCCAACTGGCAATTTCGTTCTGGGCAGGATTTGCTTTATTGGCTGCAAGGATCAAAGAATCGGTACATACAATGGTATTGTCGCCTGCATTCGCAGATGTTGGTTTGTGGCTAATTATATCCACATTGTCGGACGAGGTGCAATTGTTGTTCCGAATTGTCCATTTTAGGATATTTTTTCCAGGTGCGAGATTGGATACCTGATTATTGATAAAGTTTCCAGATCCACTAATTACACTCCATTCGCCATTGCCAATAAATGCAGGGTTAGGTATTAGTGATGTATTGTCGACGCAAATGGTTTGATCTAAGCCGGCATTAGCAGGTGTTGTTTTATCATTTGTAATAATCAGTATGGTCGATGAAACACACATTCCTTTTGTGATAGTCCACCTGAAAAGGTTATCGCCATTACCAAGTTTTGTAACTTTCGAATTGTTTTGCAAAACATTGTCGATGATAGCAGACCCTCCTTCTAAGGTCCATTTTCCAGTTCCCTGAATAGACATATTACCTGTGAGTGCCGATGAGTCGTTACATAATATCTGATGAGGTCCGGTAATTGAAAGTGTAGGTTTGTTGTTTACAATAGTCACAGTATCGTAAAACTCAATTCCACTTACTGTTACTGACCATCGCAGAATATTGATGCCTGTGGTTAGATTGGTTACTTTGGTATTATACAATTCGTTGTCTTCGAAATTGGCTGATCCTTTCTGAACTGTCCAAACACCAAATCCGTATTGTGGCTGAATAGCTTCAAGTTGAGTTTGATTAGTACAAATTGTTTGATCTTGTCCGGCATCAACTTTTTCTATGGTTCCATTGCTTAACACCACATCGTCGGAAGTGCTGCAGTTTTTGTAGGTAATTATCCATCTAAGAGTATTATTTCCTGGATTTAAACCTGATACAACGGTATTATATAAGTTTTCGTTCACAAATACTGCAGCTCCGCTCATGATACTCCATTTACCATTTCCAATAACTGGAGAATTACCATCGAGTAATGCATTACCATTTGGCAGAAACTGGTCAGGGCCAGCGTTAGCGCTTGTGGGCTTGTTGCAGATAAGAGTAACCGTATCAGTATTTACACATGATCCTTTTGATACGGACCATATCAATTTATTTACCCCATCTATTAACCCTGAAACTTTTGTATTATAGGCATTCCCATCCAAAAATGAAGCAGATCCCAATAATACACTCCATTGAGAGGTTGTTCCGATTGGAGGAGGAGTTGCATCGAGCGTTGCACGGTTATCGCAAAGCATTTGGTCATATCCTGCATTTGTATCAATAGCATTATTTGTAATGATTGTTGTATCTGATTGGCTACAAATTTGATTCGTAATAGTCCACAACATTATATTCTTGCCTTTTCCAATAGATGTAATACTTGTACCCGGTACCACAGGGTTTGTAATAGTAGCTAACCCTGAATAAACTGACCATACTCCTGCTCCATGAACAGGCTGATTACCTGCAAGTACAGTATTATTAACGCATATTGATTGGTTGGAGCCTGCGTCGGGTGTGGTTGGCCTATAATTAGTAATGATGACCGAATCCCTGCTCTTACAGCCGTTTTTGGTAACATTCCAGTATAAGATGTTATCGCCAAACCCAAAACCTGATGCTTTTGCGTTTGGTAACGATGCATTTATAAACGATGCAAACCCTGATGCAACATTCCATATTCCACTGCTTCCGGCAGGCAATGGACTTCCTTTGAGCGTGATCTCCGATGCACAGATAGGGAGATTCTGGCCAGCATCTACATAAACCGTATTATTGATGATTTTTACTGTATCAATTGATTTACACCCATTTGCAGTAACCGACCAAATTAAAATATTATCTCCCTGTGCGACAGAATTAATGGCTGAATTGTATTGAGATGGATTGGTAATAATAGTTGAACCTGAAATTAATCCCCATGCACCAGTGCCGCCTGAAGGAATAGCACTTCCTTGCAAGATAGTTGTAGCTGAACAAATATTCTGATCAATACCCGCATAAACCGATGGATTTGGATTCACGGTAATCGCATAAGGCGCAGACCATAACCCAATACCGCAGCTATTTTTACCACGTACTTTTATAGTTTGTGAGCCTGTTGCCGCGTTTGGTTCAAAACGAATCTTTATCTGGCGTGTATTTGAACCCCATTGTATTGAAGCTCCAGCAGGGAGAACCCATTCGTAATCAGTTGCATTAGCAATAGGGTCAACTTCATAGACTACACCCGAATCATTCAAACATATAGCGTTATTGACCAGAGCATATTTGATATTCGAGGCTGCGCCAGGCAATTTTCCTATTACAATTTGAAGATCGACAGATACAATACCGTTTCCGCAATTATTAACACCATTTACATGGATTGGTCCTGAAACTGCGGTATTTGTGTAATCTAAGGTGATTCTATTTGAGTTCACACCAGAAGTAATGGTAGCTCCGTTAGGAATGATCCATGAATAGGAAGTAGCATTGGGAATTGGCGTTACTGTATAAACCACCGAAGAAGCACCCTGGCAAACCGCAATCTGCCCGGTAACCGAACTTGCCGGAAGTGGCAATAGCGAAGTAACAATTGATACGCCTCCGGTCATTTGGGCTGGGCAGCTATTGGTGCCAGTACCAATAATTGTGTAGCTTCCGGCTAATTTCTGCATACCAAAGTCAAGAGCTGCACCTGTACCACTTAACGATGATACAATGCTGGTTCCGTTCAACATTAATTGGTAAGCAGCGGTGGCTTCCGATCCGCCCAGTCCAATATTCAGGCCACTGAGATCTTCGCAGTATAAACCACCTCCGTTTACTGTAAATTTCTGCGGTAACGGTTTTACGGTAAAGGATACCGTTTCGTATGGGCTCAGGCAACCATAAGTACTAGTTTGGGTTACATAATAATTGTAGATGCCCGGCAATGTTTCCAGAGAAGTAAAACTATTACCGGTTTTAACTGGTGCAGGCAGTGTAGGGCTTGCATACCATTTAATATTGGTTCCTGATGCCAGGAACGATGGATTAGATGAAGTACCCTGACAAATATTGGCAGCAAGTTTATCTACCACTGGTTTGGCAGGATTAGCCCTTATAACCAGACTAACACCCTTTGCAGAACTTTGACATCCGTTTGCATCGGTTTGTGTGGCGAACCATGTGTAAGTTCCCGGAATGGATACAGATAATGGCGGGGTATACATACTGTTTGCTGCCAGCAATGTACCACCCGGAATATCATACCATTTAATGTTGGTGCCTGAGGCTTGTAATGGGGGATTAGTTAAACCCTCACATACTGCATTATCGATATTAACCGGAGCCATAGGTAATCCCTGAACAGTATAGGTTACCTGGGTAGCCGAACCTTCGCATTTACTGCTCATATCGGTTTGTGTTACAAAATAGTAATAACTATTAATGGCTGTTGCGGAAGTTGGTGTAAAAGTATTTCCACTATGAATTAAAACGGATGGATTTAATGTTCCATCGCTGTACCATTTTATGTTATTTCCGGTAGCGGAAAGTGTGGGTGCCGGAGTACCAAAACAGGATACTGCATTGGCCAATATAAGAGCATCTGGTTTATTTGTGTTTTTAACAACTTCAACTGGTAAAGATGCCTTACATCCATTTGATGGAGATGTAATTGTTAAATAATACGTTCCGGGCGCGTCAACATTGGGTTCTTTTAAAGTTGGACTGGTAATATTGCCTGGTCCGCTCCATAAATAAGTTACGGCTGAAGTGGAAGAATTTCCACGAATAGTAACGCTACTAACAGCGCAATTCAGTGTATCGGGCTGTCCAACAATTAATATATTTGGCGCCACTTTGTTTTCGTTAACCTTAACGCTATCTTCCGCAATACATCCATTGGCAGGGTTCAATATAGCGAGTTTATATAAACCTATTGCATCGACGCGTGGGTTGGATGTTACTGAATTAAATATATTCCCAATTCCGGATGTGGTCCAATGGTATGTTACTCCCGCAGTTAATGAGCTTCCCGATAATATAACCTGTTGAGTTGAACAGCTTAGTTGAGGAGGATTTTTATCGACATCTATATCGGGAAGGTTTTTGTCCGCGACTACAGCAACGCTTTGAACTGTTGAGCATTGGTTAATAAAATTGGTAATTTTAACGGTATACGTACCCGGAGAGAGTATAACCGGATTTGAAACGTTATTGTCACCCGTTTTGATGGTTCCGGTGCCGCTTGTCGACCAATTATAGGTAACATTGGTTTCTGTTGACGATGCATTTAACTGAACCTGATTGGTGGTACAGGTAAACTGGCTGGGTGTTGCAATCACAAGCAGAGGGGCATCATTATCTTGTTTTACTTCTATTGCAGCAGTGCTTGAGCATCCTGTATTAGTATCGGTTATAGTTAAAACATAGGTTCCGGGTTGGTTCACTATTGGATTAAAAGTGTTGCTTCCCGAGACAATATTTCCCGGATTTGCTGTCCAACCAAACGTTGTACCTGTCTGCAGTGGTTTTCCATATAAAGTTACCGTGGATACGCTACAATTTAAGGTGAGTGGATACGGATCGAAGTCAAAGGTTGGTTTATCCAGTGATGTTGTTACCGGAATATTGGCGCTTTGGCTACATCCAGTACTTGGTTCGGTAACCGTTAGAGTGTACATGCCTGCTGCATCAATAGATGCATTAAACGTATTTGAACCGGATACAATATGACCACCCTGACTGGCTGTCCATATCGGATTAATCCCAATGGAAGTGCTGCCATCTAACCTTATTGAACCATTGGCACACGACACAGCGTAAGGGCCACCTATTATTGTTGCGATAGGTTTTGCTTTATTTTCTGAAACAATTATTGTATTTTGGTTGATACAACCGCTTGTTCGTTCGGTAACAATAATGTTGTAAGTTCCAATGGCATCTACAATGGCAACAGAAGTATTACCATTAATAATAATACCCGAACCTGTTGTACTCCATACATAATCAACATTTGACAATACTGGTGAAATTTCCAGATTCACTGTTTTATTGGTGCATGTTAAAACTCCGGGAGCTAATATATTCGGTATAGCAGGTTTCGTTTTATCTTCTGTAACAGTAATGGTTTCATTTGCTATACAACCGTTAGACGATGTAATGGTAAGTATATAATTACCAATAGCATCTACTTTAGGTTTTTGGGTATTGTTTCCATCAATATTTCCGGGTCCTGTCCAGGCATATATAGCACTTGCAGTAAGGGAAGTGCCAAATAATTCTACCTTATTAACTACACAAGTTAATTTGGCCGGGTTTTTATCAACGGTAATATCCGGAATAGTATCGTTTGACGTGACTATTATATTTTTCGATGCAGAACATCCATTATTATTATCCGTAACAGTTAGCGTATATAAACCGGCTTTGGTTACAACTACATCCAGTAAATTAGATGAACCCGAAATAACACCATTGGAGGTAGTCCACAAAGCGGAATAATTGCCCACCGAGGTGTTACTATTAATGGTTACTGCGGGTTGTGCGCATGTAATAATTGGCGGTGCAGCAATGGTGATAATTGGAATAGTTTTATCTTCCGGAACAGTAATTGTTCTCGAAATTTTACAACCGGTTGTTGCGTTTGTAGCTGTTAAGGTATATACACCTGCCAAATTAACTAAAGGATTGGCAATAGTAGCATTCGAAATAGCTCCGGGACCGGTCCACAATAAAACCGAATTGGCAGGAGTAATAGTACTGTTTAATGTGGAAGTAATCTGTGAGCAGGTAATAGTCCCCGGAAGGGAAGGGAACGTTATAGATGGAACGCTAATATCCAGAGAAACATTTACCATGGCGCTATCCTTACATAAGCTTGATGGATGCAATACCACCATTTTGTAGGTGCCTGGTCCATCAATGGTAATAATATCAGAAACCGGGGATGACAATATATTTCCACCACTTACTGCCGACCATGCAAACAAGGCATTGGCCGTACCGGAGCTTCCCGTTAATTGAAGGGTAGGATTAGTGCAGGTTAATATTCCCGGTGCAAGGATGGATATATTTTGAGGGCTTAAGAAATTCCCAGTAACATCGGTACTATCTTTTGTTTTACATCCGTTTGAGCCGGTAGCAGTAAGATAATACCAGCCAGATTTATTAATTGTAGGTGTGGATGATGTCGGATTGGTAACTGATGCGCCCAAAGGTCCTGTCCAAAGTAAAGAAGATCCCGGAGCTGTTCCGTTTAACTGGGTTATTGAAATGCTACAACTTAATATGGCAGGTGTTTTATCGATGGATAAAACCGGTTTGGCCTTGTCTTCCGGTATATTAATACTTACATAACCAATGCATCCGGTTGAGGTGTTGGTTACTGTTATTGTATAATCGCCGCCTTTTGTAACGGAAGGACTGAATGATGTTGCTCCTGAAGCAATTACCCCGTTAGTTGTAGTCCAATTTACCAAAACAGGTGATGATGTGGATGAACCAACCAATGTCACCGATGGCTGTATACAAGTAATAGTGCCTGGTGCAGCAATTTGAGCATTAGGCGATAACTGGTTTGCAATAACTACAATAGAAGCATTGGCGTTACATCCATTATCAATATTGGTAACTGTAAAGAGATAGGTTCCGGATTTTGATACTACTGCCGAAGAAGTAGTTGCGCCAGATACAATAATGCCATTCCCTGTTGTCCATTGGTACAAAGGATTGGAAACAAGTGCGGATCCTGTAATAGTAATTTGTGGAGTCGAACATGTTAATGTTACCGGAATTACTGGGAATGTTATGGTTGGTACTGCAATATCCCGGTTTACGGTAACCTGGCCGGTTGCTGTACAATTACTTAACGGATGGTATGCGGTTAATGTATAAATCCCGGGTTGGTTTACAACTGGTGTTTGAGTATTAGCGCCGGAAATAATACCTGGCCCTGTCCATTGCAATACCACTCCCGGTGTAGTTGACGAGCCTGTAAGATTTACATTTGTGGCAGCGCAGGTCAGTATTGCAGGATTCGAATTTACAGTTAAAGCAGGTACAGAATTATCGGCTTGAACTTGTACAGTTTTGGATGCAGTGCATCCATTTGGAGCCGAAACGGTAAACAAATAGATTCCGATAGCTCCTACAGTTGGTGTAGCTGTATTACCATTGGCCAGAATATTTGGGCCGGTCCAATTAAATGTGGCACCCGGTGTTACTGAGTTACCAGATAAAATGACGGCAGAAATGGAACAGGATAGTTTTTGTGATGCCGGATCGATTACTGCAACATCCGGTAAAATTTTCTGTTCCGATACAATGATGCTTCTTATTGTTGTGCAGCTGGTGTTAATATTGGTTACCAACACATCGTAAACACCTGCTTTATCAACTACTAAATTGGCAGTATTTACGCCTGACACAATTTGTCCACCCGAGCTTGCAGTCCAGTTAAAACTAACAGGAAATACACTGGTAGTGATTGCCGAGAGAGAAACTGTTGGATTGATACAGGTTACAATCCCTCCGTTGGATGCTGAAATAGTAACATTCTGAGGAACCTGAACATCGGCAATAACAGAAACCGTTGCCTTAGATGTACAGGAATTTATAAGTTCGGTAACTGTAACGGTGTAATCTCCGGCAGCATCAACGCTTGGGCTAGCTGTATTAGCTCCTGAGAATATATGACCTCCATTTATCGGTATCCATGAGAATGCAGCTCCTGGCGTGGTTGTGCTGGCTGAGAGAGTTACAGATGTAATGGTGCAATTTATTGTTGCAGGGGATGTATTTAAGGTAAGCTGGGGGGATAATACTACTGTTATATTCAGTGTACTTATTGATCCCTTGCCGCATGTATTCGAGCCTTTTACGGTAACAACACCTGATACAGCCGCAGCTCCATAATCAACAAAAATGGTATTGGTTCCCTGACCATTCGTAATAGTTGCTCCCGGAGGAACAGCCCAAATATACGATGTGGCATTGGCAATAGGAGGCACAGTATAAACCTGACCTGTAATTCCCTGGCAAACTTTAACGGATCCATTTATTATTCCTGCTGATATCGGTAAAGGGGTAGACAAGATAGCTACCGAGCCATTCATGTTGGTCTGACATCCGGCAATACCCGTGGCAATAACAGAATAGTTACCAGTCGTTTTTTGGAATCCAAAATCAAAGGCATTTCCGTTACCGGATGCAGTGCCAACAACCAGGGTTCCACCTAAAAGAAGGTGGTAGGTTGTATTTAACTCTGAACCATCGAGACCCGCAATAATTCCGTTTTGATCCTCGCAATAAATTCCGCCACCAGTAATATTAAATTGTTGTGGAGGGCTACTGATGGTAAAAGTAATTGTTTCATATAAACTGGTGCATCCCTGAGTGCTTGTTTGAGTGATATAATACGTATAAACACCTGGTGTTATTTCTGTGGAAGTAAAGGTATTACCAGTTGCTATTGGAGCTGGCAGAAGAGAATTATCGTACCATTTTACGGAATTACCGGATGCTGTATATATTGTATTTGCAGATCCTTCACATATGGTTGACGATATCCTATTCATAACTGGCTTTGCAGGGATAGGGTTAATGGTAAGTTTTACAAGTGTTGTTGCACTCACACAATTGCTCGCATCCGTTTGGGTAGCGTAATAATTGTATGTTCCGGAAGCGGATACGGAAGCAGGTGGGGTATATAAACCACCACTTCCAAGAAGCATTCCTCCTGGTAAATTGTACCAGTTAATATTTGTTCCTGTAGCCTGGAGAGCAGGATTTGCAGTTCCCTGGCAAATTGTTCCATCTTTAATTGCAGGTTGCGCCGGTAATGCCTTTATCGAATAAGTAACCATCGTTGCCGGACTCTCGCATTGACTTACCGGGTCCGTTTGAGTTGCAAAATAGAAATAATTGCCCACAGCTGTTACCGATGCGGGAGTATAGATATTTCCATCGTGCAGTTTTGAGGCTGATAGTAAGGATGCGTCACCATACCATTTGATATTGCTACCAGCAGCTGAAAGGGAAGCAGATACTGAATTATAACAAGTGTAATCATCACTCGAAATTGGCGCTGCAGGTACACTTTTATTTTGAGTTACCGTTACGGGCAAAGTGGAGTTACAACCATTTATTATGGAGGTAATTGTAAGATTATAAGTGCCCGGTGCATCTACATTTGGTTCTTTTAAGGTTGGGTCGGTAATATTTCCAGGTCCACTCCAGGCATAGGTAACATTGGGTGTAGAGGAATTTCCGCTTATTTTAGTATTGATTACCGTGCAATTCAACATTACCGGATTGGTATCTACCCAAATATTGGGTGATATATTATCGCGGGTTACTGCAACATTGTCGGATACAGAACACCCATTTGCAGGGTTGTTTATTGTTAGCGTATAGATTTCCGGTGCATCAACCCTCGGAGATTTGGAGGTAGGACTAATAATAGTGCCTGAACCTGCTGTGCTCCATTGATACATCGCTCCACTGGTTATTGAATTTCCGGAAAGTGTTACATCAGTATTGATGCACGTTAGCTGCGAAGGAGTTTTATTTACTGTAATATCCGGTATAGTTTTATCCTCCGTAACAGAAACACTGCCCATTGCAGAACACTGATTGTTCAGGTCCCTAATAGTAATAAGATAGATTCCAGCCGATAGCGCCAAAGGATTGGACACATTGTTATCTCCCAATCGGATGGTTCCGGTACCACTGGTCGACCACAAATAGGAAACGCTTGATGCCGTAGTTGAAGTATTTAGTTGTACCTGATTGGTGGTACAAGTAATTTTCGCTGGTAATGATATTGAAAGAGCAGGGACACTAATATCTTGCTCTACCTGAATTGCAGCATTATTAACGCAACCTGTTGCTGTTTTGGTTACGGTTAAAATATAGGTTCCGGGTTGATCGACAACGGGATTAAAAGTGGTTGATCCTGAAACGAAGTTACCAGGACTGGCTGTCCATGTGTAGGTGGTTCCTGCTTCAGTTGGTTTACCCGATAAGGTAACATTTGTGACAGAGCAATTTAATTTAGTGGGAAAAGGATCTATGGTAAGTGATGGCAAACTTCCGGCAGATGTAACCGAAATACTTGCACTGCTGGTGCATCCGGTTGTTGCATCCGATGTCGTTATGGTATAAGTTCCAACTGCGTCAATTGTTGGTTTAAAGGTACTTCCGTTAGAAACAATATGCCCCCCTAAAGTTGCTGTCCAAACCGGATTGTTACCAGTAGAAGTACTTCCGTCGAGAACCAGCGAAGGCAAAGCACAGGATAAAGTATATGGACCACCGGTAATAGCTGTAAATGAGGTGGCATTATCCATGCTTACAGTTACTGAATTTTGATTGGTACAACCACTTGTGCGGTTAGTAACCTTTAAAGTATATGATCCAATGGCATTTACTATAGCTATTGGATCCGTAGAATTAATTATAATACCTGCTCCTGATGTTGTCCACAAATAATCGGTATTTGCCATTAATGGCGATAATTCTACCTGTACCGAAGTCCGGGAACAGGTTATTTGCTGCGGGCTAAGTATGGATGGAACTGTGGGTGATGTTTTATTCTCACTTACGGTAACAATATCCGATGAAGTACATCCATTAGTTGATGTTATCGTTAAGGTGTAAGTTCCGATAGCATCTACTTTGGGATCGGGCGCGGTAGGGTCTGTAATATTTGCCCCTGCAGGGCCTATCCACATTAAGGTTGCTCCCGGCGTTATAGATGCACCGTTTAGGGTTACCTTCGAAACAGTGCAAGTAAGCAATGCCGGATTTTTATCGATTAGCGTAATGTCAGGTGGTGCAGTGTCAGCAGTTACAGTTACATTTTTTGATACAATGCAGCCGCTGGTATTATTTGTAATGGTTAAGGTATAGGTGCCATCTTTTGTAACTACTACATCCAAATTGGCAGGAGATCCGGAGATTATGCCGTTAGCGGTAGTCCATAAAGCGGTGTAGTTTGTAAGGGTGGTAGTTCCTTTTAAAGTGATGGATGGTACGGAACAAGTAATAACTAATGGTGCAGCTATGTTAACATTTGCCACTGTGCGCCCATCGGCAACATTAATCATACGGTTACTAATACAACCTGAGGTGGGATGCGTAGCCCGAAGTGAATAATTTCCGGGAGCATTAACTATCGGATTTGCAATAGTAATATTCGAAATACTTCCCGATCCGGTCCATAATAATATGGAATTAGCCGGTATAGTTGTGCTTGTAAGATTCGATGTTGGCAGGTTACAAGTAATAGCTGGGGCAACTACCGGAAAATTTATTACAGGTACGGATAAATCTTGCGTTATATTGATAATTTGCGAAACATTACAGCCTGTTAGTGGATGAGTAACTGTTAAGATATAATTACCAGGAAGGCTAATTACTTGTGTTTGATTTGCCGGGGTTGCACCTATACCGGGTCCTGTCCATAACAGAATAGCTCCTGCGGTTGTTGAAGATCCGTTTAAAGTTATTGTTGCATTAGTGCAGTTTAACGATGATGGGGTATTAATATTTATGGTTGGTACACTGTTATCCGATTGAACCCATACAGTATTAGATGTCGAACAGCCATTGATGGCAGTAACAGTAATAGTGTAAGTTCCTGCGGCGTCAACAACCGGAGTTGTAGTATTGCTGTTGAGAATGGTTCCAGGCCCTGACCAACTATAGGTAACTCCGGAGGTAACAGAACTCGACGAAAGGGTTACGGTTGATTGCGTACAGGTGAGTTTTTCGGTTTCCGGGTCAATTACCGAAACATTTGGGAAGGCTTTGGATTCTGTAATTGTGATACTCTTCAGAGTAAAACAATCATTACTTAAATTGGTTACTTTAACCTGATATACACTTCCTTTATCAACTATTGCAGATGCTGTATTTACTCCGGATACAATATTACCACCGGCAGCCGAAGTCCACGAATATCCTGTAGGAAAAACACTGGATGTTCCGGCCGTGAGAGTAACCTGTGCAATAGAACAAGTTATTATCCCAGCATTGGTAGACGTAATATTAACATTCTGAGGAACTGCATTATCGGGTAAAACCGTAACTGTATCAATGGAAGTACAAGAGTTGACAGGCTCTGTAAGAGTAATTATGTAGTCTCCAACTGCATCAACGCTAGGATTTGGAGTATTGGCACCTGCTACAATATGTCCGCCATTGATTCCTGTCCATACGAAGCTTGCCCCCGCAGTTGACGAGGTGGCTGAAACAGCTACGGGGGTAACGGCACAAGTAATCTGTCCCGAAGGTGCATTCACCGTAAGTTGGGGAGCAGGCACAACCGTTATTGCTTTTGAACTTATAGTACCGTTACCGCAGGAATTTACTCCATTTACGCTAATATTGCCCGATGCAGATGAGGAAGGATAACTTACGATTATTTGTGGCGTTCCTTGCCCGCTTACTAAGGTGGCTCCGGACGGTATGGTCCAGTTGTAGCTTGAAGCATAACTCAATGCTACAATTGAATAAATAACGTTAGTTTCGCCCTTACAAACCTTGACACTACCTGAAATTGCTCCTGCAACAGCTGGTAAAGGTGCAACAGATACAGCCATTGTAGACGATAAACCATTTCCACAAGCATTTTGCCCATATATTACAATATTTCCCGAGGCAGCATTCGGGGCAAAGAATACCGTAATGGAATTAGTACCCGATCCGGCAGTAATATATGCATTAATAGGTAATTGCCATTGATAGGTGTTGGTATTTAATATTGCAGGAAGGGAATAGTTATGGGATGTTCCGGGACAAACCTGGCTTACACCTGTAATTGCCTGGGCATCGGCGGGTAATGGATCCATAATAAGTGCCGAACTACCAGCCATGGTTTGAATGCAAGAGTTGATAGGATCGGTAGCTACAATTGTGTAGGTGCCTTGTGTTGTTTTATTTCCAAAACTTAATGCAGCTCCATTACCTAATAAAGTTTGACTTGTGGTATAACCGTTAAGGAATAGTTCATACGCTATATTGTTGGTAGAATTGCTTAATCCTATTGGTAATCCCGCATTTCCCTGGCAATAGGTACCTCCACCCGTTATCGAAAACGTTGCAGGAGAAAGCTTAACCGATATGACTTTTGAAAAACTTGAACTACATAAAGTAATTGGATCCTGATAGGTATAGGTAACAGAATAATTATTCGGAATATAGCCGGAAGCACTATAAGTAGCAGTACCATCGGTATGGTCTGTTATTCCAAGTCCTGTAAATATTCCTGAAGGCACCATATTACCTGTTAAAATAACTGGAGTTGAGCTTTGGCATATGGAATTAGGTAGTCCAACAAAACTAACATTGGGGGCTATATTAACGGTAAAACTTTTAGTTGCCGTATTAAAACAGCCCGAAGCATTTGCAACCTTGTAGGTAATGGTATAGTTTCCGGAAGCAATAACAAAAGCAGGATTAAAAATACCCGTACCATCTCCATTGTCGGTTAATGCAGCAGCCGGCCCTGAGAAAGTCCATGTTCCGAAAACCCCGCTACCATTTTGAAATGGAGTACCGGTAATTGTCGAAGATGGTGAATTACTGCAATACGTTGCATTTAATCCTGATATATTTACAACAGGCAATGCTACTACCGATACGTTGGTTGTAACTGAATTGGTACACGATTTAGCATCAGTATAGGTATAGGTAATTGTATGTGGTCCTGCGCCCGAAGTAGCAGGATCGAAAAAATTACCCGATATCGCACCAGCGGCAGAAGATGTAAATGTTCCACCTGCATTTGGGTTACCCGCCAGTGTTACTAGCGGATTACTAACACAAAATGAGGTTATGACGCCTCCATTTAGCGTGAAAGTCGCAGCCGGTAATGGGTTTACAGTAACTAAAACATTATCCGTAGCCTGACAACCAGTCGCCGTAATTTTACCAGTGACGGAATAATTCGCAGATACAGCCGGAGAAACAGTTATGGAATTAATAATAGCGCCTGTATTCCATATATAGGTATCTGCACCCGATGCGTTTATTGTTACAGAAGCTCCTTTACATATCGTTTTATCTGATCCGGCATTCACAGTTGGTGTGGAATTAACATTCAGGGTAAAATCGACTGTATCCTTACATCCAAAAGCATTCGAGGCAATTACCGAATAATAGGTTGTGGTTAGAGGTTTTGCCCAGAAGGAAGAACTTGTGCTTGTTGTATTCCATAAATATGTTGCTCCCCCGGAAACTGAAAGTTGAGAACTATCGCCGGAACAAATTGCAGATGCGCTGGCTGATAAATTAGCAACCGGTTTCACATTTACAGTTACCTGCACATCGTCTGAAGCTGAACAACCATTAGCATCAGTTACCGTAACTGTATATAAAACACTTGACATAGGATTTGCCACAGGGTTGGGAATGGAAGCGTTGCTCAATCCGGTTGATGGTGTCCACATATAAGCAGTACCTCCTGAAGCACCTAATTGAACACTGTTTTGCTGGCATATGGTTTTATCCACTCCTGCGTTGGCAGCAGGTAAAGGATATAGAGTAACAACTGGCGAACCAGTGATATTGATAGAACAAACCGTTGCTCCGGTAGTTTTTGCCTGAGCCGTATACGTTCCGGCTGTCATGTTAAGCCATATTAATGTAACACCGGTTCCGGAAACCGTGCTTACCGGTGCAGCATTCTTTAATAAAACGTAATCTATCCCTACCTGCGAGCCTGATAAGGTTAAGGTTACACCACTGCCTCCGGAGCAATACCCGCCAGCGCTTGCTGTCAAATTAAAAACCGTGGGCAAGGCAATTTGTGTAAGAACTGCACTGCCATTCATAGGTCGTGTACATGTAGCAGCAGCATTTGTAGCCTGGATCGTATATGTACCAAAAAGATTTCCGCCCCATGATAACGCCACTGCTGTTCCATTCACCAGGCCTCCACTGTTCAACCCGTCTTTGATGAGTTGATACTTCATCCCTGCTTCAGAACCATCCAGTGTCACCGTTAGTCCACCCGAGAGTTCGCAGTATGATCCTCCTCCTCCAACATTAAAAACAGCAGGAGATACAATTGAGGTTATAGAAGGCGTTCCGGTCATATTGCCCGAACAGGTTGTTAATGTGTTTGTGGTGGTTACTGAATAATTCCCTGTTGTAATATTATTCCACGTCAGTGCGCCTCCTGTTCCTGCCAAAGGAATACCCAAACTGGTTCCATTTTTATAAAGCTGATATTGAAAATTAGCCCCATTTTCAGAACCGCTTAATGTTAATGTAACCCCTGACGTATAAGAACAATAAGATAGAGATGATGCTGTTAAATTAAATATTGTAGGGGTTGGATTTGCTGTAACTAAAATGGAGCCATTCATTGTTTTGGAGCAAAACGATGTAGTATTTGTTGCAATAATTGTATATGTTCCGATAGTTTTATTAATCCAGGTCAATACCCCTCCTGTACCCGAAATGGCTGCACCATCATTCGCTGCCCCATTTTTTAACTGGTAGTTTACTCCAATTTCGGATCCTGATAGGGATAGTGTGACGCCAGTACCCCCTATACAAAAAGAGGTAGCATTAGAGGTTAAATTGTAAACATTTATATTATTAATATTTACATTTACATCATCTTTCGCCTGACATTTAGTGGCATCGGTAACTGTTAGCTTATAGTTTGTTGAAGCAGCGGGGGTAACTGTAATACTTTGTGTGGTCTGGGTTGTACTCCATAAATAGGAATAGCCTACCCCTGCACTTGCCGTAAGTATGGTGCTTGCACCCGGGCAGATAGTTTGGTCATTTCCTGCGAAAGCATTGGGGGCAGTGGGTATAGTGATATTTACCTCATCGAAACTCGTTCCACAACTTGGAATACCGTTAATTGTCCATCGATACTTATTAATCGTACCAATAGTCATTCCTGTAACAGTGGTATTATATGAATTACTGTTGGCAAAAGTGCCAGTTCCCGAACTAATAGTCCATTTCCCGGTGAATCCGGCTCCAATTAAGGTCGGATCGCTCCCGTTAAGTTGGTAACTTGTAACGGTATAGCATAGAGTAGTATCCCTTCCAGCATTAACTTGATAGTTGATAATAGTTAGTTTGTGCTCTATAAGCCCAAGGCTATTTTCCCAAAAATCATAAATATTGGTACCAAACCCTATATTACTAATAACTAAATTATTATCATGATAATTAGGATCACTGAATGTACCTGAACCCTGTACAACAGTCCATAGTCCAGGACGAGTTGCACTAGGGCCACCACCAAAGGGTACCCATGTAATACCATCTCCCTTACATAAAGTACCACTTCCGCTTGTACGCGGATATTGTGCAAAAACAGACTCCCAACTGGAACATATCAGCCCAACAAAAACCAAAAAATAAAGCACCCTTAATTTGTTAGACAGTTTGATCATTATCGGAATTTTAATAATATTTACGAAAGGTGCGGCAATATGTTACATGAATAATATCAGACAAACCTTATTATTAGTGGCATGTTTCATTTAAATACAGTTATTTTAATTTATACTATTGTTTGTGCGAGTGGTTTACGAAAAACACCAGGGATAAGTATTTAAATTACTGGTGATATATATCATTGGTAATCGGTGATATATATGGTATAGATAGAATCCTGTAAGAGATAATCTCAAATTTATAATTGTCCTATTATATTACCATAATTTTAGGATAAGCCATAGATTACAACAAACTGTAAGGAAAGTTTGTTAGATAAATAATTATCATTAAATTAAGGCTTCAATTCACAGTGCTTATTGTTAAATAAACTAGACAACATGAAAATAATCTTTTCTTTAATTGCAGTCGCTTTAAGTATAAGTTACGCCAGTGCTCAGCAAAACGAATGGGCGGAAGTTGAAAAAGTATTTGAAAAAAAAGGTACTGTTCAGGATGGTGTATTTAAGATTACTTTTCCCCGCTATGATTTAAAAGTTAAAATTGGCGACTTTGAGGTTGCTCCAAGTTTGGCATTGACATCTTGGATTGGCTTTATAAAGGCTAACAAAGATGGGATGACGATGGGACGTAATGATATGATGATGGGAGACATAGTAATGCTTGACAATGAAGTAGCGCCTGTACTTGCAAAGCTGGTATCATTAAACCTTGATGTTACTGCATTACATAATCACATTGTGGGAGAAACTCCGGCTATTAAGTACGCTCATTTTTCGGGGAAAGGAGATGTTGTAAAACTCGCCGATGCTATTAAGTCTGTTCTAGTCATTACAGGCACTCCTCTTACTTCTCCACCTGCACAAAATAAGGCAGTACTTCCTGATTGGTCGAAAGTTGAAGCTATACTTGGCACTAAGGGGAAGCATAATGGCAATCTGCTCCAATATGGCTTTCCACGTCTTGAAAAGTTAACTGAAAGCAATATGGAAATGCCAGCCTACATAGGTATGGCTACTGCAATAAATTTTCAAATGGAAGGTAACAACGCTGCCATCACCGGAGATTTTGTATTATTAGCCAATGAAGTTAATCCTGTTTTAAAGACGCTTACCCAAAATGGCATCGCAGTAACAGCAATCCACAATCACATGCTTTATGATAACCCCAGGTTATTTATGATGCACTTCTGGGCGGTAGATAACCCTCAAAAACTTGCAAAAGGGTTAAAAGCCGCACTGGATAAAACCAATTCAAAGAAATAACAAGTACCTTTTTTTCATATCCATTATGATATAAAATGAATATCCGGTTTCTTACCTAACCTTCTTTATTTATTTAAATGACCTCATCCTAAATCATTCGCTTAAGTGGAGAAGGATTTTGAAACAGATTCGAGGCAGGCTCCACTCGCTTTTTTAGGATAGGGGTTGGGGGGGTGAGGTAATTAACGGAATTTGTAATCTAATTCGGTAAAAAACCGGATACTCATTATAAATAATTCTTTTGGAATAGCTTATTATTGTTTCCTATCTTGGCATATAAAGTAATCACACTAAATATCCTTATTACCTTATTATAACTTCAATTAATAAATCATATATGGTAATAAAGTCGAATAAATCATATATGGATTTTTCCACTAAGATTTAAAAGAATACATTATTTTGTATAACCTTCTTGGTTTGAAGTTGAAGGAATATTGGAGATTTTTTATATAAAACTTCGAAGATTTATGCTAATCTTTTAACTTTGAGTCCACTCCAAAAACGATGTTTTTGGTAATTCGTAGTATTTATAGTTTCATATACTGCTGAATAATAACATGTTAAATTCGTGTAATTCGTGTAATTCGTGGCAAAAGGACTTTTCAGAGTTGACTCAACTTTAATAAAAAAACATGATTCATCGGATTAAATCATTTCTAGGAATAAACAAGGGATTAACAGGATTATTAGTAATGGTAGTCCTTGTAGGGCTTGGCGAGAAAATGGCCGAACGTTTCCTGCCATTATACCTAACAGCACTGGGGGCTTCATTGCTTATTCCTGGTTTACTTAATGGACTTGATGTTTTTTTATCAGCGGTTTATTCTATTCCGGGGGGATGGTTTACGGCTAAATATGGTTATAAGAAATCGCTGTTTTTATTCAACCTAATGGCTATCATAGGCTATGCCATTGTAATTATCATACCACACTGGATTGCAGTTGTAATAGGTTCATTCTTTTTTCTTTCATGGACAAGTCTTTCGCTGCCGGCTGCAATGGAGCTTATTCGTGGCGAAGTACCCAAAAACAAACAAGTAATGGGTGTTTCGCTTCATTCATTGGTGCGCAGAATTCCAATGGCTTTAGGTCCAATGATTGGCGGCGTACTTATTGATAAATTGGGAATTACCGATGGCATAAGGTTATCTTTTGTGATAGCTTTATTCTTAGGGATAGTTTCTACTTTTATTCAACAATTTACATTGAAAAAAGACACTCCACAAGTCGGAGATCATCAAGCTTTTGTATCACTGGCCAAGTTTCCATCTGCCTTAAAATGGTTATTGGCAAGTGATATTTTGGTACGATACAGCGAACAAATGCCTTATGCCTATATTGCTTTGTGGGCAATAAATACTTCTGGAGGAGCAGGTGTTTCTGCTTCTCAGTTTGGAGTGCTTACCGCCATTGAGATGGTTGTTGCCTTGCTGGTATATATTCCGGTAGCTTATTTTGCTGACCGAATGAGAAAAAAGCCATTTGTGTTGATCACCTATATATTTTTCACAATGTTCCCCTTGCTTTTGTGGCTATCAACAAGTTTTGCTATGTTAGCAATAGCGTTTGTAATAAGAGGGTTGAAAGAGTTTGGTGAACCAACAAGAAAATCACTGATCATGGATTTATCACCGAAAGGACAAATGCCTGTATACTTTGGCAGTTATTACTTTTACCGTGATGTTATTGTTACAGGTAGCGCCATTATCGGTGCATTTCTCTGGAAAAATGCATCTCCTGCGGCTACCTTTATCACATCCACGATTTTTGGTTTGGTAGGAGTAGTCATTTTTATACTATTCGGGAAAGATTATTATGATCAAGCTTCGATAAAAAAGTAAGCCCGAAATGTGCAAGTACCCATTGCTATACCAATGTTAGCGTGAGCCAGGGCTGGAGCATCATTAATACCATCACGTGCCATTGCTACAATATGCCCTTGTTTTTGCAATTATTTAGCCTTGTTGTATTTATAATCAGGCAAACAATCAGCCTTGAAATCATCAAGGTGTAATTCTGCCGCTACAGATTTAGCAGAAAATTCATTATCGCCAGTAAACATAATCTCTTTTACATCCATTTTTTGTAAATAATGAATGGCTTTGGCAGATGTTTTCTTAATTTTATCGGTAACACTTACAATACCTACTATCCGGTTTCCCAAAATCAAATACATAACTATTTGTCCTTCATGCTACCATTCTTCAATCAATTTCTTTTTATCATTATCCGGTGAAACCTTAAAGTCTTCCAATAACCTTTGATTGCCGAGCCCGATCTTTTGTTCCTGATATAGCGTTTGTATCCTTTGCCTGTAACAGACTCAAAATTGTCAAAGTTTATCAATCCGATGTTTTTTTCAATTGCTCCTCTCGCAATGGCCTCCGCAAGGGGATGCTCATTATTAATATCAATCGAAGCCGAAGTTTAAGAATTTCCTCGTCACCTAATTTCCCAAAGGATTTAAAGTTTTTTAGGCTCGGCTTTCCTTCGGTAATAGTGCCGAACTTATCAATAATTAATGTATTAACTTTATTCATTTTTTCGGATAATTGAACTCCACTCACGTTTGAAGAACTCCCAAGCGCAATAAAAAACCACATGGGTGGCAAGCAGCAATTCTACCCAACCCACAATGCTTTTTGAAACTAATGATTGGATGTGTAGAAAATGAAAAAAATCGGACATTCCCAAAAGAAATACAGGGATTTTAAGAACTATTGCCTCGCTAAGAGCCATATGGTTTAGAGAATAGCCTAAAGTTACAAATGTATTTTGCACTGCCATAATGCAGCGGTTACAAACCATAAAAAATTTAAATTGTCAAAGCAGAACTTGTTAAGCTATTGTTATCTCCTTATCCAGATAAACATCCTGAATACTATGCAACATATCTACACCTTCATTAAAAGGACGTTGAAAAGCTTTTCTACCAAGGATCAGACCCATGCCACCGGCACGTTTATTAACAACAGCAGTAATTAGAGCTTCTTTTAAATCGCTATCTCCCAAACTTTCACCTCCGCTGTTTATAAGCCCTACACGACCACTATAACAGTTAAGTACCTGGTAGCGGGTGAGGTCAATAGGGTGATTGGTGGTTAATTTATCGTAGACAAGCTGACTTGTTTTACCCTGCTTAGTGGCTAAATAACCACCATTGTTTATAGGTAGTTTTTGTTTTATGATATCAGCTTGTATTGTAACTCCTAAATGGTTAGCCTGACCGGTAAGGTCGGCAGCCGAATGATAATCCACGCCATCTACCTTAAAAGCATTGTTACGGATATAACACCATAAAATGGTAGCCATACCTAACTCATGTGCAATTTGAAAAGCCTCTGCAATTTCTTTTAATTGGCGGGTACTTTCTGCACTGCCCCAATAGATAGTAGCTCCAACAGCAACTGCGCCCATATCCCATGCACTTTTAACTGTACCAAAAAGTGTTTGATCGTAGCGGTTAGGAATACTTAGCAGCTCGTTGTGATTTATCTTTACTATAAAAGGAATTCTATGTGAATATTTACGACTCATAATACCTAAAACGCCATAAGTTGAGGCAACTGCATTGCAACCACCTTCCATTGCCAGCTTAATAATATTTTCAGGGTCAAAATAAAGAGGATTAGGTGCAAAAGCGGATCCGGCACTATGTTCAATCCCCTGATCTACGGGCAAAATACTGCAATACCCTGTTCCGCCTAAACGGCCATGACCTAACAATGTCTGTAAACTTCGAAGCACCTGATTACTCCGGTTGCTGTTCACCCATATTTCCTCCACATGATTTGGCGAAGGAGAATGAATCATTTTTTTATCAATTGTAGTACACGTGTGACCCAGTAAATACTCAGCTTTGTCACCCAATAGTTCACTAATTTTTTTATTTTTCATACGATAAGAATAATTAGACATTATATAGATTAAATTTTTAACTCGTTATTTTTCAGGGTTAACCTAAAATTATGTAACCCACAGGCAAGTTCCATGATCAGGTCATCGAACCCAAGCTTGTGACAACGTAAACGATCTTTGACAATACGACAAC
>JBBQTB010000024.1:0-80886 GCA_038213375.1 Bacteroidales bacterium | reverse complement strand
TCCTTTTATTCCCGGAATCACTGTCCTTTTATTTCCGGAATCACTGTCCGCCCAAAAACGGAATGACTGTCCTTTTATTCCCGGAATCATTGTCCGCCAATTCCCGGAATGACTGTCCTTTTATTTCCGGAATACGCACATTTAGGCAACAAAGTAATATTGTGTGTAAATGTATCAGACTTGCAATAAGTATGAGACGCAACCAGCTTAATTGTATAAATCAAATTCGTAGTGCCATTGTTTGTAAATGTTTTAGTGAGATTAACACTCGTTGATAAAGTAGAGTCTCCGCATAGCCATTTGTACGACTCTGCATTATCCGATTTATTTGTAAAGTTTATGTTTAATGGTGAATGACCAATGTCTGTATTTACCTCGAATTGTGCAATTGATTTACAATTTGGTAATACACTAATATCTTTGGTAATTGAATCAGAGCTACCATATTGATTGTTTACCTTAAGCTTAACGGAAAATTTTATTGGTGTACTTCTATTATTGATAAATGTATGTATAGAATTTATCTCGATTGAAGTGCTGCTTTCGCCAAAATTCCAAATTTGACTGTTAATATTGGTGGATGTATTTGTGAAATTAATAAGTAAAGGAGATAAGCCAATTGATGTAGAGGAAATAAAACTTGCTGTACATTTTGGGTCTACCCGAATCAACAGTTTTGATGTATCAGAGCAATTGTAATTATTTATCGATGTCAATACAATTGAAAATTTTCGTGAAGAATCAGTTGCATTAAGGAAAGTGTGGGTTGGGTTTTGCACATCCGAAGTTTCGCCATCCCCAAAAAACCATGTTTGCTTAGTTGCACCTTTAGATGTGTTAGTAAAAATTATATCTAATGGAGAAAATCCGCTTCTCTTGTTTACTGCAAAGCCAGCCGAAATATTGGAAAATACTTTTACAGGGTAAATAGCGGTATCTTTACAGGCATATTTAGAAGTAGCTATCAATTTAACATTAAAAACCGAGTCCCTTATGGTGGGGTTAGTAAAAATATACTGGGGATTTTTTGATGTATCAGTTGCGGCATTATTAAACTCCCATTTATACCCATTCCCATAACCTTTTGTTTCATTTGTAAATTGAACAGATAGTGGGTTACAACCTTCGGTTTTAGTTTTTGTGAATTGAGCATTAATTTCCGGATTGACCACCACGCTGCTCTGCATGGTTGAACCACATCCCGCAAGGGGTCTTACCACCAGTTTAGGATGGTAGGTTACAGATGAATCCGATTTGTTAGTATATTCATGCGAAAACGAAGCCAAACTCGTTGTTTGAATTACAGATGAATCGTTTTCAAAGAACCATAAAAATTTGCAATTTCCCAATGAAACACCTGTGGTTGTATTTTTAATAATAATCTTCATTGGAGCGCAACCACTGGTTTTATCAATTTCGAATCTAGCTTTAACCTCAGGTTGCACAGTAACAGTTACGGGTAGGGTTACATCACCAAAACATTTTGGCATATGGATATTTACATAGAATATATGCGTACCGGGAGGACACTCCACCCGAGGGGTTGCCGAATAAGGATCGCTCAAATATGTTGGTGGGCCTGTGGGAGATCCATAATGCCACGTATATCAATTATCCAATGCTCCTTTTGCTTGTAAAATAATGGTATCACCAAAACAAGCAGTTATGAATGGAACATCAATCCCAGCCACCTGAGCTTTAGGGGTTGCATTATTGTATGACGAGAAATAACCGTATTTATATGTAAATGCATTAGTTCCATTAGTAATCCCTAAATGAAAAAAATCCTTCTCATTTACAATTTTAACATCCTGGTTTTTAGGTATTAAGCTTGTAGGCATGTCTCTTGTTTCAAATTTTAAAGCTGCCCAACCCGCAGGCTTTATTGGTTCAAACCAGGTTGAGCTTATGGGCACAGATGTGCCATCTTCATAATAAATCCGAAAAAAATTATATGATTGATCCGCCGCATCAAAAGGTTTTGTAAGGTCGTATGGTATCATTAAGTTAAGTGTTAACTTATCTATCGTACTTGAGCGGTAAAAAGAAACCTCTGGCGAACCCGTGCAATCGGTAATTGGAGGTAATAAAGCACCGCCAACCTCACAGCCTATGCCTGTAATATGAAATACATAAATTGGTTTGTTTGAATATACATAAATCGCATTCTGGGCAGGAATTAATACATTGGGTGACATATAATCCACCCCACCCGCATTCAATGATGGCGACGTTCGTAGTATAGTGCCCGATGTATCCTGATAAGTAACAATAGTACCTGGTTGGGTGGCACAAACAAACACTTGCTCTCCTCTGCGTGATTCCTGAACATTTGTATTGTAAAATTGAGTTGCCTCATAACCACACATAACCAAATATTTCATTCCTAAAATATTGGTAGGAACAATCTGATCACCAACTATATCCCGGCAACCTTGCCCAGTTACCTGTACTGAATCGTCATTTACCGTAACAGCAATTGGCGAACCGCTGCCCATGTCCTTTCGAACATAAATATGAGTTCCTGCAGGTCGGGAAGCTGGGTTATTGTCTTTGGCCACCAACGAATACGTTTCGCCCTTATTTAGGGTAATGTTAAAAGGGAGTGCATTAGGGCGACCATCACAAAGCACAGTAGGTTCAATAGTAATTACGGTATTGTCTTCGGTGGCAACAATATCTATATTTGAACGGGCGAATGCGAAAGAAGTCCAAATATTTTGAAATGGAGTATAAAAATCTGTTCCTAAAGCATTTGAGCCTTTAAGGGTAAAAATGTCCCTGTTCCATAGGTTGTCATAATCATAATATACTGAGATGTCATTGTTTGATTCTATTAAGAAACCGCGCCCATTTGGAGCGTTAGTGAAACCGGTTGTAGCAATATCATTTGTAGGTATTGGGGCAAGCAGAGCCGGGTTTGCATAAATCTGTTCAAATTGTGGAAAACTTGTTGCAAGCACCTCTATCCGAGAGTTTCCTGTAGGTACGGTAAATGTTCGTGGCACAAAAGAAGGGTTTGCTGGCATTGAAATTTTCACTTGAGCATCGAGCCCCCCCATCGCTGTAATTTTAAAACTTACATTATTTGTTTCATTAATAGCACCATGTCCGGATGTTTCTTTTGGAATTGCAAACCAAAATTCTTTGTCAATTTGCGCAGTAAGCAGATTGGAGACTAACAATAAAAATATAACAACGTTAAAACGATTCATAAATAATGGATTTGGGTTATACAAAAAAGGGGAATACTTAATTAATAAACGTTATATTAAAATGATCAAACAATCATGCATACGAAAAAAAGAAAAATTGGTTTAGAATAACTCAAAAAAACAGGTAAATTGTCCATACTTTTTTCAAGACCCAACCCAATCGAAACCCTATTTTGGAGTTAAGATGCTTTTTAAGCCAGACCAGAATGTTTGGATAAAACTGCGTTTCGATAAACTATATCTACCTATACCGGGTATCGCGCCTTAACGATATATTACGCACTTTCAGCTTGACCCTAACTCTGTTCGTTAACCCGGCGCTTTGCACCGGGCTAGTATATATCGCACTTTCAGTGCTTTTTAAGTTCATAAAATGGAATTAAGAGTCCACTCCGAAAAGCTTTGCTTAGTTTTAAGACTTGAAAATCGCATTGATATACAGCAATATAATAAAACTAAGCAAGGCTTTTGTCATCAACAATTACTTTTTGGAGTAGACTCAATTAAGAAATACATAAAATATAATGGATTTATTTCTATGTATTTCAAATTACTTTCGGTATATTTTCCTTCTATTTATGCCTGCCTTTAAGAACTTCAATCACTTCTTCAATCCTGTGATTTTTAGCGGTAAGCAATACAAGCAAATGAAAGACCAGGTCAGCTGCTTCGTTTAAAAACAAATCGTCGTTTTGATCCTTCGCTTCAATTACCAGTTCGACTGCTTCTTCACCTACCTTTTGTGCTATTTTATTTATTCCTTTTTGAAATAACCTTGTAGTGTATGATCCTTCGGGCATTTCGGTTTTCCGGGTATCGATAATGTCCTGTAAATATCCAATGAATGACAATACATTACTGTTTTCTTCCTCAAAACAGGTATCACTTCCTGTATGACAAACGGGTCCTCGCGGATTAACTTTTATTAAAAGTGTATCGCTATCACAGTCATCTTTAATGCTAATAACATCCAGAAAATTGCCACTCTCCTCGCCTTTTGTCCACAACCTGTTTTTTGTACGGCTGTAAAACGTAACCAGCTTTTCTTTCTGAGTTTTTTCATAAGCCTCCTGGTTCATAAAACCAAGCATTAATACCTTGTTGGTAGTATTATCCTGTATAATGGCAGGAATTAATCCTTCTAACTTCTTAAAATTTAAAATCATTATATTATTAATTTTTTGTTTCTTAATTAAATACCTTGAAAGCTCCTGATCCTTATATGGATTTTAGTAATTACAGAAAACTTACCTGAAAACTCATGGAAATGATCTGAGAAAACTTTTACAATAAGCGATGTTTTTTGCTCAATATTCCACCCATTTAACCTATAAAGTATTACCCCTGAATGGATTTTACGTAACCTGTAAACAAGTTCTCCAAAATCTTTGTCGGCAGTTAGCAGAATTCTATTATCACTATTTGCCTTTATTAAAACTAATTCATCTGAAATGCCAGGATAAGATTCAGAAATATAAACTATATCGTATCCTAGTGAAAGTAATGCAATAACAAGAGGAAAATCAACACTTTCGTCAGCTAAAATCTTCACGATGCAATAGAATAGTTGATTTCACTTTTTAAAGAATCGGCAGCATAGGCGATAGCGGCATATATAGTCTCTTTTGTGAGTCTGGGATGTGAAATAAGAATCTGATCTATCGTTTCCCCTTCGGCCAATTTATCAAGCAGCAACTCAACCGTAATTCTTGTATTCTTTACTACAGGTTTTCCATTTTGAATTGTAGCATCAATATTTATATAATCTTTCCAATTAACCATATTTGTTTTATTAATAATTTAATTACAAAATTACGTATTAAATCCTCATAGTTATACCTTGATCAGCCAAATATTTTTTCAAATCGGGTATTGCAATTTCTTTAAAATGGAAAATACTTGCCGCTAAACCAGCATCTGCTTTTCCAAAGGTGAATACCTCTTTAAAATGTTCCATGGCTCCTGCCCCACCTGATGCAATAACTGGGATTGAAAGTGAATCGGAAAGTTGTGCTATTGCTTCACAGGCAAAACCGGTTTTAACGCCATCATGATCCATGGATGTAAATAAAATCTCTCCAGCTCCTCTGCTTTCAGCCTCCTTAGCCCATGTGAACAATTCCCTATCAGTTGCTATCCTGCCGCCATTTACAAAAACTGTCCATTTTCCAAAGTCAAGTTTTGCATCAATGGCAACTACCACAAACTGACTACCAAACCCATTAGCCATTTGATCAATGAGCTTAGGATTTCGTACCACCGCCGAATTAATGGAAAGTTTATCACAACCAGCTGCTAATAATGCATAGGCATCGGCCAATTCACTTACACCCCCTCCTACAGTGAATGGAATATTGATATGACGGGCAATACGCTGAACAAGCTCTACCAGAGTTTTACGCTTTTCGTGAGATGCAGTAATGTCAAGAAATACAAGTTCGTCAGCTCCCTGTTGAGCATACATAGCTCCCAATTCAACAGGATCGCCTACATTTTTAATGTCAAGAAAATTAACTCCTTTTACGGTTTGTCCGTCTTTAATATCAAGACATGGAATGATTCGTTTTGCTAACATAATCTCAAACTCTCCCTATTTTCCTGAAAATTTTTCCAATTCCTTCATTGTAATTCTTCCTTCATAAATGGCTTTACCGATTATAGCGGCAAAAATTCCCATTTCATCGAGCTTTTCTATTTCGCTTATGGCAGTGATCCCTCCGCTTGCGATGATATTCAGTTCCGGAAAACGTATATTTAATTGATCATACAAGTCTATCGCAGTGCCCTGAAGCATGCCATCACGCGAAATATCCGTGCATAGTACATATTTTATCCGCTTAAGCTGATACTCTGCAAAAAAATCGAAAATGTCCTTGTCAGTGACATCCATCCAACCGGCAACGGCAATTTTACCATCTTTAGCATCAGCTCCCAGAATAATTTTTTCCGACCCAAATTTACGAATCCACGATTCAAATAATGGTGGATCTGTTATGGCAATACTTCCAATGGTGGCCTGATTGGCGCCACATTTAAAAACCAATTCTAAATCCACATCGGTTTTAATACCCCCTCCAAAATCGACGAATAGACCCGTTCGCGAAGTTATTTTTTCGAGTACTCTAAAATTTACCACATGTTTTTGCCGGGCGCCATCCAAATCGACCAAATGAAGGTATTCGATGCCATGATCTTCAAACATTTTAGCAACTTCAAGAGGATCTTCATTGTATACTTTTTTTTGGGAATAATCGCCTTGCGTAAGACGAACACATTTACCATCAATTACATCTATGGCAGGTATAATTCTAATCATAACTCAATAAAGTTTTTTAATATTTGGGCTCCAACTGATCCGCTTTTCTCAGGGTGAAATTGAGTGGCATAAAAATTATTTCTATGAAGCGCCGCACTAAACGACTGTGTATACTGGGTTGTAGCAATTGTATGCGGCCCAATAGTGGCATAATAACTATGTACAAAATAAACATATTGATTTTCCAAAGAAGCATCAAAAAGCATGGTTTGCAAACCAGATATAGTATTCCAACCCATTTGTGGAACTTTGTAACTGGTTTCCTCTCCTACATTGGACATAAACCGTTTCACTTCTTCATCAAAAATACCAAGACATTTTGTGTCACCTTCTTCGGAATGCCTGCACATTAACTGCAACCCCAGACAAATGCCCAGAACAGGTTGTTTGAGCGAAACAATTAACTCATCTAATTTATGCTCACGCAGATACTTCATCGTGTTACTGGCCTCTCCGACACCGGGAAAAATAACTTTATCAGCCGACTTGATCCGTTCAGGATCGTCAGTTATTTCAGCCTGTATCCCTAAACGCTGAAGGGCAAATTCCACCGACCGTATATTACCGGCATTATATTTTATGATGGCTATATTCATTTAATCATTTTTCAATTAATTGCATATCAATATTTTTTAGGGTTTCGATTATAATAGATTTATAATTAATCATATCATTATTTTTATTAACTACTAAATTTAGCTAAAACAGAATTCATAAACACCGTTGAACATTTCGTGCGAATATGATAATTCTGTATAATCCATTCTAGTTACTCACTAATAATTACTTATTATGCACTTTTACGGTTTTTATCTAATTAAAAATAATCGTCCTATTCTTATAAACTAGTATCTTCCTCTGCAAATGAGCGTATACCGCACGTGAAAGAACAATTTTTTCGAGATCCTGGCCAATACGGATCAGGTTTTTAACAGTATCAGTATGATTAATATGAGCCACGTCCTGCTCAATAATCGGACCGGCATCGAGGTCGGATGTTACATAATGGCTTGTTGCACCTATAATTTTCACCCCACGCTCATATGCCGAATGATAAGGCTTTGCTCCCGGAAATGCAGGTAGAAAAGAATGATGAATATTGATAATTTTGTTTGGAAATTGCCGAATAAAATCTTCTGAAAGCACCTGCATGTATCTGGCCAAAACAACGAAATTTATATTGGTGTACTTGAGGAGCTGTATTTCTTGCTCCTCCACTTCCCGTTTATTTTTAGCATCGATGGGAAATAAATGAAAATCGATCCCAAATTGTTTGGCAACCGGTTGCATTTCAGGATGGTTACTGATAATAAACGGAATATGAACATTCCACTCACTAGCCTGATAACGAGCGAGAATATCGAACAAACAATGAGACATCTTTGAAACAAATAACGCCATCCGTGGAACCTGATTCGAGAAATAGATATTCCAGGTCATTCCGTAGTGTTTGGCTATAAACGAATCAAAATAGTCAGCCACTTGATCCTGAGGAATTGAAAAAAACTCCAAATCCCATTCAATTCGCATGAAGAATACTTTTTCCTGTTGGTCAACGTGTTGTTCAAGATAAACAATGTTCCCGTTGTTTTCACTTAAAAACTTCGTAACCTGAGCCACAATTCCTTTTTGATCAGGGCAGTGCATTAAAATGATCGCAGTATTTCTGACTTTTAAATTACCGTTCATTTATTGGACATATCTTAAATAAATTATAAAAGCCCTTTGGTAGATGGGAGAACATCGCTAAAAACATCGCGTCGAATGGCATTTTTTATTGCTTTGGCAAACGCTTTGAAAATGCCTTCGATCTTGTGATGTTCGTTATCTCCTTCGGCTTTGATGTTCAAATTCATCTTTGCGGAATCACACATCGATTTAAAGAAATGGAAAAACATTTCTGTAGGTACATCTCCTATTTTTTCGCGTTTAAATTCGACCTGCCAAACCAACCACGATCTCCCGCCAAAATCGAGCGCTACCTGAGCCAGACAATCATCCATCGGTAAAACAAAGCCATACCGTTCAATTCCACGTTTGTTGCCAAGGGCTTTTAGCAAGGCTTCACCAAGGGCAATACCTGTATCCTCAATGGTATGATGTTCGTCTACATGCAAATCGCCTTTGGTAATAATTTTCAGATTTACACCGGAATGCCGTGCTATTTGATCGAGCATATGATCAAAAAAACCTATTCCAGTTGAAATTTCAGCTTTCCCAGTTCCATCCAGATCAATTTCTACCAGAATATCGGTTTCAACCGTTTTTCTTTGAACAATAGCTGTTCGCTCAGTAGATACTAAAAAAGAATATATGGAATCCCAGTCTGAAGCTACACAAACGCATGTTTCAGTAAGCTGATTGTCTGTAATTTCATTTAATTTATCTTCTGAACCCAAAAAGATAGCCATACTTCCAAGGTTTTTAGCTAGCTGAATGTCGGTTAACCGATCGCCAATTACATAAGATCCTGACAAATCATAATCCTCAGAATAATACCGCGACAACATCCCTGTTCCGGGTTTTCGGGTAGAAACATTTTCTTCTGGAAACGATTTATCAATGTGAATGTTGTCAAAAATGATTCCTTCATTTTCAAATGCTTTCAACATCTTATTTTGAACAGGCCAAAAATCTTTTTCAGGAAATGAAGCCGTTCCAAGCCCATCCTGATTGGTTACGATGACTAACTCAAAATCGAATTTTTTTCGAATGAAGTAGAGGTTACGAAAAACGCTTTCCAAAAACTCAAGCTTTTCGAGGGAGTCGACCTGAAAATCAATTGGTGGTTCCTTAATTAGCGTTCCGTCGCGATCAATAAATAATACTCGTTTTTTCAATTTATATAATTATATATTGTCATAAGTTTCTAAAGCTTCAGTCAATAGCTTATTTTCATCGGGAGTTCCAATGGTAATCCGTAAACATCCTTCACACAAATGAACCTTGGATCGGTCACGCACAATAATCTGTTTATCAATTAGAAAATCATATGCTCGTTTTGCATTGTCAATTTGAAGAAGTATAAAATTAGCATCCGAAGGGTATATTCGTCTTACTTTTGAAAGATTAGAAAGTTTGCTAGTCAATAATTTTCGCTGGATGAGAATATCATTCACCCAATTCTCCATTCTGCTTTTATCGTTCAAGGCTTCAAGTACAAGTCTTTGAGTAATACTATTCACATTATATGGATATTTTATTTTATTCAAGACCTCGATGATTTGTTTCGATGCAAAAGCAATTCCCATTCGCAAACCCGCTAATCCCCAAGCTTTCGAAAAGGTTTGAAGAATCACCAGATTAGGGGTATTATCTAAATACCTGATCAAGCTTGGATTAGCTGAAAAATCGATATACGCTTCATCAACTACAAGCAGCCCATTAAAATCTGAAGCCAGTTGCAACATTTCCATGGCATCAAAACTATTGGAAGTTGGGTTATTGGGCGAACAAAGCATTATTAATTTGGTATTTTGGCTAATCGCTGCTTTAATAGCCACACTATTCAATGAATAATCACTATTCAAAGATACTTTTACGAACTTAACAGCATTTATCTCCGCTGCCACCAGATACATTCCATAAGTTGGGTTGATAGATATGATCTGATCGTGATTAGGTTCACAAAACGCCCTCATTAATAAATCTATCGCTTCATCAGATCCGTTTCCGAGAAAAATTTGTTCTGGCTCAATATGTTTGATTTTTGCCAGTTTTTCTTTTACTTTCCATTGCAAAGGATCTGGATATCTGTTATATGGTGAATTGAAAGGATTCTCATTTGCATCCATAAAAACACCTTCGCTCCCTTTAAACTCATCCCGGGCAGAAGAATAAGGTGTAAGCAAACGTATATTATCCCGTAAAATAGTACTTATATCAAACATGATAAAAAAGTCGTAAATCGCAAATATTAACTTTCATTTATAATAGCATTCATTCGAATGGTTGCAGCATTTTTATGTCCCATTAATTGTTCGGCTTCAGCCATTTTTTCAATTACCGGACCGATATTAAATAACCCATATTTACTTAATTGCTGGAAGGAAATTTTTTTCATAAAACTATCAAGATTTACCCCACTATAACCTCTGGCATATCCGGCCGTTGGAAGAGCATGGTTTGTACCCGAAGCATAATCGCCGGCGCTTTCAGGTGAATAATTACCTATAAAAACAGAACCGGCATTAATTACAAGTTCAGCTATTTCAATGGCATTATCAAGCGCTATAATCAAATGTTCAGGAGCATATGCATTGGATATTTCTAACATCTCATCAATGGATCTCAACACAATAGCTTTACTATGTTCCAATGCCTTAATAGCTATTTCTTTTCTGGGAAGTGCTTCGAGTTGCAAGTCAAGTTCCTTATTTATTGCCGGCAGAATTTTTTCATCGCATGTAAAAAGGATAACCTGGCTATCGGCTCCATGTTCAGCCTGTGAAAGTAAATCGGCTGCAATAAACGATGGAACACAGGTACTATCAGCCATGATGGCAACCTCAGATGGACCGGCAGGCATATCGATGGCAACACCATGCATAGCAACAATTTGCTTTGCTGCGGTAACATATAAATTACCCGGCCCAAAGATTTTGGCAACTTTAGGAACAGTTTCGGTACCAAAGGCCATGGACGCAATAGATTGAATACCTCCCACCTTATATATTTGATTCAAACCTACCAACTTAGCTGTATACAAAATAGCAGGATGAACTTTTCCTTCTTTATTTGGAGGGGTGCATAAAATAATCTGGTTGCAAGCTGCCAATTTTGCAGGAATACCAAGCATCAATACTGTCGAAAAAAGCGGTGCTGAACCACCCGGAATATATAACCCGACCTTTTCGATTGGTACACTTTTTTGCCAGCAAAATACTCCCGGAGTAGTTTCAACAACCTTACGAGCAGACTTTTGTGCGGAATGAAATTTTTCAATATTTTGTTTTGCAATCTGTATACATCGCTTCAATTCAGCATCGACAAGGGTCTCTGCTTCAGCAATTTCCTGCTCAGATACACGGTAATCCTTCAAAGTAACATGATCGAATTTTGATGTATACCTTCTAACAGCCTCATCACCGTTACTTTTTACATCATTTAATACCTCCAGCACAGCTTGGTTAACCATACCATCACCAAGGTTGGGACGCTTAAGGATTTCGTTCCAATCTTCCTTTTTAGGGTATTTAATTATATTCATTTTGTGATAATTAAATTATTATAAAAGTCGTAAACACTTCAATCAGGTTTCGTCGGACTAAAAATTTTAAACCATGTAGGGACGAATATCCAAAGTACTTATATTACAACATTTTACTTCTTGACTTTTTTACTTCGTGTTTATATTTTTTTCTAATAAAAAGGTGTTTACTAAGAAAAAGCATTTGTTACATACTTTAATCATCTCAGACAACCATTTTTTCGATAGGCATCACCAATATCCCCTCGGCGCCGCATTCCTGAAGTTTATCAATAATATCCCAAAATTCATTTTCCTTTAGTACGGAATGAATTGAAACCCAGCCCTCCTTAGCCAAAGGAACTACCGTTGGACTTTTCATACCGGGAATTATCTCAATAATTTTGGAAACCTGATTACTGGGAGCATTTAATACCACGTACTTATGATTTCTGGCGGTTTGAACTGAACGAATCCTGAACAATAGTTTATCAAGAATTTTTTGCTTTTCAACCGATAAATTTAGGTCTCCAATAATTACAGCTTCCGATTTCATTACAATCTCAACTTCCTGAAGACCATTGCTTATTAACGTACTTCCGGAACTAACAATATCGAAAATTGAATCGGCTAACCCAATACCCGGTGCAATTTCAACAGAACCACTAATTTCATGAATTTCAGCTTTTATGTTATTCTCTAACAAATACTTTCCAAGAATTTTGGGATAAGAAGTAGCTATTTTTTTACCATTGAAATAGTTTATTCCAGTATATTCAACTGATTTTGAAATAGCCAATGAAAGCCGACATTTGGCAAATCCAAGTTTTTCAACCACACGTATTGGTGAGTTCTTCTCATAAATAACATTTTCTCCCACAATACCAATATCCGCTACTCCATCGGCAACATATTGAGGAATATCGTCGTCTCGCAAAAATAAAATTTCGATAGGGAAATTGGATGATCTTGAAATTAACCTACGATCGCTGTTATTTAATGAAATACCGGCTTCCACAATTAAAGCAAGCGATTTTTCGCTTAATCTTCCTGATTTTTGAACTGCAATTTTTAACTGATTCATATAATTTTATAAATATTTTAAAATAAAAAAGGTCTGCAGGATGCTGCAAACCTTATCTTATAATGGGTTCTTACATAATCCTGCCACGTGTACCTCAAACACTATGATGGTTAAATCTATGATGATGTAAATAATTCATATTCAGTATCAAATTAAAACAAAAAAAGGCTTGCAGATTTGCAAACCTCACTACTACCGATTCACTTTTCTGCATACTTTGAACTATCCGATTAGTTGATGAACCTGATGATGCCCGTATGCAAATAGTCTATTCATAATTGATTTATTAACACTGCAATATTAGGGATAATTTCAGGTTATACCAAAAAAAACATGTTGAAAATCATATTATTTATAAAACTAAAACTAACTATCGAATATACAGATAATTAAATATCTTTTAAAAATTTATTTTCAGGCAATGCTTCTATTACTTTAAAGAAATGATCATGTAAATCAACCAATTTATGGGTTGTAGTATGTTTTTCATCAATCACATAATTTTCGCCTAACCTATCTGTTTTTTCTATGACGTACTTCATTGTTAACCGGTTGATATCCTGGGCCGGCTGAAATGCCCTGGTATTTAGCCTGTCCGAGACTACTTCGGCTAAAATACCACATTGTACGAGGTTTTGAAGGATAACCTGATTCATGCGGATAGGAATCATCAACTCTTTTGAAAGCTCCGAAGCTGTTAATGGTTTCAAACCAGCTTCGAAATTTTTTATTACCCTGTGGGTTAGCAACAACGCTAATATTCGTTGAGAATAATCACTCATGTGAGTTGTTTCAAGTTCAAACTCATACATCTCGATATTTTGAGATGCAAAAGAAATTTTAGCGCCAAACAATACAATTAACCAACTAAATTGTAACCATATAATAAATAATGGCAAAGCAGCAAAACTTCCATAAATGGCATTATAACTCGATACACCAACCTGAAAATAAATATAGCCCCATTGTGTAAGCTGAAAAGCCGAACCTGCAATAACACCGGCCACCAAGGCAGGTTTAAACTTTACCCGGATATTGGGCATAATCATATACATCAATACAAAAAGGGTAATAATAAGAAGATAAGGAACGATCTTAAGCACGCTTAAAAGCAAAGGACTTACTAATCCCAGTATATGACCCTGTTCATGAATGGTAGACAATGTATTAAAAATGAATACATTCGTAGCGCTTGCAGTTACAATCAGAATTGGCGAAACAAGCATCATGGACAAATAATCGCTGAACTTACGAACATAGGTTCTGGCTTTTTTTACTTGCCATATATCATTAAATGAACTTTCAATATTGCTAAACACCTTCATTACGGTATAGAAAAGAACCACTAAACCAATTCCTGCCACTAAACCGCCCTGAGTTTTTTGAAGCATCGAATCAGCAAAAGTGATCAGCTTATCAACAACTTCCTGATAATCTGAAAAATTCATGATTAGTTTTTCTTTGAGGTCCTTGTCATACCCAAAACCCTTGGCAATACCAAATCCCAAAGCTAAAACAGGCACTACAGACAGCAGCGAATATAAGGTGAGCGCTGAAGCTCTATGCTGCATTTTATCCTCATTAAGGCCTCTGAATGCTAACACAAAGATTCGCAAAACTTTTATCCATAAGGCTTTATTGGGAGGATAATCACTCAACCTGATGCTCCACATTCCCTTTAATAAAAAATGCCTTAGGCTAAAAAATTTGGTTAACATACATTCACGTTTTCAACAAAGATAAATTTAATCAGATTAGGTGAAAAATATATTTTCAGATATGAAGGCACTCACCGGTAAACGTGCCATCCTTCCCCAATTTGGTTTAACGGAAAATTAAAACCTTTAATTGCAACAGCCAATGGTTTAAGTTTTCGGAAGAAATCGTACTGACTTTGTAAGTATAAAATTTCGGGGCAATTTTCAAGTGCAGCATTATAATTTGCTGTATAATTGCTTAATACATTCATATAACCTTTTATACTATTTATTACCATCTAATTAACCATCAGCTAAACAAAAAATCCCTGTAAACTATTTATTTACAAGGATTTATATTTTAAAATGTACCCAGAACAGGACTCGAACCTGCACATCCTTACGGACACTAGTCCCTGAAACTAGCGTGTCTACCAATTCCACCACCTGGGCTTGAAGAGGTGCAAAGGTAAACAAATTTTATTTCCACGGAAGGAAAACAAAAAATATCACTGAAAAGGTATTTTTTTTATTCCCGACAGGACTAATCTACTGATTTATATTATTTTCACCCGGATGAAGATCCATCATGGTTCCCCTCCATGCAAATACTCCAGGAAGATTATTGGGCAACACTATAGTTCCCCGGATATGGTCGCCATCCACATTGAAAGAAACAGAAATAATTCCGTTTGGATGTGGCACTTTCCCTGCCACTGATGTTAATGGCCCCGGATGCGGTTCAATTCGTACTGCCTTAAAACCCGGTTTTAATGGTTCAATGCCACACACAGATGCAAGAAACTCGTAATTTGGGCTCGCACTCCACGCATGACAATCGCTTCGGGTTGGTTCCGGGCGTTCCGCGAACGTTGTTAATCCCATACCAATCATGTTTTTCCAAGGTTGTAACATTTCGACATACTTGTTACCTAAACCTGCTAACTTCATTGCCCGATACAAGTAAAACCGGAAATAAACCGTGCATTGTGTTATATCTTTGTTATTAAGTGCTCTTTCTATCAGTTTGCGGCTTTGTTCACCCGAAACGGCTCCTGAAAGAATTGCAAAAGCCTGTGCATGTTGGCTGAAGTGATTTTTTTCGGGTGTATCAGCCAGTAACTCCTTATTGTTATCCCAACAGTTTTTCATCACTGCTTCTTTTAACTTTGCAGCAAGTGTTTTATAATGAGAGGCCGCACAATCATCGCCGAAATAACCAAACATTTCACTGGCGGCCTGCATTGCATAAACTGTTTGAAGAGTGATGATAGATGAATTACCGGTTTGACCGCCATCAGGGACACCTCCAATACGTTTATTATTGTCCCACGGCCAGTCGTCTGGCCAGTCGACAAAGCTCCAATATGGTAGAGCGCCTATCATACCTGTTTTAGGATTGATGTGGTTCTCAAACCAGTTCAATACACATTTGATTCCCATCTGGTATTGTTTCACAAAAGCCGTATCGTCACGATGCATCCAATAATCATGAACCATGCGTATCCAAAACAACGAAAATGTACCGATAACTTGTCCAACGGCTGTGGGGTATCTGCTCTGGGTAAGTCCTTCGGGAGTGCGGGAATTATCGAATAAGCTGATGGCATTGCGCATAAGACGATCGTCTCCTGAAACGTATAGCGAAATAAGCGATTGAATTCTGGTATCTCCAATGTATTGCAGCTGTTCGTAATAGGGACAATCAAAATAGGTTTCATAGGCGCATAAACGGGCAGTTCTCCAACCAACATCCCAAATCTTTTTCAATGAGGCATCGCTACTGGCGAACGATCCATTTTCTTTAAATGGATAACCACTAAATACCCCGAAAAAATCGTTAATGTTAAGTTGTTCGGCACCAGTTTGAACGTCCATTTGGAGATACCGGTATGTTCTGAACCATAACGTACTGTATTTTCGATTATCACCTCCGTCAGAAATTATAACATCGCTGTTCCCTAATATTTCCTTTTCAACAATTTCGTTGCGGTTGCCTTTGATACCATTTTTATCAAAAAGAGCTTCGGCATAGGTAAGACGGATCTTACTTCCTTTGCCTTTACTTATGTTAATCTGTGGATAAGCGTTGGTAAGAAATGTTTGGTCGAACAAGATAGAGATTTTGGTGTTAGCAGGAATTGTAAATAATTTTTTTCCTTCCAGAAATTCTTTTTCAGGAATTATTCCTGATGATCGCCTAACTTCCATTATTCGCTGAGGTATCTCTTCCATCAAAGGGATAGTGCGTGGAACCATCCACCAAAAAACATCCGTACCAAACCCAAAAGGCGAACCGGACACAAATTCGTTTGCTGAAAACCATTTGCTATCGTCAAACACGTATGATTCCCATCCCCATGGATATTTACTTCCGTCAATTTCTTCGCCAGAACCCACCACAATAAACTGGTTTATTTTCTTTTTATCCACTTCAAGCGGTTTGTATGCTTCGTTATGATATACTTTCCAGGATGAATTGGTATTAACTAATGCTTCAGCCTCAGAGTTTCCCTGAAGAATAAACCCTGTTTTTAAGGTAATTTGTGCCCACGGTCTGAATTCAGCAAAATTCCATACAACAGCAGTAATTATATTTTTTCCAGTGGTTAGCCATGGAGCAATGTCAATGGTTTCATATCGCCAGTGTTGAAGGTCACCGCGTGCCGGGCCAAAACATACGGAATTACCATTTACAAACAAACGATAACGATTATCTCCCGATACATGAACTAAAAAATAAGCAGGTTTGGAAGCCAGTTCAAAAGTTTTGCGAAAATGATACACCCCAAATTCTTGAAGAGAAATGTTGGCAGGCGAAATCCACATGGCCTTCCAGTGATCGGTAATTAAACTGGGATTAGAAATAGGTCTCACTTGGGCAAAAGTTTGCAAAACAACCAAATAACTACAGCACAGTAGGATTAGTTTTTTCATAAGTAGTAAGTAAATGTATGTATCGAAAACAAATGTAAGAAATATTATGAGCTGGTCTTAATTTGTAAATCTGGAATTACCAATAAAAAAATCCGTATTTTTGCCCCCTCATTATTCTTACAAGTATATTTTCTTGTGGTGGCTCATTCTCGAATTCACTACTTTTGAACTATATGAAAGACTTGCAAATTTATTTTCAAATAAGGTTCTAATACAATAACCGTATTGATTGCTTTATTTGTCTAAATAATGACTTATAAAAAAATCAAAACAGCGGTGATGCCCGCAATCAAGTTTGTGAGGGCGGATATGTCCGAAGCCATGCAATCCTTTAATGACCATAGCCAAAAACGTTGTGTGTCATTTTGCGATATGATCGCAGGTTGGCTCTCTGTTTTAATGGAATTTTTAATTGACTATTAATTTGATAATCAAAATATGATATAAAAACGCAACCATTTTAATAAAAGACCATCTTCAGATTTATAATAAACAATTAAATAATTATGAAAACAAGTTTTTTACTGTTTTGGTTTATTTTGGTTTTTACATCTTGTTCAAAAAAAGATGACAATGTTGTTTCTAATGATTTAACTAGATGTTCTAATGATTCTATACGGAATTATGTTAATTCTAAAGGCATCATGTTACAAATAAAAAAATCGATTTGGTATACAGAAAAAATTAATGGATTTGGAAACGTGAATTTAGAGATTATTGGTTCTACTAATGCAGAAAGGTTGACTGTCCAGACATTCGGTGATGGATTAATAAGTGATGTAAATGTCGTATTAGATTCAAAGAATAATTTCAGTAGCGAAAAAATAGGGATTTCATTTACTCATGATTCAACTGTTGATTATATTACACAAGGTACAATAATTAAAGCATATAAAGGATCAGATACTTTATATGTTACTATTCAAAGTGGACGAATGAAATATTAAAATAAAAAACGTTGACAAACGAAGGTTATTTGCCAAATTGATTGATAATGTGATAATTTGAACGCACTCTTGGTTATATAGCATCTACTCTTGAATTAGGATTAGGTTTTATCCAAATATTTTGGAATCCAAATAGGATGACACTCCACGACAGAATTGCTGAAACAATCGTCATAAAGATTTGAATAACAAATAAAAATTAGTAATAAACAAAATCAACTACTTACAGCACAGGCTCAAACGTTAAACGGATTTTAGTGCAAGTTTCAAAAGCACAGCTCCTAGCGTCGACACAGACCTAGCTAATAAAAAAATTTCTCTATAAAAATGATTGAACCTTTTTACGATAGCGAAACCTTTTCAGGCATTGATTATTCTGATAAGAAACCAGAAACTAGTGAGTTCGATGAATGTAGTTTTGTTAATTGTAACTTTACTAATTGCAACTTTTGCAATATCAGTTTTATCGATTGTAAGTTTGAAGGTTGTAATCTAAGTTTAGTAAAACTGGCTGGCACAGGCTTAAAAAATGTTGAGTTTGTTAGTTGCAAAATAATTGGTGTAGACTTTAGTGTTTGCAACGATTTGTTATTAACTGTGAAATTTGAGAAGTGCAACCTGGAATTTTCCTATTTCTATAAAAAAAAATTAAAAAAAACTCAATTTATTGATTGCAAAATTAAAGAAGCAAACTTCACAGAAACCGATTTAACCGATTCTACATTTATACAATGTGATTTATCGAATACAGTTTTCGAACGCACCATCCTTAAAGGAGTCGATTTTCGAACCTCCTACAATTATAACATTGATCCGGTAGTTAATATTATTAAAAAAGCTAAATTCTCTTATCAGGGAGTTATCGGATTGCTCTATAAGCACGACATTGAAATTGAATAGTTTACGTTTAATTAACATTAAGTATTTAGAATGACCCTCGAAGAGAAAATTACAAATAGTATTCAAACCCAGTTTGACGATAACAGTCGGAAGAATTTCTTTTATAACGAACCAGACCGCATTCGCCATTTTTCCGAATTAACACGGAATATTATCGAAAATAACAGGGATGAACTAATTTCAATTGACATTGCCGGAAAATCAAATCAATTTGTCGATTTTTTTACGCAACAGGCAGTAAAAATGTTTTGTAATGCAAACCAATATATTGATTTACGTAAACCAGATATTGCCAATTTACATTCTATTTATAAAACCCTTTGGAATAAGATTATCCATGAGATGAAAAATACCACCATTGATTTCGAGGCTTTGGAACAAGTGCACATAGCCAGCATACGTGAATGGTTACTGCAAACAAATCCATTTTTGTGTGAAATGAATAATTTCAATTCGCCGAAAATAATAGAGGTGGTATGCGAGGAATATTCGTCGGAATTACAATTGAAAGTGCTTGGCATAAATTTGGAAAATCTCAGTGAACCAATTATTGATATTGGCTGTGGATCAAGTGCAACATTAGTAAACTTTTTAAGAAGTATGGGAATTGAAGCATATGGAATTGACCGGTTGGTATCTCCTGGTCATCCATTTCTAAATGCTAAAAATTGGTTTGAATTTGAGTTCAAACAAAATACCTGGGGAACTATCATTTCAAATTTGTCATTTACCAGTCATTTTATCAATAACCACCATCGCAAAGGGAGTAATTATCAAGAGTACGCCCAAAAATATATGGAAATTATCAACTCGCTCAAGGTGAATGGTATTTACTACTACGCTCCTGCCCTTCCAATGATTGAACCATACTTACCAACGGATAAATTTCATTTGGAGAACTGGAAAATAAACGACACCATTTCGACCACAAGATTGACGAGAATAGGCTAAATTAAACTTTATCGTCATAGTTATTGGCTGCTTTTGACTAACTTCGCCGCTCTTTCGGAAAATCTCCGTTGATTTTTAATTTTTAACATATTAATCTAATTTTTAAAATTATGAACACAGAAGAAATCAATTCAAAACCAGATGAATTAAAAGATCTGGTTCCACCTATGGGATATTGTATCGCATCAAATACTATCACAGTTGAAGGCTCAAAAGTAGGATTTATGTACAGAGAAGAACCTGATAACAATACCGACAGCGGATGGCGCTTTTTATCAGGTACTGAACACCAACAATATGCCGACAATCCCAAAAACAGTCAGGAACTTGAAGTAAATGTGATTGCTAACCTTGATCCCGCCATTATACCTCATTTGAATCTTCCTTTTGGAACCGATATGGAACGAAAAGCAGGAACCGATGATTTCCGTAAAATTTAGTTAACAACCTATATTTTAATTAAATAAATTGTTTTTAGGGATTACATCTTCACAAAAAATATAACATTGGCTGTTCATATAGGTGATATAAATACCCTACTTGTGGAGATGAAAATCATTCCATTTATTTTGCTTGGTGTTTCAATCAACACTAAATTTGAACTGCAAATATGATTTGAATCATAAACTATTGGAATCAATTTGTAATAGGTAAATACATAGGTGATTTAATGATGGAGGCTAATTTCAGCCGATAGTAGAGTTAAAAATAAATGAAACTGTATCTATAAACAGTAAAAGAGTTTTTAATTTATCGGCTTGTTGGGGTTTGAACCCGGAATGCTGTGAAGTTTTCCGGGTTTATTTTTTATATTTACCTTCATTAATTCTGCAAATGAAACACCCATGAATCAGCCATTCTCAATCTCAAATAAGGATATTAAGGGTGTTCCATCCGACTTTAAAAAACAAATTATATGCGGATGAAATTAAATAAAAAAATTATCATCATCCTTTTTCTGGTAATCGTTTTACCAGCTTTGTTTTTTTCAGTTTACGAAATTGGATCACTAAGCCGAAATGAAGAAATCATCGAAGAAATTTATAATAATCAGTTAGAAGGCATTTTATCGTCAGTAAACTATTATTCCGAAAGTATTACGAGCAATTGGGCTATCAATCTAAACAGTATATTTTCAAATCCACAACACAATCTTGACAAGGACATTCGTCGTTATATCCATGGAAATCCTTCCATGAAGGGTTTTTTTTATATTAGTGATACCGCTAATATAAATCCTGAAATTGTGCTACAGGACTTTTCATTAAGCTTTTTAAATCAAAGAAAAATTATTAGTTCCATTATAAAAAGTAACCCTAAAAAAATTAAGCGACTTTATCTTTATTTAAGAGACCGATATAGAAAGGTTGAACCCTTCACTTCTTTGCATTCACAAAATTTCACATATTTGTTTTTTGTGGTTGACAATGAAAACGGCACAGAAATACTTTGTGGATTAATAATTAGCGACAAGGATTTTGTAAGCCAGATTTTGCACCCAAAAATTCAAACCGTAGTTAAGGATAAATTTATTATCAACATCTTTAATGAAAGGGATCGAAAGTTTTTATACTCCTCTGAATTGTCTAATAATCATAACCTTAATCAAACTAAAGCTTTGTGGTTTTTACCCAGATTTAAATTGGGCATTATCACCAAAGGAAAAACCATACAGGAACTTGTAAGGGAGAGAACGTACCTTAATTTTGCATTAATTGTTTTTATCGATCTTCTCTTCTTAATTGGTGCGTGGATCTTATTTAAAAATCTGAAAACTGAAATTCAGCTATCGCAGATGCGCTCGGATTTTATCTCAAATGTCTCACACGAAATTAGAACTCCTTTAGCTCTGATCTCAATTTATAACGAAACTATATTATTAGGAAGGGTAAAACCTGATAAATTAAAAGAATATCACGAGATTATTCAGCAGGAAACAAACAGGCTTACCGATATCGTGAACAAAATTTTAAATTTCTCGAAAATTGAAGAAAAAAAATATCAATATAATTTTAACTCTCAAAACCTTAACGTAATTGTATCAAATATTATTCAACGTTTTGATTATCATTTAAAAAATAAGAATTTTACTGTTGAAACATCGCTTGTATCCGATATGCCCGAAATATTAGCCGATTATGATGCCATTTATGAAGTTTTGATGAACCTTATTGATAACGCAATCAAATACAGCCCTGAAGAAAAATTCATTAGAGTTGAAACTTCAGTTGACAAAGATCATGCAGTTTTGCTGGTAACTGATCATGGAATTGGAATACCTGAGTCGCATCAGAAGTATGTTTTTGATCGTTTTTTTCGCGTTCCCGATGGCGAGATACAAAACGTGCGTGGTTCAGGTTTAGGTCTTGCCATTGTGAAGCAAATTATTGAAGAACATCATGGTTCCATTATTTTGAATAGCACTTTTGGAAAAGGAAGTGCATTTAAAATTATGTTACCGATATTTAAACCAAAAAATTAATCTCCGATAACTATGCCGAAAATTTTAATCGTTGAAGATGAATTTCAAATGTCCGAAGCGTTGAAAGATAATTTTGAACTGGAGGGATATGAAGTAAAGGTGGCTTATGATGGAGAAGCCGGATTGAAAGCAATTAACGAAGAATGTTTTGATTTGGTGATTCTCGATGTTATGCTGCCCAAACTGTCCGGTTTCGATGTGTGTAAAGCCGTTCGCCAAAAAGGAATAGAAACTCCTATTATTATGCTCACTGCTCGTACCGCCGAATATGATAAAGTGAGAGGTCTTGAGTTTGGTGCCGACGATTATGTTACAAAACCCTTTAGCCTGATAGAACTTCTGGCGCGATCAAAGGCTGTAATGCGCAGAGGAATCGCCCAAAAGAAGGATTTACCGTCACATACCGTTGTTTTAATGGGACGTCTTATAATTGATTTCGATTCATATTCGGCGATAATCGATGATAATCCGGCAAAAATGTCTCACACTGAAATTGAAATATTAAAATTTTTATGGCAACACAAAAACGAGACTGTAAAACGTGACGATATTATGAAGTATGTTTACGGCATTGACGGTGAAGTTACCAGCAGAACAATTGATAATTTTATTGTTAAACTAAGGCAAAAGATGGAAATCGACGCAGCGAATCCAAAATACATCATCACAGTTCATGGTATAGGATACAAGTTAATTATATAAAAGATAGGCTTGTCCTTCACTTCTGACTCCTACTCTAAATTATTACATATTACTTTCTTTACTTTAAATAATTTACAATTCTTTACTTTTTCATTGATGAATTTTAAACTGTATCTGTTACTTTTGGCCTTTATTCAATTCTTGTGCCTGATCTCTTTTATTTCTGCATAAGTATTCCATTATCAAAGAGCTTAGTATTTTTTTAAAATGATTTATCATGTTAGTGTTTAGAATTGCTTTTCTCCTTTTATTCCAAGCCTCATTTACAATTCAGGCCAGTGAGGACAAATCAATTATTTTGCAACTTGAAGGTAAATGGAAATTCTCCATTGGCGATGATAAAACGTGGGCAAATTCCGATTTTGATGATTCAGGTTGGGAGAGCATAACAGTGCCATCGGCATGGGAGGATCAGGGATTCTTCGGATATGACGGTTACGCATGGTATCGGAATTCATTTGCTGTATCGCGCGAAATGAAAACCAAAGAAATTTTTATCTCTTTAGGTTATATAAATGATGTTGATCAGGTATTTATTAATGGCAACTTAATTGGGTTTTCAGGATCTTTCCCCCCCGATTACTCATCGGCAACTGAAGCTTTGAGAAAATACCCAATTCCGGCGGAATTCTTAAACGCCAGCGGAAAAAATGTGATTGCGGTTCGTGTATATAATTTTCAAATGAGTGGAGGAATTGTTTCAGGTGATGTAGGTATTTTTTCGTACAATACACCTAAATCCGATTTGCCATTGGCAGGGCTTTGGTTATTCCGAACTGGCGATAATACTGCATGGAAATCAATATATTGCAAGGATAAACTATGGGAGAAAATTGTTGTTCCTGGCAATTGGGAGAATCAGGGCTTTAAAGATTACGATGGCATCGCCTGGTATCGTAAACACTTTGTTGTAACTGACGATTATCTAAATCAGAAAATTTTACTAATAATTGGTAAAATTGACAACACCGACGAAGTATACCTTAATGGGATATTGATTGGAGCAACAGGTAAAATAAATGACCTAAAGAATAAGAAAAATGAATCGCTAACAGAGACCGATAACCATAAACTGCGTATCTATAACATTCCTGACAATTTGCTTACATCAAAAAGGGAAAACGTATTAACCATTCGTGTTTCCGATATAGAGTTGAAAGGAGGTATTGTTGAAGGGCCACTTGGATTGATAAAACTTACTAATTTCAATCGTCTTTACAAAGATTTTGACATTGAGCAAGGAAAGAAGTAGCGTTTATAATACTAAGTAATCAGTCTTTCTTCTTCGCTTCATTCCATATTACATTCATTTCATCCAGAGTCATTGATTGGAGAGATTGACCCTTTTTCATGGTATTTTCTTCGAGATAATTGAAACGCTTGATAAACTTTTTGTTGGTTCGTTCCAACGCTATTTCCGGGTCGATGTCGTATAATCGGGCAGCATTTACCAGTGAAAAAAGTAAATCGCCAAATTCGGCTTCCATCTTTTGGTGATCCTGATTTTCAATCTCCACTTCAAATTCCAATATTTCTTCTTTAATTTTTTCCCAAATCTGCGACCGTTCATCCCAATCGAAACCCACCGATCGCACCTTGTCCTGAATGCGGTGCGCCTTAACCAGCGATGGCAATGACTTTGGAACACCCGCCAGAACCGATTTATTGCCTTCTTTAATTTTCAGGTTTTCCCAGTTTGTCTTCACCTCCTCGTCGTCCTTCACCTTAACATCGCCAAACACATGCGGATGACGAAATATAAGTTTCTCACACAAACTGTTTATGACATCGGCAATATTAAATTCATTTGTCTCTGAGGCTATTTTGGCATAAAACACTATATGAAGAAGAATATCACCAAGTTCCTTTTTTATATCGTTTTTACTATCGTCGATAATGGCATCAACAAGCTCGTAGGTTTCTTCAATCGTCAGATGCATCAGGCTTTCGATGGTCTGCTTTTTATCCCAGGGGCATTTTTCACGTAACTCATCCATAATAGTTAATAAACGCTCAAAGGCTTTCAATTTGTCATTCATGGTATTTTTGTATAATGATTGAAATGATGTGCGAGGGCAATAACTGCAAATCGCTTATGTTATCCATTTTTTTAAGAAAGGTTGACAGGTAGGAAGAATAGTTTTTGAATAAACCAGATTGTTGATGTAACCTACAACAATACAGATATTATCTGAACCATAAAACCGAAAAGCAAAAGAATGAAACCTCTCGTTTTAAATTGTGTAAATTCCTGAATTGATTTTCGCAGAACATTGAAGTTGTCTTGATTTGCATTCTTTTCCTTCTTCACCCCGATGCTTGAAATTACTTCTATGAGAAACCCCATAATTCGTTTAATAAATAACTGGCTATCAATCCAAATAAGAATAGTTCCGAAGGTACTCAATATTAATCCCAGAATCATTCCTAATTTAACCGTCGCCATCGCCTTAGTATTTTAAAAGATCTGCAATGTATGCAAATCAAAAACAAATTATCTCTAGTACAAACATACATTGATTAATCATTCGAAATACATCAACCCCTTCATCAAATTAGGATATTTGACTAAATCGATTCTGCCAGCTGAATAAAGGGATCAAATTTCCACATTCAAATTATTTTATACCTTTAAACTCTGAGTCCACTCCAAAAACGATGTTTTTGGTAATTCGTAGTATTTATAGTTTCATATACTGCTGAATAATAACATGTTAAATTCGTGTAATTCGTGGCAAAAGGACTTTTTAGAGTTGACTCAACTCTTAAATCACAAAAGATAACTGTGATGCGTTTGAATAATCGATTTTTTATTTGATAATACAAAAATCATCATTTATGTATCAGAAAGATTTTATACTCCGCATGATTGAGGACTTTTTCAGGTTTATGAGCATCATTCTGAAATTAAAAGTAGAAAAGGATTACGAACAGGCCTTTGAAGTAATTAGCGAAACTTCTCAAAAACTTCTGAAAATTGATATCAAAGCACTATCAGAAAATGATGAAGATTTCGAAAATTTACTTCTAAATACGTCTTTTCCACCGGAGCAATTAGAAATACTTGCCGAGCTATTAAAAATTATGGCTGAGATTCACCTCGAATTGAACCATGTTATTACAGCGATAAATACATTCGAAAAATCATTGCAACTATATGAACAATCTCAATCTCAATCAAAAAATTATTCAATTGACAGAGTGAAGAAAATGACCGAAATAAACCTTCAACTGGATAGGTTACGCGAACCGAATAGACCAAGCGATGATTGATTAATAAAGAACCAAGAATTAAAATCCAAGACACAAAATACATGCAAACTGATATTATTAACGGAAGAGATTTTTCAAACGAATTTATAATTACTGCCTCACGAAGCAGTGGTGCCGGCGGACAAAATGTGAATAAAGTGAATACTAAGGTGGAACTTCGTTTCCATGTTTCTGATTCACAACTTTTAACTGACCACGAAAGAGTAATTATTCACCACAAATTAGTCAATAAAATTAGTATTGATGGATATCTGATCATCGTTTCTCAAACCGAACGATCACAGCTAAAGAACAAAGAAATTGCAATCGAGAAATTTTATATGATGATCGAAAAGGCATTAACACCCAGGATCAAAAGAAAACCCACCAGACCTACAAAAGCCTCGAAAGAAAAAAGGCTGGAAACAAAACGAATCATTGGTGGAAAAAAAACATCCCGTAGAATTTCGGAAGACTAAAAAATGTTATAAGCATCGGGATGTAAGTCGCATGCTATAGAATCTGGCTTCGCCGGATTAAAAAACAAATGAAACAGATAACAATGTTTTTTACAAGAATAAATTAAATAATAGCCACGAATGCACGAATAATTATTCGTGCATTCGTGGCATATTTTATCTTAATTTTATTGTGTTTTTTATGAGTATTAAGTCTCATCAAGAGGCTCAAGGTTCTTATTACTATCCTTTTATTCAGTGCAATTAATTATAAATCCATTTTCTACTTTTTTGAAGCCAATCTTAGGATAAAAATCCACAATTTGCCTTATCGGGGGGCACAACGCCAATTTGGTATGTGATATCCATAAAATTTTATTTTAAATGGTTAGATGGTCGAAATTGTTACTGCTAAATATACCTTTGGTATGGATTAAACATCCTGCCAGTGGATAGCCGGTCGGTTAACAATAATAAACCATTTTAACGTCGGCTTAATACAAAGGTAAAAAGTTAGTACAATATAGAAGGTTACTTGATCGTTAATTTTGAAATCCAAAAGTTAAGATAAAAACTATTTTCAAAGAAATTTGTCTAAGGTTGAAGGCATATGAAAATCAACTCTTACGCTTTTTAGTAAGACGGCTATGCTTTGAAAATGTGAAATAATTGGATAATGCATGAGTTGAAGATTAAAAGACAGTTATATTTACTTCAATTATATATGATTCACTATAAAAATACTAATTATTAATTACTTAATGCTCTTTATTATAACTTACAAATTGGCAATTACGACCTTTTTATGACAAACAATGAATATATTGTTGACGTCCGGCACGTGAAGAAATCTTTTAAGGATGTGCATGCGGTTAAAGGGGTAGACCTGATGATTAAGACTGGCGAGTTTCTTGCATTGCTGGGGCCGAATGGGGCCGGAAAAACCACATTGGTTGAAATGATTGAAGGCATTCAACATCCCGATGCAGGAGAGATATTCATTTCCGGTAAACAATGGAAAAACCATCAGCATGATCTTCATCAGATGATTGGTCTATCGCTTCAGGAAACCCGGTTTATGGACAAACTTACTGCATATGAAACCATGCGTTTATTTGCCAGCTTTTACAAGTTAGGTATCGATAGGGTAGATGAAGTTTTTAAACTTATTGGTTTGGAGGAAAAGAAAAAATCGTATGTAAACAATTTGTCGGGTGGTCAACGTCAGCGATTGGCGTTGGGTGTCGCACTGCTTAACAAACCTAAAATTCTGCTTCTTGACGAGCCCACCACTGGTCTCGATCCAAATGCACGTCGGGAGATATGGAATATATTGCTCGACCTGAAGAAAGAGCAGAAAACATCTCTAATACTTACCTCTCACTACATGGAAGAAGCCGAATACCTCTGCGATCGAATCGTGATCATGGACGAGGGAAAAATTTTAGCCGAAGGTACGCTACAGGAAATACTTACTCTTGGAGGCGGTCATCACTCGTTGGACGAATTGTTTATTTCACTCACAGGACGCCATTTATATGAATAAAATAACCAACCATCAGCTTTATCGATTAACTATTGCTCATTTTGCTGAAATTATTCGCGAACCGGCCGTGATCTTTTGGGGAGTGGTTTTCCCAATTTTGATGGCCTGGGGTCTTGGAATTGCATTTACTCAAAAAGGCGTAGTAACCTCAAAATTAGCCATTGTAAAAGTCATTTCAGTAACGGATTCGATTCATGAAACAAAACTGGCAAGCTATTTAGCTGCAAATGCCGTTAAAAAGGATAGTTCATATACGATGGAGCTAAAAAACGCAAAACTTGGAAATGTAAATCTTGTGTTTATAGAAACATCCTGGGCAAATGCCTATACGATGCTCAAAAAGGGCAAAGTATCTATGATTATTGAAGACAAATCATCGGAGACTAAATATCATTTTGATCCGGCAAATTCTGAGGTTAAAACTGATTACCAACTTATCGCAAATCTTTTTGTGTATGGATCATCGTTTTATACACAGAACCAATCAAGCATCGAACCGTTAACATTGACTGGCACAAGGTATGTTGATTTTTTAATTCCGGGTTTGCTGGCAATGGGTGTAATGATGGCTTGTGCATGGGGAATCAGTTATACCATTATCGACCGTCGTTCTAAAAAATTATTACGACGCATGGTGGCAACACCCATGAAAAAGTCGAACTTTTTGTTTGCACTGATAACTGCCCGGTTAACTATGAATGTGATGGAAGCTCTTCTGCTTTTTGTGTTTGCCTGGTTGTATTTTGGTATAAAAGTTCAGGGAAGCTGGCCTGCTTTGATTGTTATATTTTTAGCCGGGAATATTGCCTTTTCTGGTATTTCTATTCTAATATCATCACATACAGCCAACCCCGAAGTCGGGAATGGCATCATTAATGCTTTGGTTACGCCAATGATGGTGGTGTCAGGTGTTTTTTTCAGTTATCATAATTTTCCAGATTGGACATTGCCTATCATCAGAAACCTGCCCCTGACTATGATTGCCGATAGTTTTAGAAGTATTTTTAATGAAGGTGCTGGCTTTGCTGATATTTGGCGCGAAGCACTGGCACTCACAACCATCGGTACGGTATCGTTTGTTGTCGGATTGAAGTTGTTTAAATGGTATTAAGAAAATAAATCGATTTAAATTGATGAATAGATTAGTGATCCGAAACTTTTGAATGAGTGTGATGCTTACTCTTTGAATTTACCATTGCCAATATGAGTAAAGCTATCAATCCCAAAAGAAGATAAATAAGGTTAGTGCTCGAGTGAGCTATCAGGGCAAAAATCTTTCCGTCTGTTTTATCTATTCCATAAAGGAATAATGATTCGATAACCATAAAATGCCAAGGGCCAATGCCTCCCTGTACCGGAGCAAGCATGGCAAGTCCACCCATCAGGAAAGTGAACATACCAGCCCATATAGTAAGGTGATTGGTTGGCGGAAATGCAATAAAAACAGCGTAAAGCATCAAAAACCAGAGGGTAAAAATAAGTAACGTATGACCAACAAAATACCAGATATTTTCCAGCATCACAATGGATTTAATACCTGCTTTGAAATTGTGTTTAACTTTGTTTATTTTTTCACTAATCCCCGTATGCTTTAAGGGGTTAACTAAAAGAAAAATAATCACAATAAGCACAACTACAGCTATTCCTAATAATATGTTGGATATGGATAAAAGTTTTACAAAATTCTCATTTATTTCAGGATGTACAGAAAAAAATTCTTTTACAATTCCAAAATTGATGGCAAAGATGATAACGGCAAGAAACATCATGGTGAGCAGGTCGGCAATGCGCTCCACAATCATAGTTCCTATGAGTTTTGATGCTGGTATTTTTTCGTATTTGGCAAGAATGGTGCATCTGGCAACTTCGCCTGCCCTGGGTATAATAAGGTTTGTGAAATACATTACCACCACCGATAAAAAAATATTACTAACTTTAGGGTTGTATCCTAAGGGTTTAATGAGCATTTTCCAACGAATAGCCCGGCTCCAGTTACTTATCTGCGAAAGTATAACTGAGGCAAGTATCCAAAAATAATTAACTTCTGAAAGCCCTTTTTTTAGTGTCTCCCGGTCCATATCCTTGTAAATCCACCAAAATAGTGCGACTCCAATTAGTAATACGAGAGAATATTTCAGAATATTTTTAACGATTTGCATTCTTAAAAAATTAGGAATGGCAAATTTAATAATAATTACCTATCAACAATTGAACAAAAATGGGTGGTTGTCAACTTTTACAGGATTTGTGTCAAATAATAAGAATAATTACCATTGAAATATCAAGGTTTTCTCTAAATCTTCGATTGACTTTGCAGGCAATAGGCAACGGTCGTTCTCGCACAATTGAAATACATTACTTTCCGGGCTTTCCACAAACCTTAAATCTGAGGCTATCCAACGCAGTATTTGTGGAAATTTTATCCTGAAATTTGATGGCAACGAGAGGGTTACCGGCCCATTTGTATATTCATTCATCGTGCATAGAAGTGATGGGCTCATCACTGGAAAATCACTAACGAGGTTCGATCTGTGTTTCAGAATTTTATCAATCAGAGAATCATATTCCTGCATTTCCCCAAGGCTACGAATTCTTACCCAAGCTAACAGTAGACTATGAGCTCCAGCCGGCTGAGCATGATCGTATTTTTCTTCGTACCTGGTAAGTATATAAGAATCCGGGTCGCTGGTAAACAATCGACCTTCGTTCGTCGAAAATTTATCAAACGCCAACTTTATCAAAGTTTTTGAAGCCTTTAGATAAGTGTCCTTACCAAATACTTCCCATGCAGTGAAAAGGGCCAATGCCGTATGACCATAATCAGTTAAATGTCCGGACTTTCCAGGCAACCTTTCGATATGAGTCGGATTTATTTTTCCAATAAGCAGTTCAGCCAGTTGTTGGGCTGTTTGCCCATATTTTTCAGTTGCGGAATGGGCGAAAAGAACCGAAAAACCCATTAACGCCAAAGCATTCCAATCTGTGAGGACTTTAATGTCGAGAAAAGGTCGGGGGCGATGGCTTCTATATTCGAGTAAACGATTGTAGATTGGGAACCATTCGATTCGAACTTTCTGTTTCGCTAATGAATCTAATTTTAAGAAGTCAGCAGAACCCCGGGGATGAGGTATTCGAAAAGGATAAACACCATGAATATTGCTACTATCCTCTTTCACATTCCAGTAGGTTGCAACTTTTTGACCGGTTGCTAAACCAAGAATTTTCTCCAATTCCTTAGGTGTCCATGCATAAAAACTGCCTTCACCCAAGGAATCGTCTGCATCTTCGGCACTGGCAAATCCCGCAAATACGCCATTTTCATAAACTGACATATCCCGAATTAGATAATCTGCTGCTCGCTCTGCTGTTTGTAAAAAATCAGGCCGGTTAAATCGTCCGGAAGCTAAAGCAAAGTTCATAATCATCTGAGCGTTGTCATACAACATCTTTTCAAAATGTGGTAACCGCCATTCTTTATCGGTGCTGTATCGATGAAATCCTCCACCAACACGGTCATGTAATCCGCTATCTTGAATGGCCTCCATTGTCTTCTCCAATTTTGACGCAATAGATTTGGCAATAATGCGTTTGCTCAATAAATGATAGTATAACGAATGAGATGGAAATCTAGGAGCTCTTCCTATTCCTGAGAAATCAGGATTGCTTTCGTCGAAATTTTCGTTCAGGAAGTTAAATAACTTCTTGTTAAATTCATTTGTTTGGATAGTATCGGCTGATGTTTTTGTTTCGGACAAAGTTGCTAAAAGTTGATTTGCAAAATCGGTAATTTCTTTACGGTTTTGTTTCCATGCAAGTTGAATTTTTTGAAGCAATGTTTTCCATTTATCAAGAGGTACATAGGTGGTAGCAAAAAAAGGTTTGCCAGTATGATCCATTAGCACGTTAAGAGGCCACCCACCACTGCCATTCATGTTCTGACAAGCCTCCATGTATACTTCATCAACTTCAGGGTGTTCCTCACGGTCCACTTTGATGCACACTAATGTTTGGTTCATTATTTTAGATACTTCGCTATCCTCAAATACTTCATGTGCCATTACATGACACCAATGGCAGGTGGAGTATCCAATAGAAACCAATAAAGGAACATCTCTCTGTTTTGCTTCGGCAAATGCCTCTTTACCCCAGATCTTCCATGCTACCGGATTATTTTTATGCTGCAAAAGATATGGGTTTTGTGACTTATATAATTCATTTTTGAATGTTATCATCGTTCTTATTTTTCATGAAAACGCTTTATAACCTTCAATGTTTTTGAATTTTCAATTCATTCCTATTTTTGATGAACCCGAATTACTTAATTTAAACCTTTGTGGTTTTTAATGCTAAACGCAGGAAACTTATCCACCTAACGCTAAACTTTTAGGAAACAAGATGGTTTATAAAAAAAATAGTCTATGCTAATTGTCATTTCTCCATCGAAAACACTCGATTTTAAACCCCAGAAGTTGGTTAACGAATTTACCATTCCTGGTTATCTTGATCGTTCGGAAAAGCTAATTGAAAAATTACGAAAATACAGTGTTAAACGTCTGATGGATTTAATGGAGGTATCTCTGTCTATTGCTCAATTGAATGCGGAGCGTTATGCACAATGGAGTATACCTTTTACCACCGAAAATTCCAAACAGGCTATACTCTTGTTTAAAGGTGATGTTTATCTTGGTTTGAAAGCAGAAACTTTTTCGGCTTCGGATTACAACTTTGCGCAAGATCATCTCCGCATTCTATCTGGACTTTACGGGCTACTTCGTCCGTTGGATTTAATACAACCATACAGGTTGGAAATGGGAATAAAACTAAAAACTGCAAAATGTTCAAACTTATATCAATTTTGGGGCGACGAACTTACCCGTAAACTTAACGTTTCTCTTTCTGCGATGACAAAACCGATATTAATAAATCTGGCTTCTGTTGAATATTTCAAATCGGTGAACATCAAATCTCTTAAAGCTTCGATAATCACTCCGGAATTTCGTGAGCATAAAAATGGGAATTACAATATGATCGGGGTATTTGCTAAGAAAGCGCGTGGTTTAATGAGCCGTTTTATTATTCTGAACAAACTTTCCGATGCCGAAGATTTAAAGGCTTTCGATGAGGAAGGATACGTATTTAATTCAAGGTTAACAAAGGGACAAACATGGATTTTTACCAGAGGGTAAGTTTATTAGCTACTCTTTTTTTATCTTTTCAATAACTTTAACCTTTTTGATAGGGATTGAATAATAGATTGAATAGTTCATCCCCAAATTGGAATTGTTAGCTCCATTGCCAAATCCGGGAATTGCATATGAATAATTGTTTACTTTGGTAGATGAAAAAAGTATCCGCTCGCGTATTGACCATCCCAGGAACAAATTCTGAAGCACTTCTACTTTTAAGCCCACAGCAAGTTCCATCCAATGTGTTCCCATAATATCCGACGATGAACCTTTAGGGGCTTCACCCCAATAGTTGCTTTCAATATTCCAATCAGTTGTCTGTTTTGAAGCCGAAAATCCATAACGAATACCTAATAGAAATGCATTTCGGGTTGTAGGATCATCGCGTTTTAATATATTGTAATCGAACCCAAGCCGACCGTAAATTCCATTCGATTTGTAGGTGATTCTGTCGTTATTTGCCGTTGAGTTTTCGAATCCGGCTTCGAAAGTGGGATAAAAATTACGTTTCAATTCAGTATCAATTGAAAACTCCGCGGCATTGCGACCTTTTTGGACGATCGGTAATCCAAACCTCGATATATCAAAGCCAATACGGATCCCCCTTACCCATTCATAGCTTTTTTCAATCGGAATAATTTGTGCATTGCCATTAATGCTGAACACCCAAATCGCGAAAAAGAATAATTTTACAGTTTTCCTGAAAGCTGGTTGAAACATAGGGATGAGTAATTTTTATTGAATCTTTGGGATGTTCTGAAAACCAAACAGAATCGAGCGTAAACTCAGAACGAAAACCACAATTGTAATTTATAAATACGGTTTTCCGCTTATAGGTTATGTGCAACGTATCCCGCCAAATGGAATTTAAATTGACGATAAAAAGTGCAGTATCATTCAATTGTGGAAGAGATAGTGATATCTTTTTAAAGCTTTTGTCAATACCTGTATTATAAAAAAAACTATCTGTCCGATTAATGCCTCTGATAATAATACCAGACACAAAGGAGTCTTTAAGTGAGATAGTTCCGTTTAATCTCGACCAGTAGTAGAAGCCCGTGTTCATTGTGCTTGTCATATTTTCGGTGCAAGATTTATCCGAACTGCATGAACCAATAAAAACTGCCGATAATGCAAATAAAACACTTGATAGTAACCGACCAATCATGAATTTTTATTAAAATACATCCGCTCAATGAAGCGTATGTTGAGAATTTTTACAAAGATAATACATATAACAAAAGAAGCAAGAACCTGGAACCAAGAAGCAGATACTAAACAACCTTATTCCTCATGCTGGCTTCAATTAGTTAATAAATAAGGTAATAAGGTAATAAGGTTGAATGAATCACATCCGGATTTTTCCAATCAGGTTAAAAAAACCCATTAAGGTTTGTATATTAAAAGGCGAATTTACCTATTCAAAAGGTTTTTAAATTGATAGATTTCAATGCCGATATATTATTATTGAAGCCTGAACCTATAGGTAATAGTCCCTTTTTGAAATGCAGGTGCATCGGGTTTACGATCGAAACGGGCTAAAGTTGCTGCTTTACGTGCTGCTTCGAGTAATGCTTCGTCAAGGGTAGTGGAACCTTTTACCCCTGCCACGGCTATAGTTACTATGCCATCCTTATCAACAGTTACTTCTACAACAACCACTCCTTCTACTTGTTGCTTGTATTCTGGGTGAGGCAATGACTGAGGATTTCTGCCTGCAAGGTTGAACGAAATTCCTGGACCTGCACTTGGGCCAACTCCTGGTCCATTTCCACCTCCGCTACCGCCCCCTGATCCACCTTTGCCGCTTTTGCCACCGAAGGCTTTGGAAGCCAGTGTTCCATTAGGATCACCTTGATCACCGGCAACATTTTTGTTACCATCTGAGCTGGTAATATTTTTCTTTGAAGTGTATAACGCTTTCGTATTTACAACAGGTTGAGGTTTTTCAGGCACTTTCTTCACAACTTTTTTAGGAGTTTCAACAACTTTGGCAACTACTTTTTTAACCTTTTTGGTTTTTATAGTTTTTTCATTAATGGTGGGGGCATCCTCCACATCCTGTGTCATCACGTTTTCGTCAGGCTGAACTTTGGTTTCAGGCTGAGGAGGTATAATTACAGTGGCTTTTGATAATTCCTGTGGATTATTTCCCATGCCTGCATCTGAAAAACCCAGGTTCAATTCAATACCATCACCAGTTCCTCCGCCACCTTCAGGAAATGGAGGAATAGGAGTTCGCAGAATAATGAATAATAATATGAGGAATATTCCTCCTGAAACAACAGAAGTGCAAAAGAATCCTAGGACTCTTGATTTTCTTTTATAGGAAATAGTTTCAGCCATTGGGACTCTTGGTTGCTAAAATCATTTTTACTTTCAGCTTATTTCCAATTTGCATCACATCAATCAGATCCTGAACAGGAATGGAATTGTCGCAGCGGATAACAACTGTAGGTTCGGCCGAATTTTTCATGACGGTTACCAATTCATTTTCGAGAGAAACAAACGCCACTTCTTTGTTATTGATATAATATTTTAAATCTTTGGTAATAGAAACCGAAATTTCCGTTTTTCGCATGGTTTGGTTATGCTGCGATTTAGGTAGTGTAAGTTTTATTACACTCGGATTCACCATGGTTGAGGCAATTAGGAAGAACAGCATCAAAAAAAACATGATGTCGTTAAACGACGAGGTACTTATCTCCGCCATGAATTTTTTTCTGCCCCTAAGATTCATCATTTGGTTGGTTCTTGAAGTAAGTCTATAAAATTCATTGCGTTATGTTCCAATGTATGAACTACTTTCTCAATCATCACATTCAACCAGTGGTAGGAAATAAAAGCGATAATACCTACCATGAGGCCAGCCGCACTGGTTATCATTTTCTCGTATAAGCCACCTGCTATAAGCCCTATACTTATGTTGTCGGCCAACGATATATTATAGAAAATTTTAATAACCCCGGCAATTGTACCAATAAAACCGAACATAGGAGCAATACCAGCAATAACTCCAAGGATTACCAGATTTTTTTCGAGTTTATAAATTTCAAATTTACCTACAATCTCTATTGATTCTTCTATTTCTTTTAATGGTCGTCCAATTCGTTTGATCCCTTTTTCGATCATCCGGGCAACCGGCATGTTTGTTGACTGGCACAAGTTCAAGGCTGATTCAATCTTTGCCTGATGAATATAATCTCTGATTTTGTTCATAAAATCAGAATCGGTGCGAGCCGCAAGCTTAATATAAAAATACCGTTCAAAAAATATATACACGGCCGCAACAAATAGAACAACAATTGGAATCATTATCCAACCACCTTTCATCACCAGGTCGAGCAATGTCATCGAACTTTCTTTGGCAGCAGTTACTGCACCAGCGTTCTTTAATGTGTCAACGGCAGCTCCGGTAATATTTACCTGTAAAAGAGAAAACAAGAGATTCATTGTGTTGAAAATTATATTTTGTATATAAAATTGTAAACGATATTTTTCAATAAATAGTATTTCTGCAAATATACCATATTCTTGCTTATTACTTGCAGGTGCATATTTAGCGCTTAGTACGAGTCATTTTTCTAGTCTGTTGTGTTGTCTTCAACCTTGGGTTTAGGTTGTTCTTCTTTTCTGGTAAAAATCAATTTATAATAATGTTTAAACAACTCATTAATCGAATTGAAATCTTCCTTGTATAAAATACCAACACCCTGTGTATAAGGGTACTCAGAAATATAACTTTGGTTTGCCCGATTATAAGCCTTTAAACGCAATTTTCCATTGTTGGTAAGTTTCACTTCCACATTGCCTTCGCCAATCACTTTGCCTGTGTTGGAAGAGTTAGTTGCAAGCTGTCCAACTTGTTGTCCACCAACATCCACATTACCATTTATGATGATCCGGTCATTTAGTAATTGTGTGGACAATGCCATTTCAACCTGACCTGTTGTGGCATAGTCATTACGCCTGTAATTAAATCCAATGTCAAAGTCCTTACTAAATTGCGACATCATACGCGAGAGTTGATTTGAAAGAAATTCTATGCCTGTAACACTTGCTGCTGCGCTGGATGTTGCTGATGATGAGCCTTGGTTTGGGTAAAAATTATTAGTAATTAGCAATGCAAGAAATTGGTTGCTCATATCCTCCTGCGTATTGGTGTATGAACTAACAATATTACGGGTTTCCTGATCTGAATTCGGCAAATAGATATCGTACCTGATGGAAGGGTTCAATAATTTACCGGTAAGAAACATTCTGCAATCGACCTCAACTTTTTTTTGCTCTCCATTTATGCTACCAATAAGTTGATAAAGAGATGTTTTTAATCGATTATAAGCTGCTTGAATGTCAATGGTTGCATCAAGTGGGTTACCATTCCAACTAATCGTTCCTCCTGGTTCAATAATAAAGTTTTTATAGATAATTCCACCTGCAGTAAACAAATAATCCCCTTGCTCGATATTAAAAATCCCATCCATATTGAAGATTCCATTTTTCAGAGTCATAGTTATATCTCCACTACCAGTCCCCTTAATTTTATCGCCAATTTTCTCATCGAACACAATTTGGCCAATGGCATCAGGAGTTATATGAAGTAAAATATTCAAGTTCATATTGCCACCAGGATTATCAGATCTGGTAGTTTCTGTTACTTTATCAATCTCATATTGGTCTAAAGGCTGAATTTCTTTTTCTTTTGCTTTAAATTTAATAAAGTTCGATTCAGTAAGTTCCATCTTAGTACCCAGTGGAATTGAAATATTGGTTTTAGGAGAGGATGTTGCCTCAATATCCATGCTAACGCCGTCCTTTGGGGAGCTTATGATTCTCACATTTCCTGAGGCAAATCCCTGGCCGTAAAACATGCTGTTGCCATTTAGGGTTGTGTTCAGGCATTCAAAATTTTTTGCTTCAACATTAATATCCACGTTTAGTTCCTTAAGATTACGGTAATCAATTTGACCGTTTGCAATCGCTTTGTTTGTCTTGCTATCAAATACCTCAATGTTTTTAAATAAAAAAATATTGTTTTTAACCTCAACCACATGGGTAAAGTTGTACCTTGTTTTCAGGTAATTAACCATGAATGAAGCTTTCTGTATTTTTACGCTACCATTCAACACCGGGGCTTTTATGTTACCAGTAAGAGTAAGAGCGCCACTAGCTAAACCCCTCACGTCAGTAAAAATTATCGCTATATAGGGTTCAAAAATATCAAGTTTCAGTTTATTTAAATCGATAGAAAAATCAAGAGTTTTATCCTGAACAGCATAGGTACCCTTTAAAGCTAATGTATTTAAACTTCCACGCTCGGAATTGGCTTCGACCCGTATTGTTTTTTCCGAATTATTGTATATCGCACTAATATTGGTTTTTCCGATGGATTCATTATTTACCGCAAGACTATCAACTACAAGCAATGCATGAAAAATTGGATTTTTGTAAACATTTGAAACAGTAGCTTTTCCGTTAATGACACCATCAATAGTAAGTTTTTTTGGGGAAAAAACTGTTCGCAGATTTCCTAGATTAACATTGGTAAGTTCGAGAGAAATATCATCTCTTGGGTTTCCTGAAATGGCACCATACATGCGAATTAGCTGATCATTATGTGACATTATGAAGTTTGAAATTCGAATATTCGAGGTATCTATTTCGATAAGATCAGTTTTTATCGACCAAAGTGTATCTTTCAATATTAATTGGGAAGGAAGAACCTTGATTTTTAATCTTGGGGTATCATGATTTTTTTCTGATTTAAGGAATGACAAAATAGAAAAATTGCCTTTATATATAACAGTGTCCCAATTATTCCAACGTAAATTCGATTGAATGGAATCATGCCTTATGTCAGAAGTGATGGTAAAATTATCAAGACTAATAGAATTGTTTAATTTCAAATTTTTACAACCAGAAAGAAGTGAAAAAGTGGAGTTATTTGTTTTGCCATCAAAGTATACATTGTACCATTTTTTTGAAAGGTGCTGAAGTATCGGAATCTTAAGTAAAAAGTTTAAATCCTTTTTGGCCGGGTTAAAATTACCGGTAAGTTTTGAATCCTTTGATATATATAGTCCTGAAACAAAGAAATCAGTTAATTCCTTGGAATTTTTAAAATCTATTTCGAATTTAAAATTGTTATCGCTCGCGGTCGAATCCAGGTTTTCCGGTATAAGGGATGGTAAATAGTTTTTAGTAAGTAATTTAATTGAATTGGCGAGTTGTGAAAAACGATATTTTCCAATCAACTCTGCATCGGCAAGATCAGAACGGAGAAAAATCTGATTTGAATTATTAATCGTCTTTGTAAATAAAAGCAAGTCATTTATATGAATTTCTTTTTTACCCCGCCTAATCGTAGAATTCCAAACCTTTATTTCTCCATTGAGATTGTCAATATTGGTGCCTTCAAAATCCGCCGTGATGTAAAATTGCAAAAATGAAGTTGAGTCCTTTGCATCAAGATTGAGTTGGTGCAAGTTTGCTCCTTTTACGTTGGCCGTAAAATTGAATATTGGCATTTGATTCGACAAATTTACCTTCCCCAAAAAATCAAGGTTAATATTTGGGTCGGCAATTGAAACTGATCCGTCATAGGTTTTGTTTGATAATGTTCCATTAACTTTGATATTTTGATAATTGTATTTTTTAACATAAAAGCTTTGAATCAAACCATTTAGTTTTGCGTTAATATCCTTTCCGTGAGATATATTTCCGTTTACCATTGCATTTAAACTGATCTGACCTATTAGATCCGATTTATTAATAAATTTTCCAATATCAAACTGATATGACTTTAATTGGCCTTTAAATTTCAATGAATGAGCCGTATCTGGTTGTAACGATAAATCAGATTCTATGCGACCCAGATTCGAGGTAATTGTTCCGTAAGCAACAAAATCGTTGGTAAAACCTGTAAACTTTCCCCGATAAGTCAAAAAGGAAACCCTCTTAAAATTTTCAGGAAGAACAATCCTTCCATTTTTACTTTTTGGAAGGCGAATGCTTTCTATGTCAATAGGATTAGTATAAAGATTTTTAATGTCAATGTGAAGAAATGTTGATGAAATAGCGGGAAGGCCGTTAATGTCGAAATTGGCTTTAATCTTTGTATGACTTCCATAGGTAATTTCAATATCTTTACCTTTTAGTTCGTTAATTGAGCCTTTTATATTTCCTGAAATTACTGCTTGTATGTTATAATCTTTAACCACAGGTGTAAACCATTCAATATCCTTGGTAGAAATTTTCGATGATTTAAAGTCTATGCCCAATTTAACTTTTTTACCGAAAATACCGGGACGAAAATCTCTAAGGCTCTCGTATGTAAATTTGGCTTGTTTGGCATTAATTTCACTATAACCTGTTTTGATATAAAGATCGTTATATGCCATAAGCTGCTTATTTAACTTCACTCTTGATGAAAAGTCATTAATTACAAATCCCGACTTTTCCACTCCCGATAAGCTTCGGATACGCATGTCAAGATTCCCCGAATTAATTCTGAAGTTTGTAACTTTCATTGAAAATAGACGAAACTGAAGGTCTGTAAAGTTTATACCATATTCGCGAGGAACGTAATCGAATGCTTTTAATGTAAAATTGGCATTAATCAGGTCAATTTCTTTAATTGAAACAATCCATCCATTTTTGGTTGATTTAGTTGTGTCTCTGGAGGTAAGTTTATCAACAATAAATTGAAAATTAATAGTTTTGGTTGAATCAATATAAAAATGGATAATTGGGTTCAGAAGCTTTACCTGTTTAATTTCGAAAAATCTTGATGTTAACGTAAAAGCATTAAATTTTACACTTAATTCCTTCGTAAATAGTATTGTGTCCTTTTTGGGTGATTGAACGCAAAAATTTGAGAAGGTGATATTGCTTAACAGATCAATTTTGGCAGAGGTTACAGAAATTCGAGTACCAAAGAAAGTGCTGAGTTTAGTTGTAATTTTGTTTACAAGGTACTGTTGCACCTTATCTTGCCTTAATGCAATATAACCAATAGTGGGTAGCGAAAGCATAACCACCATAAGTAATAATACTATTTTATATGTTTTTTTGATACTTTTGATGTTTCGGTTTATCATACAAAAAAACAAAAAATACTGATTATAGTTAAAAATATTTTTCGATGAGCATCACAATACTTGGAATCGAGTCCTCATGCGACGATACATCGGCAGCCATCATTAGGGATGGTTATATGTTGTCTAATATTATAGCCAATCAAGAAGTTCACAGGATTTATGGAGGTGTAGTTCCGGAGCTGGCATCCCGTGCCCATCAGCAAAATATCATTCCCGTTGTTGATCAGGCAATAAAAGTGGCCGGAATTTCAAAAAATGAAATTGATGCCGTTGCATTCACACGCGGTCCTGGTCTTATGGGTTCATTGCTTGTTGGAAGTTCCTTTGCCAAAGGGCTATCACTATCGTTGGGCATCCCATTGATTGAGATTAACCATCTTCAAGCTCATATTCTGGCAAATTTCATTCTTGAAAAAGACTGCACAAACCACGTGCCATCTTTTCCATTTCTCTGTCTTTTAGTTTCAGGAGGACATTCTCAATTGGTTTTAATGAATGATTATCTTGAGATGAAAATTATCGGCCAAACAATTGACGATGCCGCCGGTGAAGCATTTGATAAGTGTGCAAAAATTATGGGGTTGCCTTATCCCGGCGGCCCTGTTATTGATAAATTAGCTTCCGAAGGTAATCCTGATGCGTTCAAATTTTCAAAACCCAGAATTGAGAATTTTGATTACAGCTTCAGTGGACTAAAAACTTCTTTTCTTTATTTTCTGAGAGATCAGCTTAAAAATGATCCTTCGTTTATTGATCATAATAAAAATGATTTATGTGCATCGTTGCAGAAGACGATTATTGATATTCTTCTCGATAAATTAATGAAAGCGTCGGTAAATTTGAAAATTAATGAAATTGCATTGGCTGGCGGTGTTTCTGCAAACTCCGGATTAAGGTATAAAGTAACGAGTCAGGCTTCTCAGATGAAATGGAATACTTATATTCCTGCATTTAAATTTACTACCGACAATGCTGCCATGATAGCAATAACGGGATATTATAAATACAAAGCAGGACTATTTGCTTCACAGAATGTGGTGCCTACGGCTCGTATCAATCAGGGTTGATTTTCAATATTTATATTGGCCTCCTTAACGATTTCGTCGAAAGCCCTGTCGAGTTGTTCGTTAATTCCACGGCATTCTTTCACAACTTTTTCCGACCATTCCAGGTATTGATGTTTTCTTCGGTGAGACCATGTCATCGGATATTCAAGCATGTCGGCAATATTTGAAATTTTATCGGCTATTTTTATCTTTTTTGCGTCATCCGACAGAAATGGCGCTTTTTTTATTTGAGATCGTTTTCTATCTTCGTATGTCATTGTCATGTCATCTGTTACCTCAATAACAAGGTTGGTAACTCTATCTCCAAATTTTTTACGCATTTCAAGTTCTGTCGTGCAGGTATCTTCCAATACATCATGTAATAAAGCCGCACTCAATAATTCGAAATCAAACTCCTTTCCGGTAGTAAAAAGTAAATGAGCCACTTTAATCGGATGGTTGATGTAAGGAACTACATCGCAACCTTTTCTTCGTTGCGAAATATGTTTATCTGCTGCAAAGCTCAATGAATCAATAAAATTACCAAACATGGGGAACTAATAGTGGTTAATAATGTGCAATATAGAGATAATGTATATCCTTATCAAGAGGTATTTGTTAAAGTTTAAAATAATAAAAATTATTCCATATTTTAGAGAAAGACAAATAAAAATTAATGATAAAGTTGTTAATATACTGTGTTATTATCTTTTTAATTGTTTTTAAAATATGCTATTTTTATACTTTATTTCAATTGATGGAAAACTTTTTGATTCGGGGTACAGCCAGAACTCCTGAGGTTGATTTTAATATTGATGGTCGAATCCTGATCAAAGGCAGATCGATACCTGAGGATGCGGGTTTGTTTTATAATCATCTATATTCTTGGATATTTCGTTATTGTATGAATCCTCGTCCAGAGACAATCGTTAATCTTGAGCTTGAATATATGAACAGTGGTTCTGCGAAATCTTTACTTCAGATATTAAGGGAACTGTCAAACGTTAGGCAAAATGGAAGTGTTTTGCTCATAAATTGGTTTTACGAGTTAGGCGATGAGGATATGCAGGAAAAAGGCGAATATTTTGAATCAATATTGAAAACGGATTTCAATTTTATTGAAACTTATTAATATGGCGTTGTGTATTTTGTTTGGCGCTAATTATTTTCCTGTGATAAGTATCTATCTATAACATCAAATAAAACTTTTTGATCGAACGGTTTTGTAAGGTAATCATCGCAACCTGCCGTGAGGCAATCTTTGCGCTCATTTTCCATAGCGTAAGCCGTTTGCGCAATAATCGGGGTTCTTTTGCGTATCTGTTTTATTATTTTGGTTGCATCAAATCCATTAATACCTGGAAGTCGCATATCCATTAAAATCAAATCGATAGTTTGATTAGTTTTACAAATATTTATAGCTTCCTCGGCAGTACTGGTTCTTAAAAGGATAATACCTGTATTTTCAATTAATTCAGAGATGTACATAAAATTAATATCTTCATCCTCTACAAGCAAAATCGTTTTTCCATTCCAATTTAAATTTGATGTGTCTATTTCGATGCCTTTGTTTTGTTGAACAGTTGATTGATCAAGGCTTAATTTTAGAGGTAATGTAAACCTAAATTCTGACCCTTTACCAGATTGGGATTTTACCCATATATTCCCGCCCATTAGTTCGATCAAACCTTTTGAAATGGCAAGTCCCAATCCTGTTCCTTCCTTTTTTTTGGATGATGATCCAACTTGTTTAAATCGCTCAAATATTAGGTCCTGTTCTACTTTACTCATTCCAATGCCTTTGTCTTTTACAAAAAACAAAATGCTGCCAATTTGAAACTCGAAACCAAATTCAATAGCTTCCGAATCTGAAAATTTCAGCGCATTGCTAATCAAATTATTGATTATCTGCCTTAATCTGTATGAATCACTAATAATGGTTTGAGGGTAATCACCCATTGGAAATTTCGGAATGATTTCGATATGTTTTTTATCTTTTTTAATTTTTTCGCCTTGATAAAACTCACTAATCTCATAAATCAAAGCATTTAGATCCACATTCACATTTTCGATGTTCAATTGACCTGCTTCAATTTTTGCTATATCAATGATATCATTTATAAGGTTTAACAAAAGTTTTCCACTATTATTTATTATTTTCAGGTATTGGATTTGTTTGTCCCTGGAAAATTCTCTTATCTCCATCAAATTAGCAAATCCAAGGATTCCATTAATTGGGGTTCGGATTTCATGGGACATATTAGCTAGAAATGCAGACTTTAATTTGTCAGACTTTTCCGCTTTTTCTTTTGCTGAACGCAATTGAACCTCAGAGGCTTTATGATGATTGATATCACTGGTTATTCCTACTAGTTGAATTACATTTCCCAAATAATCTTTAACCCCAACAACTGTGCTGGAAAGCCATTTAGTTCCATTAGGGGTAGTTAATTTTTTTTCGCTGTTAATTACTGGTATTCCGGTAATAAAAATGTTGAGTTCTTCATCGTGTATTTCTTTAGCAATTTCATTTGGAAATAAATCATAAGCTGTTTTACCAATTAAAAATTCAGAATCATCAGATCCGAACATTGCAGCCATCGCTCTATTACATTTAACATAATATTCATGAGAGTCCTTGAAATATATAGCATCGGGGACATTATCCATAATTACTTGCAAAATATCTTTTTCCGCAAACATTGTGTTTTCAATCTGTCGCTTTTCACTATTGTCAATGATGGTACCATGCATTTTCGACACCTTACCCAGCAAAAAGTCAGTTTCAATTTTCGCAACATCATTTATATACTTCGTTACTCCGTTGCTAGTTGAAATACGATAATGTTGAGTAAAATTATTACCTGACTTGATACAGTCGCTAAATATTTTATATGCATTTTCCGAATCATCGGGATGGACAAATGACGAGAAATATTCTTCAATTGAAGGTGGTTCTATTATTGGATCTTGTTCAAAAATCAAATATGTTTCTTTTGACCAAGTGAGTTTATTTGTTTTTAAATCAAATTCATAAGTACCAAAGTGAACAGTTTTTTCAGCTTCCTCAAGTTTTTGTTTGCTGATATTTAATTCCCTGTCCTTTTGTTTTTTTTCGGTTATGTCAGAAACAGTAACAAGAATAGTTTCTATTCCACCAGAAATATTAACCTCGGGAACAATTATAGCATCGAAGTATTTCAATCCCAGTTGGCTTTCAAAAGAAAAATCAACTGTACTCTCCTTACTTTTTCGAAAAACCCATCTCATCTTTTCTTCAAGAAAAATGGCTAAACTATTGGGTAATTTGGTATCTATCAATCTTAAACCTTCAAGCTTGTCCGGGTTAACACCCACAGTTTTTAAAATATTAGGACTCACATATTGACACTTCAGATTTCGGCCGAATCTGCAAATAATATTTGGGGAATGCTCCAGAAGCGCCTTAAACTTTAGTTTTTCATCAAGCAAAGCCTTTTCATAAGCTTTAAGTTCTGATATATCATGGATTAAAGCTTGAATCACACCATCGCCGGAAATTGTTATTAGTCTCGCACTAATATTAATTGGTAATATTTTTCGCTTGCTTACCACAATTTCTGTTTCGAAGGTGGTGGATTTCTGATCAATTATTTTAGATAACCTCCTGTATAAGTATTTGATTGTTGTATTGTTAAAAAAATGTTTTATATTACTATTAATCAGTTCCGTTTCTTTAATTCCAAGAAGCTGGCACAGGTTTTTATTTACTTCAAGAATTTGGCCCGAAAAGGTGAATCGGCAGAAAGCATCATTTAAATGTTCAAAGATGGATTGATACTTTTCTTCGCTTTGGTTAATTTTTTGATTTGAAATTACTTTCTCACTGATATTAATAGTAATACCTATGATTCGAATCGGTTTTTTTAAACCACTTCGTTCAATTATTTTTCCTATATCAAGAACCCAAATGTATGAGCCAGATTTGGTTAGAACCCTATGTTCGGTTTTATATATGGATTCTTTTCCATCAAAATGTTTTTTAAGAGCATTCATTACATAGTGCTTGTCATCAGGGTGTATACGATCTTCCCAAAACGATTTGTTTTTTTGCACTTCTTCAGGGGCATATCCCAACAGGTTACACCATTGTTTATCATAATATACTTCATTTATGTCTATTTTCCAATCCCAGAAACCGACACCAATAGCGTCAACAGCAAGCGATAACCTATCGTTTGCCAGCTGAAGCAATAATTCGTAATTTGTATTGAAACTTTCTTCAATCATACTATTAAAAATTGTTCAGAATAAGAAATCCAGTCCAATATATAAACCATTTATTCCATCATTTTTATTAACTGCCATCCCATAATTTACAGAAACCACAAAGTTTTGGTTCATAGCACCATAAAAACCCAATCCGTAGCTTTGGTGGAATTTTTCGGTAGTACCCAAATTGAGATATTTAATAGCATCAGGGTTATTAGTTTGAAAATCGAACTTTCTGGTAACCATGCCTGCATCGGTAAAACCCACAAGAGCGAGGTAGATGTTTTGGTTGAAGATCACTCTTCTAAAAAATTTCCAGCGAAGTTCAATATTTCCAAATAATAAACCTTCTCCCAGCACGCGGTTTCTTGCAATGCCCCTAAGTGTTTTGGCGCCCCCCAATCCGTCTCGTATCTGGTTAGAACTAAATATGAAAGGGAGCATGTAAAACGGCATTTTGCCCCCAATTTTATCCTGATAGCTTATCCGGCATGCAAGGTTTAATATATCCTTATGAATTGTAAAATATTGTCTGTGGTTGATTACAAATTTCGAATAGGCGAAGTTATTTCCTAAAAATGAAGGCGAAGTCAAAATTAAAGCTTCAGTCCAAATTCCTTTCATTGGGTTTGGTTCATTATCGCGAGTATCATATACAATGCCAATTTTAAGGAGGTTGGTTGTACCTCCGTTTTTTTGGTTTTCAGGAATAATTCCCCAAGCGACATAATTATCGTACAAAAGAGAAGTATCCGGCAATAAATTGTTTTGTTTTCGACCTTTATTTAATGCGTTAATATCAACACTTTTTATTTTTACGTTGAATAAGCTGTAACCTATCAGCCATCTAAGTTTTTTATCCGTAATATTTCCTTGAAAATCGAATTTTATTCTGGTTAATTTTCGTTCTAAGCGATAATACATTTTTGAAACATAAGCTGGCGAGCCGGGCATAACCAATTCAGGATTGTAGAAAGCATTGTATCCGTTAAATCCATAAAAATCAAGTGCTTTGTCGGTCAGATAACTTGCCTCGGCAGTTAACCGAATGTGAGGAATGAGATATTCCGAGTCGTACAATAACTGGTTTTTGCCGGTTCCATTAGTTGTTCTTGCCCATTCCAGGTATATGGAATGTTTATACCGCGGGTATGAAGAGCCATCACCATAATTATAAATATTTGTTAAGATTCCGTATTGAAATCCGAGATCTGAATCAAAGGCAACAGATGGTAATGCACCAAAATTCCATCCTTTTTTGTTTTTTTCCTTATGCCTTTGAGTTGAATCATTGGTTTGTCCAATTGTTTTAGTAAAAAAAGCGAGAAAAAAAATCAAAGTTATCAGTTGCAGTTTCATTAAGTTTCAAGGTTTAAATTATCTGGCGATCATTCTTCATAGATTGTAGTAAATTTACAATTTGATTTGAAAGTATTCTTTACTTAAAATTTCATTCGTCAAATAGTTGTAAATTTCATCGTATTTTACGTTCACTTTTTAATAAAGTTTTGATATGAAGAAAGTCATCGGTTATATTTTAGTGATATTACTGATTTTAGTTATTATTGGGTATTTTGTTATTTATCATTTCAATTCAAGGGCTTTGCCAGACTATAATAAAGCTATGTCCTTACCTGGTTTGAGGGCAAAAGTTGAAGTATATCGTGATTCGTTTGGTATTCCTCATATATATGCAGATAATGACGAAGATTTGTATCAGGTTATTGGTTATTTAACAGCTCAGGATCGTCTTTGGCAAATGGATTTGTTACGAAGGGTAACAACAGGCCGCCTCTCAGAAATATTTGGGAAAGATATGATAAAAACCGACATGCTGATGCGTGCACTTCAAATTCCTGAAAAATCTCAAAAAGTAATTTCTCAATCTGATCCATCGGTTCTAAAGGCATTTCAGGCATATGCAAAAGGTGTAAATAATTACATTAAAGATAATTACGAAAAACTGCCTGTAGAGTTTACAATTCTAGGCTACAAGCCTGATCTATGGAAAGTTGAACATTCATTTAACCTGATTGGCTATATTGCCTGGGATCTTAATGGGGCATGGAATGCTGAAATTATACTACATAAACTAAAATCGAAATTAACAGCCCGTCAATTAATCGATTTAATACCCCGCCCGGACAGCATGCAATCAACCATCTATTCAACTGCCAAGTATACTGAATTGGATTGGAGATCGGAACTCATGTCTGCTTCTTCCAAAATTGAGGATCTTGGATTGCAGGCTTTCCGTGGGTCGAATAACTGGGTGGTTTCCGGATCAAAAACTGCTTCAGGTAAACCTATTTTGGCCAATGATATGCACCTAAGTTATTCTGCACCGGGTATTTGGTATCAAATACATCAGGTTATTCCCGGAAAACTCGATGTAACAGGAGTTTTGCTGCCGGGGCAACCGTTTGTTGTTTCAGGTCATAACCAAAAGATAGCATGGGGTTTAACAAATGTTATGAGTGATGACATAGACTTTTATAAAGAAACAGTCAATCCAATGGATAGTAACCAATATAAATTGGATGGCAAATGGTTAAAATTTCGTATAAAACATGAAAATATTGCGATAAAAGGAGGTGATACTGTTCGGTACAATTTTAAGTTCACTCACAGAGGCCCGGTAATATCAATGCTTAAGGGAGTTTCGGGTAATGTTATATCTATGCGTTGGATGGGCAATGAGCCAAGCAACGAAGTGCAAAGCATTTATCGGTTGAACAGGGCTCAAAACTGGACCGACTTTTGCAACGCTATGAGAACCTTTGTTTCTATTAGTCAAAATGTAGCATACGCTGATAGTCAAGGAAATATAGGTATGTATTGCTGTGCTGGCATACCGATACGCTATGGCAATCCCACAGAAGTGCTAGAGGGTGATACAAGCGCTTATGATTGGAGAGGAATTGTACCTTTTGAAGATTTGCCACATAAATTCAATCCCAAAGAAGGTTTTGCAGTTTCTGCCAACAATCGGACAGCAGATTCGAGTTATAATCATTACATTAGTAGTTGGTTCGACCTACCGTTCCGATACGATCGGATTGTTGAGATGCTGAAGGTGGATAAAAAGCTTACTGTATCTGATATTGCTGCTATTCAAACCGATGAAACGTCAAAACTTGCCTCTTTTTACTTGCCCGGATTAATTGAGATAGTGAATAAGCACTCCAAATTGTCTAATACCGCATACCGTTCATTAAATTTATTGAAAAACTGGAAATACCATATGGCGGCTGGCAATTCTGCGGCTGCAATATTTGAAGTTTTTTACAATCGAATTATCGAAAATTTAGTGAAGGATGAAATGGGTGATATACTTTACCAAGAGTTTTTAAATGATAAAATATTGGTTAGAAATATGTTTCATAACGTTTGGCGAAATAGAGAGTCAGTGCTTTGCGACAATATTTTAACAAGAAATAAAATTGAGAATTATAATGATGTGGTTATTAAATCGTTTGATGAGACAATTATTTATCTAACTCAAAACCTTGGTAGTGAATCAGACAAATGGGAATGGGGTAAAATTCATCTTTTTACCTTATCGCATCCACTTGGCAAAGTTCATCTTTTAAATAAAGTATTTAATTTGAACAGGGGTCCATTCGAGGTAGGAGGATCATTTCATACTGTCGGTCCTTATACCTACAAGTTTACCGATAAATTCAATGTTTCTAGTGGAGCCTCCCAGCGACATATTTATGATTTTGGTGACTGGGATCTGTCGCTTTCTGTAATTCCAAGTGGCATTAGCGGAATACCTTCAAGTCCACATTATTGTGACCAAACCGAAATGTTTTTAGCGGGAAAATACCACCGCGATTTGTTTTCATTCGAAGCAGTTCAACAGAACGTCAAATACAAATCAACGTATACCCCATTAAGAATTAATAGTAAATGATCCATGCATCAATATTTGTAGCCTCCTTTATTTTTTTTAATTCCTTAGATGCAACTGATTTATCATCAAACGATTTGAAACTAACGTAATATCCTGACCCTAGTTTGTTAATTTTTTGGGAATCATATCCCTGGTTTCTGAGTTTTGAAACTAAACGGTCGGCATTACTTTCAACTGTAAAACATCCGGCAATCAAATAATAAAATTTGGTATTTGTTGCCTTGGATCTTGACGAATTATTAGTGTTTTTTGTTTTGGAAACGGAATTTTCAAGGTTGTTTACCTTATTGAACAGGCTATCCTGAGCAGTATCTTTTGCTGCTATATCAGTTTTTGTTGTATCCTCAGTTATTAAAATAGGTTCCGATGTTTTTGAGGGCGATCTGAAGAAGATAAAATATGTAGATGCCATTATTAGGATTAGTATTAAAGGAATTATCCATGAGGCATTGTTTGAAAATAATTCAACTATTCCACCTGTGTTAGATTCCTCCTGCTCAATTGGCTTATTTATTGGATTTATTATTTTCCCGGACATCGGCCGTTCATCCCATTTTGTATTTTCAGATGTAACTTGTTTCTGCGATATTGAAAAATCATTTACTTCTCTAGTTATTGGTTCAGATACTATGGGAGGCACAAAAATTTCCTCCTGAATTTCTGATTTCAGTGAGGCAATTTGGAGGTCCAACTTTTCTTGCGGTAAATTTTCTGTTACATTTGATTTAAGAGTTGATGGAATTAGGGAGATTTTGCCATCGTTATCGTAAATTAATGTTCCTATACCATCTAATTTATAGGCTTTTGCGGTAATTAATGTCTTATTTATGACATCAACAAAATTTTTAATGATTTTAGCGGCATCCACTTTGTCAATATTTTCAGTCTGGGCAACAGAGTCGACCAGCATGCCATCATTAAAACGCAAAAATTCATTGAAAAATATTTGATGAGATTCGTCAATTTTAATCAAAAAAGCTCCTAAATCTGGAACAATTACTTTGCTATGTATCTCAAGCAGATTTAATATTTGTTTAGCTAACATATTTAAATGGGTTGTTATTATTTATCAATTTATCCTGTCTCTTTCATGTTATGTATCTAACTAATAACACTCCAATTTACCGAATGTTCTTTTGATCTTTGAAGATTGATTTTAAGTATTTGATTGCTCTCGAAAGATAAAGATGGATCGTTAGTTAAAATTTCTATGGCAATATCTCTTGCATATTGAAGTATTTGACCATCCTTCACAATATTTGCTATTTTTAGATCGAATGCAAGTCCGCTTTGCTGGGTTCCATCGAGGTCTCCGGGTCCACGAAGTTTTAGATCTAGCTCTGCAAGTTCGAAACCATCATTTGAATTTACCATGGCTTCAATGCGTTTACGACCTTCGTTTGAAAGTTTGTATGAGGTCATTAAAATACAATACGATTGATCAACTCCCCGACCAACGCGACCTCGTAACTGGTGAAGTTGAGATAATCCAAAGCGCTCTGCACTCTCAATCACCATTAGTGAAGCATTAGGAACATCAACCCCCACTTCGATCACTGTTGTGGCAATCATAATTTGGGCTTTCCCCGAAACAAATTGCTGCATAGAAAATACTTTATCTTCATTTTTTAATTTGCCGTGAACCACACTAATATTGTATTTAGGAGCTGGAAATTCGCGGGCAAATGCTTCATACCCATCTTCCAGATACTTTAAATCGAGATTTTCCGATTCCTTTATCAATGGATAAACTACATATACCTGCCGTCCTGCTTCTAATTGTCGTCTTAAAAATCCAAACATTGCAAGGCGTTTGGAATCATAAAAATGTATGGTCTGGATAGGCTTTCTTCCGGGAGGCAACTCATCAATCACTGAAACATCCAGATCGCTATAAACAGTCATTGCCAGAGTGCGAGGGATAGGCGTAGCTGTCATTACAAGAATGTGGGGCGGCTGAGCGTTTTTCTGCCAAAGTTTTGCACGTTGAGCAACACCAAACCGATGTTGTTCATCGATCACAACCAACCCCAGATTTTTGAATTGAACCACAGCTTCCAAAAGTGCATGGGTGCCAATAAGAATATGCAAGGATCCATTAATTAATTGTTCATGGATTTTTTTTCTTGCCGATTTTGTGGATGAGCCCGTTAATAACCCAACAGTGACATCAATTTTAAATAATAATGTTTGTATATTTTTAAAGTGTTGTTGCGCGAGAATTTCCGTAGGAACCATTAAGGCACTTTGAAATCCGTTAGCTGCAGCCATCAGCATGATCATTAATGCAACCAATGTTTTTCCGCTACCTACATCGCCCTGAAGCAGTCGGTTCATTTGTTTTCCTGACCCCAGATCGCGTCTGATTTCTTTTATCACCCGTTTTTGAGCTTCAGTTAGAGGAAATGGAAGATAGTGGTTATAAAAAGTATTCAGATATTCGCCCGAGGCTTGAAATAACAGACCATCGATATGGCTTAAACGGATATTTTTTTGATACAATAAATCCAATTGTATAAAAAATAATTCCTCGAATTTTAACCGGTACTGTGCTTTTTTTAGTAGTTCATGGCTTTGAGGAAAATGAATATTGAATAAGGCATCATGTAAAGGTAATAAATTAGCTTTTTGCAGAATAGCGTCTGGCAATGTGTCAGGGATCGTTCCCTGAATATTTTGCCATAACAGGCTCACAAACTTTTGTATTGATTTAGAACTGATGTAATTGCTCTTGAGTTTTTCGGTGGTATTATAAAACGCTTGTAACAACGACGAAATTCCTCCATCATTTTTATTTGCTTCATCCAGTTCGGGATGCACAAAATTGATTTGTCCATTAAAAACTGATGGCTTTCCAAGCAAAATATACTCAGTACCGATTTTAATATTTGATTGTACAAATTTTAGTCCCTGAAAGAAAACTAGTTTTACCATTCCCGTTCCATCAACAAAATTGGCCGTTAATCGCTCTTTAGGCGCTTTTCCTTCTTTTTCAAAAGTGGTTATTTTGCCTCGTAGCTGTATGTGAGACAAAGTGGTATCTATCTCGCTGATGGAATAAATTCTTGAGCGATCGACGTACTTATAAGGATAATAATTGAGTAATTCTTCAAACGTATGTATTTGAAGTTCTTTGTAAAATAGCTCAGCCCGTTTAGGCCCAACACCACCAAGAAATTTTATGTCCTGTTGTAAAAACTGATTCATCGAAATAGCTAAAGCTTCAAATTTACAAAAGCAATTTTACTTTTACCTACTTTCATTCGATTAATGGTTAACGCAAAGTTTCCCTTACTCAAAACGATAATAATTTATGTGTGTGAATTTAATGATCTGACAAAGATGCTTGTTTTGAGTTGCACGTATAATTGTTCGCCTTATTTTGACTTCTTTATCTTTAAGATGGGGTTTTCGGATCTGGGTCAAAGCTAAGATGGAAACCTGTTTTGCATTTGTCGCTCAAGCATCCAACCCGGATATTCGGGTGACAAAGCGCTTACGGTATCCAACTTTTGCATTTCTTCATCAGAAAGTTGAAGTTTTGTGGCAGCAATATTATCAAGCAATTGCTCTTGTCTTTTGGCTCCAATAATTACACTGGTAACTGATTTTTTGTGCAACAACCAAGCTAATGCAATTCTTGCCACCGATACTTCATGCGACTTCCCTAATTCGGTCATCACATCGATAATATCATATGCTTTTGCCTTGTTAACAGGTGGAAAATCGAAGCTATCACGACGGCTATCACCAGCTATTTCATTATTTCGTGTGTATTTGCCAGATAAAAAACCTCCTGCAAGAGGACTCCATGGCATCACTCCAATACCTTCACTGGTTGTCATAGGTAGAATTTCCCGCTCTAATTCGCGGCCGGCAATGCTGTAATAATTTTGTGAAGCTGCAAATTTAGTCCATCCCATTTTATCTGCAAAACCATTAGCCTTGGCCACCATCCAGGCCGGATGATTACTTACTCCTATATAACGTACCTTTCCAGATCGGACTACATCTTCCAGACCCCGCATCGTTTCTTCCAACGGAGTGAGAAAATCAACGCCATGAATGTATAATAAATCAATGTGCGACAGATTAAGTCTTTCCAAACTATCGTTTACCGAATCGGCAATATGCAATTGCGAAAGCCCAATTTGATTAGCTCCTGGGCCCATTCGCAAACGAACTTTGGTAGCAATTAATATTTGCTGCCGGTTTAAACCTAAATCACTAATCGATTTGCCAAGCATTGTCTCCGATAACCCTTCGGAATAAGCATTAGCAGTGTCAATAAAATTAATCCCCTGGTCGATGGAGGTTTTTACCAATTGGTTAACTTCTTCCTGCGGCAATTGACCAATGGCTTGCCAATAACCTTTTCCACCAAAGGTCATGGTTCCTAAACAAAGTTCAGAAACCAAAACCCCGGTTTTTCCTAATTGATTATACTTCATATTTTTGGGTTTTTATACGATTGTTCTTATAACATCGTTTTTAAATGGATGTTCAAGGGTATTGGGAGGTATTTGTTTTAACTCAATTTGTTACGATAGTCATCATAGCCGAATTTCCGAACCAGTCGAAATCCGGTCTGGTCATTCCAAATACCAATGGATGGATGTTGCACTCCATTAAAGAAAGTGGTTTTTACCATGGTATAATGAATCATGTCTTCGAATACTATTCGATCGCCATACTTAAGTTCCTTATCAAATGACCATTCGCCAACAAAATCACCAGCCAAACAGCTATTTCCACCCATACGGTATGTTGGCTTTCCTTCCATGGGATTAAAATGCGAGCCCACTATTCTGGGCTTATAAGGCATCTCGAGGCAATCAGGCATATGGCCTGTGAAAGAAACATCTAAAATTGCAGTTTTTATTCCTTTATTTTCAACTACATCCAAAACAGTCGACACCAAAACTCCGGTTTCCCATGCAAAAGCACTTCCCGGTTCAAGAATTACATGAACATTATATTTTTTTTTGAAATTTTGGAGAATTCTTACCAGATATGCGACATCATAACCTTTTCGTGTCATCAGGTGACCACCTCCAAAATTAACCCATTTTACCTGCGGAATCAAATCTCCAAATTTTTGCTCGAACGATTCCAGTGTCTTTTCCAGATCAACAGGATATGATTCACAAAGAGAATGGAAATGAAGTCCTTCCACTCCATAAGGCAGTTTGCCGTTAAGCTCACTTGCCAAAACCCCCAACCTTGAGCCGGGTGCACATGGATTATAAAGTGATGTCTCAACCTCCGAAAACTCATGATTTACCCTTAAACCAACCGAAATATTTTTATTCGACTGTTGTATACGGGGCAAAAATCGATTTAACTGATTTATTGAATTAAAAGTAACATGACTACTATACGAAAGAATCTCATCGAAATCAACATCGGAGAAAGCAGCCGAAAAGGTATGCGCTTTGCTATTCATTTCCTCAAAAGCTAAACGAGCCTCGTGAAGACCACTGGCAGCTGAACCGGAGATATATTCACAAATGATTGGAAAAACACTCCACATGGCAAATCCTTTAAAAGCAAGGATGATCTCAACTCCTGATGATTTGCTTACTGATCTGATAATTTCCAGATTTTTTCTCAATAAATCTTCTTCAATAATGTAACATGGTGAAGGTACTTTGGTGTAATCGATTGCCATTAATATAGTTAATTAAAAGTTAAAAGTTAAAAGTTAAACGAGACTCATACTCACTTCTACCTTCCTGCACATTACTTGCTCTTATGGCATATTCGCCAATTCTTCCTTTAGTTGAGAGATAACGATTTGAATGTCCTTTTCAAAAATAGAAATTAGTTCTTTCAAATGGTGTTCGATATCATTATTTTTCCCGGCACTTTCCATGTCCCTAATTATCTGGCGGAGAGTATCAATTTCCATAAAATCGATAGAAGGTTTCAGCTTATGTGCCAATTCACCCACCTTAATAAAATTATTTTGTTGAAATTCATCTAAAATTTCATTCATAATTGGTATCGAAGTATCAATAAATAATTGTATCATTTCTTTAATCGAATCTGGCCTATTGTTAAACATTCTCGAGAGAGACTTTAACCCGTATAATTTTGTCTCAGATTTTGGCGGTTTCGATGTAACTTCATTTTTTTCAATCGAATTTAAACTATTTATAGCTGTATTTTTAACATACTTTTTAATGATATTTAATAAATCGACTGCTTCAAATGGTTTGGTAATATAATCATTCATCCCTGAATCCATAGCCTGCTCTTTCGACCCCTTTAATGCAGCTGCTGTTAATGCAATAATCGGTAAATCAAGTTTCAGCTGTTCGCGTATTATTTTTGTGGCTTCTACCCCACCCATCTCTGGCATTTGTTTGTCCATAAAAACAATATCATACTTGTTTTTCTTCAACATCTCAATAGCAACAATTCCATTTTCGGCTATGTCAGGTTCAATGTTCCAATTTCGAAAAATAGCTTTAATCAGAAATTGATTTACTTTATGATCCTCGGCCACAAGCACTCTTAAGTCAGATAAATCAATTATTTCGCTCAGTTCTTTTATTTCATCTTTTAGTAAATCACTATTTCCATCAATCATAGGAATTGTAAAATAAAACTTTGCACCTTTTCCTTTTGAACTTTTCAGTTTAATCGTTCCTCCCATCATTTCGATAAGTTGTTTCGAGATTGCAAGTCCTAATCCGGTTCCACCATATTTTCGACTTACACTTTCGTCTTCCTGACTAAAAATTTCAAAAATAAGCCTCTGTTTATCCTCATCAATCCCAATTCCTGTATCTGTTACACTAAAAAGAACATAATTTGTGTTTGCGATTCTCTTTTTTAAGGTCAAGTGTAGCTCAACGTATCCTTCAGAGGTAAATTTTAAGGCATTTCCCACAAGATTAACAAGGATCTGGCTAATTCTTACCGGGTCACCATTTAATATTGTATTTAGTTTAGGATCAATATAATATTTTAATTCTATATCCTTATCTTTTGCTGTAAAATCGAGCGATTTAATCAATCTTGAAATAAGTTTATCGATTCTCAAATCTATTTTTTCGAGTTGAAGTTTTCCTTCGGTAATTTTAGAAAAATCAAGAATATCATTGATAATCACTAAAAGATTGTCGGCTGAGGAAATAATGGCATCAAGATAATTAGACTGTGAGTCTTCCATTTTTGTTTTTCGCAGCAACTTACTTAATCCAATGATTCCATTCATTGGAGTTCTTATCTCATGACTCATGTTCGCCAAGTACCGACTTTTTGCAAGATTTGCTCTTTCCGATTCTGCTTTTGCAAGAATCAGTTCCGATTCCATTTTTTTTATATGATCAATATCGGTATTAACTCCTGTAATACGCAAAGGATTACCTGCATGATCCCATTCCATAATTTTACCCCGAACAAATACCCATTTATAAGTGCCATTGGAGGTCAGGAGTCGTTGTTCTGTTTCATAATATTCTGTTTGGCCTTGAATATGACGTTGTAATTTAATATCTGCAATTGCAATATCCTCAGCAAAATATAGCTTTCGCCAATTGTCTATATGCATTCTGTCGGATTTTGCGGGATACCCTAACATTTCAAAAGCTGATGAAGTGAGAAAAAGTTCACCAGTTTGATAATTCCAGTCCCAGAGTCCATTATTGCCTCCTTTAAGGGCAATCTGGAGTCGCTCTTCGCTTTTTCGAATTATCTCATCAGCAATTTTTCGGGATGTAATATCACGGAAGAGCCAAAAATGGCCTATGTAGTTTTCGTGCAGAAAGAGAGGAACAAAATCTCTTTCCAAAAAACGGCCATCCTTTAATTCAAGTTCTTCATTAGTTACAACCTCCCGATTAGTAAGTATTTGATTAAAACGGGCTAAGAGTTGCTCAGAGTCCTTAAATAGAAAATAGCCTTTATTAGTAGATTCAAGACTTTTTTTACCAACCATTTGTTCTGGAAGAGCCTGAATAGAAAAGAGAGAACAATATTGCTGGTTGGCAATGATTACATTACCTGATTCGTCTTCAACTATCAAACCTGCCTGAATGCTGCTTATAATTGTAGCCAATCGAAGAGAAGTAAATTCGAGTTCCTTTTGAGCAATATAACGGTCGGTAATATCGCGGGAAACACCGTTAATTTCATTGATATAACCTTCATTATATATTAACTGAATGTTTTGGCCAATCCATTTTAATTTACCTGATTTTGTCAATATTGGAAACTCCAGGTACGAACTTGTAACCTTATTTTTTAATTGATCGGAATAATAAATCGAAGCATTTTTTTTGTATTCTGGTGTGATCAGATCAAGGTAATTCATCGTAAGCAGTTCCTTCTCGGAATACTCAACAACTCTAACCGCAATAGGATTTACATATGAGAAATTACCTTTAATATCTGATTTGAAAATAATATCATTTGCATTTTCAACTATTTGACGATAACGTTTTTCGCTGGCTTCAATGGTTTGCCTCCCTTTTTTATGCCCCAAAGCTCTTGAAACTATATCGGTAACCTTAATAATCAACTTTCTGGTATCTTTTTTCCATTCGGTACCGGAAACAGTTACATCAAAGCCGATTACTCCTATCAGGTTATTTTCTTCAGTAACTATTGGAGCAATAATCAACGATTTAATGTTATGCATATTAAGAAAATTACTTGCTTCTATCACATAAACAGGTAATTGCGAAATATCGTTTATATGTATATATTCATCTCTTTTCAATTGTTGAATCCACCAATTTATTTCTTTAACGGGCTTGTCATTAAAGATGGGAACATTAGAATCTTTCGATCCAACCTTAAACCACTCATAGGCAAGATTAAGTGTTTGTTTTTGTTGATCAATAAATAAAATAAAAGCGTGATCGGCCTTGATGTTTTTTCCCACCATTTCAAGCGCATCTTTAATTCCATCATCAGTTTGATCAAACGATTGAGTCAAAAAACTCGATGAAATATCTTTCAGTAAAACATCATGAGCGTGATGAATCAAAATTTCGTTTTCAAGCTGCTTTTTTTCAGTAATATCGCGTGAAATACCTGTGGTACCGCATATTTGACCATGGTTATCAAAAACAGGAGTGATAAACGTTTCGACAATAAGTTTATTTCCATCAACTTCAAATTCTACTTCGCGATTAAAGCGGATACCATTCAAAATAACCTTGCGATCGTCCTCATCGTATTGCAAAAACCGGTCATAGGAAACTAATTCGCGGTTAGTTTTTCCAATAATCTGATCGAATGACAAACCTGAAAATTTTGTAAAAGGCTCGTTTACAGCCTCGTATTTACCATCTATATCTTTCATCCAGGCCATAAAAGGGAGATTGTCGAGCAATGAACGTATGCTTGATTTGCTTTTCATTAGTGAATCAAACATTTGCTGGAGATCAGTAGTGTTTCTAATTAATGTGATTAAGCCATTAGATAGAGGTACAAACCTTGCTTCAAAATAGTTCAGTTTATTGACTGTTAAAAGGGAAAAATCACATTTCCGGATAGATTTAGTTTTGAAAGATACATGGAGTGTTTTACTAAGAATTTCCGCAGTTTCCGCAGGAAGAACGTCTTCAAAATGCTTGTTAATAACAGATGAAGGCTGAGCAAATAACTCGTTGGTATTTCCAGCCTTAAAGTCGATTATTCTCCCGGTTTTGTCCAATCGGAACAATAAATCAGGAAAAGCATCAAAAATTGATTGCAACTCCTCGTTCTTTTCCTGAAGTTTTGTTTGAGCAATTTTACGGTCGGTTATATCTGTAATAACGGTAAGCAAACATTGATCATTACCTATATTTATCAGGTCAGTTGAGATAATTCCATGCACCGTCGCACCATTCTTGGTTACTAATGATATCTCAATATTTCGAACTTTTTTGTTTGCTTCAACTTCATTTGTTATCCTCAGCCTGTCATCATTGTTTTTATAAATATTTAATTCAATGGACGATTTGCCTATTACTTCTTCATTGTTATAACCCAAAATATGGCAAAAGCTATCATTAACATCGATCATTCGTCCGTCTTGAAAAGAACTAATCGACATTGCTGAAGGATTAGAACCAAAAGCTTTGGCAAACTTCTCCTCGGAATTACGCAAATTTGTAATATCCTTACTTAAAGCAAATAGCACATTTTTTCCGTTCCAAATCGTTCGATTAATTCGAGATTCAACATAAATTTTTTGTTTATCCTTCGAATACAGTGGCACAAAAGAAGTTCGGATATTTCCTGCAAACATGTGCTCAATGATTGATTCTACCTCTTCTTTATTTTCAGGAGGATGAAGCATCACTATGTGCATCCCATTCAATTCATCGAAGTTATAACCCAACCTATTTAGAACCAAATTATTTACTTGAAGTATAAGCCCATTCTCATCAAGTACAAACAAATAATCCTCAATCTCATTAAGCAAATTACGATAGTTTTCCTCGCTTACTCTGATACGACGCTCAAGTTCAGCCTGATGCCTTCGCTTAAGTTGAAGATTATAAATTTTTTCCACAACTTTTACAACCTCGTTGCGGAATGTGGGAGAGGTTTTAAGAATAAAATCAAGCGCACCTTCGCGCATTGCAGCAATAACAACATTTATATCTGAATCGGCTGATGAAAATATGATGGAATTCTGACGATTTTTCAATCGTAATTCCCTTATTATTTCTACACCATTTATAAAAGGCAAATTATTATCCATAATCACAATATCCACTTCATCATGAACCATAAGATAACTCAAAGCCTCTTTGCCATCGTATATTTTAGTCAACTTATACTTTTTATCGCTTAACAAATAACCTATAAGTTCAGATTGGGCATAATCATCCTCAACAATTAGAATATTTATCAGACTCGTAAACTCTTCATTACTTGACTTCATATAAAAAGAATTTCACTTTATTTTTTTTATATAATTTACGCATAATATTTCAAAACCTCACAATTTAAGAATCAAAAATCATTTTTATTTAGATCTTATTATAAATTAATGAAATACCATTGAAATAAATAGAAATACAATTGAAATACGATGAAAATAATTGGAAAAAAAAAATCAGTTTTACATCTGACAAATTGATAGTTACAAATTTTTTATTTGGTAAAACATCTGTTAAAGTTGGTGGCAATTGCAATTTTCAATTCTTCCCTACCCATTTGCCGAATATCCGAAAACCGTGTATAAATATCAAATATAGTTAGTTCACTGTCGTCGGTTTCCAATAAAACATTCGATATCAATATGTTTTTTGCAAGGTTAATGGAACGTGAATTTTGGGTAAACAAATGCTTTCCAAACGACAATAGCATCCCTTCGGCTATGCATTTTTGAGCAATTTCAGCACTGCCCGAAAATCCGTGAATAACCCAGGGCATTGAACAACGACAATATTTTCGGATCTGAAATAAATCATTAAATGCTTTCACACAATGCACGATAAGTGGTTTTTTGTACTTTTCAGAAAGCTCAATCTGAAGGCAAAAAACTTTTGTCTGAAGTTCAAATGAAAATTTGGAATACGCATCAAGACCGCATTCGCCTATAGCTATCACCCTTGTGTCGGTCAGTTTTAGGAGAAGTGAATCAACTTTCAATTCCCAATCATTTAGATACCAGGGGTGTATTCCAGATGAAAAATAAAAATTTGGAGATAATTCGGGAAGTAAATCCTCGGGGAAATTGTTATAAACTACAATACCGGAAGATTTTGTGGTTTTGTGTGTGTGAATATCAATATACCCTTGCTGACTATTCTGCACGGTGAACCAATGATTTTTTAAGCTCGCATTGACTGCATCCTCCGCAAGTTGAACCGTTTTCCTTCTTTAAAAAAATAATTTGTGCTAGTTGGTATCCAACCTTTGCTAAAGCTGCTATCACCAAAATCAAAACGATAATATCCTGAATCATAAATCAAATTTAAAAAAATAATTTCCCAACCTGATAAATAGTAAACGCAAAAACCCATGCCAATGTTGTTGTGTAAACGGCCGTAAATAAGGCAATTTTCCATTTTCCTGATTCCCGGCCAATAGCAGCTATTACAGCAATGCATGGAAAATATAATAAAACGAATGAAAGAAATGATAAGGCCACAAGTGGAGAAAATATCAGTTTACCTTTGTTTACGCCCGATTGATATCGACTTTCATGTAATCGCTGAATAAGTTTCTGATTTAATTTGTTCCCACTTTCAACCTGATATAAAATTCCCATTGTACTAATAATTATCTCTTTCGCGGCAACACCTGAAAGAAGGCTGACACTCATGCGCCAATCAAAACCCAGAGGAGACATTACGGGCTCAAGAAACTGACCTATTCTGCCGATGTAGGAGTTTTTTTGACGTTCAGCCTCCAATGAACGATTTATCTCGCCTAGTGCAATTTTTTGCTGATTATCAAGGTTTATTTTTGTTGAGACATTGGTTGTTTTGGAAATGTGAATCTTATAATTGTTTGTAACTTGAGAAATCTTATCATCATATTCCTTAGATGATTCCAAATGTCGTGGAAAATAGCCAAGCGCCCAAATAATTACAGATGCAGTAAGGATTACCCCACCCATTTTAGTTACATATTGCTCTCCTTTATTCCACATATGAAGAACTGTAGTACGCAAATTTGGAATTCGATACGGAGGAAGTTCCATAACAAAAGGAACCTCGCCTTTTCTCAGTAAGACTTTCTTAAATAATAAAGCCATAATTACAGCCACCGCAATTCCCATGATATAAATTAAAAACAACAACATTCCGGGATATTTGGGTGAAAATGCAGATATAATCAATACATAAACAGGAAGTCGGGCACTACATGAGAAAAAAGGATTAATGAGCATCGTAATCAACCGGCTCTTGGGATTTTCAATTGTTCGGGTGGCCATAATTGCTGGAACATTGCATCCAAAACCCATAATAAGTGGGATAAACGATTTGCCATGTAGCCCTATTTTATGCATTAGTTTATCCATAATAAATGCAGCTCGTGCCATGTATCCGGTATCCTCCATTAAAGAAATGAAGAAGAAAAGCAGCAGGATATTTGGAAGAAAAACCAGAACCCCTCCTACCCCAGCTAATACGCCATCAATTAACAAATCCTTTAATGATCCGTTCGGGAAAAAATGCTGTAAACCCTCACGTATCAATAACACGCCCTGATCGATCCAATTCATTGGATAATGCCCCAAAGAAAATGTTACTTCAAACATAAACCAAAGAAAAAACAGAAAAATGGGAAAGCCCCAATATTTATTGGTTAAAAAATTATCAATTAGCACCGACCGTTGCTTTCCCGAGAAAATATTTCCCTCATACGTTTCCTTTAATGCACCGGAAATAAATCCGTATTTTGCATCCGTAATAACAGTTTCACTATCTTCGGATAACAACGTTTCTAATCTTTTTCGTTCATGTGATGCAGCGCTCTTAATGTCAATATAATTATGACATAGCGAAAGCGTTTTATGAACTTCCAAATCATTCTCCAACAGTTTAACTGCCAAAAACCTTGATGAAAAATTTAATGTAACATCCTGGTTAATTGGGTCTTTAATTTTAGATCGCAACCTCAACATCGATTTTTCCACATCCACACCATAATTGATGTGGACATGCCGACGGGTTTTGTCTTTATCACTGTAAATATTAATGATACGATCAAACAAATCGTTTACCCCCTTGCCTTTTGATCCGACGGTTGGTATAATGGGAATTCCAATCATCTTACCAAGGCTCAGGTAATCAAAGCGATGTTTTTTTTCTATAAGCTCATCGAACATGTTAAGCGCCATCACAACTTTCACATCCATATCAATGAGTTGTGTGGTGAGATATAAATTTCGCTCCAGATTTGAAGCATCTACCACATTAACGATTACATCCGGGTGATTGTTTGCTATAAATTTGCGAACATAGATTTCTTCCGGTGAATAGGCTGTAAGCGAATATGTTCCTGGAAGATCAGTGATATTAATTGTATAACCTTTGTACTTTACAGAAGCCGTTTTTGAATCGACGGTAACACCAGCATAATTACCAACATGTTCCTTCGATTTGGAAGCCACATTAAAAATAGTAGTTTTCCCGGCATTAGGATTTCCAACCATTGCGACTTCAATAGTTTTGCCCCTTTCTAATGCTGTTTTGCGTAATTTTTCTTCTGTAAAAACGCCATTATACGATCCATTGACTAAATCTAAATCCAGATTTCGGGCTTCTTCCTGGGTTATCACCTCAATCAAAGAAGCCTCTGAGCGACGCAGTGAAACTTCGTAACCCATGATGTTATATTCTACAGGGTCTCTTAAAGGAGCGCTTTTCACAACAAATACCTTTTTACCCTTTATAAACCCCATTTCCATGATACGCTTGCGAAAAGCGCCAATTCCTTGAACTTTTGTAATTATCCCGGAATCACCTGTACTCAGATCTGCTAACTTCATTCAATTATTTCCTGCTATTTAAATTTAATTTAAATAAAAATAAACTGCAATATTATATCAATATATCCATATTTACAAAACAATAGTTTTCAATACAATATTCAATATCATATTAATTATTAATAATTTAAAGTCTATTAATCCCACTTTGGCACTTTAAATTTTTTAATAGTTTTTTAGTTTTTTTACCCCTAGCCTGAAGGGTAAAAACTGAAAAATCAATCTGTTCCCTTTTGGGATTCAGGGTAAAAGAGGTTGTTTTTCTAAGTGTCAAAGTATATTAAAATACTTTTGAAACTACCAAATAGTTTTCTTATTTTTATTTATATATTGCCATAAGAAAAAGCGCCAATTATTTGAAATGGAAAAGGAAGAAAATATATTCGACAAAATACAAGAACTTTTAGGGGATCTGAATGGAAATTTTAATGTACTTGAGGAACAGGTAAACATTGATACTCAATTAGAATACTTTGAATTATCAACTGATTTGAAAAAAACGTCCAATAGTAGCGAAATTTTCGAAAAAAAGGATAATCTGTTTTCTACTGAACTCCCTATAGAGGAAAAAAAGGTGCTCCTAGTTCTTTTAGCTTCAATGGATAAAGTAGAGGCTTATAGAGTTATTGAACAATACCAGCTAAGTCCCGATCCAGAATTAAAAGATTGGGCAATAATGGCATTTCAGGAAAGCAAAATGCTCATGGAAAGTTCATTCTTAGACCGAAATCAGGTATTTATTTCCACCGGTTTAGGCGGAAAAGGATCGAAGCTCCGATACTTTGTAGTTTTTGTTGCAAAAGATCAACAGATTATGGAAGATTATCAAAAAAAGGTTATTAAAAGCGAAATAGAATTTGCCGCCAAAAAAAAAGGCAGCATTTTGGAAGAAATCAATTTTAACGGATGGCTAACAACATGTAAGTTGCTAATTCCAATTCAAGTGCAATTTAATCTACTTTTTGAGGAAATAATAGAAGCTATAAACCAATTGGGGGATTTTCTGGATAAAAACTACATTATTACTAATGTGAAAGAACTTTCATTGCAAGAAATAAAAGATGTTCTGAATAATACCAAAAACAAAGACCATTCAGATGATAATGAAATATAAAACAAACCCTATTATTGTAAGAGAACTCTTATTATCAATGAATATACGATTATTTTTCTAATTATTAAAAATACTATTCATCCTTTTCAGTTTTTTCGCTTATTTTGCAGCCGGTCTTCAAACCGGTATAAATGTGAATTGTTAAATAAAATAAGTTCTTTAAGTAATGATTAGTAGAAGATTGATTCGGATTAAAATCGTTCAGGTATTGTACGCGAATGTTACCAGTGATAATTCCTCGATTGATAAGTCAGACAAAGAGTTTCAATTAAGTATCCGTAAAACATATGATTTATACCACTATCTGATTCTGCTACTTCTCCAAACAATTGATTATATTGCTGACCGTAACGAAATTGCCCGTAACAAAAAAATTCCAACACAAGCTGATTTATACCCAAATACTCGCCTGATTGACAACAAAGTCATTTTACAATTGCGTAATAGTGAGCAATTTCAGAACTATATTTCAACAAACAAATTAGGCTTCACCGACTATCCTGAATTAATAAAAAGACTTTATCAAAAAATTCTCGACTCCAATTATTACAAACAATATATCGAAAACCCAATTTGTGATTATAACAATGACAAACAATTTATTATTGAAATTTTCATAAATGAATTTGAGGATTGGGAACTTCTTTATCAAATACTCGAAGAACAAAGTATTTACTGGAATGACGATATTGAATTTGTGGTAAATATGATCGTTAAGACCCTGGATAAATTCAAGGAAACAAGGAGCAATCCTCCAATGATGGATCTTTATAAAAATGATGAGGATAAGGAATTTGGCAAGATTCTTTTGAGAAAATCATTATTGAAACAAAAGGAATTTCGTGAATTAGTGGAGAAATATACTAAGAACTGGGAATTGGACCGTATTGCCATGATGGACATTATCATCATTGTTATCGCGCTTACTGAAATAACGGAGTTCCCAAGTATTCCTGTAAAAGTTACGTTAAACGAATATATTGAAATTGCAAAATTTTATTCAACTCTAAAAAGCAACGAGTTTATTAATGGTATTTTAGATAAAATAGTGGCTGATATGCGAAAGGATAATAAAATTATTAAAACCGGCCGTGGATTAATGGGCGAAACAAATGCCTAAGTAATTTTACTTGGCTGAATAAAAAAAAAATAGTTAATTTGTACTTTAAAGCTTTTTATAATAAAGCCCAGTTAAATATCTTTTGATAAAACTAATACTCTTAATATTTTCAAATTTGCTTAAGACTTACAACATAATATTTAAAAATTTTAAAAGGTTTTATTCAATCATCGCCATTTTGATTTTAATTGCAGGATGCCATAATCATCATAAGGTTAAGGAAAATGCTAAAGTTCTTAACGATGACAAATCGGGAGCTCCATTTATGTATTTTGCTGAAGAAGAGTATAACGTTGGGAAAATTGTTCAAGGCGAAAAGGTTTCACATATTTTTATTGTTGAAAATAGAGGCAAGTCTGATTTGCTTATTCTGTCGGTAAATGCCAGTTGTGGTTGCACAGTAGCTAAATGGGATAAAAAACCTATTGCTCCCGGTAAAGCCGGTTCAATAGAAGTTGTATTTGACAGTAAGGGTAAAATTGGACTACAGCATAAAACAATTGTTGTAGAATCGAATGCAAAGCCTGATTCAAAAATTTTAACACTTAAATCTGAAGTTGTTTCACCAAATAATTCAAAAATAGAATGATGACAATAGTAACAAACATTTTGTTAATGGCTCCGTCGGCACCTGGATCAAATCCATTAGTGTCTCTTATTCCTTTATTACTGATTATAGTAGTGTTTTATTTCTTTATGATCCGTCCTCAGATGAAACGTCAGAAAGAGCTGGTTAATTATCGCACTTCCTTAAAAAAAGGCGATAAAGTAATTACCACAGGCGGAATTTACGGTAAAATATCAGAAGTAAGCGAACAAACACTTGTTCTGGAAATAGACAATAATGTTCATATTAAAGTTGAGAAAAGCGCTGTTCTGAAAGATCCTTCTGATCTGAATGCCCAGAAATAATTCTCCGCTTTGGTGACGAAATAATTCGTTCTACCATGGATGCCGGACTTAAACATCAATTATCGAATCTAACAGATAGAGAAAAAGTTAAATTCAACAGACGACTTTTAATCTATCTGTTGTTTTTAGTTGTGTCTATTATTTTTTGGTATCTAAACGCCTTGAGTAAGGAATATACCACATTTATTAGCTATCCGGTTAAATATGAGGAATTCCCCAAAAACAAAGTGCTTGTTTCGGATCTTCCGGAAAAACTTGAAATAAAAGTAAAGGGATTTGGGTTTACAATCCTTAGATCCAAACTCACCTCATACATTAATCCGGTTATACTGCCAATCAACATCTTCAGGCTTGATATTCAACGAAAAGATAATCAGTACATATATTATCTTTTAAGCCGATATACTAAGGAATGGATTGGCAACCAATTAGGTAGTGAACTTCAATTAGTTTCATTATTGCCTGATACCCTGTTTTTCAAATTTACCGATGTTATTGATAAAAAAATACCTGTTCAGCTAGTGTCAAAACTTAGTTTTGCCAAACAATTCATGCAAAATGGAAAAATTCTGATACATCCTGATAGTATTGTTGTTAGTGGACCGCAGGTGATACTGGATACATTAAAAGCTATTTCCACTTACAAATTAGATATAAAAAACATTAAAGATACGATAACTAAAGAGGTTAGCCTTTTTCCGATACCTAAAATATCATTTGACACAAAAAATGTTTTTATAACAATACCAGCTGTTAAGTATACTGAAATGGTTTTAAATATTCCTATTGAATCAGTTAATGTGCCTGACAGCTTGAAGTTAAAAACCTTTCCTGCTTACATTTCTCTTTCCTGTTGGGTTGGTATTTCCAATTATGACAAAATGACACCTTTTATGTTTAGGGCAAGTATTGATTATAATATATTGAAAAATAACCCTTCGAATAAAGTTAAGATCAACCTGACGAAAATTCCTGCCATGGTGATAAACATTACTTACCATCCCAAAAGCGTTGAATATATCATCGAAAAATGATTAAAGTTGGTATTACCGGAGGAATTGGAAGTGGAAAAACCATCGTTTGCGAAATTTTTATTCGACTTGGTATTAGCCTATATAATGCTGATAACAAGGCAAAATGGTTAATGAACAATAATGAAAATATAAAACAACAACTTACAGAGCGGTGGGGAAATCAACTATATAAAAACAATCAACTTGACCGATCATTCCTTGCCGGAATAATTTTTGCTGATAAAAAAGCTATTGAATATGTAAATGCTATTGTACATCCTGCAGTAAATAATGATTTTAAAAAATGGAGTATATTGCATTCAAGGGAGGTATATGTAATCGAAGAGTCGGCTCTATTATTTGAAAGCAATGCTTGTAGTGACATGGATGTGATGGTTACTGTTTATTCACCTGAAAATATAAGGATTGAAAGGGTAATTAAACGTGATAACATATCAAGAGCACAGGTTATTAACAGAATGAATAATCAACTTTCCGATCAGGAAAAGGTAAAACGGTCGGAATTTGTAATATACAACAATGAAAAACAAAGTCTTTTGGAACAAGTATTAAATTTACATAACGAATTAACTTCGAGAAGTATATAGTATGGGGAAATTTGTAAAATGGATTGGCGGCGGCCTTGGTTGGGCATTTTTTGGGCCGGTAGGTGGTATGTTTGGATTTTTACTAGGTACGATGGTTGATAGTGTCGAATCTGTGCAAACTGCATCGGGAAAAACAACTGCCGGAGATTATGCCATGAGCTTATTGGTTTTGGTAGCTGCAATGATGAAGGCAGACGGCAAGGTGGTAAAAGCTGAGCTTGATTATGTTAAAAAATTTATGGTTCAAAATTTTGGTACTGAAGGTGCACATGAAGCTCTGCAATTATTGCGCGACCTATTGAAGCAGGAAATACCGGTTGAAGATGTTTGCGATCAAATTTCAACACATGTCGATTATTCATCACGTCTGCAGCTTATGCATTTTCTGTTTGGCCTGGCTAATTCAGATGGGCGTATTGATAAAGCCGAAGAGCAACTTCTGGAACTTATCTCTTATAAAATGGGAATTACTTCGAAGGATAAAGAATCCCTTCGATCAATGTTCAAAAATACAATCGAAGATTACTATAAAATATTGGAAATTGATAGTACATCCACTGACGATGATATAAAAAAATCTTATAGGTCTATGGCAATGAAATATCACCCGGACAAAGTTGCTTATCTTGGTGATGATGTTAAAAATGCTGCGAATGAAAAGTTTCAAAAGCTTAACGAAGCTTACGAAAAAATAAAAAAAGAGCGTGGAATGGCATAGAGTTTTCTTAGTTTTGCATCTTAAATATAAAAAGCTTTAAAATATATGAGTCTCAAAGATATATTGGCAATCTCCGGTTATAGCGGATTGTATCGTTTTATTTCGCAAGGTCGTAACGGAGTGATTGTAGAAGGGTTGATTGATAAAAAGCGTATGAATGCTACCGGATCGGCAAGGGTTAGTGCTCTTGAGGATATAGCTATTTACACGGATGATAAGGAAGTACCTCTGAAAGATATATTCCGCAAAATTTACCAAAAAGAAAATGGAGGTCAAACCATTGATCCAAAATTGGCTACTGATAAATTAAAGAAATATTTCGAAGAAATACTTCCTGAGTACGATCGCGAAAAAGTTTATTCGTCTGATATTAAAAAAGTTTTTACTTGGTACAATATACTTCTTGACCTAAAAATGATTGATCTTGAGGAAGATCCAAAAGTACCTGAAGTCTCAGCGGAAGTTAAGGAAGAAACAAAAGAATAAATAGACCGATATAAATAAAAAAGCCACTTGGATTCAAGTGGCTTTTTTTTATTTAAAACAGAAAAGCAATGTTAATAAATGATTTAATTTTAAAAATCTATTTAAACACCCAATTTATTGATTTATTTTAAAATCTTTTTGTGGTAATGACCAACTTTTTTTTAATCTTTGTGCAATCGATAGCACAATGTTGATTTACGAATTAAATCATTTATATTTAATTTATAAAATTTAATAAACCCTTTTAATAGCAGATGAATAATAAAGTAGTAACCTTCGGAGAAATAATGCTTCGATTGAGTACGCCAGGATATGAACGTTTTTCACAAGCCACACAGTTTGATATAAATTACGGCGGCGGAGAGGCGAATGTAGCTGTATCTTTGGCTAATTACGGAATTCCTGTGGAATTTGTTACCCGTTTACCAAAAAATGATTTGGGACAAAGCAGCACCATGGCACTGCGAAGATATAATGTAGGCACGAATCATATAGTCTGGGGGGGCGAACGGCTGGGAATTTACTTTCTCGAAACGGGCGCTGTAGCACGATCCAGCAAAGTTGTTTATGACAGAGTTAATTCATCCATCTCAACAATCGAGATTGGCATGATCGATTGGAACAGGGTTTTCGAGGGTGTTACGTGGTTTCATTGGACAGGAATTACTCCTGCCATATCGGAAAATACAGCAAAGGTTTGTTTACAGGCAATAAAAGCGGCTAATAAAAAAGGCATTACAGTATCAACCGACCTTAATTTTCGGAAAAATCTATGGAAATATGGAAAAAAAGCATCCGAAGTAATGCCTGAACTGGTGGAAGGCTGTGACGTAATTCTGGGAAATGAAGACGATGCAGAAATGGTTTTTGGAATTAAACCTGAAGGTGTTGATGTAAACAAAGGACATATTGAAGCCTCTGCCTATGAGTCAGTTTGTCGTCAGTTGGTAAACCGTTTCCCCAGTGCCAAAAAGATTATTGTCACCCTTCGTGGCTCGGTAAACGCAAATCATAATACCTGGTCGGGCATTCTATGGAATGGCTCTGAATTCTTTCAGGCGCCTGAATACAATATTACTCACATAGTTGACCGTGTGGGTGGAGGTGATTCATTTATGGGAGGACTAATTTATGGTTTGTTAACATACATTGGCGATGACCAGAAAGCATTGAATTTTGCAGTGGCAGCCTCATGTCTGAAGCACACAATTACCGGAGATTTCAATCTGGTAACAGTTGAGGAGGTTGAAAAACTTATGGGTGGTGATGCTTCCGGACGTGTTTCAAGATAATTGTATATTTTCTATCGACTATTTTATATCTGAATTTAAGAGGACTTTTGCATTTTTTGGAGAAGATCATATTTTAATACAGAAATCAAAAATAACCAATCAAAATGGCTCGTTTTACAAGAATACAAGTTGCATTAAAAATGGCTGAAACAGGGATAATTCCTGTGTTTTACCACAAAGATGCTGACCTTTGTAAGAAAGTATTGAACGCTTGTTACAAAGGAGGTGTAAGGGTTTTTGAATTTACAAACCGAGGAGATTTTGCTCACGAAGTATTTACCGAACTAAATAAATATGCAGCAAAAGAATTGCCTGAAATGATTCTTGGTATTGGTTCGGTAGTGGATGCGGGTACTACAGCTCTATACATTCAATTGGGAACGAATTTTATTGTATCACCGATACTGAATGAAGATATGGCAAAAGTATGTAACCGCCGAAAAATACTTTGGGCACCGGGTTGTGGATCGGTTACTGAAATTTCAAAAGCAGAAGAACTTGGAGCCGAAATTGTTAAAATATTCCCGGGAACGCAGGTTGGAGGGCCAAAATTTGTTGAGGCTCTAAAAGGCCCATTTCCATGGTCGAGCGTTATGCCAACCGGAGGAGTGGACACTTCGGAAGAAAACCTGGCGGCCTGGTTTAAAGCCGGTGTAACATGTGTTGGTATGGGATCCCAACTGATTACGAAAGATATTATTGAGAAAGATGATTTCCAAAAACTAACTGAAGAATGTAAAAAGGCTCTCGAAATAATAAGGAAGTACAAGAAACAATAATATTTTCTTAAACTTAAATTAAGCCAACTGAATGAAGATAAATGAAGTAAATGAAAAAATCGGAAAATACCGCTGGACAATTTGTTCTCTGGTGTTTTTTGCAACTACAGTGAATTATCTGGATCGTCAGGTACTTAGTCTTTTAAAAGACCGACTCGAAGTACAATTCAACTGGAGTGATTCTGACTATGCTAACATCGTGTCGGTGTTCCAGTTTGTATATGCTATTTCAATGCTCTTTGCTGGCCGGTTAATCGATTGGATTGGAACCAAATGGGGTTATGCATGGTCGCTAATTATTTGGTCGGTTGGTGCAATAGTTCATGCTTTAGCCAAAGGAACTGGTGGCTTTATGTTTTCCCGGGGTGTGCTTGGTTTTGGTGAAGCAGGTAACTTTCCGGCAGCCATAAAAACAATTGCCGAATGGTTTCCTAAAAAAGAACGCGCGCTTGCCACAGGTATCTTTAATTCAGGCGCCAACATAGGTGCCATCATTGCCCCAATAACAGTGCCCTGGATAGCCGATCATCTCGGATGGGAATGGGCATTTATAATTATTGGAGGTGTCGGATTTTTATGGCTGATCTTTTGGTTTTGGCTTTATGAAAAACCTATTTTAGGCAAAAAATTAGGAAAAGCGGAATTTGAATTTATCAACAGCGATGAAGATGCTCAATTTCAAAATGCTGACACTACTGATAAAACTCAAAAAGTATCCTGGTTTCAACTTTTAAAATATAAACAAACCTGGGCATTTAGCATAGGTAAATTTATGACCGATGGTGTGTGGTGGTTCTTCCTGTTCTGGTTACCAGCCTATCTCAAAGCTAAGTATGGTATGGTGGGCATGCAAGTTGCGTTCCCCTTAGCAGTGCTTTATACCATGTCAACAGTTGGAAGCATCACCGGAGGTTGGTTTCCTATATATTTTATGAATAAAGGGCATGATCCTTATGCAGCCCGAATGAAAGCCATGTTTGCTATTGCCTTGATTCCTCTGGTAGTATTAGGCGTCCAATTTCTTGGGGTATATAGTTTTTGGCTACCTGTACTGATTATTGGCATAGGCACTTCGGCGCATCAAGCGTGGTCGGCCAATATATTTACCACTGTTTCGGATATGTTTCCTAAAAAATCAGTAGGATCAGTTGTTGGTATTGGCGGTATGGCTGGCGCATTAGGAGGTATTGTTGTGAACAAATCGGCAGGATGGATTTTTGATGCATACAGAAGTGCAGGTTTAGCAAAGTCGTGGGTTGAGGCAAAAGCTTCGAATCTTGGAGATTTTGTTGATAAAATCAGTTCCATCCAACTCGTTAACAAACATGGCGATATTATCAATCTGAATCATGTGGAACTAGGCAGCCTTTCCAAGGATGTAACTGAGAAATTGCAAGCCATCGATCCTAATCAATTTTACCAATTAAAGGCCTTACAATCAACAATTGTCCAATCCGAAATGACAATTGCCTACGGTATTGTTTTTGCATATTGTGCTTTGGCTTATTTGGGAGCTTGGTTTATAATGAAAGCTTTAGTTCCAAAATTTAAAGCAATTACCGATTTATAATAATTTAACTAACATTACGCAAAATTTAAATTCTAAAACAGGAATAAGCAGCTGTTTTTGTTGATAATTTTTTTAATCACTAGCCGATACAGATGTGGCAATTATTTTAATGAGTATTTCATTATTTTAGGGAATCGGTTTGTCCAAATTCTGTAGTTGAAGCACATCAGGCGCTCCATATTTCGTAAATATAATTGCTTTCATTTTCATATATCTTGTTTGTCGGCAGGTTGTCTATAATGCCCCAACCGTTTGAGGTATAGCCATTAAGGTAATGCGGGGCGACTTTCCTATAAACCGAGACGAAAGATTAATGCGGGTGATGAACTTCGTATACCTCTGAAACCCTATTTGGCTATACCGCGTGCTGTGTGTTCGTGCTTTATTTCTTTAAGCATTTACCATAATCTTAATATCACCTTCCCAGTATTTAAGTTAGAAAAAGGACCAACCTTATTATCTATTGCCCTTTTATTACCAAAAAAGTCACTATCTATTACCAAAGGAGTACCATCGGGGTTTTCAAATAAAGCCTTGGGAATCTTTACTTTTCCTAATATCTCAGTGGTTATTACACTAACTTTATGTTTATAGTAGGTTTGGTCAAACGTGAGATTTAGATAACCGTGTTGATTTTCTTCAACTAATTTTACTTCTGGATTGTAAAAAAGTGAGGATACAAAATCCGAATCTTTATCGGAAGGTATAGCTCCATTGTAGTATACATTGCCAACCATCCATACCTTCAATTTAGCGGTATTATATTCCTCTAAACCATATTTATGCCTTGCTTTTTGTGTTTTAGTTCCATCTCCGATAAATATATTGTTATAGTATCTGTCGTCACCACCAAAGATGGTTGTGAGTCCTTTAATTTCTGTTGAATGAGGAAAAAAATAAGGCGTAAACCGATTAGGGTCGCTCCATGCAAAAACAACTCCATTGATAAGATTATGCACAAATGCACCTCCTTCGGATTGTGTTCTTATGGAACTGGCAGATAGAAAGATATTGTTATCAACTACGAATGGGCCATGGTTTACTTCGAGGAACAAATCTTCCATATCATTGTTATAGAATAAATTTGATGAAACACGGGTGCCCTGTGTCATCCAGTCCAGCCATATACCTCTTCCACAATCATGTATCCGGTTATTTTTAATGATAGCATCAATGGGTGCATGGAATTTTATTCCACCAATTTCAGCCCCATCAAATTGTCTTTTTGTCCAAATATTATAAATGTGATTATTCTCAATTGTACTAAAGGCCGCCCCCATACTACCGCAAATGCCAGTTTGTTCGCAATTAAATATTGTGTTGTTTCTTACCAGGTGGGAACCAACATGTTCTTTGTTCCATCCATTTTGCAGTACTTTAAAAACCACTTCAATATAATGAATGTTTCCATCATTATTCACGTTACCTATATCGGCAGACCATACATTATGACCAGAGCCACGTTCCTTTCCCAAAGTTATCCCCGAACATTTTGAATCGCTTATTACATTATTCTCAATGATCCACCCTTTGCACCAATGGGTAGATACTATTCCAACTTGTTCGGCAGTTGGTGCCCCCCATTGCGTAGCGGCCTGGCTTATGTAAAAACCACTGAACGTTATATAATTTACACCTTCCTTTTCGGGATAAATACAGGTTTTTCGGGTACTTATCTCTACCAATTCGCGAGTAGGATTATAGTTATGGAAATTTGCCCAAATAGTAGTATTATTTGCATCGCTTTCGCAATACCATGTATAAGTTGAACCCTCTGAATCATTTATGTTATTATCTGCTTTGGGGTTTAAAACTTTATCCAATGATTCTTTTTCGAAAAGGGACTTACCATTCAAGAACACTTCGCCAGTGTGATGTATACGACCACGATTGTAGAACCAATCTCCAAAAATTGAATCTTTGTAAGGATTGTAATCTTTAAAAAACGTATTGGGAAGAGTTACTTTCCAGACATTATTGTTCACTTTTTGCCAATCCTTTATTATTTCTGATCCTTTGATTTCAACTTTTTTCCCGTAGGCTGCTCTGTATACAATTCTTTTTATATCATTTTCACCTCCTCGTATGGGATTTATCCATTCTCTATATGTTCCAGCATGAACCGTAATTGTGTCTCCAGCATAAGCATTTTCAACTGCTTTGGAAATGGTTTTAAAAGGTTTTGATACCGAACCATTGTTTTGGGCATTCCCACTAACCGATACATGGTATTCCTTCGCATTAGCATAAAATACAATAAATGCTGAAAGAACATGTGTAAATATTATTTTTTTCATCTTTTTTTTTAAACTAATTAGCTTATTAATATATCAATGTGCGTAGCTTTTAGTATGTTGGGCGCTGCCAATTTTTTATTTACTCAACCTATAAAAAGGTATCTTTAATGTTGGCTCAAATCCGAGTTTCTGAGCTAAGTTATATGACGATGTATTTTCAAATCGACAAGACCAAACAGGGATTAGATGATTTTCTAAACAATAATCAATAAGCATGGAACAAGTCAATTCTGCAAATCCACAGCCACGATACTTTTCAATAGTTTCAATTCCAATCTCCAGTTTATCCTCATGAACAAATGCAGAGTATGCCGTGCAAGCAATCTCTCCGTGATGCAACAAAGTAAATCCTTTACCATTGTTCTTAAAATCCTTGAAAGAATTCCAGAATTTAAGCGGAATAACACTGCCTTTCATTTGTTCAAAGTGTATTGAGTCTGTCTCAACTATCAAATCATTTTTTGAAAGAGACAACTTTTTGTTTTGTATAAACTTATCTCTATTAAAATTGAAATTTACTCTAGTATATATTTCAATTACTCCATTTACCTCATTGTTTATATTCTCGGATGGTTTGACAATCAATTTACCAAATAAGTCATGTAAAACGTTATCCCACTCTTTGGGGAATGTCTGCATCCATTCGTATACTTCATGACTTGAATCCTGACTTATAGCATACAATTTGAATTGACTGTTGAACTCAATATTTGAATAATCCCCAAAAAGTAATGATATTCCATAAGGATGAATCACATAAACCGTTTGGGGATTATCAATATTATCTACGAAAACTTTTCCTGATATGTGCTTTTCAATCACAGATCTAGCAAACAGATTATTAATCTTAACTTCTTTAATCTGTTCTTTTAGAAGGTAATATCTATCATTGGGTAATAATATCATATCTATAAATATGTATCACATTGTGAGTTTTTTTTGGTTGCACCCAACGCTGGCAATATGGCCAGAAAGGGATTTCGGGGCTACGTTCCTATCAACCGATAAGAACCTTGCCAGCGGGCGATGCGCTTGGCATACTACTTAAACCCAAATATTTTATGACCGCATGTTGAACTAAATCCCTCCGGGATAGCTCCTCTCGTCTATCAAAAATAACCAAAAATTTGATTCTTCGTTAATATGCTTTTATTGTCAACACTTTGCTTAAAAATGATAAATGAACCTAACTTTATAACTGAAACGCCTATTTCTTACCTCTACTTTTAGAAATCCTAATCCATAAAGCCGGTGATAAGTGCATAACCGAACCAGCTTACCTTGGATGTAGTTCAACCGGGGCTTCATGCTGGGTCCTACCGACCACATGAAGCCCTATTTATTAGTGGTAGTTTTTATCATTTTCTGTCTGAATAAATTTATGTTAGCGGTAACGCTGCAAACCATTTTGCAAATGTTTCCCAAACCCCAATTCTTATATGGAAAATTAATAAAGAATGAACAAAAATATATAAGCCAAGAATTAGTAGAAAAACCCATCTTCCTCTTTTTTGCTTTCTTTCCAATATCATCAGCCCAATTAAAAGTGAATATACAAGTCCGATTGTGCAGAAAAATGCTATGCTTCCATCCTTTATTAGTGCATACTTTATGAATCTAATTAGGGCAGGTTCAATAAATACAATTCCTGTTGCAACCATTGCTCTGGCATGAATATTTACATCTTGCCGATGAACAATGGCAATAATATATGCTGTACCTAAAATCAATAAGTCTTTGAATGGAACAATTAAATGAGGTCCATATAGTTTTTCTCCGTTGATAATTTGTACATGGTTTTGAATTTGATAATGTGTTAGCAGGATAACAGATATAAACATTAGTGGCATCAATATATATGTTAGCCTTCCAATGAATTTATGAACTGTCAGTTTCTTTTTTCTAACTAAGATTGGTTGAGCAATTAGTACCAAAATCCAAAGTGCCATCATGGTCGCATGGAAATGGAAATAAAAAGAGTAGTTTTCTATCCCGTTGAAAAATTTAGAAAAGTATGACGACCAAAATCCCAATAACACAAGTCCTAATAAACCAATAAAGTAATACCCTGATTTGTCGAACTGTATTTTTGATGTAATTGTTGCCATTTTTATTTTTAGGTTAAAAGGTTTGGTCGATAATTGTCTGTCAAAAGTATGGTGTCTGTGAAAATTACCGCTAACGGTGGCGGGTCGAGTATGCAAGGGTATTTCAGCCCGAGCCTCTCACGTAACCCTACTTGATAGTCTCCCATCATACGGCTCTTGTTATACAAATCTAAGCGTTACTTTACGAAAATCCTAACCACCACTGGTAAAATAGATTTGGGAATTGTTCCCGTACCCGTTTCAGCCAATCATAGGATTTGTTCAGATTCGTTTTGTAACGCTTGTACGTTGTCGTACCCACCTTACCGATCGCTTTCGCAACAATTGAAATATTGGATTCATTGCTGATATCCTAAACTTACCATAATAGTTGACCCAACCCCTAAAACGGAAAACTTTTCGCAGACCAACCTTACTGCTAAACTTACCATAATAGTTGACCCAACCCCTGATATAGGGTATAGTATATTTGTCTCATTCCATAAAGTCATCCTCTTGCGAGTTGTTAAATGTTATATGACTGTATAATCTAACCCCTTCGCTCCACTTCCATTGCAGAAGTTTCTTCGCTAATACGGATTAGTCCGTCCCTGCTTAAAAACATGGAACAAATTGAATCCGACATCCGTTTGGGAAAGTATTTGCCACAACCTGTTTATATGCTGCCAAGCCTGGCATAGCAAGTTAGGGCTTGCTTTCACCTATTCATAAAACACATGCCTCTGAAACAAGACTGTGAGACGGGCAAAAAGCACCAACAACCGACCCGTTACTTGCTAACTGCTATCGGTGCAAAGGTATATAAGTTCTCTTATATTTATAAAAAAGGAATCATTTCCGGGGACTGAGAGAGGCTCTCCCCGTCAGTTACTGACAGGGCAGTCTACTCGATTAGGCAAAGTGTTTTTTTAAATATTCTCCTTGTACAAGTTCATCAATTGAATTTATTTTTTGGCTCTTGCCATTATTTATCAGCAAATTCCGATCGGTTATATTTAGTACATTTCTATAGTAATGATCTGTAATTATAACTATTTTATCCTTTTTTAAATTCTGCAGTAAATCGGAAATAAGTTCTTGTTCATTTGGATCAATTATACTATACCCTAATCTTCGGACAGAAATTATACCAAGTTAAGATTGTTTACTCAAACTCAATACTCGGTTAAAACGGGAAATAACTTTTTGGCCCTTTCAAGGCCTAAAAAAGTTATTCTCGGTTTAAGCCGCTAATA